>NZ_JAAKGC010000073.1 GCF_017591665.1 Aetokthonos hydrillicola CCALA 1050 | reverse complement strand
TTAGCACTCCAGTCACTAGATTCCACAGTTTGATGGTATTGTCTTTACTACCACTGGCAAGGGTCTTGCCATCTAGGCTGATAGCGATGGAATAAACCCAGTCAGAATGCCCTTTGAGGGTGCTGATGTACTCTCCAGTTGCCAGGTTCCACAGTTTAATAGTGTGGTCAAAACTACCACTAGCAAGAGTCTTGCCATCTGGGCTGAAAGCAACTGAATTAACCCAACCAGAATGCCCTTGGAGGGTACGGAGTTGCTCTCCAGTTGCCAGATTCCACAGTTGAATAGTGTTGTCACCACTACCACTGGCAAGAGTCTTGCCATCTGGGCTGAAAGCAACTGAATTAACCCAACCAAAATGCCCTTGGAGGGTACGGAGTTGCTCTCCAGTTGCCAGATTCCACAGTTGAATAGTGTTGTCACCACTACCACTGGCAAGAGTCTTGCCATCTGGATTAATGGCAACGGAGTAAGCTGACGTAGAATGCCCTTGGAGAGTGCGGATTTGCTCTCCAGTTGTCAGATTCCATAGTTTGACAGTCTTGTCATAACTACTACTGGCAAGGGTTTTGCCATCTGGGCTGAAAGCGACGTTTATAACAAAATCAGAATGTCCTGTCAAGGTTCTTACTAGTAACAAGCTATCAGGTAAACTGGTAATCGCAATTATCGGATTAGTAGGAAACAACCCATAACGAACATAACTATATATTTGAATCCCAACTAACACTGAAAGAGCGATCGCACCACCAAACAACAATCGCTTTCCAAGCTTAGCATTTGGTTTTGAAACTACTGGTTGTCGCGTTGGTGCTGATACTTGCTGTTTAGACGGTCCTGTTGGAGGTACAACAGGGGGTGGTGGCGGTGGATTCAACTCTTGTAAAACTTCTACTGCTGACTGATAACGTTGCTGATGATCTTCTTGCAGCAATTTATTCAGAATATCCCCCAATTCTTGACTTACTGGTTGCTGCAAATGGTGTTGCCAATAACCAACCCAGCCGTAACCTTGCCTCTTCCAAAGTTCCCAAGGGTGAACTCCACTCATCAGATGAAAGCAAGTTGCGCCCAAGCTGTATAAATCACTTGCTGGATACGCTTCCCCTCCCTGCATTTGTTCTAGTGATGCATAACCAAAAGAACCAATCACTGTCCCTGGACGGTTCATGACTGTCGTTGTCAATTGTTTTGATGCACCAAAATCAATCAACACCAATCTGCCATCACGACGCCGGATAATATTCTCTGGTTTTATATCTCGGTGAATAACTTTCTGCTTGTGAACTTCCTGAAGAATATTTAATAAATCGAGTAACAATTCTCGACTTTTTTGCTCGCTAAAAACTCCCTCCTGTTGCAATTCAGCCGATAAATTTTCTCCTTCGATATACTGCTGAACCAAATACAGTTGATTATCTTGTTCAAAATATGCTAGCAGAGTGGGAATTTGTGGATGTTCTCCTAACTGTTGTAATCTTATTGCCTCTTGTTCAAATAATTCTGTTGCTTTCTGAAGTGCGCCTGTTCCTTGTGTTCGTGGTGCAAATTGCTTGATAACACAGTTTTCCTTCAGTTTGTCAATATCCTCTGCCAAATAAGTTTTACCAAATCCTCCGCCACCCAATGCTTTTACAGGGCGATAACGGTTTCTCAGAACTACTAATCCGGTGCCGCAGTTGGAGCAAAACTTTGTGGTATCAGTACACGGAGGATTGTGGCAAGCTGGATTTAGGCAGCAGATCATCACTATGCTCTTACTGGTAAGTGTCTTTATTATCCACTAATCACTAAGAATTTCGGAAATTTTCTTTACATCAAGTACACAAAACAACATTCTTGTAGAACACAGGCTTATTAAGACGAAAACGTAAAATTATTGTAGTGCGGGCATCTTGCCCGCGTTCCATATAAAAATTAAATGCGCAACAGATTACACCCTAATGGACTTTGGGAATTTTTATGAAACCGAATTTTGAAGAAATGACAAATGACGAACTGAAAGCGTACGCACTTCAACACCGTTCTGATGAGGATATTGAAGCTTTGCGTCTTTTGTTTAGTCGCCGTAAAGCAAACTCACAAACCACAGTATTCGCCCCGCCAAAGACTCCACAAGAGGAGCAAGAACAATTTGAATTATTCAAGCGTTTAATTGAAGAGAAGGAAGGGAAGAAGGAAGGTTAGAGTTAAGGGTTTGTGGTTGCACGTTGGTGCGCTAAAGCGCAACTACGAACCAATTTGTACGGTTATTTAAAAGCGGCAACTTTTATGGTATTGCCCAAATTTTGATAGTTTTGTCTTCACTACCACTGGCAAGAATTTTGCCATCTGGGCTGAAAGCGACGGAACGAACCGAGCCAGAATGCCCTTGAAGAGTGCGGATTGGCTCTCCAGTTGCTAAATTCCATAGTTTAACGGTATTGTCATCACTACCACTGGCGAGAGTCTTGCCATCTGGACTGAAAGCGACGGAATTAACTTCGCTAGAATGCCCTTGAAGGGTGCGGATTTGTCCTCCGGTTGCGAGATTCCACAGTTTGATAGTGTTATCAGCACTACCACTGGCAAGGATCTTACCATCTGGGCTGATCGCGACGGAGTAAACTGATTTGGAATGCCCTTGGAGGGTGCGGATTTGCTCCCCGGTTCCCAGATTCCACAGTTTAATAGTGCTGTCATAACTACCACTGGCAAGGATCTTACTATCTGGGCTGAAAGCAATGGAATAGGCTGTGTTCACTAAGGCTAGGAAGGAATTAACCCCGTCGGAATGCTCTTGAAGGGTGCGGGTTTGCTCTCCAGTTGCTAAATTCCACAGTTTTATGATGTTGTCAAGGCTACCACTAGCAAGGGTTCTGCTATCTGGGCTAATCGCGACGGATCTAATTAAGTCGGAATGTCCTTCAAGAGTACGGATTTGCTCTCCAGTTGCGAGATTCCACAGTTTTATGGTGTTGTCGCGACTACCACTGGCAAGAGTATCGCCATCTGGGCTGATGGCGATAGATATAACTGGATCAGAATGTCCTTGCAGGGTGCGGATTTGCTCTCCGGTTGCCAGATTCCATAGTTTGATAGTATTGTCCCAACTCCCACTGGCAAGGATCTTGCTATCTGGGCTGATGGCGATGGAAGTAACCCAACCAGAATGCCCTAGGAGAGTTCTTTGTTGTAAGAAGTTGTTGGATGATAAGCTGGGAACCTTAACTGTTGAATTAGTAGGCAACAAGCGATCGCGAACAGAATGATCGCGAATATAACTATAGATTTGAGTTCCAACCAACGCTAACAGTGCGATCGCACCACTTAGCAGCAAGCTTTTTTTAAGCTTATTATTTCGTTGTAAAACGACTGGTTGTGGTTGTGTCTTAGCTTGTGATGGTGGCGGCTGATTCAACTCTTGTAGAACTTCTGTTGCTGACTGATAACGTTGGTGATAATCTCCTTGCAACAATTTATCTAGAATATGCCCCAGTTCTTGACTCACTGGTTGCTGCAAATGATCTCGCCAATGAGCAACCCAACTGTAGCCTTGGCTCTTCCAAAGTTCCCAAGGATGAACTCCAGTTAGCAGATGAAAGCAGGTTGTGCCCAAACTAAATAAATCACTCGCTGGATACGCTTTGCCTCCGTGCATTTGTTCTACTGATGCATAACCAAAAGAACCTATCGCTGTCCCTGAGTAATTTATGACTGTCGTTGTCAGTCGTTTTGATGCACCAAAATCAATCAACACTAATCTGCCATCAGGACGGCGGATAAGATTGTCTGGTTTGATATCCCGGTGAATAACTTGCTGAGCGTGAACTTCCTTAAGAATATTTAATAAATCCAGTAACAATTCCCGAATCTTTTGCTCGCTGAAAACTCCCTGCTGTTCTAATTCAGCCAATAAATTTTCACCCTCGATATATTGCTGCACCAAATACAAGCGATTATCCTGTTGAAAATATGCTAACAGGGTGGGAATTTGGGGATGTTCACCTAAGTGTTGTAATCTGATCGCTTCTTGTTCAAAGAGTTCTGTTGCTTTCTGAAGTGCGCCTGTTCCTTGTACTTGTGGTGCAAATTGCTTGATGACACATTTTTCGTTTAACTTGTCTATATCTTCTGCCAGATAAGTTTTACCAAATCCGCCCCCGCCCAATGACTTTACAGGGCGATAGCGGTTTCTCAACACCACCAATCCTGTGCCGCAGTTGGAGCAAAACTTTGTGTCATCAGCACACGGGGGATTGTGGCAAGCTGGGTTGAGGCAGCAGATCATCACTATGGTTTTACTGGTAGATTTCTTTATTATCCTGTAACCAATAAGTAAGTTGGCGCTAATATCTCACGCTATGCTAAGAAATTTTAAACGTCCGACTTGACTATCTTCTAAATTTTTAGTATGATCCCTGTATATCGCTCATTTATTATAAAAAAAATCGATCCGCCTGCGGCGGAGAAGGGTAAAATTAAGAAGGGCAAAAGTGCAAGAGTGCAAAGGGCTAATGAGTCCCGGCAAGCCCAACCACGACAACCCGAAACCCCACATGGTCGTAACTGTTGACGCGCGCAACCCAGTAGCGATAGGCCGAACGACAGTGCCTCGGAAAGTCGACCCAGGAACCACCACGCAGGAGCCTTTGTTGAGAATTATTATCATTATCGCTCACCCATGCAGTGCCATCAACCGGCGCTTTTTCATAGCTATCATGCCAGGTATCTTCACACCACTCCCATATATTACCATGCATATCATGTAAACCGCAAGCATTTGGGGAAAAATTTCCTACTTCGGTTGTTTGCCCCCGGTAAATCCCCTTTGGTGCAGATGCATAAGTGTATTCACCATTGTAGTTAGCTAAATAGGTAGTAATCGTCTCCCCAAAATGAAACGCTGTATTTTTCCCAGCACGGCATGCATATTCCCATTCAGCTTCACTTGGGAGCCGATAACCCTTCCCTGTTAAATTTGATAGTCTAGCGCAAAACTCAATTGCATCGTCCCAACTGACAGACTCAACAGGTCGATTAGCTCCTTTAAAATGCGATGGGTCAGGGTTTAAATCTATTTTAACTTTTGGTTGAACAGCAATTTTTGCCCATTGGGCTTGGGTAATCGGAAATTTTCCCATGAAAAATGGTTGAATTGTAACCCTATGCTGCGGACTTTCAGAACTAAATCTTTCTGGTTCGTTTTCTGGAGAACCCATCAGAAATTGACCGCCAGGAATTGCGACCATTTCTAGTACAACACCATCACCCAACTCTTCTGCGAAAAATTCTGCTTGACCTTGACTACGTTTTTCGGAGAAAGTTTTTTCGCCAAAAAGGCCAAAAAGTCCTGAACGTCTTTGGGCGAGGGTAACAAACTCAAATTGAAACCATTTCTTTTCAATGACAGGCGAAGATTTTGGCTGAGAAACCTGCTTGATGAAGGTAGGGAGAGTTAAATCGACTCGAGCGTCTTGTAATTGCTCTTGTTGTGTGTTCAATTTGCTGAGTTGGTTTTCTGCTCGAGAAACCTGCTTGATGAAAGTAGGGAGCGTTAAATTGACTCCAGCAACTTGTAATTGCTCTTGTTGTGTGTTCAATTTGCTAAGTTGGTTTTCTGCACCAGAGCGATCGCCACGAGCAAGGTTTCCCATTCCACGAACGTAAATTAGCAGTGGTGTGTATTCTGCTAGTACTTCCGAAAATGTTTCAACGAGAGATCCCAGACGAACCCATTCTGCTTTATCATTTAAATCCAAATGGGATAAAGTAGACGCAATTTTTTTAGCAGCCTCGTTAGGTTTGGTATACGCTAGTGCTGTCCATTCTTGAACTTGAGCAAAATTGCGAAGATCTGGATCATCACTCTCAAGCTGCTGCTGTATATAAACAAGCAAAAAATTAGACAGTTCATTAATCCGCTTTTCGCCAAAACGGGGATTTACCTGTAATTCCCTCAGCAGGGTATTTCGCACTACTGTATCCATTTCATAAAGCTCATACCCCACCTCATCACAAAGGCTAGAAAGCAGTAGATCTGCCACAGCAATCCAAGGAATATTCAAAACTTCTCCATAGATATCGCGCTGGAAATTAGCCCACAAACGATAGAGTAAATCCGGTGTAAGGGCTAACGGAAAAGCTGCATGGTAAGCTAAGTAAAGATGTGCTTCGTTAAAGCGTTGACGGAAGGTTTCAATGCGGCGATTGGCGACTTCTGGCTTCATTGGTTATCCTTCTCTTCCACGCAACACATCAATTGCTCTATCCATTCCCTGGCGACTAATTTCAAACATCGGTACCCAACGAGCAATCTCACCAGCTGTTGTCTCAAACCAGCGTTCTTTTACCATTGGATTGAGCCATGCGATATAACGAACTCGTTGTTTAAGTTGGTCGAGAAATTTTTTAGTTAACTCAAGTCGTTCTGAACTAAAACCACCCCTTGCTGCGCCTGCATCACTAAAAATTAACACAGCAGAACGTTCTGGACGAAGCTGATCTAAAACATCTTGAATCAGTTTAGCCTTCTGGCGTGTTGGTTCGTGGTAAAGATAACGGGTTGGACAGTTGTGAAAGTAATAAACACCAGCCTTTCCTAAGCGTCCACCCCTTTGGGCGGTTTCTGCTAACCGATTTCCCAGCATGTGAAATGGCACCATTGACCCTTTTTGATCAATCAGCAACAGCAGTTCAGTCCGATTCACTCGACGAGGAATCAGCACAGGTTCTAACAACACCCCTTGTTGTCCAACTCGATCAATAGTAGCCTCTACATCTAATTCTATGGGCAGTCCTTCCCGAACCAAACGGCGAAGATGTCGCCAGCTTTGTTTCATTTGTCGCCGAGTTACTGGAAAATACTCATCAGATTCAGTGAAGCGATGTTCATAAATATCCTCATCACTACGAGTAGCAATTTGTACTGCTGTAGCCACTCTAACTTCATCTTCTACTTGCATCAGTTCTGACGAGACGGGTACAGAAGCAGGCGTAGTTTCGGGTGGTGTAGGTTGCTGATCGCTGTTACCTCCGTAGGGTGCTTTGGGAGGAGAGGAAAATTTTTGTTGTTCTAAACTTGGTTTCCTTTGTTCTAAATTTGGTTCCCTTTGTTCTGAAGTTGTAGGAGTGATGATCGGATGCGTGAGTTTAATTACCTGGTCAAAGTGATAATTAAAAAGGTGTTCCTCATCCTTTGACTTGATCCACAAAGTACGGCAAAGTTCTGCTAATGACTCTTGATCAGCTATACCAAACCCCTCCTGCAAAGCTTTCAGAACTAGGCGATACTCATCAATACCCAAGGGTAAGCCTGCTTCTCGTAGCTGAGTGAAGAGGTTAAGCAGTGGTAATTCTTCTTGGGTAGCTTTCATGTTTCCCCACCTGAAGAACCTGATTGTATTTGCTCCCCGTAACGCCGATAATCATCCCAACTCTTCAACAACACTCCAGGATAGAGAAGTTCTGTCTTTAATTTACCAAGAATTTCATCGCTGTCATAATGACTAAGAATCCTTACCCAGTCCATTAATTCGCTGGTGCTGACTTTCTTACCAGCTTCGCCTTTGTCTCGCCGCATTTCTTCGCGCAATTCCACAAAGCGATCAATAATTGCGTCTACCAAGTCTAGAGGGGAAGCGGGAAAGTGAGCCTGAACAATTTCTATTAGTTGCTGACGTTCGGGAAATTTAACATAGTGAAATAAACATCGGCGTAGGAAAGCATCTGGCAAGTCTTTTTCATCGTTACTTGTGATAAAAACAATCGGTGTTTGCTTTGCCTGGATTCTCTTAATGGGACTGCTTTGTTTTACTTCTCCAACCTCAAACCGTTTCTCATCAAATTCAAGCAGCAGGTCATTGGGAAAGTCTATGTCAGCTTTATCAATCTCGTCAATGAGTACAACAGTGGGCTTTTCATTTAAAAACGCACGTCCTAAAGGTCCCCATTCAACATAAGCGTCAGAATTTTTCGCTTTTAATGCTGCTTCGTCATCCATCCCCGAAGCAGCAAGTTGCGCATCGCGCAACCTTCCTACGGCATCATAAGTGTATAAACCGTCTCGCGCTCGACTAGTAGATTTTATATACCAAGCTTCGTAAGGTAAATCTAACTCATAAGCCACTGCACGAGCTAATTTAGTCTTCCCACAACCAGGTTCTCCCTTTAGTAGTAATGGGCGTTCAAGCGCGATCGCCATATTGACCGCCTCTACCAATTTCTTGCTAGGTAAATAAGGATACAACAATTGCCCTGTATTTGGATCTTGCTCCCCTGGCTTAGGCTGCTTGTTGCCCGTGTATTTTAGCTGCTTTCCGTTTACAGTTCTAGCCACCTAACTTCTTCCTCCTCCCAATTACAGCCGCACAAGTTGAAAATTTCAGCGAATACACGCTCTGGAACACCTTTAGTATTTTTTAGGATCCCCCGAACTGTGTAGTCTATTTCTTCTGTTACAGTGGTTGGCAATATATCAATTGCATTGTCTATCCAGGTAGCTAATACTTGGTCTGATAAGCATTCAATCATTGGTAGTCTGATGGGAGTATGGGGTTCCCACACCGAATCTAGTTGGTTTGCGAAGTTGATCTTCCAAGTACTAGCACAATCGTCGTGCGCAACCAAAAACATGAGGAGAAAAGACTCGTTATCTGGGGGTAATTTCTCTTTAGCTAAATTTACCAATCGTCGCCAAAAGTCGCAGATCAGGGTTTGTAGATCCTCTTCAATAAAACAGTCCACGTCATGAAACACCAATATAATGTGCTGCGTTTGCAGCTGCACTATAACTCCTTTGGCAATTTCGTCAGGAGATGAAAGGTTTTCTACCCCTATTTCACGACCTAGCCGTCGCCAGAAAGCAGTAATATCTGTTTTCAAGGCTTTGCTACGAAGGTGGAACTCAATCGGGTAAGTCTCGGTACTGTTGTAAGGAATTGCTTGTAGGAAACGCTTCAGCAGAAATATTTGACCGTGTTCCGGTGAACCATGAACCAAGAAAGATCCTATTCGCCGTCTTTTTTCTAAAAATTTTCGGAATAGGAGTGCCTGATCTTTATAATTCAATTGAAAAAGTTGAGTTTGTATACGCTCATTTTCGATAGCCTGAAGCTGCTTTTCAACGCGATCGCGCTCTTTCTCAGCTTCTTTAAGTTCGTTTTTTAGCTGATAATGTACTGAAGCACCTGCCTCAATCACAGCTTTTGTCCGCAAGTGATTTATTTTCTCGGTTAGCTCAGTGTAATATTTTTGAAGTTCTTGCTGTCGCTGGTGTGAATACTGAACTGAGGGCATAAGTACTTGTGCAAAATCAATTTAAAATCGCTGCTTAGAAATTGCTGTTTTTATTGAAGACTGTTTTCTAGCTGATTGATCCTTTCAGCCACTTGCTTTATTTGAGCTTCAGTTTGTTCAATCTCCTTTTGCAGTTGAAACTTAACAGACGCACTCGCTTGTTTTACTAACTCCATCCGTAGGTAACTGCACTTCTCGGTTAACAGATCGTACTGTTGCTGAAGGCTATCTAACTCCTGTGAAATCCGCTTTCTTTTTTGAGGGTTTAAATTAGAGGTAAGGCTAGGCTGAGATCTGGGTGGTAGATCTAGAAGTTGAGACTGTTGGCTTTTTTTTGGGTAAAGAACTGGTTTGAGATGCTCTGAATATCCATTTAGTCGAATTTCTACACAACCGAATTTATAAGCGTCTTCAATGGAACGATTTGCAGCTAATGCTTTATAAAAACCGAGTGAAAAGGCGACGCCAGCTTGATCGATAATTGTATCCTTCATCCCAATTACAAACGGGATATGTTCAGCGATCGCCTGTGCCTGAATCTCAGAATAACACGCATTCAGCACCACACAATTTACATGCTGCGCGAACAACTCAAACATTGCAGCCAAAGCATCTGGCTTGACAGACTGAATCTCACCCACTTGATTTTCAAAGCAAAGCTCACCCTCATCTGTCCCATGCCCAGAAAAATGTACAATGTTTGGTTGTACATCAAATATTGCCTGAGTAATATCTCCCACCCGAACAGATTCTCGCTGTTCTAGCTGATAGTTCTCTGGCGCTTTAGCTATTCGTAATCTTTCTTTAATATCTCGTAACTCTTGTCCTAAGCGCAGTCGAGAAGCATCGCTTGGATCAGCTGCTAAAAATAAAATTTTGATCATTTTCTAGACTAGTCAATATATCTCCCTCTGACCTAGGAATTACCTTAATCTACCGACTGAAGTCAAGCTATTCCAGATTTTTGTAGTAGTAGGTTGGGTAGAACGAAGTGAAACCCAACGAAATCCTAGCATTGACAGAAATCATCAGATATGCGGTAGGAATTAATAGCACCTACACGAAAGATTTTTCCACAAATGAGGGTGTTCATGTCCATTGTAGGGGCGCAAGGCCTTGCGCCCCTACAAGTCCCAAACAACCATTATCCGTTAATACACATGATGTTGGATTTGTGAGCGTGCGTAAGTCCTAAAATGTTGGGTTTCGTTCCTCAACCCAACCTACGCCTGTCCATTGTAGGGGCGTAGCCTCTGGCTTCTCGCAGAGTAAGGCGTTCGCCCTTACTTAAATATAAATGTGAAACAACCACAGAATAGCAGCCGTGAGCAGTAAACAAGCAATTCCTGCTAGCCCAGCTAAGGGTTTGTTATTCTTCCCTGTCACCCATTCAGGAACTTTACCTGTGTAAGTTATCAGTTGTGCAGTGTCCAAGCACGCGATCGCCCACACCCATCCTGCATGTAATCCCCAAGCTAAACCTAATATTCCACCATCAACAAAGCGCGCAAATACCAAAACCATTCCCATCAGCCAAAGTCCAGGTAGTTGTGGAATAGTTTCTTTTTGCTCCCAAATTAAGTGTAAAACAGCAAAAACTATACTAGAAGCTACTGCTGCTACCCATACTGAATAATCATGATTTAGTTCTGTCAACAGAAACCCGCGAAAAACTAACTCTTCTATTCCACCTACAAACAACGCTACTAATAAAATAGGCAGTGAAACTGATCTCAGTTGCTTTGTATTTGAACTTTGGAAAGAACACCAACCTAGGGATATCTGGCTAACAAACACAACAGATAAACCGAGGACACCTAAAGCAAAACCCAAAACCACAGAGACTAAAATTGAGATATTCCAGACAAATCCGTAGTTTATAAGGTGTTGATTGGTAAACCAAAGCACTCCCCAGATTATCAGGGGAGCTAAGAAATAAAGAGATATAACTAAAGGCAACTTTTGTTCTGGCTGAAAAGGTTTGTTTAGTTGCCATTTAAGTGCTGTCGCCAAGATTGCTGCTACTGGTAGCCAAGATATTATCCAAGTAACAAAAAAAGCCATCACCACAACAACTACTGGTACATTTTGCGAAAGTAGCAGTAAATAGTTGGCTGATGACTTGAATAAGCTGATCACAACAAACACAATAGACTTCTTACGAAAATAGTTTTCTTGATTCTTGATCAAGCTTGTACCAATATGGGTAACTTGTGCAAGAAGTCTTATCGGAATTTTGGAAACACAGCAGCTAAATTCTTTAGTGAGTAGGTCAAGTTTTTACAACCATTAGAGCAAAACACCCACAAGATTAAGACTGTTCCGAATTCAGAACAGTCTTAATCATGGGCGGCGTGGGGAGGCGAATAATGCTGCTCAGCTTAGCCACACCACATTTTTGCTCATGAACGCGACGCAGCAACCGAAAGTGCCATACCTCTTCTTTTCGATTCGGGGAAAGTGTTTAGCAATTTCTCAATCGCTTGAGTGATTGTTTTATCTTTCAATTCAACACTCATTACTCAGTTAAGAACGACTTATTCGTCGTCTTCGTCCTCGTCTTCGTCCTCATCTTCATCTTCGTCATATTCTTGATCTTCGTCGTATTCTTCGTCCAATTCCGAATCTAAATCTGGTTGGACTTCTTTTTTGTCAGTGTCGACTTGTATTAGGTGAATATGCTTATATCCGAGCTTAATTTCAAACTCATCGCCTGGCTTTAAGCCCATTGCTTTGGTGTAGGTTGCACCAATCACAATTTGACCATTTTGATGGACACTAACTCGATAAGTTGGTTCACGACCACGACCATCTTTTGGTGCTTCAGGACTTAGAGGAATTCCTCTAGCTGATAGTAAAGCGTCATAAAAATCGGTCAGATTAACACGAACCTGGTTATTTTTAGTAACAGTGTAATAGCCACACTGTTTGGCTCTTTCTCGCCGTGGTAGAGTGGAAAGTTCCTTTACCTTAGCAAGTAAAGCTTTTCCAGTTAATGGGGCAGTTGCGGTTTCAGTCATTACGATCAAAATATCCTACTCTCTCCAAACTGATAAACAACGTCATTCCATGCCAGCATTTAGCTTTTTGACATATGCATAAAGCTACTCAATACCCTAGGGTTAGGGATAATTTCCTGCTTATAGGGAATCAGACAGCCTCTTTTATGGTTGTCCATAATAAATTAGAGGTCAGAGTTGTCACAGGCATTGTTTTTGGTAATTTTACGGCATTTTTAACCATTATTTGCCATGAAAAATCAAATTATTTTTTTTCTTTTGGTGTGATCACAGCAGTGTAAATTTCAGTTCGGTTTACAAAGTCCGTGAGGTCTACCGCTACAAATAAGTTGTAGCTCAAGAAATAGCAGGACTTCTACTTTCCGCACTACCTTTCTTGCCATTGAGTTATAGGATTTCCCTGACTCATGTTATCAAGCTTGGGATTGCATAGTATTTTCCTAGGGTTGTGCAAGCATACACCCTTTTATCCTGCTAGTAAAGAGGAGAAATCTCTCTTCTTCACAAGATTACGGAGGTACAAAGCAGTATTAGCCTCGCTAAGTTAGCTAACTTCTACTGGATTTTGTTGCCTCGTAATTTTATATTAAATACTATCATGCACTAATAATAGCAAAATTGTTATTTAAGTTTGAATTCAACTTACTGTTACACTTTTATCTAAATACCTACCTTTGGGGAGAGGATTGCCATCAAGCTTTTATAAAAATTCACCTAATTCAGTAGCGCAGTTTTGACCAGTGAGGGAGATGCTTTGCGTTTCATCACTTTCTTTGTTAAGATATTCATCCTCAGAATTCACCATTCTATATGATCAAACAATTGGCTTTAAGGGACAATAGAGGGTAGGAGGCATTTTGAGATTAAAATCTGGCTATAACTATTACGAGGATTTATTTTGAGGATTTTTTCTGTTTGGGAATAATGTACGTAAGTTCATAAGCGCTGGCAAATTACCTAAGTCAGGAAACCCGAGAATCCTGTGGGCTCCTAAACAGGTAAATAAAATGTTACGCGTCGATTATTTTGTTGCCCTGCTAAGCAATCTTAAAGTATTTGTAAACTTGCTGGTTAAAGCAGGTAACAGGGAATAGGCAACCTTGTAACAGGCAAAAACGATGTACATTTTTACAAATCATTGAGGACTGCTATAGGTTTAGTAAGTGAACAGATCTGTCTCCCATCTTAGTGGTGTTTCTAAAATTAAAATTTTTATGGTGATTCTGATTTCAGAATCAGTAAATCTTTACTGATCAGCCTATTAACAGCTAGCGAGCGAATTAAAGGCAACAAAAGTATAACGCATCAGGTGATCAAGTCGCGTGTAAGAATGACTTGTTAGGTTAAGGTAGAAATCTCAAGATTTTGGCAGGATGCAATGGAAGTTCTTTTTAAGGTGATTCGTCAGAAACAAAATTCCTCCCCTCCTGAAGTGCAAACCTACGTTTTGGATGTGGAAGGGGAAAGCACAATCCTAGATTGCCTCAATCGGATTAAGTGGGAGCAAGATGGGACTTTAGCGTTTCGGAAAAATTGTCGCAACACAATTTGTGGGAGCTGCGCTGTGCGAATCAACGGACGTTCAGCTTTAGCTTGTAAAGAAAATGTAAACAGCGAAATAGCCAAATCAGAAAAGCTCCCAATTTCAGGAAGTGAGACAAATGTTATTCCAGAAATAACAGTAGCCCCTTTGGGCAATATGCCTGTTATTAAAGATTTAGTCGTTGATATGAGTAGTTTCTGGAATAATCTTGAGAAAGTCGCTCCTTATGTAAGTACAGCCGGAAGGAAAGTACCAGAAAGAGAATTTTTGCAAACACCCGAAGAGCGATCGCGTCTTGATCAAACGGGTAATTGTATTATGTGTGGAGCTTGTTACTCAGAGTGCAACGGATTTACTGTTGAACCAGAATTTGTTGGTCCTCACGCGCTTGCTAAAGCTTATCGCATGGTAGCAGACTCCCGCGACAGCGAAACCGAAAACCGTCTGGAAAACTATAACGAAGGTACTAAAGGAGTTTGGGGTTGTACTCGCTGCTTTTGGTGTAACTCAGTTTGTCCAATGGAGGTTGCACCATTAGATCAAATCACCAAAATAAAACAAGAAATTCTTGCTCATAAAGAAGTGGCTGACAGCGTTCCACTACGACACCGTAAGGGATTAGTAGAGATAGTTAAACAAGGTGGGTGGATTAACGAATCGCAGTTTGCTTTACAAGTGGTCGGAAACTACTTTAGAGATATTAAAGGATTACTCAGCATTTTGCCCTTGGGATTACGAATGATAGCTCGAGGTAAGTTTCCAATGTCATTTGAAGCTTCAGAAGGAACTCAACAAGTGCGATCGCTGATCGATGCTGTTAAACAGGAAACGGGGAGTAAAAGAATTAAAAATTAAATGTCCAGAATCCTTATAAGAAAAATGCACAAAACCCTTGGAAACAGGCGTGCTTTGCTCCGAGTTCTTGCTTTTCCCAAGGGTAGACGCTGCGCTAACAGACAGGAGGACAGCCGTCAATATGCTCAACCCTCTAGATGTAAAAACTCCGTTCTCGCAGCACAGAGAAGGGCTGGGGATGAGGGCATACACATCAATACTGCTAGGTTAAGAGCCGGGAAATAAATTTCCCGGCTCAAAGCTGAAACCCATTTTAATGGGTTAAAAGATTACTCATTGAGCTAAAAGCTCAATGCAAGGTATTAGCCCGAACTTTAGTTCAGGGCGAATTTTCGAGCTTAACCGAGTAGTATTGGCATACACATTCGGTATCGCACACCCCTCTGTTTAAGATTCCCTGTTCTTGCTAACCAAAATCAAAAGCTCCCAAGAATTTATCTTGGGAGCTTGTTTGCTCACCGCTATAATTGTGGTAATCTACGTCAACAGAGATGAGGCATACAGCTTCTGGCTAGCTAGCTAAAGCGATTTAAAGATTGTCGTAATTTGGTGGGTTATCTAAATCATCATCTGACCGAGTAATAGGTTTATACTCTACGTAATCGGTTGGCACAGCATCATCATCTTCACGCGCTGGTCGAGTAGCTGAATCGCTAGATGGACGACGTTTTCTGGGTTTAGGAGCCATCCCTTCGTCTTCACTGCCGTCTGGACGGAAGGGTTCATTACTACTACGACGAGAAGTCCTTCGTTCTTCGCGATTTGGGCTATCCCAATCATTAGTTGTTTTAGATGATGAGCCCCAATCTTCGTTGTCGTACCTATCAGAGGTACGGCTCGGTGAACCCCCAGAATTTCGGCGGCGAGTTTTGTCTGTTGGAGTTGGTCTGTCACTGCTACTACGTCGATCTGAACGACGGCGGGGTTCGTCATCGTAATAGCTGTCGCGATAGTTATCACGAGAGCGACTTTCCCTGCTACCTGGAATGCGAGCACGCACTGGGCGATCCTCGTACTCATAAGGCAGTGGTTCTAACTCTGCATCAACCTCAGCTTCGTATCTCTTTCCACTGTACTCGTAGCGATCGCTCACCTCTCGCTCGTCCACAATTTTTGTATTGCGCTTGGCTTGGTCGGTGGCGATCATTCGCAAGCGAAGACTTTCAACTGCAAAAAATACAGTTGTCCCGATCAAAAGTAACTGACCAAATTGCAGAATAGGGTCTAGCCGCCAGCCCTGAAAAATGAGAATAAATCCGCACACCAAACCGATAGCGGCGAAAAATATATCCTGATCTCTTTCTAGACCTGGACGGACAAAACGGATAAAATACAGTGCTGGCCCAGCCACAGCCAGAAAAATACCTAAAAGACTGGCTGGATTTGTTCCAAAATTTACCTGAGCCAGAACACTGGCTGAGTGCAGCCCAAAAATTACCATTTTTATTTACCCAATAGCCATATCTATATTAGCGACTTACAAAATAAAATCACTACTGAAAATATCACTAGAAACAATATTAGTGGTTAGGGGTTAGTTATTAGAAGAATAACTGACACACCGCCTAACCCTGATTTTGTTAACTGTTACCAGTATTAACCGCGTTGTATCTTATCTTTTTGGCTTACAAAAATCAATCCGACTACTACGGGGATAACAACAATTGCTGAACCCCAAACCAGACTCCAAAGAAAATTTGCTAAAGAAGGTGTCATAGATCTCAACCTTTTTTTACACTATTCACTCTAATTTTAACAAAATCGGTGCAAGGCGCTACCAGCAACACCAAGCGTTTAAGGTAAAGTTTAGCCTATAATTACATTACTTGACAGATGAGAATAACGCAGCAAGGTAGGAGAATGTCGAAAAGCTTCCTATTTTGACAAAATTCTTATTTTTTGATATAGAGAGTAGTGCAACACATGACTGGTATTGAACTTACTGGTTGGATTCTAGGTCTATTATTGGGACTAATGATATTTTTGTTTATTTTCCGTATAGTCCTCACTTGGTATCCCCAAATAGATCTAAATCGGTTACCGTTTAATCTTGTGGCTTGGCCAACTGAACCCTTTTTAGTCCCGTTGAGAAAACTAGTACCACCGATAGGCGGGGTGGATATTACCCCAATTATCTGGGTTGGTATCCTCAGCCTAGCTCGGGAAATTATTCTAGGTCAGCAAGGATTACTGACCTTGTTATCTCGCTGACTACTGCTCTTTAAGTTTTAACTCCTGCACAAAATTGGTGTAAACGTTGCCCTGCAAGAACTGTGGGTTTTCCATAATTTTTTGATGGAACCCAATAGTAGTCGGTAGCCCGGTAATAGCACATTCGCGGAGCGCCCGTTTCATACGGTTAATTGCCGTAGGTCGATCTGAACCCCAAACGATTAATTTGCCAATCAAGGAGTCGTAGTAAGGGGGGATCTGGTAGTCAGTATACACATGAGAATCAATCCTTACACCTGGACCACCAGGGGGGAGATAACCACTAATACGTCCAGCAGAAGGACGAAAGTCATGGTCAGGATCTTCAGCGTTAATGCGACATTCAATTGCATGACCTCGTAAAACCACTTGGTCTTGGGTTAGCTTAAGACGTTCTCCTTGGGCAATACGAATTTGTTCTGCAACCAAATCTACACCAGTAATCATCTCTGTAACGGGATGCTCTACTTGTATTCTGGTGTTCATTTCCATGAAGTAGAATTGACCAAATCTGTCTAGCAAAAACTCAATAGTACCTGCTCCGGTGTAGTTAATAAACTGAGCTGCTTTGACAGCAGCTTGTCCCATTTTTTCTCGCAACTCTGGGTGTAGGGCAGGACTAGGGGCTTCTTCTAGTAGCTTTTGGTTACGGCGCTGAATTGAGCAATCCCGTTCACCTAAGTGAATTACGTTACCGTAATTATCCGCCAAAATTTGAAATTCAATGTGGCGGGGACGCTCGATAAATTTTTCTAGATATACTCCAGCATTTCCAAAGGCTGCTCCGGCTTCACCTTGAGCAGCTTGAAAGGATTTGATGAATTCGCTTTCAGATTTTACAAGACGCATACCCCGTCCGCCACCACCCGCTGTGGCTTTGATCATCACTGGGTAACCAATCTTTCTTGCGATCGCTAATCCTTCTTCATCGGAACTTAATAATCCTCCACTTCCTGGAACCGTTGGAACCCCTGCTTTTTCCATGGTTTCTTTTGCTGTTGATTTATCGCCCATTAACCGAATGGCTTCTGGTGTTGGACCGATAAAAGCAATATGATGGTCAGCACAGATTTCCGCAAATCGAGCATTTTCCGCCAAAAATCCATAACCAGGATGAATGGCACTGGCATTGCGTGTCAAGGCTGCGGCAATAATATTGGGAATATTCAAATAACTGTTACTGCTAGCGGCTTCACCAATGCAAACCGCTTCGTCAGCAAGTTGAACGTGGAGAGCATTGCGGTCAACGGTTGAATGTACCGCAACAGTTGCAATCCCCATTTCTTCGCAAGCGCGAAGAATACGAAGCGCGATTTCTCCCCGATTGGCAATTAATATTTTCTCAAACTTCATCTTCGTTTAAATAATGCAAAGCCTGATTTCAAATTATGACAGGATATTTCCCAGCCTTGATCCAAATAAATGTAGGGCATTAGCTTGTTGCCTCAAGGGGTATTGATTGAACAGAATTCAGGAGTGAGGAGCCAGAATTCACAATTGAATTCTGTGTCAGTGGGTCTCCAATAAGACAAGATTTAACATTCTACAATTAGTAGCGGGTTTGAATCCGCCTCTACTTGATTCTGACTCCTGACTTCTGACTCCTGAATTCTTCTTGATTAAGCTTCTAACATTTTTAATAAATTTACGAATCCTTTCACTTAAATTTTCTGGAATTTTAGCTTAGATTTCTCCTGCATAGTGGTTTTATAAGATAAATACCAAAATTCTTGACAATGTTGCTGCTTATTTGCCTTGGTAGGCTATTTGAGTATTTTTACTTGGTAACCCAGCGAATCATACGTAGAGGATTACCGAGTAGCATAGTATTTCATTCACTAATATTCAAGAAAAACGATTATGGTTATAAGTCCTTTGATATTAAACCTAGATACCGTTTACTTGACAGACGAACAATTGTATCAGCTATGTCAAAATAACCAAGAGTTGCAATTTGAACGAGCGGCTACTGGGGAATTAATTATTATGTCACCTGTTGGAGGAGAAAGCGGTAATCGAGAAGCTGACTTGATTGCGGATCTGGTCATATGGAATCGCCAAACGGGAATTGGCTACACGTTTAGCTCCTCTACAATATTTAAGCTACCTAACGGAGCCAACCGTTCCCCTGATGCTGCTTGGATTAGAAAAGAACGTTGGGAAGCACTCACGCTCCAACAAAAACGGAAATTTCCTCCCATCGCACCCGACTTTGTGATTGAATTAAGGTCGGCAACAGACGATCTGAAAATGCTGCAATCCAAAATGGAAGAATATATAGATTCAGGGGTACAACTGGCATGGTTAATAAACCCCCAACAGCAGCAAGTAGAAATTTATCGCCCAAAAAAGGCTCTAGAAGTGCGAAATCTTCCTACAGAATTATCGGGTGAGGATGTATTACCAGGGTTTAGCTTGATTCTAACAGCTTATTAAAAATTTCTTTTAAAAAATTTTTGGTAAATAGTGCCAAATATAGATAAATATGTTATATTCAATTCTCAGAGCAATCTTGCGGATGTGGCGGAATTGGTATACGCGCACGCTTGAGGTGCGTGTGGCTTTGCCTTGCGAGTTCGAGTCTCGCCATCCGCATGTAAAAAAAGAGACATTGCGTGCAATGTCTCTTTTTTTATTTTTGATTTATTATAAGAAACGCTACTCTCAGCAGCCTTAAAGATCGGGGAACCTTTTGGTTTATTTCCCAACAAAGCACGTAAGAAGTTTGGAATTATTGAGGTATGGGTTTCAATGGTATTGCCCGTCGAGTCTATTTCGATGATGAAGAAAAAAAAGAAACCATCTCTGGTGCTAACACTTTCATCTGCTGGCCTATTAATTAGTGGTGGTTTAGCGGCATACTGGTTATTAACTCAGGGAAAACCATTGTTCAGAGATTTGCCAGTTGGGGCAAATATTATCCCTCAAGATGCTTTATTCTCAGTTTCTCTGACAACTGATCCGGCACAATGGCAGAAATTACGGGAGTTTGGAACAAAACAAACCCAAGCAGAACTGGACAAAAATTTAGTGCAGCTGCGCGATCGCTTCTTTAATAAGACTGGATACGACTTTCAAAAAGATATTGCTCCTTGGATTGGGAATCAAATCACTATCGCAATGGTGACTCCACAAACAAGTAAACAAACATCCAAGTCTACCGCCACAGATCGAGATGCTACCATCCATGAACAGTCAATGGTGATGGTTCTACCAATCAAGAATTTAGCAAAAGCCACAAGTATTCTAGTACAGCCTAAACCACTTCAAAATGGTAAATGGATCAATCGCACCTACAAAAATATTGTAATCAAAGAAACTAAGGAAACCTCAGGGCAAAACTTTTCAGCGGCGTTGGTTGATGGACACTTTTTAGTCATTACGGATAATCCCAAAATGACAGAAAGAACGATAGACGCATATGAAGATAAAACAACCTTAGCAACAAGTCCTGGTTTTGCTGAAAATTTATCTAAAATCTCAACGTATCAACCCTTCGCCCAGTTTTATGTGAATGTACCTTACTCTGCTAAAATAGCTGCGGCATCTCCTAGCCGTCAGTTACCAGCTCAAGTTTTGACTCAACTTCAAAATAATCAAGGTTTAGCAGGAACAATGACCTTAGAGTCACAAGGAATAAGTTTGAAGGGGGTTTCATGGCTAAATCCAAATAGTCAGCGAGTACTAGCAGTCGAAAATAAAGCTGGAACAATGCAAAATCTGATGCCAGCAGAAACCTTGATGATGCTGTCAGGTGGAAATCTACAAAGGTTATGGGCAGATTATGCTTTAACATCTCAAGGGAATCCACTCTCACCAATTCCACCAGACCAATTGAAAAATGGTGTAAAATCTCTCACTAACTTAGATTTAGATCAAGATTTACTCAGTTGGATGGGAGGAGAGTATTCTGTCTCAGTGATCCCAACAAACTATAGGGAAAATTCACCAGGAGATTTCCGTGCTGCTTTAGTCTTCATGGTAAAGGCAAGCGATCGCTCTCGTGCTGAAGCATCCTTAAAGCAGCTAGATGAAGTTATGAAAACTCAGTACCAATTCCAGATTCAACAAAGTACACTGGGTGGTAGACCTGTAGTGAACTGGGTTGGACCATTTGGAACAACAAGCGCTACCCACGGCTGGTTAGATGGAGATATTGCCTTCTTCTCTGTGGGTACTCCAATTACTGACAAAATTATCCCTGTCCCAAACAAAACATTAAACAGTACTTCCTCATTTCAACAAACGGTTCCACAAGAACTTAATCCTATAGATGGTCAGTTTTTCTTGGATGTGGAACGCACAGCTAAGAATTTTCCTTTGCCAACTATATTGCCTAATCAACAAACTTTGTTAGAAGCAACTCGATCAATAGGGGTAACAACTGCTGTCAGTGACAGTCGTAGTAGCCGCTATGACATATTTATAGGACTGAAAAAAGCTGAAAAAACAGCTTCTTTACCAAACCCGCAGAGAGATAAATGATAGGGTGATACGGAAATGCCATTTACAATGATGACTCGTTTCACAATGGCCTAAATACAGATAGGATCGAAAAAATAAGAATCAATACTTTTAGGAATGCTTTGGGAGAAGACTTTATGAATCTGGTTGTAATCCAGAATTTGTTAGACAATGCAGCGTTTGCTGTTTTATTCGTAACGATGCTAATTTACTGGTGTGGGGCGGCTTTTCCAAATCTGCCTTTTTTAGCATCTTTGGGGACGGCTGGGATGGCGATCGCGAATTTGTGCATCGCTACTCTACTAGGAGCAAGATGGATAGAAGCAGGTTATTTCCCTCTCAGCAATTTGTACGAATCCCTGTTTTTCTTAACCTGGGGAATCACAGCTATCCATCTGATCGCGGAAAACACTAGCCGTAGTCGCTTGGTGGGAGTTGTAACTGCACCTGTAGCAATGAGTATTACTGCTTTTGCTGCACTGACTCTACCGTCAGAAATGCAAAAAGCAGAACCCTTAGTACCTGCACTCAAATCTAATTGGTTAATGATGCACGTGAGTGTGATGATGCTAAGTTATGCAGCTTTAATGGTGGGTTCGCTCTTGGCGATCGCCTTTGTGTTCGTCACTCGTGGTCAAAACATCCAATTACAAGGTAGTTCTGTAGGTACTGGTGGGTATCGTACCAACACTTACCGCTTACATAAAGCAGGTGAAGTTGTTTCTCCACCAGAAGCTGCTATAGAAAATAATGGTATAGCTCGTTTTGCTCATAATAGTAATAATGGCAAAACAGCAGTTATGGATTTAGTCACAACAGCTGCAATCGAGAATGCAAATGCTCAGTTAGCAGATTGGGAACGAGAAAATGCTCAACCCCTTTCACCCCAACGTCTTAACCTGGCTGAAACCTTAGACAATATTAGTTATCGCGTAATCGGACTAGGTTTTCCTTTACTTACAATTGGTATAATAGCCGGCGCAGTTTGGGCTAACGAAGCTTGGGGTACTTACTGGAGTTGGGATCCTAAAGAAACTTGGGCGTTAATCACTTGGTTAGTTTTTGCTGCTTATCTCCACGCCAGAATTACCCGTGGTTGGCAAGGACTTCGCCCTGCAATTTTGGCTGCTAGTGGCTTTGTTGTTGTGTGGATTTGCTATCTAGGAGTTAATTTATTAGGTAAGGGTTTACACTCTTACGGTTGGTTCTTTTAACAGTTATCAGTGATCAGTTATCAGTTATCACCGCACCATACCCCTTGCTCACTGATAACTGTTTACTGTTCACTGAATTTAACTATTTCGCCGTAAGTCCCCCACTGAATTCTGTACACGAAGTGTCAGTGTAGGTAGTTCACGGTGATGTACTTACAAGGCTTCTTTAACCTGAAGGGGATTGAAGAATCGCAAGCATTTGATGAACAGTTACAATTTGTATATTTTCTACGATAACCAAATGCAACAAATCACGCTTATCGCCTGTCACTAGATAGGTGGCTTTCCCTGCTATAGCTGTAGCAATGATTCGGTTATCGGTCAGATCATTGGAATATTCAACATAAGGCAATTCACTTACAACGTCAGCTTGGTTCCATAACCCTGACACCATCGTCCTAGCTTGAGACTCATTAATATACTTTCTCAGTTTTGGATAAGATAGAACACGCTCAAGCTCCTCCAACTGTTCCGGTGAGGTAACAAGTATATACTTTCCTTCATTCCACGTGCGATAAAGTAAATATGGCTTTGACTGCTTGTTCAGCAAGGAGCTGACCAGCACGTTAGTATCAAGAACGATGCGCTGCACGTACCGCACTTACCGCTTCATCAATAGCCGAGTCAATTTCTTCAGAGTCAAAAGCTAGATTGCGCTCATGAACTTCCTGAACCGTAGCTCTGAAAATCTTTTCTTGGACTGCTTTTTCTATGAATTTAGATAGATCGTTATCACCATGTTCCGCTAGAAACTGGCGTAAAGCTTTATTTGTTTCGTCTGAAACAGTAACAGACCAATGTATCATAACATCATTTTGATAAGACATTCATTTTACTATACTAGAAGTAGGCAGATCACTTAAGGTGTATGACGACTTCATTTGAACTTCACGCTCCATTTGCTCCGACTGGTGATCAGCCACACGCGATCGCCCAACTTGTTGATAGTGTACAAGCCAACAATCGTTACCAAACCTTACTAGGGGCGACAGGAACAGGAAAAACTTTTACTATTGCTAACGTAATTAATCAGATAAAGAAACCTACCCTAGTTCTAGCACACAATAAAACTCTAGCAGCGCAGCTTTGTAATGAGTTGCGGGAATTCTTCCCCAATAACGCTGTCGAATATTTTGTTAGTTACTATGATTACTATCAGCCGGAAGCTTACATACCTGTTAGCGATACATATATAGAAAAAACAGCGTCGATAAATGATGAAATAGATATGTTGCGTCACTCGGCGACGCGATCGCTGTTTGAACGTCGTGACGTTATCGTTGTTGCTTCCATTAGCTGTATCTACGGTTTAGGAATTCCCTCTGAATACCTTAACGCTGCTATTCCCTTACAAGTAGGGATGGAGGTTAACCAACGGGAGATTTTACGAGATTTAGCATCAGTACAATATAGCCGTAATGATATAGAAATGGGTCGCGGACGGTTTCGCGTTCGGGGTGATGTGTTAGAAATTGGTCCAGCGTACGAAGACAGAATTATTCGTGTGGAATTTTTTGGCGATGAAATTGACGCTGTTCGTTACGTTGATCCCGTGACGGGTGAAATTCTTAAGAGCGTGGAGGCAGTAAATATCTACCCAGCGCGTCACTTTGTTACCCCAGAAGATCGACTAGAAGAAGCCTGTGATGCTATTGCAGCAGAATTAAAAGAGCGTAAAGCACAATTAGAAGCAGCCGGAAAATTATTAGAAGCCCAACGTATAGATCAGCGCACACGTTATGACTTGGAAATGTTGCGCGAAGTGGGTTACTGTAACGGAGTTGAAAACTATTCTCGTCATTTAGCAGGACGCCAAGCAGGGGAACCGCCAGAATGCTTGATCGATTATTTTCCTAAAGATTGGTTGTTGGTGATTGATGAATCTCACGTCACTGTTCCCCAAATTCGGGGTATGTATAATGGTGACCAAGCAAGGAAACAAGTTTTAATTGAACATGGATTCCGGCTTCCAAGTGCTGCTGATAACCGTCCGCTAAAAGCAGAGGAATTTTGGGAAAAGGTGGATCAGTGTATTTTTGTTTCCGCTACACCAGGAGATTGGGAATTAGAAATTTCAGATAGTCATGTCATAGAACAAATTATTAGACCAACAGGAGTGATCGATCCAGAAATCATTGTTAGACCGACTGATGGGCAAATAGATGATTTGTTGGGTGAAATTAAAGACAGAGTTGATCGCCAAGAGCGGGTGTTGATCACAACATTAACCAAGCGCATGGCGGAAGATTTAACCGAGTACCTGCAAGACAATAGTATTCGGGTACGCTATTTGCATTCAGAGATCAATTCGATTGAGCGCATTGAAATTATACAGGATTTGCGGGACGGGAATTTTGATGTATTGGTAGGCGTCAACTTGTTACGGGAAGGATTGGATTTACCAGAAGTTTCCCTTGTAGCAATTTTGGATGCTGATAAAGAAGGGTTTTTGCGTGCAGAACGCTCTCTAATTCAAACTATTGGTAGAGCAGCGCGCCATGTACGGGGACAGGCTATCATGTATGCTGATAACCTAACCGATAGCATGATTAAAGCCATTGACGAAACAGACAGGCGTCGCGGTATTCAAATGGCGCACAATAAAACCCATGGAATTACACCGCAACCAATAGTGAAAAAATCGAGTAATGCGATTTTATCTTTTTTGGAAGTGTCCCGCCGGTTAAATGCAACTGAGTTAGAAAAAGTTGATGAACATATAAATGAGTTACCGTTAGAAGAAATTCCAGATTTGATCACTCGGTTAGAAGCGCAAATGAAAGAAGCGGCGAAGAAACTGGAGTTTGAAGAAGCAGCGAAGTTGCGCGATCGTATTAAGAATCTGCGAGATAAATTAGTAGGTCATTAGGTGATTTGTAACTCCTGGGTTCCAAAAGTGGTGTGAGAAATCTGAGGTAAAGAGTTTAGATGGACGATTTTGCAATTATTTTTTCAACCAATGAGAAATACCTCTCACAAGCACTATTTATGTATGAACAATTGCGTGAGCATGGACTAGAAAAATATGCTTGGGTTGTTCCACTTGAAACTCTGAAGACAGAACACCTTGAATGTTTGCATACACATTTTAACTATCGTGTCACAGACGTTTTACAGATGCCAAAAAATGTCAAGTTGACAAGTAATAAGATTTTCTTACCTAAAATGGTGCCAAGAGTAAAGCATTATATTCTTATAGATACAGATATTCTTATCCTAGATCGCAGATTCATTGATACATTTCTTAACTGCGCTGATGAGCGCATAGTCCTTGTTGGAGAGACTTTCCTTTGGAAGGAATGGCTTTCATTTCTTGGCTTGTCAGCCCCAATTGAACAGTTTCCGCATTTGCTTGAAAGACCTTATTTGCTTGAAACACCTTATGTACAAACAGGTAGTATTGGAATTTCAAGTCAAATCCACGAAAGCATTTTCGATACTTTCGTAGAAGAATTGACGGCTGAATATATTTGTTATGGGAACGTAACTATCTGGGGCGATTCAATTATTTGGAATGACTGGGTTAGCAGATTTCCTCATCTGTTTCAACTCGTTATTCCCCAGAGTTGTCTTGTGCTACGTCCAGATAGTTCTGGTGCAAGTTCAAAGTTACATATACCAGACCTTACATATAAAAACGGTATCTTGCTCTACCATAATGTTCCAGTCATGGCTCTTCACTTCACAGAAAGCAACGGGATTGTCAGAAAATGGAACGATTATCAATCACTGCTTGAAAAGCTTAGTCTTTAAATCCAGCACTACAAACTTTTGGAGATGTCAAGCTTGAGGTAAGGCTTTTTGTTGTTTACGTCTCAACATGACTCCACCGATAAAACCGAAAGCCAGAAGCCCAATAAATGGGCTGGTTTCAGGGATATCTCTCACGCTTACCTTATCTATATATGTGCCGTAAGTATCGGATAGCTCATTAAGGTTATCAAAACTCAGACGAGTAATTGCACTTGTAGCAACTAGATTATAAGTGAAAAGCTGCCACTTTGTGTCCTTAAGTCCGGTTCCATCTGCTGTGAGGTTAGCAACAAGATTATTTCCCCAGTTAATGTTTAGGCGATTGTCTTTTATTCCTGCACGTGGTGAAAAGCCAAACTGTAGTTGGTAGGTACGACCAACAATTGTGGCTAAATCTTGATATATCCCAGTCACTCCGTTGCTATCTAACTCAACCAAGTTGTTCCCATCTAATGGAGTTCCTGCTACATTGTTCTGTACTTCAATTCTGGTACCTATCGAACCACTTAATAAATTCCATCCAGAAATCGAAGGATAAAGACCGTAGCTTTTGTTGGCTACTACTGTATCTTCAAAGCTGCCGTTTTGAAGGATATTATTTCCTGCGGCTGCCGCTGGTTTAATAGAAAGGGTCATAGGCAAAATAGATAGAGCTAATGCTACAGCAATCTTGACATTCAATAGTTTTGTTAGCATTGTCATAAAATTTGTTGCTCCAAAAAAATAGTTATCAACAGCAGAATTTATCGACTAGAGAGAAGTTTTGTCTCTGAAGAATTGTGCTTTATGAAGCCATCCTATGTGAATCGTAAAGAACTGAACCACGTTTGTGGAATATTCTCGAATCATTTAGGATTGCTATGAAGTTCTCAAAATGAGTTCTGAGAAGCTCGTATCAATTTCTAGAGCAGCAGACAATTCATGCAATTAAAACAGTTAAATATTAGCTGAGTTATCGACTGCGTCTGACTCTTATATTTGTAAGGTACTCTGGGGATTGAGGACATGGCAAGAGGTGAGTAGCTAATTAATCTAAAATTAACGATATAAAACAATTTTATTTTCCAAAAATATCTGACGAAAACCCGATACTATAAGATTTTCCTAATGATTCGAAAGTTAAATTATAGGATTTAAATACTGTAAAAAATATCTTTATACAAGTAGAAACACTGTTTTTCCTGAAAACAATAGTGGTGCAGGCTGTCGGTAGGAATTGCCAAAATTTATTTTTGAGTAATTTAAAAAAGTAAAAAATTAGGAGTTCTCACGGTGGTAAATATATTCTCGAGAGAATACAACAGTCCTAAATCATTTGTCAAAAATAAGCCAGCCCTGATATCCTTATTGTCTATTGCTCTTTCGGTGTCTCGTCTAGAGAAGCTACGCGCAAGGAGCGTATATACTGTAAGCGCGCCTAGGAAGATCTAGTGCTGCTGGAGGATTTCTCTACGTATTAATGTGTCTTTGGATACATTAATATCTAAAGCAATTTTTGTTAAATACTCAATCTGAATCCAGAATAGCTTTAACCTCGTCGGCTTTCTGCTTTACTTGTTGTAAGTTTACAATTTCTCTTCCACCTTCTGCTTGCTTTTTCTGCCAATCTTCAAACATCGCATCTAGGTCATAGTTAAAGGACTTCGCATGTTCTTCACGAAAGTGATGAATTTCATCTAGAATCTCATCCTGCCACATAGCTCAATCTCCTAATAGTTCGTAAGGAGTACAAATTATTGGTAATTGGTATCCTTTTTCAAGGCTGATCTGTGTAAGCTTTCTTTGAATTTGAGCATTTGCAATATGCTTATAGTTCCACGTTAACAGGTAATCTAAACCGTGGACAGTGGCTGCGGCAATATGAACTGCATCATCGTTAAGTCTTTCTCAAAATAGGGTCTCGTAAAGCTACGAAATCCTGATCAGTAAAGATAATCTCCTCACTTTCGATTACCTTTCTAAATTTTTTTAATCCCTTCCAAAACTTATCGCCTCTAGATTCCTCCTTTTTTTTTCGCAGAAACTCAAACAAATAGTCCTGTTCTTCTGTAGGCAAGCTATTAATAGAATTAATAATTTCTTGTAAAGTCATCATAGAAGATCCTCTAAACTAAACCGCAACTTGACTAACTGTATTCTCAAGTATTTTTCAACTCTAATTACTGATCTTAACCGTGACGCTGCTCAGAACCACAACAGATTAATACTTCTCGCCCCCTATTAGGTATTATTGTTAATGAACAATCTATCTGCTATTGGTGCTAGGCTGACACAAAAATTAGTCTTGTTCAGTGCTAGAGCAATTATAGGTGGCACTTCGACACAAATCTGGGCGTTCTGGATGTTTATAAGGTCATAAGGATTGAATTCTCCTCTACCACGTGTGTCCGCTTGATACGCGGTCATCTGTCCCCAAGGTGTATTCCAGATTTGGTGATAGTGGAGTTCAACCTGGAAATAAATCGAGTTACCATCAAAGTTCCAACTAGATATTGTCGCTCTTTTGCGATTTCCTTCAGCTATTCTTTGAGTGCTGAACCGTTCTATCTCTGCCTTCATTGAAGGTGTTTTTTCTATTAGTCGCTTTTCTAGTTCTTCTGGAGTAAGACCTTTTTCGACAATATCTTCCCAGTTCAATCCTAGAACTTGGCAATAGGCTTTGAAAGCGTTCTCCGTAATAGGTAGTTCCATTCTATATATAAAGCGTTTCCAACTTCCCTCGTAAATACCCGGTTCTAGCGTGTCTCCTTCCTTCCAGTTAGGGTTTAAAACTTTAGAGGCTTCCTCAAGCCATTTAGGACTATCGTGTTTCCGTTTACTTTTTTAATTATACTAGATGAGTTATGTGACACAAGTACTAATTTTGCTGAACTAATAAGACTGATTTAACAGGTCGTTTGATGGGATTTCCTTGTTGATCAACTTTTCCGTAAAAGGTTTTACCTTGAAAATAAAGCGAAGACGAACTACCACCATCCAAGTTCATTGCTTCCTCAACACCAAGGCTTTTCATCAAATCCGCTAGTTGTGGTAAAGATATCCCAGAAGTATTTGGTTGTGAAGGTTTTTGACCTACCATTACTAAAATAATGCTACCATCGCGAGTCATGCCAATAGCTGTTCTAGCGTTGGGCTGTTTACTCCCTAGTGTGTCGCGTCGTAGTGCTTTATCTACAAAGCCCTCTTGGATTGATGTTACTTTTGGCAACAGTCGCGGACCAGCACCAATTGCATCAATTAGGCGACAATCTGCTGGTGGTGATTCATTATGCAAGGTTATTGAATAACGGGTAATCTGGCCACATAAGTAGCGGCGAAATTCGCTGCGATTAAAAATTAGATTGAGGTAAGGTTTTAATTTGGGATTGTTAACTAAGCGCTCATTATTTTTAGGATCAGCTACCAGTTGACCGCCAACGACAATATAGGATGTAGATTTTTCGTTGACTGGGTCAAAAAAGCCAGCATTAAATACAGCAATCGCTCGATGCTGATTCGCAAATTTCTCGACAGTATTTACTTTAGTTGACAGTGCAGGAGTTACCAAAAATTGGCTATTGGCTGGAACTAATAAAATGTGGGCTATCCCTTGGGGTAAGTTACGCTCTATGTAGCGGATTGTTTTTGCTGGTGAGGTTGTAACAGTTGGCTTAGGGGTAGGAGAAGGTATCGATCGCGATGAAAAACATCCTCCTAACCAAAATAACATTCCCAAACTGGCGATCGCGAAGCACGGCGGCACTTTGCTGATCGCCAAAACTAATAAATTACTTCTCCCCACCTTTGCGCCTCAACTGGTGTAATATCCTCTTTTAGGTTCCTATACATTCGCTTGTATATCAAGCGATCGCGAAGGGCTGATCGCTCGAACGTCCCTTGTGGTACATCACCTATACGATAAGTACTAAGCAGCAACTTGATGCTCAAATTCATCAAGTTGCTGTGCTTGAGCGGTATAAGTCTGACCGTAAATTTTAGAGAGCTTTCCTGTTTTTTGTAGAATGTTGTGTACTTCTTGGTTAGAAATGTTCGCAAGATTACGATTAGTCGACAATGCAACAGCAGATGCAATTCCCACTCCCTGTCCAACTGCACAATTGAATTCCACAATTCTGCCACTCGAAGAAGCATAGCCTTCAAATCCTGAACCTGGACTGACAACTGCTAAGTTAGGCACATCTTGCACCAAAGCATGCTGAATCCCAATATTAAACAGCGGTGGGTCAAAGAATAACAAGTTACCTAAACCTTTTTGTGTTGCTCTATTACCCAAACCCTTAATTCCACCACGGATATCGAAATGATAACCAAAGGTTCCCAAAGCTTCACTTGCTGGTACACCACCTGCTAACATCTGCGCACCTGTCAAAGGGTCTACCACTCCTGTCACATTACCTGCATGGCGAATATACAGTTCTGAAGCAGGCTTAATAGCATTCGCACCAATACTTCTAAACCATTTCAGATTGCCTTTGCGATCCGTAAGGTCATTACGAAGATCATCTGCGAATTCAGAATCGCCACCTGCTGCGATATTCAGCCAGTTTTGAGCCTCTTGATCAGCGAGATTAGTGAGACGTTTGAGATATTGCATCTCAACTTTTTGCAGGGTTTGAATACTCAGTCCTTTGACATCTCACCCGTTTTAAAAAAGCGGGGATTCTGCAAGGATGTTGCTACGTGGTCTAAAGACCCACTGCGCAACGTTGTTGCGTAATGTTTTCTTTAGATCATGGAACAAATCATACCTATGCGGCAGTGTCAAAGCTGCTCTACCCACCTTAACTAGACTAATGCCTAGCTGTGTGGCTACTTTTGATAAAATGTTGGCTGCTGCATTGCAGTCAGCATTGATTAAAAACCCGAGTGCGCTCTTATACAATCCGCGCTCAATTCTGTCACCTGACACCTTGTAACTTTCGGGTTTCTCACCGTATTTTGGTAACAAGTCGCCATCTAGAAAAGACGCTTTAGACGTATAAGCCTCCTCAGTAATTGTCAGAACAATACCGTACTCTGGACAAAGTTGCTTTAACCTTTCAATCAACCTACCCGTAGGAATCATCACAAAGTTTTGATTCCCGCGCTTGCCCATATTAGAACCGTTTTTCTGAAGGGCGTTCCAACCGATAACAAGATTACCAACTTTATCGATTAAGCAACGATTAATAATGAACCGTGCTGCTTTATTGATACCATCCCTCATCTGGTTGTTACGTTTACGCTGGATTCTATCAAGGGTGGAATCCCAGTAGAAATCTGGCTTGCCTTGTTTGTACTTAGCAACAAGGCGACAATAGCCCTGATTCATTGATTTTAGCTTAGAACCATCAATGATTAAGCTTTGACCATGAGTTGAAACACCTGTTAACCAATTTGTTCCACCGTGATCGAAACTCCAAGCCTGGGTGTAATCAAGATTAGGGTTAATCTCAATCGATTGTTTGCCGTCGTCAATTACCCAATCAATCCATAACTCCCCGTAATATGGACGCACTGTAACTTCTCTTACCCAGTCAGAATCAATGAATTCTGGCAATGGTAAAGCAATCTCTGTAATCAGATGTGGCGATGTGTCTCGACTGATTGATGGACAAAAGCAACCACCGGAGTAAGTCAGCGCTTGACGTGGAAATGTCACGGATGCCAACCCACCTTTCTTACGGTACTTGGGTAAAGAGGGTCTATCAACTTCTCGGTTGTAGTAGAGGTTAACTAAACCGTTGTAAGAAGTTATTGACTCTCCAACAGTTTTGAGTGTTTGCTGTGCAGCTTGCGCGGCTAGTGCTTTGTAATGTGGATTGTCTTTTAAAGCTTTGTCGAGTTGAGGATATGTTGTTTGACATTTGTAAATTTTCCAACCATGTCTTAACTCATCACCGTGCCAGTATGTTGTAAATGCGTTTCCTGACTCCTCCAATCTTTCATAATGCAATGTTCGTACATGATAAAGAGCGCAGTTGATTAGACTGCTTGCGTGCTGACATTGGTCTACCCAGAACGCTTTTTCTTCTTCGTCGAAATTGGCTCTTACGGGAATTGTCCGGTACAGTTGACTCACCTCCTGATGCTTTGCTAAACTACATTTAGTATAGGATACCGCTTCTAAATATGTCAACTGGTAAAGGTAAAAAAAGGCTTAGAAATCAACCAGCTCTTTACTCCGAAATTAAAGAGCATCATAAAATATACTTAACCCCAACTTCTTGGAATAAAATCAAAGAATTGTCTAAGGAAAGGGGATTAAGTGTTAGCGAATATATTGAGCAATGGATTAGGGACACAGCAGGTTAAAACCTGTCTTGTCGCGTTTCATCCCCTGCTTAAAAGCTAGGGGTTCTCACGCTTCCGTACTATCTTGATAGTAATTGGGTACAAAGATGAAAGCAGTTTTAATGACGGGATCTGGTAATCCAGAAGTTTTGCAATTGGGGGATGTACAAAACCCCGGCATTTTAGGAAATACCGAACTTTTGGTGCGGTTACGAGCAGCAGGAGTTAATCCGATTGATACCAAATTGCGTAAGCGAGGCACTTTCTACCCTGATCAAATGCCTGCTATTCTGGGATGTGATGGTGCAGGTGTGGTTGAAGCTGTTGGTGCTGGAGTTAAGCAAATTCGCGTAGGGGAAGAGGTATATTTTTGTAATGGTGGTTTAGGCGCAGGTCGAGGTAACTATGCCGAATACACTGTAGTCGATGAGCGCTTTGTTGCCCGTAAACCCTCGTCTATTTCTTTTACCGAAGCAGCAGCAGCGCCTTTAGTGCTAATAACAGCTTGGGAAGCTTTATACGAAAGAGGACGACTAGAACCAAGAGAAAAGGTTTTAATTCATGCTGGTGCTGGAGGTGTAGGTCACGTTGCTATTCAACTAGCAAAACTAAAGGGTGCTTCTGTATGCACAACAGTAGGTTCTCAAGAAAAGGCTGATTTTGTCAAGCAACTGGGTGCAGACCATGTTATTTTTTATAAGCAAACAGACTTTGTACAAGGAGTCTTAGATTGGACTGACGGTGAAGGGGTAGACTTAGCTTTTGACACTGTTGGTGGAGAGACTTTCTATAAAACTTTTCCAGCGGTGCGTGTGTATGGCGATATAGTGACAATTTTGGAACCAGACGTCAATACAGTTTGGAAAACAGCGAGAAACCGCAATCTTCGTATTAGTCTGGAATTAATGCTGACACCAATGTTGCAAGGAATGGTAGAAGCACAACAGCACCATGCAGAAATTTTAGAACAATGCGCGCAATGGATTGATGCAGGTAAGCTGAAAATCCACGTTAGCAAAACCTTTTCTCTAGCAGAAGCAGCGAAAGCTCACCAGTTGTTAGAAGCTGGATCTGTTATGGGTAAAATTGTTTTGGTGAATGATTAGCGCCCTTTAAAATGTCAGGGTAAAAGTGCCACAGCAACGATAACAAAAATTTTGGAGCAAAATCCGGAATGTTGGAATTCGGCACTGTAGCTCTATACAGGTGACACTCCCACAGTGCCGCAAGCGGTCACGGTGGGCTTCTGCCGTCCCATCAACACTGTTTTTAGACGCAGTGCCTAGCTTGCGCAGAACTTGCAGAACTTCATTTCTGGTACTCGGTATCTTTCCCAGTCCTGCTGTTTAAGGTCAGGAGCGTGCCCTGCCCGACCCGGGAGATGCAAGCAATCAAGACTACCTATGTCCCTTGAAGATTTTACACACCGGAGGTAGTTCGCACTCATGCATTTACTTCCCGGTGAAACCCGTTAGGGTCGAGGTGTACATTACTGTAGCACCCCTCCCATCCGAAACCGTGCATGTCACTTTCATGTCACACGGCTACTCAGTGTGTTGTCCTTTTGTCATTCCGGACTTCCTGACCTTAAACCC
>NZ_JAAKGC010000012.1 GCF_017591665.1 Aetokthonos hydrillicola CCALA 1050 | reverse complement strand
TGAATTAGGGCATGGGGCATAGGGCATGCCCCATGCCCCATGCCCCAGGCCCCATGCCCCATGCCCAATGCCCCATGCCCAATGCCCCATGCCCAATGCCCCATGCCCAATGCCCCATGCCCCATGCCCCATGCCCCATGCCCCCTTCTTTGTAATACTAAGAAATATGTGCCGACAAAAGAGGTAAAAAGAAGGTGTTCAAGACATTTTTTGTTCTTGTCATTGGGTTCTTACCATGCTTGCTATCCTTATGGTTAATGCGTAAAACGCGGGAGAGGAGAATCTCGCAATTCAGACGAGCGCTAAGCTTTTCAGGCAGGGAACAGCTAAGGCAAAACATTCTTCCTGGTGATAGGGAGGAACTAGCGCGCAGTTCTATAGGAGATCGCTACTACATAGAAGGAGTGGGTTACTTAATAGGCGATGTCAGCTGCGAATTTAATGCTCGTTCAGGCTACTTACGCTGTGCTGTCAATCCTAGCGGACCATGTGAGGGTTGTAACTATTATCAACCAAGGAAAGACATCGCGTAAAAGCTGAAAGAAGCATCTTGGTTTTGGGAACACTACATATATCACTAAAATAACAGGGACTTATCAATGTGGAAAGGCAACAGTAATCTTAGTTCAAAAAACACAGTTCCCTTGCCACCATCTGGAGAATACCCCACATCAACACAATGTGATATGGGTTCCGATAACCTCAGCCAAAGCTCACAAGCAGAAATGTCTGTCCAAGAAGATCAGGATGACCACTTATTAGAAGCAATTAGATTGCTGGAGGAAGGAGTTGAACAGCAGCAGAAAGGAGAATTGCCAGATGCTATCAAGTCTTTACAACAATCTTTGGCACTATTTCAAGCACTTGGAAACTCTCAAAAGCAGGGAATGGTGCTTTCTTGTTTAGCACTAACAGTTTATTCTTTAGGGGACTATAAGAGCGCTATATCTTACTCCCAGCAATGTTTATCTTTAACAAAAGATACAAAAGATCTGCGAGTCCGAATGCAGGCGCTGTCTCATTTGGGCAATGCTTACCGTCACTTGAATGACTATAATCAGGCACTGAAATTTTTGGAAGAGTGTTTAAAAATATCACAGCAACTACAAGATAAACGTAGTCAGGTGGCAGCGCTTAATAATATAGGATTGGTTTACAAAGCTTTGGGTAATCTCACCGAGGCGATTGAACTCAAGCAGCAGAGTCTGGAAATTGTCCGTGAACTTCAAGATAACTGGGGCGAAGAGCAGGTACTGAAAAATTTAGGTAATAGTTGGTATGCATTGGGGGACTATACGACGGCGATCGCGTGCTATGAGGAGTGTGTAGCAATAGCTTGCTCACTTAACCACCACCAAAGTGCAATTCAAGTGTTAAAAAACTTGGGTAATGCCCATTATGCTTTAGGGGATTATACTAAAGCCATTATCTATTATGGTCAACGCTTACAATTAGCTAGAGAAATTCAAGACAAACGTAGCGAGCAACAAGCTTTAAGCAGTTTAGGAGTTGCTTGTGAAGCCGTAAGTGATTATGACCAAGCAATTTCCTATTATGAACAACATTTAGATTTAGCTAGGGAACTTAAAGATCATCGTAGCGAAGAACAAGCTCTCGCAAGCTTAAGACTGGCTTGTGAAGCCATAGGTGATTTCACTAAAGCAATGCAGTATCAGAAATAGGGCATGGGGCACAGGGCATGGGGCATGCGCAATGCCCCATGCCCTACAAAATTGTGCTGATTTCTTTTAAGTAAACCCGTGTAAATGGTTCACCTTCACCGAGTGAGTACTCTTCAATCAAACCTTTACGCCTAATTGAAATATTATCTCCCTTTTTAATGACGATGGTAGAGTCATCGAAAGTATCTCGTGCTATTATCATCTCGGTCTCGGTGGGGTTATCGAGGATAACAACGTTACTACCGTAATAAAACATTCCATCTCTTTCTAAGGTTTCTTCCTCGTACTCAGCAATAAGCAGATCTACTTTGGGGTTACGTAGCAAAGTAAGAAGGTTATTGTTGTAGTCCTTATTCAAGATTTTTTCTGAACGATTGACGAAAATTCCATCACGACAAACAGCACCTATTGTCCAATCTGGATGTAGCAAAAGAATATGGTCAATTGTCTCTTGTAGTTCTTGAATTGAGATCCGGTTAAAGGTGATTATTGGTATTCTGGCATCGGTGCCCGATTGAAAAAAGGTTTCTAGGATATTTGAAGGTACATCAACGCTTTCACCTATAGCTGGGTTAAGATGCATTAAAATACCTGGTGCAGCATTAATTTCCAAAATCGCAAAATTCCCAACTTTCCACGACTCCTCAAGACTTGGAGCAATCACATCAATACCAAGGCAAGTCAGGCGAAAGTGCTGGGCAATATCTTGCGCTAAGATGATGTTGTCTGGGTGAACAGCACGAGTCGCGTCAATGCTTACACCTCCAGCTGAGAGATTGGCGACTTTGCGCAAATGAACAGTACGATCTTTATCAATAACACTGTCTAAAGATAAGTGCTGTTGTTCGAGAAATTGATCCATTGCATCGTCACACTGAATCTTACTCATTGGCGATGTGGGTGTATCCCAACGTCCCGGCTTTCGATTTTCCTTGCGAATTAACTCTTCAATGGTTGAGTAACCATCACCAACAACCCATGCTGGACGGCGTTCGGTAGCTGCAACAAATCTACCATTGACGCATAGTAAACGGAAGTCCGCTCCAGAAATACTCTTTTCAACAATAATTCGTGTTGATTCTTCTTCTGGGATTGCTTGAACAGCCCTTTCAAAAGCGGATTCTAGTTCGTCGGCGTCTCGTACTTCGGCAGTTACTCCTATTCCTTTATGACCAACTACAGGTTTAACTGCTACTGGATAGCCAATTTCTCTGGCTACACCAAAAGCTTGTCGTTGTGTAAAAACGATATCACCTTTAGGTACTGGAAAACCCAAGGTATTTAAAAATGCCTTACAGTCGTCCTTACGAGTGGTGAAGTCTGAATCAACGTGGCTATCGCAGTCAAATGTGGTAGCTATACCCCGAACTTGTTTTTTCCCGTAACCGTATTGTGTTAATCCTTCTTCCCAAAGGTAAAAGGTAGGGATACCCTTGTTATAAGCTGTTCGCAACAAAGCGTAAACTGTGGGACCACCATAAGCAGATTGCCTAAATCTCTTTTGGAGTGCTGATATCTCCTCTTCAAAGGCAATATTTTTGTTTTGAGTTATCGCTTCAAACCAATCCCAGACAAAGTAAACTACAGCATGAGTTGTACGTTCGTGCAACGATTGTACACTTATCTTTACATAGCTCTCGTATGGCTTCACGCTCCAACGGTTAAGATGCAAGCCCATGTCGAGCTTTCCTACTTCTGAGACAGTGCGGGCAAAGAGATCAGCGTAAGATTCGTATGTTTCTTGGCGTAGATGTGGGTAGCGATCGCTAATAATTGAGACATAATCTTCAATCAGCAGAGGCTCTGTATTTCCAGTTAACTTAAAATTGAATACTAATGCCCCTGTATCCAAATATAAATTGGGACCACTGTAATGCTTAAAGTTGAAAATGTCAAATGCATCAGTCTTTCTGGCATTGATGCGGACTGTATCTGCAATTTTTTCTTGAACCATTGATTATGTACCCTTGACTAAACACCCAGGAATCTTGACACTTAATCAGATTTGCTGCTGAAATTTATTGATTTTATGATTCAGGCATTTTTTCGGAGAGATGGCTCGACCCCACACTATATGAACACTTGATTTTTTTCATTTTGTATGACCAATAACTTAATTTAACCTTATTGTGCAATTTTTTTAGCTATCTAAAGGCATACTCATCAGTTTTCAGTTATCAGTGAACAGTTATCACCGCACTATACTCACTGATAACTGTTCAGTGTCTACTGTTTTAAGCATCCTGTATTCTTATTGTTAGAAATCTAAATTAAGTATTAATTAAATATCTTTCTTTTGAACCGTGCAATCTAATACTGGTATATTGTATAATGTCTAAATATCAAAAAATAACGGAGACAGCCAAGTATGAATAGCACAAAAGCTGTTCTCAGAAATGAAGTGGCACATCTTGCTGAGGAAGCTTTTCACCGCAAACTGATTTCAGGATACGGGGATGGGCCTAACAGTAACGAATATCAAATTGTGTTCCAGGGGAAACCCAGGCATTTCCTGTTAGAGGATGCATATTCTTTTTTATGCAATTTACTTCTCGAAAGTAGTCATAAAAAATAGGTGTTTCCGATGTGAGATTTCCCAACAAAAGATCCAGCATTTCTACCTGAGAGCTTTGACGAGTAAAATCTCACCAAAAATCAATCTTTTGGCTTATAGCTAAAGTTCAGCCCAAAAACTGATATTAGAGGTGCGCCTAGTCGTACTTCTAGTCAAAAAAGTTCCTTAGACAATAATCTGTTAACCGGGTACGCGCGTATACCACTCGATGAACTACCTCTCTGACTTGAAAGAGGGGTAGTTCATCTAGTATTAGTGGCTAGAATTTTCCTTTTTAAGAAGTTTATTTAAAAACAATTTATGACATTTTACTTAGCATTTTAATCTATCAAATGGAGGTTTTTAGATTCTAATTGTTATGTTTTATTGAAAAATAATAACTCATATTGTTGGGGGCATTATGGCGGAGAACGAAGTTAAACGGCAGTTGGTAATTGTTGGCGGTGCAGAAGACAAAGAAGGGGATTGTCAAATTCTGCGGGAGTTCGTTCGACGCGCTGGAGGTACTAAAGCTCGTGTCGTGATTATGACAGCCGCAACAGAACTACCAAGGGAAGTAGGAGAGAATTATATAAGAGTATTTGAGCGCCTAGGAGCTGAGGATGCTCGTATAGTAGATACTGAAACCCGTGATGATGCATCATCCTCTACAGCGTTGGAAGCAATTGGTAAGGCTACAGGAGTATTTTTTACTGGAGGAGATCAAGCTCGGATTACCAGTGTTCTCAAAGACACTGAAATTGATACAGCAATTCACAAACGTTATTCTGAAGGCATCGTGATAGGCGGCACTAGTGCTGGTGCAGCTGTAATGCCAGATGTGATGATTGTAGAAGGCGATTCTGAGACAAACCCACGGATGGAAATCGTGGACATGGCTCCTGGAATGGCTTTTTTACCTGGGGTAGTGATTGATCAGCACTTCTCACAACGCGGACGCTTAGGACGCTTAATTGCAGCCTTAGCACAGCAGCCAGCCGTTTTGGGATTTGGAATCGACGAGAATACCGCTATGATTGTAACCGATGACCAAATAGAAGTGGTTGGCCAAGGTAGTATCACTATTGTTGACGAATCAGAAGCTATACATAGCAACGTTAACGAGATATTAAAGGATGAGCCTTTAGCAATTTGCGGCGCAAGGCTTCATATTTTGCCTCATGGATATAAGTTTGACCTGAAAAGTCGTAAGCCTATCGTCGCATAAGGGCATAGGGCATAGGGCATAGGGCATAGGGCATAGGGTATAGGGTATGGGGCGCAATAGACATCTGTGAAAATGAATCTACAACCCTTATAGAGCTTTTGCTGATACTTACAGCAGTTTTCAAATAAATGAGGTACACCGAAGCTGTAGAGGGGAACGGTGTTCGCCCTTAGCGATGTACCTCACCTACGTGCAAAGCGCTGTAACTTCTGTAGATGTCTAATGGGTAATGCCTAATGGGCAATCAGTAATAGGCAATGGTTAAGGTTGCAATTTCCCCATGCCCCATGCCCCATGCCCCATGCCCCATGCCCCATGCCCCATGCCCCATGCCCATTGCCCCATGCCCCATTGCCCCTCTTCATTTCTTAAGGGAAAAAATAGAAATTTTATTGCCTAGAGTGAGTTATTCTGTAAAGAATAAGAGATTTGCTGAAATATTGTGACGATGAAGCTTGCAGGACGAGTAAGTCAAGTAAAGCCCTCTTTGACCTTAGCCATCTCAGCGAAAGCTAAAGCAATGAGGGCAGAAGGAATAGACGTTTGTAGTTTTAGTGCAGGAGAACCAGACTTTGATACTCCAGAACACGTCAAAGCTGCTGCACAAAAGGCTTTGGATGAAGGTAAGACTAAATATGGACCAGAAGCCGGAGAACCAAAGTTAAGGGAAGCGATCGCGCGCAAGCTAAAAAATGATAATGGTCTTGATTACAAAGCAGAAAATGTCATCGTCACCAATGGTGGTAAACATTCTCTGTTCGACTTGATATTAGCACTCATTGAACCGGGTGATGAGGTGATTATCCCTGCACCTTACTGGGTAAGTTATCCAGAAATGGTGACAATTGCAGGTGGGAAGTCAATCATCGTCAAGACAGAAGCTTCTACAGGTTACAAGATTACGCCAGAACAGTTGCGTAAGTCGATTACACCGCAAACTAAGCTTTTTGTCTTCAACTCGCCATCCAATCCTACTGGAATGGTTTACACTCCAGATGAAATTAAGGCATTGGCAGAGGTAGTTGTTGATGCAGATATCCTCGTTGTTTCTGACGAGATTTATGAGAAAATTCTCTACGATGGGGTGAAACACGTCAGCATTGGCTCTCTAGGCGAAGAAATTTTTAAGAGAACAATTATTAGCAACGGCTTTGCCAAAGGTTACTCCATGACAGGATGGCGTCTGGGGTATTTAGCAGCTTCTAAGGAAATCATTAAAGCTGCTAGTACTATACAAGGACATAGCACATCCAATGTGTGTACCTTTGCTCAATATGGTGCGATCGCAGCATTGGAAGGTTCTCAAGACTGTGTAGAAGAGATGCGCCTTGCTTTTGCTAAAAGACGAGAAGTCATGTTAGAAAGACTCAACGCTATTCCAGGTCTAAGTTGTCCGAAACCAGATGGCGCTTTTTACATGTTTCCAGATATTCGCAAAACAAAGCTTAAATCCCTAGAATTTTGTAATGCACTTTTGGAAAGTCAGCAAGTAGCTGTCATTCCTGGGATCGCTTTTGGTGCTGATGACAATATTCGTATTTCCTACGCCACAGATCTCCCAACAATTGAGAAGGGTATGGATAGGTTAGAGAAATTTGTTAAATCAATTCTTGGTTAGTTGTTATTTGTTGGTTGTTTCGTACAAACCTGAACGAGTAAACGACATTTATTTTGTAGTGGGAGCATCTTGCTCCCTGCTTAGCTATTGTATATTTAGCTTACCAGCCCAAGCAAATTCTTCGAGAATAGCTTATTCATTTTTGGAAGCCTTTAATGTCAAATTTGAACGGCTAAGTGATATCTTAAAGCAATTTGTATACTAACTAGCAATTATCGTCGTCAGAGAATAGCATTACCATGCTGTCACGATAGTTTATTAGTTCCTCTTTTATAATCAAATATGTGATAAAGTAAGCTGAAAATGGAACCGAGCGAATAGTTCCAGAAATTAGGGTGAGTAGAATGCTGCTAGGTAACCGTTACCAAATTATCACTCAGCTGGGACGGGGGGGCTTTGGTACTACTTTCATAGCGATTGATACCCAACGTCCAGGAAATCCCCGGTGTGTTGTTAAGCAGTTTAAACCACTGGCTACTGATCCATTCACCCTACAAGTAGCAAAACGCTTGTTTGACCAAGAAGCAGAAATACTGGAAACTCTGGGAAAGCATGACCAAATCCCGCAGCTGTTGGCTTACTTTGAGGAAAATCAAGAGTTTTATTTAATTCAAGAATTTGTTGAAGGCGAGGATTTAACCCAAGAATTACCTAGCAAGACGCAGCTTAGTGAAGCTGTTGTTATTACGCTGTTAAAGGATATTTTAGAAGTTTTAGCATTTGTCCATCAGCATAAAGTCATCCATAGAGATATCAAACCATCTAATATCCGACGACGGAGATCAGATGGAAAAATTGTACTAATCGACTTTGGAGCAGTCAAACAAGTTAAAGGTTTGCAAGTTAATTCTCAAGGACAGACGTTTTTTACTGTTCCCATTGGTACTCATGGTTATATGCCAAGTGAACAAGCTAAAGGTGATCCGAAGCTTAGCAGCGATATTTATGCAGTGGGAATAATTGGGATCCAAGCACTGACTGGGATAAATCCTGTTCCTCATACTAGTGGTTCACTCCCCACACACCCTAATACTGGTGAAATTGTATGGCGCGATCGCGTTAAGGTTAGCTCTAAGCTAGCAGATGTTGTAGACAAAATGGTGCGCTATGACTACCGCCAACGCTACTTATCAGCAAATGAGGCGCTACAAGCTCTCACACGATTATCGCCAAAACGACGCCCGTGGAAAGTCTTACTTGGGGTTGGAATAGCAGCAGCAATTAGTATTATCATACTACTCGCCTTACATTTCAAAGAGCCAGATAATGTATTAATTTATAAAACTTACGATAATTCCAGTTACGGAATAAAAATAAAATATCCTGAAACTTGGTCTGTACAAAATTTAGAAAATCCTATTACTGGGGAAGTAGTTACATTTTGGTCACCTAAGAAAAGCCAGGAGAACAAAGCTCAAGAAAATTTGACCATCAAAGTGTTGGAGAACTATTCAGGCACTTTAGATCAATCTACTGACTTATTCAAAAGTGAAATTAAGAAAAATTTATCAGATGCTCAGATTATTGAGCAAGGTTCAACAATTCTGGCAAATAAGGCTGCGGGTCAATTAGTTTATACAGGAAAAAATGACGGCAAGAGCTTAAAAAATTTCCAGGTTTGGACGTTAAAAGGTGATAGAGTCTATATTTTAACTTATACGGCAGCAATAGATGATTATAATAAGTTTATGCAAACAGCAGAAGCTATGATTAAATCATTGGAAATTTCAGACTCTTCTAAGTGAAAGGGTGTAGGGAAAATGGATACAACCCCTTGTCGATGACCTAGTTTTCCCTGCTCCCTTGCTCCCTACACCCTATTCATCATTTCGCCCCTAACTCTTGAAGTTGTTGTTGAGCCTGTTTGCTTAAATACGAATCGTTATTTAATTCCAAGACTTTTTTGAAGTCTTCTATAGCCTTATCTTTAATCCCTTTCTTTTTGTAAGCAAGTCCTCGAAGATAGTAAGAGTTAGTGTATCTAGGGCTGAGTTTAATAGCTTGGGTTTCGTCAAAAATTGCACGGTCGTACTCTCCCTTAGCATAGTAAGCCCATCCTCGACCATTGTAAGCTTCGTTAGAGTTAGGATTAAGTTTAATAGCTTGGTTGTGGTCAGCGATCGCGCTGTCATAGTCTCCGTTGTAATAGTATGCATTCCCTCGGTTTTTGTAAGCATTAGCATAGTTAGGATTAGTCCGCAAAAATTGGCTGTAATCCTCAATAGCTCCCTTGTTATCTCCTAGGTTATAGCGGGCAAGACCGCGATTGTAATAGGCTTTATCATACTTGGGATTAAGCTGGATGGTTTGGTTGTAATCCTCAATAGCACCCTTGTTATCTCCGGATTCATAGCGGGCAAGACCGCGATTGTAGTAAGCTTTATCATACTTCGGATCAATCCCCAGGGCTTGGTTATAATCCTCGATTTCTCCCTTCCTGTCTCCTAATTTATAGCGGGCAAGACCTCGGTTATAGTAAGCATCAGGATCTTTAGGATTAATCTGCACGGCTTGGCTGTAATCCTGAATTGCCCCTTGGTTATCTCCTGATTTATAGCGGGCAAGACCTCGGTTATAATAGGCATCTGCATAGTTGGGATTGATCCGTAAAGTTTGGTTGAAATCGTCAATCGCCCCCTTATTATCTCCCGATTTATAGCGGGCAAGACCTCGGTTTAAGAAAGCTTTATCGTAATTCGGATTAATCCGTAGGGCTTGGTTGTTATCGTCAATTGCTCCCTTGTTATCTCCTAAGTGATAGCGGGCAAGTCCTCGGTTCAAGTACGCTTTATCATAGTTGGGATTAATCCGCAAAGCTTGGTTGAAATCATCAATTGCCCCCTTATGATCTCCCAAATTATCACGAGCAAGACCTCGATTCAAATAGGCGTTAGCGTAATTGGGATTAATCCGGAGGGCTTGGGTGTAATCCTCAATTGCCCCTTTCTTATCACCCAATTCATTACGGGAAATAGCTCGGTTATAGTAACCTCTGTAGTAGTTGGGATTAATCAGCAAAGCTTGGTTGTAATCCTCGATTTCCCCTTTTTTGTCTCCTAATTCATAACGGGTAATACCTCGATCAACATAGGCGGCAAGATACTTGGGGTTGAGACGAATTGCTTCGTTGAAAGCAGAGAGCGCACCTGCATAATCTTTTTTCTGATACTTATTTGTACCTTCAATATAAAAGTCGTCAGCTTTTGGTGCTGTTGCTAAGACAGTTTTAGAGGGACGAGATCCTACATCTGGCTGCAATTTTGTTGACTGTTTTAAGAAGGTATTGATCGGAATTCCTAAACTCAAGCCTGTTTTGAAATTCTTGGGATCTTTGTTTGTTCTACCGTGAACTCCCACGAGTTCACCTTTTTCATTGATGACTGGACCACCACTCATCCCCTCTTGAGTATTATTGTCGTAGATTAACGCATACCCATCACGTTGCGAACCGTTGGCCGTAATCTCTCCTGAGACAAAATTAATAACTGGGTTATTAATTGCTGGTGTGGGTGCAATGAACCCAGCAACATAAGCTGTTGTACCTAATGTAACTTCATCTGAGTTCCCTATTTTCGCCACGCTATAATTTTGGTCACTTGTAAACTGCACTAGGGCTAAATCTAGTCCTGGCAGTTGCTTCATACCCTGCTTGTAGTTGATTGTATAGCGGCGACCGTCTTTGGTTTTAACTTCATATGTATCTGGTATGTCTACCACATGAGCGGCTGTCAAAACTGTATAAGTATTGCCTTCTTTCTTGATAATGACTCCTGAACCGTATTTGCTTTTGGAGTTAATTTGGACTGTAATTTCTTGAGCAATCCTAGCGACTTCAGGTTTGGATAGTGCGACAGCAACTTGTGTTTGTACAAGTACAATAGATACCCCAATCAGTGCTGGCGGGAGTACATAATCAAATTTCATTTATTCTCCTATAAGCTTTATTTAAACTGTCTTATTGTCTCGATAGGAACAGCCCAACTAAGGTGAATAATCTGTTGGTGCAAAGCTGGATCAGCTTCTTTGCCATCAGCAAATACTGAGGGGGTATCCCACAAAGGATAGGCGTGCTTTCCATTTACACCCACAACCTGACCGAGACGGTTAATTAGTGGTCCACCGCTCATACCTTTTGCGATCGCGTTAGTGTATCCGACTTGATAACCACCTTTCAAAGCTTTTGGCAACACCAACGACACCTTCCCAGCAGTGAAAGCAAAACCTTTGTCTTGAGATGCGTCTTCCCTAGAAGGAAACCCTCCTGCAAATACCTCATCTTCAACTGCTGGTTTTGCTCCCAAAAAAGAGACAGCATAAACACTTCCCGTACTGCGAAACTGCAATACAGCCAAATCGTTGCCTTGTAAAGACCCCAGATATAACCTGTCTAGATTTTTCGGTAAAGCGGCTTTATATATCCGACCATCCGGAGTTTGAACGCGGTAGGGAGCTTCACCTGCTTGCAACACATGAGCATTTGTCAAGACTGTATAAATAGGGCCTTGTTTTCTCAGAATAATTCCTGAGCCCAAGAAATCACGGGACATAACTTTCACAGTGATCGCTTGAGCCTGGTGCTGTAGCTGTTCTATAGATAGCCGATTTGATGGTTCTTCTGGCTGCGAACTGTTGCAACCAACAGTGTGACATAGGCGCGAAAAATTGACATTTGCTGCCCATGTTGAGAGAGTGATTGATAAACTGCCAAGACAGGCAAACAATGTAAATTTACGCCAATCCATCTAATTTTTAATTTTTAACTTTAAGAGAGACTTAGTATCTGGTTGTGATGGAGTGAAGTACAAGTAAGATTCAAGATCAATACTTAGCGGGTCATTATTTTTATCACCACCCACCTCATCTATTCCGTTTCCGTTTGCCGAATCACTGTTATAAAATAGTTTTCGTGCTGTAGCATTGGCATCGCTGCCACGTTTGAGAGTAAATAACAAAGTGCTACTTGTACAAGGAGATTTTTTTTGAGGAGCAGCACAAACCACTGGTTGTCCTCTGAGAATACCTGCATTGATAAATCTTAGATTGCCGTTGTCAAAATTTCTTTGAAATCTTCGGGATACCTCTTGGCAACGTTTTTCAGGTGTTAGTTTTTCTGAGAAATAATTGTTGGAAAGCCACCGAATCATTGGTACATTCTTCCCGTCCTGAGTGCGAGCAAAGGTTACGGGTAAACCCTGACTATTGTGACCACAGTAAAAAGTAGGAGTTCCTGCATAACTTGGCTGATTCATAATTGCGACTGTGGTAGCAAAGGTACTAAGAGAAGTTATGGCGAAGACTCTCGTAACCTTTGTTAACACTTGACCAAACATCTGCTTGTTCATAGCCGATATCTTAAAAGTTAAATATTGTAATTAAAGAATACACCTAATTCCTCAAAAACACTAATGCAGTTGGATTACAAATAATTACAGTACTCGCTGATACTTCGTTTTTACAAAAATGTTATGAGGCTATGGAACAGTATTTAGCAGAAGCCAGTGTCTTACACAGGGAACCGGCTTTGTAGAGACTTCGTCGTGCTTAAATGAGGTAGTGCGTTGTGCAGGCAATGCTCAACCCGTAGACGACCAGAGGGAGAGCCGCCGTACCTGGATTTATCAAAACGTGAGAAATCCGCCTGTAGGCTGTAGGGGGTAGAGTGTAGGGCGAAAAAGGTTAAGCAAATTCCCTGAACTGGCTCAACCATAGGAAGACACAGGAAATTATTTTTGTCTATCTTAAGTCTGAGATAGGTGAGCGATAGGAATCAATTCTGCTATGTGAAAACAGAGGGGAGGTGGTACTCCCAACGACTGTATAACTGACTGACCAAATCTTCTTTGCTGTAAAAAGGAATTATTATTCTATAATAGAGTTCCAACTGAGTTTTCTCGTAGCGGCAGTGCCTCACTTTTCTAGTAGCCGTAGTGCCCCAAAGATAGAATTAGAGTAGACAGTCGCAGGCTCGTGTAGTTCGTTCGTGTTTTAGTAAACTAGTAATGTTTCAATTAGTCGATTTGAAAATCGTTTATAAGCGGAATTTCATAAATTGCTTGTATACTTTTTTCAAAAATTTCAAAATCTTCATCACTTTAATTCTGTGCGAAAATTGACATTAAATAATGTACTTGACTTTCAAGACCTATGGTGACTTTAATTCTGGGTCAAACTTTAGGTGGGCGCTACCAAATTCTCAAACAACTACGAAAGGGAGGATTTGGGTTTACTTTCTTAGCTGAAGATACGCAACGACCTGGGAACCCTAAGTGCGTTGTTAAACAATTACAACCCATAGTTACTGAATCAAATACTTTAAGGGAGGCACAACGTCTATTTCAGAAAGAAGCAGAAATTCAAGAAACTTTAGGCAATCATGACCAAATCCCGCGACTTTTAGCTCATTTTGAAGAAAATCGCGAGTTTTATTTGGTTCAGGAATTTATTGCTGGTCACGATTTGAGCCAAGAATTACCTTTAGGTAAACAAATGAGTGAGGCTTATGTCAGAAAACTGTTACAGGAAATTCTGGAAGTCTTAGCTTTTGTTCATCAACACGGGGTAATTCATCGGGATATCAAACCGTCAAATATACGACGACGGACAGATGGCAAAATCGTACTTATTGACTTCGGTGCCGTTAAACAAATGGGTAGCCAGGTGCCTAATTTACAGGTTCCATCCCAATCAGCTTTTACTATTGCTATTGGTACTCCTGGTTATCTCCCAAGTGAGCAAGCCAATGGTCAACCACAATTTAGTAGCGATGTTTACGCTGTTGGGATGATTGGGCTTCAAGCTCTTACAGGAGTATATCCAGTTCAGTTACCAAAAGATTTTCATACACATGAAATTATTTGGCGTCATCTTGTCAACGTTAGCCAAGAGCTGGCAGATATTTTAGACACAATGGTACGCTATGATTTTCGTCAGCGTTATCACTCAGCAGATGAAGCGTTACAAGCTTTAGTAGAATTACCTTCTGGTACTTTAAAAGCACCAGATAAAGTAACACCGATTACTACTAGTAGTCCACCGCCCCCAACAACTACGCCCATACAGTCTTCATCACCACCTAGGAAATTGCTAATTGAGCTATCAATAGGAGCAGCAATTTTGACTGGGGTTATATTATTAACTCAAGTTTTTTTTAATCCGAGACAAAGTTTCGTGGGTTATGAAAATCCTAGTTATGGAATCAAGATAAAATATCCTCAAGATTGGGAAATACAAAATATAAACAATCCTATTACTGGGGAGGTTGTTGCATTCATATCACCTGGAAGAAGTAATGCCAATAAGCCACAAGAAAAGCTAACTATCAGCGTTGAAGATTTTTCTGGCACATTAAATGAATTTAGCAATTCCTCTATTCAGGATATAAAAAAACATATGTTAGATGCTAAAATTCTTAATGCTGGTTCAACAACTCTTGCCCGTAAGTCAGCAAATCAACTAGTCTTTATAGGGAAAGATAACCGCACTAAGTTAAAAAATTTGCAGGTTTTTACTTTAAAATCTGATAAGGCTTATGTAATAACTTACACAGCCGAAATAAATAATTATGAAAAATCTTTTCATACCGTAGACGATATGATTAAATCATTTGAAATAGAACCAAATTAAAAATACTCAATAGGGCAATTTGAGTAAGAAAAAATAATTTTAAATTTTTATATTTTAATATTTAAATTTTTATAAAGAAGAATTCAGGAGGAGCCAGAATTCTGCATGAATTCTTTAGAGTGGCGGACGAATATTGGTTTAAAACCTTGTCTACTCGTTACCGAGAAAGGGGTTGAAAATCTCGTTAAAACACTGTCCCTTTAAGGGTGGTGTATTCTGACTTCTGACTCCTGACTCCTGACTCCTTTTTGTAATTTTTAACCTTTGGTTGCCCTGAAAGAGGTTGAAGAGTTCTTATCAAGGCGATAGTTCTTTGATAGTCGTCAGTTCTTCCTTGTTGTCGGAACAGATCGCTTGCTTTCTGCAAATCTGCGATCGCGTGTTCCTTATCGCCCAATTCAGCGTAGGCAGATCCTCGATTACTATAAGCTTGAGCTAAGTTCGGGTCGATCTGCAAAGCCTGGTTATAATCGTCAATAGCTTTTTGGTTGTCTCCTAACTGAGCGCGGGTTAAACCTCGGTTACTGTAGGCTATAGCTAATTTAGGATTAATTCGCAAAGCTTGGCTGTAGTCATCAATAGCTCCCTGTCTGTCTCCTGACTGACTGCGAGCATAAGCTCTGTTATTGTAGGCTACAGCTAATTGAGGATCAAGCTTTAAGGCTTGGGTGTAATCCTCAATAGCTCCCTGTTTGTCTCCCAACTCAGCACGGACCCCTCCTCGGTTGTTGTATGCTAAGGCTAAGTTAGGATCAAGCTTTAGGGCTTGGTTATAATCCTCGAGTGCTTTTTGCTTATCTCCTAATTCAGCACGGGCTAGACCTCGGTTATTATAGGCATTGGCGTAATTTGGATCAAGCTTTAGGGCTTGGTTATAATCCTCAATAGCTTTCTGCTTGTCTCCTAACTGAGCACGAACAGCTCCTCGATTATAGTAAGCCAATACTAAGTTGGGATTAATTTGTAGAGCTTGATTATAATCGTTGATGGCGTCCTGCTTCTCGCCTAACTGAGCGTGAGCAAGCCCCCGATTGTTATAAGCATTGGCATACTTCGGATTGAGGCGAATTGCCGAGCTATAGTCAGTAATGGCTCCTTGGAAATCTCCTTTGTCATACTTACTCCTACCCTGAATCAAGAAATCATCAGCTTTAAAGTCTGTGTATACTACCGCAGGTGCAGAAACTCCCAAAGCTACCCCAACTTTTGGTGACATTCTTACGAAGGTGTTAATGGGAATGCCTAAATAAAAGCCTGTTTTGTCTGATTTCGGATCTTTGTCTTCCCTACCGTGAATTCCTATGACTTCCCCTGATTCATTGAACACTGGCGCACCACTCATACCTTTTTTAGTTTCATTGCTATAAACCAAACCATAGCCTTCGCGCAAGGCTTTAGAGGCATTAGCATTAATAATCCCAGGAACGAACGTGTAGATTGACTTATTAATCGCAAATGTGGGCTCAGGGTATCCAGCTACATAAGCTTTTGTTCCTTCTGTGCTGGTGTCAGAGTTGCCTATCTTAGCAACAGTATAATTTTCCTTACTAGTAAACTCCAATATGGCTAAGTCTACTCCTGGTAAAAGCTTGACTGTGCTGTAGTTGAGGGGATAGCGCTTTTGATCAGGAGTGATAATTTCATATTTATCTGAGTTTTCGACTACATGACCAGCTGTTAAAACTGTATAAGTGTTATCTACATGCTTAATAATCACGCCACAGCCATACCTAGGCGTTTTACTTTCGATTTGCACTATAACTTCTTGAGCAATTTTAGAAATTTCTGGTGCAGATAAAGCTACCGCCATTTGCGTCTGCACAAGAACAATTGATACTTGAATTAATGCTGGTGCAAGTCGAGAATAAAAGTTCATTCGTTCAATAAAATTTATTATGTGGCAACACTTTTTCTATGGGTACAGCCCAACTTAGGTGAATAATTTTTTGATGCAACGCTGGTTCGGCTTCGGAACCATCAGCAAACAAAGAAGGCGCATCCCACAAAGGATATGCATGCATGCCATTTACTCCCACAACAAAACCGCGACGATTTAAAAGTGGTCCTCCGCTCATACCTTTTTGAATATCATTAGTATAGCCAACTTGATATCCCCCTTCCAAAGCTTTGCGCAGTACTAACGACACTTTACCAGTTGTGAACGCAAAGTCTTTTTTCCTAGATCCATCTTCTGTTAAGGTAAACCCAGCGGCATAAACCGACTCTCCCTCTGTTGGGGAAGAACCAATAGATGCTACTTTATAAACAGGCCCAGCGCTGCGGAACTGCAATAAGGCTAAATCATTTTCACCAAAACGATTCGTTTTATACACAGTTGCTAGCCAAATACGATTATCGTTGGTTTGAATGCGATACGGTACTCCTCCCGCTCGCAGTACATGGGCATTAGTTAAAACAGTATAAATGGGTCCTTGCTGTTTTAGTAGAATCCCTGAGCCTAAGACAGTCTGCGACATCACCTTTACAGTGATTGCTTGTGCAGATGAGTGTAGCTGTTGTACAGACAGCTGATTGAGTGGTTTTTGTGGTTGAGTAAGCTTGCCACCACTCACATTTGCTGCCCATGTTGACAGCGTAAGTAATAAGCAGCCAACAGAAGGGACCAGTGTAAATTTAAGCCAATTCATCTAAGGAGTATTACTTGCGTCTTCATTTTCTTGAGATGGTACAAAGTATAAGTATGCCTCAACATCAATGTGAACTGGATCTTTACTGGTATCGCCGCCACTCTGATCAACTCCTTTTCCAGCTGCTAAAGCGCGCCGATCAAATAGCTTACGCGCAACTGCGTCGGGATCACTACCTGGTTTAAGAGTGAATAACAAGGTGTTTTCTTTACAAGCAGCATTTTTTTCAGTAGCAGCACACACAACGGGTTGTTTGTTCAATGTACCTCCTTTGATATATCTTAGAAGACCATTGTCATAGGTGCTCTGAAATCTTCGGGATATTTCCTGACACCGCTGTTGTTGTGACAAACCCTGATTACCGAAATAGTTGGAAACCCAGTTGATCATCGGCAAGTTCTTGCCGTCTTGCGTACGAACAAATGTTGTGAACACACCTTTGTTTTTAGCACACTGGAAGGTTGCGCCTTCCGCATAACTGGGTTGATTAAGGGTTACAGTTGTGCCATACGCGATCGCAACCCCTGTTAATAATTTAACAATTAAAGGGAGTTTCATAAGCCAACCAAGAATTGTTTACGCTTAGATATAAGATATCTAGATATTAATATATCTTATCCAAAGAGAAAATTAAATTCTGTAATAAAACTGATCATAAATACACTTAATCTGTTTGCGTAAATATTAATCTTTGGTTAAGAGAAAGATAATAAAAATTTTTTATACTAGTCAACTAGTTTATAGGTGCCTGTGGAAAATTAATTTAACATTTTGTTGAGACAGATAAGTTTTAATAGGGGGATAGAGAATATGGAACTTTTAATCAAGAATAGGGGTCGATACATTCCTTCATTACGTAACTCCTAACTCCTACCCCCTAACACCTAGCTAAAAAAGGGCAGACTCGGAGTCTACCCAGCAATTTTGAGAGTTTAAGTTGTGAATCTTCTCAGAGCTTAGTAGCGCCTTGAGTATCCGCCACCACTATTGTTTCCACGCCTACCGCCGCCGCCACCAAATGAACCTCTGTCTTCTTTGGGCTTAGCCTTATTAACCTTTAAGTTGCGACCCATCCATTCTGCATTGTCGAGGGCTTCAATCGCTGCTGTTTCTTCAGCTTCTGTTCCCATTTCTACAAATCCAAAGCCTCTCATCCGACCTGTTTCGCGGTCTGTAGGCAGTTGAACATTTTTCACAGTTCCATATTCTGAAAAGACCTGCTTGAGATCTTCTTCCCCGACCTGATAGGATAGATTACCAACATAAATTGACATAGAATATCTCCAGAATCAAATGGCGTAGAGATTTAGATTCGGAGAGACGCTTGTAATATAGATAAGCACAAACTGCATAACCGAATATAACCCCTAATAAGCATAACATGAAATGTATAGTCGGTACTACTTTCTAAATAAAGAGTCATTAACTATTTGATAGTGAAATATTTATGGTAGCTATGCTTAACATTTGATAATATTTTATTCAAAAAAAATATTCTTAAAGAAGGAGTCACTATTCAGACTTCAGGAGTCAGAATCAATTTGGGTGCGTATTTTAGTCCACAAACAATTATAGACATCGTGTGGACAGCGGGAGTTTAAACTCCCATTATCATCCACCGTCTGTAGAGAATTATTCTGAATGCCAGATTCGTGCGCTGGTAAACCGGGGTGCAGAAGTGGTTCCTCCTTTTATGAAGAAGAATTCAGGAGTCAGGAGTCAGGAGTCAGAATGAACTTGTTGGTAAAAACCTCATCCCTTGTGGACGAGATAGGGGTTGAAAATGAGTGCTAAAACACCATCCCTTTATGGGTAGTGTATTCTGACTCCTGTATTCTGACTCCTGACTCCTTTTATTAAATGTACTTTGTTGAGGTGAGTGGAGATGAAGCGCTTGACTTTAGCTATTATGGCAGCTTTTTTGGGTACAGCAGTTTCATTAAGTTTCGGCGAGAGTGCCCTTGCTCAGCCTTACCATCGCGGATACGGTCGACCATACTACCATCGCCAATACCGTCGACCATACTACTATCGTCGGTATCGCCCGCACTATAATCGATACTACCGTAGGTATCGTCGCCCATATTATAATAATCGATACTACCGTGGGTATGACCGTCCATCCTATAATCGATACCATCGTTATTAGAAAAACTTAGCACTCAAGTACGCGCATGTTTTAACCAAGAAGATGTCAACTACTATTCAATAAACTCGCTATCCTAGAGGGAGAGCAAGACGACATTTAAAACATGAGCCTTAAAACATTTCAGTTTAATCTGTCTAATTTCCGCGTTTGGCTCACCCTACTAGCAGTTGTATGGTTGTTGGGGTCATTGGGCTTGGGTTGGTTAGTTAATTCCTTGCTAATTATTGTTGGGTTACTATTGTTGACACCTATTCTTATATTTTTTGGGTTTCGCTGGTGGCTGCAACATAATTTGATTAGCGATCGCTGTCCTGTGTGCGGATACGAATTTAATGGTCTAAACAACACTCAACTGCAGTGTCCTAGCTGTAGCGAACAGTTGTTAGTGCAACAAGGTCATTTTAAACGCTTCGCACCCGAAGGCACAATTGATGTAACGGCGGTGGAAGTTCCAGCTAAACAAGAGGAAGAGTAGTATCAGTAAACAGTCAACAGTTATCAGTGATCAAGATCTATGGAGCGGTGTTAATTGATAAATGCTGCTCTTCCTGATAACTGATCCGCTCACAGAATTGAGCTATCAGTTGTTGGCTGATAACTGATAACTGATAACTGATCCTGGTTACTCAACTCCCGCTTCTTTGTAGCCTGCAACGGCTGCTCTAAGATTACCTTTATATTCTGAGAGAAGGTTTAAACCCTGTTGTTTTTCCAAGCCAGTCCAGTGCATTAAGAGTGCTAACTTTACTGATTTACCGCTCTTTGTTAGTAACGAATCCGCAGCTTCTCGGCTTAAGTCTGTGAGATCTTGCAAAATTCGTAAAGCGCGATCGCGTAGCTTGTCGTTGGTAACCGCCACATCAACCATGCGATTACCATAAACTTTGCCTAGCTTCACCATGACACCGGTGGAAAGAATATTTAAAGCTAGCTTTGTTGCCGTGCCAGCTTTGAGGCGAGTTGAACCAGCTAGTATTTCTGGTCCAGTTAATAGACGAATATCAATATCAGCCTCACATTTCACTTGTGCCACAGGGACACAAGCGATAAAAATAGTAGTAGCTCCTCGCTGACGAGCTGCTTGTAATGCACCATGAACAAATGGTGTTGTTCCACCTGCCGTAATACCGACTACTACATCTAGTTGGGTGATGTGGCGTTGTGCGATCGCAGCTTCTCCATCTTGAGCGCGATCCTCTAAATCTTCTGAACTGCGAACCAAAGCACCAGCACCACCAGCAATAATCCCCTGCACCAATTCCGGCGGAGTACAAAAAGTAGGTGGACATTCAGCAGCGTCTAACACTCCTAATCTTCCACTTGTTCCCGCACCAATATAAAAAAGGCGTCCACCTTGACGTAAACGCTCTGCTGTTGCGTCAATCGCCTCAGCCAATTCAACTTGAGCAGCAGCAACAGCAGCCACAGCCTTTTCATCTTCACGATTAAATAGTTCTACTAATTCGACAGAACTACACTGATCTAAGTTAAGACTATCAGGATTGATCTGCTCAGTTAAAAGGTGTCCACGTTCTTTTAAATTGGTCATGATTGTTTTTTGCGAGGAGGTAGCAGGGGAGCAGTTCTAGAGCAACCCTTCAAGTTTACGGCGGATGCTGTCTAGTTCAGAATTAGAGAGTTCTTGTTTTTCTTGTGACTCTTGGTTGGGCTGCGAGGTTTCCCTACCTGTTTCATCTTTTTTGGCGTCTGGTTGCCAATCGGGTTGTTCAAGATTAAATTCTGGAGGAATCGCTAATTCATTGCTGTTTGTTGGAACAATTTCCCAATTATAGCCAGCTTCCTTGCAAAATAGCTTAATTTCCTCGTCATCCATTGCCTCTACTGTAGGAGAACGGAAATCTTGAGCTTCCAGCATTAAAGCAAAGCGGGTTGCATCGTCCTCTGATTCAAACATGAGAATCTTATCGCGATCGCCCTCCCGAATGGAGTGAATGCCTTCATTGTCGGTTCGAGCATTAAAAAGTAACACAAAGACACGCATGAGTGTAATCTCTTTAACTTAGCTCTATTTATTTTAGGTTTGCTCTATCAAGATTAGCAAACCATAAGCGAATCAATTCAACTTGGAAACGGTAGCCGTCGTTTACTTCTTCAATGAGTTCGCGTTGTAAGAGTAAATTTATACTGGGATGACTTCGCGCGATGTTTCCTGCGTCTTCTGAGGGATCAGCGCGATCGTAAAATTCTTCTAATATAGTTTGACTGCTAACTATAGCGCCTTCTCCTTGTGCTGCGATAAAGCGCAAGATAGCTAGTCCATCAGCATCTACTTGGTTGTTTTGAATATCAGCGAAGAAAAAGCCGCCACTGCTTAAAGCGTGTGGTATTGCTGCTTCCACATCTGCTAAATTTGCTAATCGGCGGATAGATGGATCTTGTTCGTTTTTAAGAGCAACGATTTCTCCACAGAGCAGTTGTACTAAGAAAGGGTGACAACGGGTGAGTTGCAACACTCGTTCAACTGCGTCTGGTTCGTAGCGTAGGGTAAAATCTTCAACAGGGCGCTCAATTAACGAACGCGCTTCTGCTTCCTGTAAGTAACTGATATGTACAATTTGGACATTGATCAGATAGCTAGACCAGCGCTGATATTCTGCTAGAGTATGAGAGCCTGATAGCAGAACTTTAAAGCGCGGACGATGTTGTATGAGGTTACGCAGCATACCCAAAATATCTTGCTCATCAAAGCGTCCTTTAGCTATGGCACTATCTAGAACCTCAAACTCATCCAGCATTAGTAGGGCTGTATTTTGTTCCAATGTTTGCTCTACTTGATCCAACCATTCATAAAAGCAAGTAAAGGGATCATTTGCTAGCGCTTCGCGAGTTAAGGATTGTAATTTTAAACCACCTAGCTTTTTTGTTGAATTCACCATCTCTTTAGCAAGGTTGTAGAGAAAACCTGCGTGGTCACTTGCTGATGAAGGTGCGCCTTGTAAATCTACAAACATCGGGATGATGGTGTTAGGCAGTAAGCGTCCTAAGTTATAGAGTAGAGACGTTTTGCCCATGCGTCGCTGACCATAGAGTAACAACGGTGGACGGCGTTGATCTAAAAGTAATTGCTCAATGCGTGTACCAATGTCATCGCGCCCAGTGAAGATTTCTTGTTCTTGTGTGAGGGGTACACCAATAATATAAGGAGAGTCAATTTCTTGGCGCAGTTCAACAGCTTTTGCTAGTTCATCTACATAGTTGGCTATGATATGATGCCAAGTTTGGGCTATTGGGTAGAAACGAGGAGCGTATTTATTGCTGCTGCGAGTTAAGTCCTGTAGCTGTCCATATAAACGATCTATCACAGCCCTGAGTGCTAGACGCTGATTATAGGAACTTTTTTGATTTAGCGCAGCGTCAACATCTTCACTTATGCGGCTAAAGATACGTAGTAAAGGGCTAGCTGGGTTTTCTAGTTCATCAACTACCAATCTGGGGTGAACTTTACGGATAGTTTCTAAATTTTCACACCGTTCTAAACTTCGTGCATCCAACTCAATTTGTGCAGATTGAACAGCCCAACGTTGTTTACTGTTACTCAAATAATCAATAGCTGCTTTTCCTTCAACTGGGTAATGCTCTATGACCCAAAGTAAATGCTTATCCAAGCCGCTTAACGGTAGATACTGCCACTCATCCCAAAAAGCAGAGTTCCTGCATAACAAACTCTGCCGCCTACCCATGCGCCTTTTGTCTAATTGATAAAGGACCATATTCCATAATTGCAGGAATGGATAAAACATCACGGGTCGCCAGGAATTAATTGTCATACCCACGCCTAGCGCCACGCCTGCCGCCACGCCAAACGCCACGCCTTCCGCCACGCCAAACGCCACGCCTGCCGCCACGCCTGCCGCCACGCCTACCGCCACGCCTGCCGCCACGCCTTCCGCCACGCCAAACGCCACGCCTGCCGCCACGCCTAGCGCCACGCCTCCCGCCACGCCTTCCGCCACGCCTAGCGCCACGCCTAGCGCCACGCCTAGCGCCACGCCTCCCGCCACGCCTCCCGCCACGCCTCTCGCCACGCCTCTCGCCACGCCTCCCACCACGCCTCCCGCCATCCCTCCCGCCACGGCTCCCTTCACGCCTACCGCCACGCGAGGAATTATATTTGCAAGCGATTCACCCAATGCCCACAGCACCAAACCCAAGATTAAATTAGCCAAAATAGGTAAAATAAAATATCCCTGTACTACCATTCGCCACAAACGAGGGTTCCGCCATCGCCCTCGCCCTACAAAAAAAATCAGAGATGAATCACTGTCTAAATCGGGAGCAATGCGCTTGAGGTGATTACGCCATGCTGTGGGACGGAAAAAAAGCCAGAAGAGTAATTGTAGGCTACCCAGTATTAAGTTAGGGTGCTGCTCTGGTGCATAGGTATAGACGTTGTGCGGTAATTGGCTAGGCATTTAATTTACCTCACCTCGGCTAATAGAATTACTTAAGAGTTTGCACATCGGGATATGCCAGAATTTTTGCGTCCATTGTGAGTAAGGGACACCCATAAATTCTTGCTGTAGCAACAATGATTTGGTCAGATGGGTCGCGGTGAAACCCTGTTAGTTTGGTAGACTCAACAATTATTGGAATCGTGAGATCGAGTCGTTGTACTCCTGGATAAGCCAAAGCTGCTGCTAACCACTCATCAACTGGAATGGAAAGAGTAAGCTTATTGATTTCAACTAGTTTAGCAACTTCCCAACAAGAAATAATGCTCACTCCCAATCCTTTAGATTGATATTCTTCTATCCAATTTCGATATTTCTCAGTTAGTCGAGGATGATTAGCAACCCACCAAATCCATATATGGGTGTCTAGTATGATCATTGCAGTAATTCCCAATCCTCAATAGGTACAGCAGGTTCAAATGGGTCATCATAACGAATAACTGTACCATGTAGAGGCTTTTGTAAAACGCTTCTCATAGTCTTGTTAACCAAATTCAGATAATCATTTAATTCTTCATATTCATCCAACTCTTTTTCTTCTTCAGAAGTAAGAGTAGATTTTTTTTGTTTAGCTATTAACGTTTCAATTTTCTCTTGTAATGGACTAGAAGCCCGAAATATCGGTAATCCTTCTGCTAATTCAATGCGGACAGCACCATCTAGAGGTAAACTTTTTGGTAAGCTGTTGAGTTTTAGGGGTAGATTAGTCGTCATGGCTTTTATCTAGGTTTTGACTTAAACATTAATAGCGCTAAAGCGAGCCAGTGCGTTGGACTGGTTTCCCAGCTTAAAGGATTTGGCGGTACAACTACGAACCAATTACAGAGATTTCATATCTGACATCTTGCACCCCGGCTGAATCAGCCCGATATCCCGCCCAGAACTTAAGTTCCGGGCTAATAGGTTAAGTCCATTGAAATGGACTGAAATCCTTGATCAGTCCTCTTAAGAGGACTTTAGCTATCAGCCAGCGATTTAAATCGCTGGCTGGCTGGCTGATAGCCCAGGTGCAAGATATCAGATATTTCATTATATAGTTGTAAATTCACCCACGTACTTAACTTTAAAGTTCTAATTGTAATTGACACTGCTGGAAAACATAGTTAACTGCTGCAAATAGCCGTTCTAATTCTTGAATTGTATAGAAAGTTTTATTTTGAGTAAAAACATCTAAATTCAACTTACTAAACTGCCATATAGCGCCATTAGAAACAATACCAAATATGATTTGTTCTGGCTGATTATTAAGACGCTGAACTGCGACCATTTCGGCAAAACACTGACCCCAGCCTTCGGTAAAGTCACTCTCTTTTTTAGCTTCAACTAGTACGAAATATGGTTTGTCGAAAACGACTGTCCCAAGAGGAGAACGCTTTGCCAAAATATAATCAGGAATCCCGCACAATTTTTCGTCATAAATCAATGTTTGGTGACTCCATACCAAAAAATTTCTTCGGTAGTGTTTCCAAACCTCTTTTAAAACAGGATATATAATATTTTCACAAACAGCTATTTCTGAATTATCAAAAACCCCCTCATTGAAAATCAAATCTAATTCTTCTCGAAAAACATCACTAATAGGAAATTCAATTTCAACAATGAAATCATCACGCACATACTTAATTTGAAATTCCTTAGAAACAGCGCTAATACTCTTGTAACTACTAAAAGGCATTTTTTACTTTTCCCTTTCTGTCTCTAACAAATGAGCAAATGGTTCTATCTGTCGTAACCCCTCCTCACGCCAATCTTCATTTGTTTCACCCTCTTCTAAAGTAAACAATTTTTCGAGACAAAGAATTTGCAGCAGCAGTGGTAAGCATTGACTGCGATTGAGAATCCACTCTACATCCTCATCAGGAAAAGGAATTGGCGAACTAGCTATTAATTCCTGCGCTTCATCCTGTGTTAATGCGCCTAGAGTCGCAGTGTAGCCGAAAATATTGAAAAAGGGTGAACTATGCCCAGTGTTGTGAGCAAGTTCAATGGGTGATTCATGGGTTGCTAAGATAAACGCTAAGTTTCCCCTTGTATGGTTGGTTGCTAATGAACGCAAACTATCCCAGAAACTATCGTCTAGTTCTGGACAGCGTTGTAAACCAACGCCAATCTCGTCTAGTAAAATGACTGTAGGCGATCGCAACTCATCACTCACCACATCCATAAACTCATCTAAACTACCAGCGTTTGCGACTTTTAGATTCAGGCATTCTAGAATATAGCTAAGTAACCTCTCTTTACTTGCCATGCGAGGATCTTGAAAATCTACAAATATCCACTTGTAGTTTTCTGGATTTGGTAGCCAATCATATTTTTGTCCAGGACGTAATTGTTCTGGTGGGGTGATGGTGATATTTTTGAGGTAGTGCAGTAGCGAGGTTTTGCCAATACGCCTTTTGCCGATAATAGCAGCGTTTTGCAGAGGATGACGTTTGAGCAGATTGAATAAGCGTTTGAGTTCCTTCTCTCGCCCAAAAAAGTAACGCGGATGGGTAACAGGGGAACCAGTGATGAAGGGTGAAGGGTTCTCGTTTGGGGGGATTAATTGAGTTTCTGGCTCTTGATAAGCAATAGAACGCCAATCTAAACCTAGTTTCTCACAAATTTCGACAAAATTCAAATAATCAACAGGCTTACCACTCAGGAAGCTTTTGACTGTTGATTCAGATAACCCTACGTCTACAGCTAAAGCTTTCTGGCTGGGATAGCTATTACGCTGAAGTGCTGACCTAACTTTTTGAATGTACTCTGGGGCAACTTTGAGCGATCGCGCCATTGGTCTTAATTGACAACTGGTGATATTTTATATCAATTGCACGATCTTTCTTCGTACACTATGTCGTTAATGAAATCAATGCGGTCTTTGTTGTTTATCTTATTCCGTTCTAGTCCGCGTTCCTAAGCAGCTAGTTGCTGATTCTGAACTGTGTGATTGTGGAAGGTAACAGGGTAGTTACAACAATTGGAAATTCTCGCGAGTGATTTTTCATTGCTATATGGTTATCAAAAATATGTCTAAAATGGAAACATGGTTAAGTTTCAGATGATCTTTTAGTAATTATTCAGGAGATAACACAATGCAAAGTATAAAAGCTATTTATGAAAATGGTGTATTTCGACCACTAGAAAAACCTAATCTAAATGAAGGCGAATCTGTCCAAATAACGGTTGAATATACTACTCGGTCTAATCCAGAAAAAATTCTAAAACTTGCTGCTGACGTATATGAGGGATTGTCGCCAGCAGATATTGACGAAATTGAAGAAATCGCTCTGCAACGAAACAATTTTTTTGCTGCCCAAACTGAACAATGAATCAAGGAGAAGTTCTTTTAGACACTGATACTTTATCAGCTATCATGCGTCAAAATACGCTTGTTATTGCTAAAGCTCAAGCGTATTTAGAGCAATATGATAAATTCACATTTTCTATTATTACTCGCTATGAAATTCTACGAGGACTAAAAGCAAAAGGCGCTAATAAACAAATTCAAGCTTTTGAACAGTTTTGTGGTGATAACATTATTATTCCTTTAACTGATGAGATAATTGTCCAAGCTTCTGATATTTATGCCGAACTCAGAAAAAAAGGAACTCCCATTGGGGATGCTGATATTTTGATAGCTGCTTCAGCAATGGTTAATCACATGGCTGTAGTTACCAATAATCAATCCCATTTTGGTCATATTGTTGGACTAACTATACATAACTGGTTAGTTTAAATAATTCCCGTGCTTACAGACATGTTAGACAAAGACTAGCTAGGAAAGGGAATATGGCTGTCATCACAATTAAAATTACGGATCAGCAACTCCAAAAATTGCAGGGATTGGCGCAAACGTTGGGTATCTCGATTGAAGAATTGTTATCTGCTTCTCTAGAAAATCTGTTAAACTCTCCAAAACATGAGTTTAACCAAGCTGCTAGCTACGTACTGCAAAAAAATGCTGAACTTTACCGCCGATTAGGAATATAAAATGCGCGATCGCGAAGCGCGGCTACACCGATGGCAAAGTTCTTACTTTCCATCTTGCTGAACTCATCGAGTTAGGGTAGAAGTTGATCCGCAACAAGTAAACACAGGAAAATTGAAAGTGCATTAGGGATGGATAGCAAGGAAAAGTAAACCCGGTAAAATAATTGTAGTCGAGAGGAATTAATTATGACAGCCTTAACCTTACAATTACCTCTGGCGCTAAAATTTACTGACGACGAATTTGAGCAGCTTGTAGCTGTTAATCAAGAATTAAGACTAGAATTAACATCATCAGGAGAATTGGTTATTATGTCTCCGACGGGGGGAGAAACGGGAAACCGCAATTTTGATTTACTGGGTCAAATATGGTTGTGGAATAGTCAAAAGAATTTAGGCAAAGCTTTTGATTCTTCTACAGGTTTTAAACTTCCTAATGGTGCGATACGTTCTCCTGATGCGTCTTGGATAAAGCAGGAAAGATGGGATAAATTAACATTGCAGCAAAGAAAGAAGTATTTACCTTTATGTCCAGATTTTGCGGTAGAGTTAGTTTCTGAAACTGATGATATGGAAGATACGCGAGCCAAGATGCGGGAATATATTGATAATGGTTTGCGTTTAGGTTGGTTGATTAATCCTAAAGATAAGCAGGTGGAGATTTATCGTTGTAATCGAGAAGTAGAAGTTTTAAATTCTCCGACTAGTTTATCGGGTGAGGATGTTTTGGCAGGCTTTGTTTTGGATTTGGCTAATGTTTTAGGGTGAAGAATTAGAAATTATTTTAAATGTAGTGCGGGCATCTTGCCCGCTACGACTAGATGAGAGTAGTAGTAGTGGTAGTGGTAGGTTGGGTTGTAGCTTGCTTCCCCGTAGGGGTACGAAGTGAAACCCAACGAAATGCTAAAGATGTTGGGTTTCGTCCCTCAACCCAACCTACGCAATTTTATACTTTAGGCTAGATGAGAGTAGAGATCGATTCGCCAAAGGCTGAAATCTGAGATGGTTTAGCTTTATGTAATTAATTAAGTACTTAATTCACCTACAAGTCAACTATTTCTCTACCTGGATTTCAACTATTGCCCCAATTTAATGAAATTGTAGAGTTCATTGCAGGGGCAAGTACGATGGATAATCACAATAAATCTACTCATCCAGTTGATCAAGAAAGACTTCGCCAAGCTCGTGTAGCTTTCAAACTTGCTTATACATTTTTAGCGATGACTGTCATTACAGGGGTTGCAAGTCTTGTGCTAATTTTTTCGGGAAAAGTTTCAGAGGGAAAAGTTGCGGCGTCTGAAGTTCAGATTTATGGGAGCATTAGTGTGTTGTTGCTAAAATCTGCTAAGGATGCTGGAAAGAGAGCTGATGGAGATAAGTAAGTTAGCATTCTTGGTTTGTAGTTGCACTTTAGTGCGCTAAAGCGCAACTACAAACTAAGCTACACGGAGCAATTTAACTCGCCAGCTTTTTGGGTAAAGCGGGTGTTTTCGCGATAGTCCACTGGACAATCTATGACTGCTGGGACATCTTGTGCCAGAGCTTCTTTGAGGATGGGAACTAAATCAGTAGCGGATTCGACTCGATACCCTTTTAAACCCATGCTTTCTGCGTACTTAACAAAGTCGGGGTTGGTAAAATGTACGAAGGCTGATTTGCCTTTGCCAAAGTAATTTTCTTGCTTCCACTCAACTAAGCCATAGCCACCATCATTGAATATGAGGGTGACAAACGGAGTACCGATGCGCAAAGCAGTTTCTAATTCTTGGCTGTTCATTAAGAAACCGCCGTCGCCAGTTGCAGCTACAACTTTGCGATTAGGATAAACAAGTTTTGCAGCTAAAGCACCAGGAATGGCAATACCCATTGCAGCAAAGCCGTTGGAAATTAAGCAAGTGTTGGGACTATGGCAATGATAATGGCGAGCGATCCACATTTTATGTGCGCCAACGTCAGATATAACTATATCGTCTGGCCCCATAACTTGCCGTAAGTCATAAATTAACTTTTGTGGCTTAATGGGAAATCCGTCATCTTTAGCGTATTGTTCGTAGTCGGCACGAATATTGGCTCGTAAGCTGATAGCATAGGGAGCGGGCTTATCATGGCGATCTGCTAATTTTAAGATTTCAAAGAGGGAGTCAGAAATATCGCCTACAACTTCAACGTTGGGGATATAACTGCTATCAATCTCCGCTGGATTTGCTGCAATATGAACAATTGGAATATTACCGTTTGGATTCCATTTTTTAGGTGAAAACTCAATCAGATCATAGCCAATAGCAATTACTAAATCTGTATTGTCAAAGCCACAGTTAACGAAATCTCGTTGTTGTAACCCGACTGACCACAAAGCTAAAGGATGAGTATAGGGGATAACGCCCTTGCCCATGAATGTATTGACAACAGGAATATTCATTTGGGTGGCAAATTGCGTTACAGCATCACTGGCTTGAGCGCGAATCGCACCATTTCCTACTAAGATAATGGGATTAGCTGCTTGAGAAATTGCGGCTGTTGCTGCTCTAATACTGTGAAAAGAGGCAAAAGTTCTGTCTACGTTATTTTTAGCCAAAGGTTTGCCTTCTACTAGCATTGCAGCAATGTTTTCTGGCAAATCAATGTGAACTGCGCCGGGTTTTTCGGTTTGTGCTAGCTTAAATGCTTTGCGCACAACTTCTGGTGTGATACTTGGTCGAACAATTTGCTTGTTCCATTTTGTCACAGGTGCAAACATCGCCACCAAATCTAAATATTGGTGGGACTCGTTGTGCATTCTATCTGTTCCTACTTGTCCAGTAATCGCTACTAGAGGCGCACCGTCTAGGTTTGCGTCTGCTACCCCAGTCATTAAGTTTGTTGCACCAGGACCAAGAGTAGAAAGACAAACTCCTGCTTTTCCTGTTAGGCGTCCATAAACGTCCGCCATGAACGCTGCACCTTGTTCGTGACGTGTGGTAATAAATTGAATGGAAGAATTTTTTAATGCTTCCAAAACGTGCAGGTTCTCTTCCCCAGGAAGTCCAAAAACATATTGCACTCCTTCATTTTCCAAACACTGGACTAGTAGTTCTGCCGTATTCATTTAATTTTTTCTCACTCCTGAAAAAAATTGTAGATGCATAAATTTAGGTGTTAGGGGTTGATCGTTATGCTAAGGAATAGCAAATAACCGATCCCAATCACTTTACCCACACTGTTTTAACATTGACAAACTCTTGTATGCCTTGGATACTCAATTCTCTTCCATAACCAGAACGCTTGATCCCACCAAAGGGCAATCGAGGATCGGATTTGACCATACCATTGATGAATACTGCACCTGCTTCGATCTCTGAAATCAAGCGATCGCGTTCTTGCTCATTGTTTGTCCAAGCACTAGCACCTAAGCCAAACGGTGTGGAATTTGCAACTTTAATAGCTACATCAATATCCGGAACCCGAAACAACAAAGCTACGGGACCAAAAAATTCTTCTTGTTCTGCGGAACTACCTGGGGGAATTTTAGTAATAATTGTCGGCGGGTAGAAATTACCTGGACGATCTGATAAAGGATATCCACCTGTTAGGACTTTTGCTCCTTCCTTGACACAAGTTTGCACTTGCTGATCTAATTCCTTAAGAAGATCCGGAGTTGCTAATGGTCCTAAATCGGTGTCTGGGTGCATGGGATCGCCAACTTTTAGGGCTTCAAATTTTTCTAGTAGTAGCTGTTCAAACTTATCTGCGATCGCCTCGACTACAATGAAACGTTTCGCAGCAATACAAGATTGCCCGCTATTTAACATTCTTGCTGTAGTTGCCGTTACAGCTGCCGCTTCTAGATCTGCACTTGCTAACACGATGAACGGATCGCTTCCTCCCAATTCTAGGAGGGTTTTTTTAATTTGTTTCCCTGCTGCGGCTGCTAAACTTGCCCCGGCTGGTTCGCTTCCTGTCAAGGTTGCAGCTTTTACACGGTCATCTGCTATCAAATCAGCAACTTTAGCAGCACCAATTAAGAGTGTTTGAAACACACCTGTTGGAAACCCTGCTCTTTGTACAATTTCTTCTATTGCCAGCGCACATTGTGGCACGTTAGAAGCGTGTTTAAGCAATCCCACATTTCCCGCCATAAGTGCCGGTGCAACAAAGCGAAACACCTGCCAGAAGGGGAAATTCCACGGCATAACTGCGAGAATCACTCCCAATGGTTGGTATTTTACAAAACTCTGGCTTGCATCTGTTTTTACTGGCACATCAGCAAGAAAATTCTCCGCATTTTCCGCGTAGTAACGACACACAGCAGCACATTTTTCTGCTTCTGCGATCGCTGCTTTTAAAGGCTTACCCATTTCTAGGGTCATTAGCTCAGCAAATTTAACTTTTTCTTTGTCTAAAATGTCAGCACACGATAGCATCCACCGCGATCGCAATTCAAAACTAGTCTTACGATATTCTTCAAACGCCTTTTGTGCCACATCTAGTTTTGCGGCAATTTCTGCATCTTTAAGTGGCTCAAAAGTTTTGACCAACTCCCCAGTTGCAGGATTAATGGTAGCAATAGCCATTCCCTGACCTCCTGTTACAAAATAGCTTGTGGTAGCTCTAGCTTTACCAAATTTTTATGAAGAAGAATTCAGGAGTCAGGAGCCAGGAGTCAGAATGAAGTTTTTGGTTAAAATCTCGTTGTAGACGAGATAGGGGTTGAAACTTTTGCTAAAACACTATCCTTGTATGGGTGGTGTATTCTGACTTCTGTATTCTGACTCCTGACTCCTTTTTATTGTGCACAACACCAAAAAAGTTTTAGGCTTTCAACGAACATTTGATGTCTAAATGTTAAAGATTCGCAATTAAAAAAGATACAAAATATACCAATTTTTGCGTGATTACATTTAGTTTTTTCATGAGTTAGTGCCGTTGAATTTGCACTGATAGATTCTAACAACATGATTTGCTTACGCCAATATTTAAAATAAAAATTAAAAAATAAATAACTTTTTTCACAATTGCTAGAGAACAGCGAAACCAGCCCTCATCGAGGCGGGGGCTGGTGTAAAGAGGAAGGAGAAATGACAGCGTATCCCAATTTCTGTATCGAATGTGGCATAATACTGCGTTTCCAGTAGAAAATTGACAAAACTACTGGTTTCCCGTATAGTACAAATAACCTAAATAACTTTAAATGGAATAATAACAAGGCAATTGGCAAAAGCATGGTGCCAGAAAGGCACAAAAACGTCAGCACCCTGACCTAAAGATACAGGGCTTCGTGCCTTAATCTTTAGGGATAGCTGACCCGCCTAAGTACCGCAACGTACTACGTTAAAGGGAAGCGTTTAAGCTCCTACCTACAGATGCGCAGCCAGTTTGTAGCCCTAGAACTAAGTGGTTAAACAGATTTATCAGGTTAAGTCAGTGCTGCTTGGAAAGTACCGCCCTTTAACTTTGGCAAGGCTAACATCACCCCATCCATGGGAGGCTCCTAGGAGCAAAACCGTTATGCGTACAGGGTGAACGATTCGAGGTAGTAACTGTCCTACCGAAAGTACAATCACATTGGTACACCGAATCTATTAACCCCAAGGCGGTAATGGTAATCAAAAAAATATAAAGCCGTCCGTCATGACGGGGTTTCTACCCAATAATTTTGATGAACGAAACGATCATTACTGCGAGAATGAATAAAGATGGAACGGCGGTTGAGGTATTGGCTGACGGTAGTGAAAGACCATTTCCTAAACAGCCTATGCGTCACATGACAGAAGAGGAAATTCTCGCTGCGGCTCAAAGTGACCCTGACGCGCAGCCGCTTACTGATGCAGATTTAGCCCGTATGAAGCGGGTTCCCCGTGTAAAAATTATCCGCCGCGCATTGGGATTGACACAGGAAGAATTTGCGGCGCGTTACCATATTCCGATTGGAACTCTGCGGGACTGGGAACAAGGACGCAGTGAACCAGACCAAACAGCAAAAGCTTACCTGAAGGTTATTGCTGCCAATCCCGAAGCTATATATCAAGCACTACAATTCAGCCCACGTTGAGAGTCTTCATTCTCAAGCATAGAGCATCGGAAGAAAGTTACCCATGCCCCATGCCCCATGCCCCATGCCCCATGCCCCATGCCCCATGCCCCATGCCCTATTGCATATTCGTCTGATAAATCCTGACCAATCGATTAATCCCTTTAAAACGATAGTCCCCCATTTGCGTAAAGCAAGAAGGTTCTGAAAGCATGTGATAAGTAACTTCACTGACGACACATTCACCGGGAGGACAGACTGCTTCCATACGAGCAGCCAGATTAATAGTTGCACCTAAAGCTGTATACTCAACCCTTTGAGAACTGCCAACATCCCCAACAACCGCCTTACCGCTATTAATCGCAATCCGCAGTTGCAGTGGTTCTCGCCAAAAATGTCTAGTATTAAGACGTTCCAAACGAGTTAACATTCCCATAGCGGTGGCGACAGCACGATCTGCATGATCTGATTGTGGTTCCGGTGCTCCAAAAAACGCCATAATACAGTCGCCAATATACTTGTCTAAAGTACCACCCCAGGCGAACACTTCTTGCAACATCTCTTCAAATAAGATGTTGAGTAATTTTGCGATTTGGGTTGGCTTTAATCGTTCCGAAATCTCGGTAAAACCCACTAGATCAGCAAATAAAATACTAATTTCACTTTCTTGAGGCGGTAAACGACCATTTGGCAATGCGCCCAAAGTGATTAACTGCTGTACAACTGCTGGCGAATGGTAGCGTTCTAGTCTTTGGCGAATGATCTCTTGACTTCTCAGTTTCTCCGCTAATAGCCAACGTTGCACACTAGAAGCCACAAGGTTTGCTAAAGCGGAAAAAAAGCTGAGTTCTTCCTCTCCTTCTTTAGCCCAGTGGGATGAAGAAAGATGAGCATCAGCATAAAGAACACCAACAACTTTATTTTCATCCCATAAAGGCACTGCCATTGCACTACGAATGCCTTTTATTAAAATACTGTGTTCCCCAGCAAACCTCTCATCTTTTTGCGCATCAGCTGTTTGAATGGCGATTTTTTGTTCAAATACCTTTTGACAAATACTATGGCTAATCCATCTGTCATCAGCCAATAGATTTTCTTGTTGAGAAATATTTCTTGTAGCAGCGTTCATTAATAGAAGTTTGCCAGAATCAGTCACATCAATTAACAACGCTAAGCGATCGATACTTTTAAGATAACGAAAAACAACTTCCTGCACTTGCGAAAAAATCGCCTCTATTGAGGCTGCTGCTGACAGATTTCTGGCTATATCTACCAAATCTTTAAGGCGGGCGATAGTTTTTTCCTTGTTATTGAGATCGCCATCGTCACTGGAAGCTTGTATCCATTGCTCTTGTAATTGTTTAACGTTATGAACAATTGTTCTTTCTTGAGAAATAGTCTCTTGCTTTGGGACTAAAGAATCCCAGGAATGGCTCATCACCACTATTAGGGTTACATCCCCTAGCATAATAATGTCACCGTGATGTAATTCTTGGGGTGAACTAACAAGGTGATCGTTAAGCTGTGTACCGTTTTTGCTCCCTAAATCTTCAATAGTCCATACACCAGTAGCCGTTTTTGTTAACCGAGCATGATGACGAGAAACTCCTCCAGAAGGTAAGTATAAATCGCATTGCGGTAACCGCCCGATTACAAATACATTCTGATGCACTGTCACCGTTGTTTCAATATTTCCCTCTTGTAGGCGCAGTTTCAGTTCAGTCATGACCGTATTAGATCTATCATGAAAGGAAAAATTACCAGCATCGCAAAATCAGGAGATTTGCTAAGGTTATACCTTTCACTACTTTCTTTATGAAGAAGAATTCAGGAGCCAGGAGTCAGGAGTCAGAATGATAAATACTGGTTAAAACCGTGTCTAGTCGTTACCGAGATAGGGGTTAAAACTTTTCGTAAAACACCATCCCTTTATGGGTGGTGTATTCTGACTCCAGAATTGCTGACTCCTGACTCCTATTTATGACACTCTTAATTGTATTCTGGCAAATAAGTATAAAAAAATACGATTATAAATATTGGCACAGCTAGGAAGTGGGGGGTAATTCCAAAGAAATTGCACCCAAAAGTCCCTTACGATAATCTGTTAAAAGTTGCCGCGCAGTTCTTTCTACATCACCTTTATGACGATGCTCTGCTAGGGCGTGTAAATATGCTTCTCCTGTCATTGTTATAGAGTCAAGTTGATATCGGGTCAGTAAGGGTTGATGTGGTACTAGATTAGTAGCCGTAGTTTGCAGATCGTTGATCACATCTACTAATGCGGCTGCTACCAACTGATTGTCGTAAGATGCTTCCCCGATATCGTCGCAAATTGCTAGTTTCAAAGCTGCTTGTTGGTCTTCCAGTCTAGCAGGAATAACACCAGGCGCATCTAGCAGTTCTAAATGTTCAGAAATTCGTACCCAGCGTAGTTGGCGAGTCACCCCAGGACGAGCGGCACTTTCTACAACTCGTCGTCCTAATAAACGGTTGATCAAAGCTGATTTACCAACATTGGGAAAGCCAATAACCACAGCACGGACTGGACGGGGTAACATTCCCCGTTCGCGTCTTTTTTTATTAATTTCTACCCCAGCTGCTTGGGCGGATGAAGCAACTGCAGCTACTCCTTGACCTTGCTGAGCATTGGTAAAATAGGGTGTTTCACCTTGACGCTTGAACCAATCGACCCAGAGCGATCGCACTTGAGGCAAAATCATATCTTGGCGGTTCAGCACCAACACCCGTGTTTTATTCGCCACCCATTCATCTGCTTTGGGATGGCGTGTTGTTATGGGTATACGGGTATCTCGTACCTCCAGCACGACATCTACCCGCTTAAGCTGTTCTTTTAATGCTTTTTCTGCTTTCGCAATATGACCTGGATACCATTGGATTATATTTAACTTATAATTTTCAGTTAGAGACATTTGTTTAGTTTTTCGTTGTTGGTTGTTAATTGTAACAAGTGAACTACCTACGCTGACCTGAGTACAGGTTGAGCGTAGGCTTCTGACACCTTGGACAAGGCTATCAGAACTTCCTTCGAGGTACTAGCTTTCGCAGCAGTAATTACTACTTTCCCTTTCCGGCTTTTTATTGTGGGGAACAGTCCCAGCCCCACACGCTTTATGTTGATTGAGGCGTTAATATCCCTATCAACATAAAGCAATTCTTGAGGGTCAAAATAAGTCCTGATTGAACAATCGGTGAACACAAGTTCATCCCGATAGCACAATAGTTGCGAAGTGTAAGCAGGATTTACCTTTACTACAGCTGCTCCAGCTTTTGAGGCTATGTAGCCCAACGTAGTAAAGAATTGACCGAAACCAGCATCCAACCAAGACTTATTTAATCCTGATTTGGCGCTTTGCCCATTTGAAAGAAACTTTCCTAACTCGTCCTTTTTGGCTTTATTTCGCTTGGTAAGACCGCGTAAATTTAAGTCTTCGTGAAAGAAAACCTTCTTGCCAGTACGCACCAATTTATGAGCAGTTTTGTAAGCATGATCTTTGCGGGAACGTGCAATACTTTGATGTTCTCGCGCTTCCCTTTTTGCTAGCCTCCGACGGTTAGCGCTCCCTTTTTTCTTGGTTGCTTTGCGTTTAGAAACTTTGGCTAATCGCGATTGAGACTTGCGGAATGATTTAAGCGAGGGCAGTTTTTCGCCCTCTGACGTCGCAAGGTAGTCATCCTCATGCAGTACTGCATCCATCCCGATTGAGTTGTCCCAAGTAGGGGTGATTTCGTCAGGGTTGAACACTGGTACTGTTGGATCTTCGAGACAAATAGTTGTGTACCAACCATCTGCTTTACGGGTTAAAAGGATATTTTTAAGCGTAAAACCATCGGGCAAGGGTCGGTGTAGCCTTACTTTCAACCATCCCTTGAGTTTTGAAATTGACAGGAATAACCAGTCAAATTCTACTCGTTCAATGGTTACGGCTTGACCCTCAATCTTCATCGTGCGGAAACTAGCTGTGTTTTTGAATCTCGGTTTTCCGCTTTTCTTCCCGTTACCGTCACCAACAATGAACCTATCAAACGCTTTTTTAACTCTATCCGAGACATCTTGCAGCGTTTGAGATGGTACAGATTTGTAATCCAGTAACTCGCCGGAGTGACCAACTTTGATTAAGTCTTTTTTGAATTCTGGTAGTAGCTTTTTCTGGCTGTAATAATCTGGATTGTCTCTCAGAGTTGGAGGGGTGACAGTGCAAGAGATTAAGCAGAATTCACCTTGAGGAAGAATTACATAATTCCTGTTTAGTTCCCACCAATTAAACCTATCTCCTAGCTGCCAGTTGTACCAGTACCGGCAAATTCTTAACCATTCGTTAAGTTCTAGTTTTTGATTGGTGTCTGGGTAAGCTCTGTATTGGTAATTTAGCAGCGTAGGAATCACCTCTAGGTTTTTGTTAACTGAATTTATGATAGCATAAACGAGGAGATAATGAGGATATTTTATGAAAGATGATTATTTAAGAATAAGGATGAGTAAACGTAGAATGGATAAGTTACGTTTATACGCTCAAATGAAAGATACTACTATGACTCATGTTGTTGAAGATTGGATTGATGGATTACCCGTACCAGAGCTTGGCGATTCGTCAGCCACCCCGCTCCCTGGTTGAGCGTTGGTGAGACAGCGCTGCAGCCGGGTTTACCGGCGTAGGCGACTTTGGTCGTTCAGTTCTTCCTCACCGCCCCAAAATTCATCTCACACTGATCCGGAGTACCGGATTCAGATGTGAGGCTTCTTTTGGTGTTAGCTAAAAATTCATCCCTGTGTGTCGGGATCAGCAAAATATGGTGTGTAGCATATAAGTAATTTAAGACAACAAAATTACTTACTTATGCTGCTGTATTTTTTTATCTGTATTGTATAGATTAAACCGAACCTCTACTATCAGTAGATTCGTGCAATATTATGCGATTATTATCGGGATCGTATGCATAAATTTCCCTACCGTGAGAAGCAACAATAATTTCCCCAACAGGAGGATTGCCTAAAGTGGTAAGGTGTGCGATCGCGCTTTCTAAGTCATTAATTTCTAAACAGAGACTTATTTTACTGTTAGCTGAAGTTTGAAATTCTGACAGGTGAGTTGGTTTTGGTTTAAAAATACTCAATTTCATACCAGGAAGTTGAAACTCAGCATAAGTATTCGGGATAAAGTGTTCTGGTTGTTTTTGCAAAAACTGTGTATAGAAACACACCATTTTTTCAATATCGAGGGTTGCAATAGTAATGAGTGCATCAGTATATTGAAAAACCATAGAGAAGGAGTCAGGAATCAGTACTGTCTTATATTACTGGAACGTTTTTCATCATGGAGACAAAGAAAAATTTTCCCTAAAAGCCCTGACTTTATTCTGGCTCCTGAATTCAGAATTCCGACTCCTTTTCAATTACCAACGGAAGACGTTTTTACCGAAACCTAATTAATAAACTGATGCTTGGGCACAATTAGATCCAGCTTTTTCTTATACCAATTTTCTGTGAAGCTGCACATTATTTCTACCCCTCCTAACCTCCCCTTGCCAAGAGGAGGTGCTGCTATACGGTGGGGTTATTTCTATGCGTCTTCATATAAAAATGGTATTACCACGGTTTACGGATGAGTGCTTCGGGAAAATCTCCCACCAATAGCATGGCTGAAAACATTACAGAAATCCGCACAACAGAGAAAAACCAATTTGCTCTGGAGATGGATCACATGGCGGATTGCGTAATTCATAATAAACAGCCACACACCCCAGGGGAAGAAGGTTTGCAAGTGATCCCTGCCATCTATGAAGCAGCACGGACTGGTAAAACCATTACGCTTCCTCGAGTATCTGGGCTTGATGTTACACGTGGTCCAGCACCCAGAAACTTGTAGCAGGGAGCTCTTAGCAGGGGAGCTCTTAGCAGGGGAGCAGGGGTTTTGGAAGGACAATTAGACTTTTTTGAGTCCCCAAAGGGGGAACAGGAAACTTTTAACAATTTCTTTCTTCCATATATGTGATGGGATTAAGGCATCATCAACTCATATTACTATTCAGACCGGTTGGTCTGATTTTTTTTATTAAAGTATTTGCAAATTTATTTTAGTTAAGGAATGTCAACAAGCTAAAATTTTGATTAATTATCGCATTACTTAAAGCTCGAGAGTACGAGTGATGCATAAGGTTGGTTTCTGAAATGTTGTCCCTTTGTAATGTAGTTGACATTATCCTGTTTTGAAAGCTGGCTGTATACCGAGTTAGAGAATGTTAATTATGAGTTATCCAAACCTAAAACTATGGGCGTATTGCACAGCTAAGAGCAGCTTCATGATTCAGGGTAAATATCAGTTAATTAAACCTATGCGGGAAGGGAGTTTAAACCATCCTTATGAAGTTTATGAAGTAGAAGAGAACGGAACGCCTAAAGTCTTGAAGGTTCTGACTACAGAAGAGGAGCTACATTTAAAGCTGTTTAATCGAGAAGCTGAATTCTTAAAACGGTTGAAGCATCCGGTAGTTCCTCAACTTGAGGATAACTTTCCTCTAGATTTGTCATTCAATACTGGGATAAGGCGATTGCACTGCATAGTGATGGAAAAAATTGAAGGTTTAGACTTACAGCAGTGGTTATACGAAAATCATAGACTATCTGAGCAGCTAGCCTTGGACTGGCTACAACAGCTTTTAGAAATTTTGGCTTTACTCCATAAAAATAATCTTTTTCATCGTGATATCAAGCCCTCTAATATTATGCTCAGACCTAACGGGCAACTCGTGCTAATTGATTTTGGCACAGCGAGGGAAATTACACACACTTTCTTTAATAAATTACCGACAGAAGAAGTCACGCGAGTTTACTCGCAAGGATACACTTCCCCAGAACAAGAAAGGGGTCAAGCCGTTCCACAATCTGATTTTTTTGCATTAGGGCGTACCTTTATCTGTTTGCTCACAGGTAGACATCCTAATTACGAAGACTTCAAAACTGGCAAATTAAATTGGCGACTCTACGCTCCCCATGTTTCTGAGAGTTTTGCTAACTTGCTTGATGAGCTAGTAGCATATGATCATAACAAGCGTCCTCAAAATACACAAAAGATTTTTGAACGCTTGCAGGAAATTTGGGTTGAAACCAATGATGCTTTAAAGGCAATAGAGTCAGCGGTTCGTTTAAGTCTCTTAGATTTGCCTAAACCACTAAGATTTTTAGCTGAGCAATTTCTCAGACATCATCTCCAACAGTTAACAAAACAGAACCGGGTTCCGAAGATCGCTTTATTTGGTAGACAGGGAGTTGGTAAATCATCTCTGATTAACGCGATTCTGGGAAAAAATGCTGCTGATGTGGGGATTGGAGTTGAATCCACAACGCTACAGCAAGATACTTACCAACAAGCTGAATGGAGAGTAGAAGTCGCGGCATCGTCAACGCTATACCATGAAACATATCAACGGGCTGGATGGAGATTAGAAATTATAGATTCAAGGGGTATAGGCGATTCCCTGAATGATGCAGCGACTCAAACAGCAATTGATTACATTGTCAAGAACAAAGTAGACATTGTGTTATTTGTCATTCCAGCGACTAAAGCGTATGTGCCATTTGATATTAATTTTCTGCGAGAGCTAAAAGCTAGGCATTTTCAAGCACATAAAGTAGATTTACAAAGTATTTTGGTCATTAATAGAATTGACGAAATTCCCCCTCTAATATGGGATCCACCATATAATCTTAATTTGGATTTGCCGGTCCCTAACCAAAAACGAACTGCAAAAGAAGCCAAGGAAGCTAATATCCGAGCATGTGTTGCGGCAAGAGTCAATGATTATAACAAACTAATTTCCTCTTATGTTCCTGTTTGTGCATACCAAGATGAGTATGGTGGGAGCAGACTATATCAAATAGATATACTGACTCAAGAAATATATAAATATATTCCAGATGAAGCAGCAAAACAGGTTTTTGCAGGGGCTGCTGATGTTAGTCTTCTTAAAAAAGCTGTGGCTGAAAGATTTACATTAGCGGCTGCTTGGATTGCTTTCTTTGCTCGTCTTATTCCTATTTCTACTCTTGCTACAAGAATAGTTTTTACTACACAATTACGGCTAGTAAGTATGATTGCTCAAATTGCTGCAACAAATGAAGACAAAAGCAGGATAGCCGAAACTTTTTTAAATGAGTTAGGTGTACAGCCAACCAATACTAGCTCATTTTTGGCTAAAACACTTGCAATTGGGAAAGCAGCTATTTCGTACTTTATTGATGGTAAAACTACAATCGAGGCACATCAAGCTTTTACGCAGGAACAAGAGCGTCGTGAACCCGAATTTCAAGAGGCTGAAAAGAAAGGTTCGGAAACTGTAGTGGATATTCTCAGAGAATTAGAGGATGAACTGAATCAAATGTTGAATATTAATCATCCGAAGAATGAAGAAGATGACGATTTTGCAGGTTTGCCGCCTATGCTATAGGTGTTGTTTTGTTGTAATCAAAAATTAAAAAGATTGAGAGATTAGCACTTTTATATATAAACTGCTAGAAAAGGTTTGAAAAACTACTAAGCTGCATGTATAAGAAAAAACACAAAAAAACTAATCGCCAAAAAAATTGGCTGTCAATAAATTGGAAACTCTGCTTACCTTTGGCTGCTATGATCCTCCTAATATCCGTTGGAGTGGCTGTTGCAGCAAATTCCCCATCTGATACAGTATCAACAAAGGATATCAAACGAGCGATAGACACTGTATGGGTACTTATCACAGCCTGTTTAGTGTTTTTTATGAATGCTGGGTTTGCGATGGTGGAAACAGGATTTTGCCGTCGCAAAAATGCCGTCAGCGTTTTAATCCAAAACTTTCTGGTGTTTGCTATTGCAACAGTTGCTTTTTGGGCAACTGGTTTTGGCTTGATGTTTGGTAAGGGGAGTGGAGTTGATCCGATTATTGGTTTTTCTGGTTTTTTCTTGATGGGAAATCAGTTTAATTCCCCTAATCCTAATGTACCTCTCGAAGCAATATTTTTCTTTCAGTTAGTCTTTGCCGATACTGCTGCAACTATCTTTACAGGAGTTGTTGCTGAACGTATTAAGTTTTGGGCATTTTTTTGGTTTAGTCTCGTCCTTATGGGGTTTATTTACCCCGTCACTGGTCATTGGATTTGGGGCGGTGGTTGGCTAAGTCAAATGAAGTTTTATGATTTTGCAGGGTCAACGGTAGTACACTCGGTTGGTGGTTGGGCTGGTTTAATGGGTGCTTTGTTGCTAGGACCTCGTATTGCTCGTTATAAGCTACAGATCGTAGATCCTCCAACTAATTCGTCTGGAAAATACACTCAAAACAATTCACGTAAAACTAGGGTACTGGGTCTTTTGTATAGTCGCCGAACTTATATAAAACGTGAAGATATAGCTAGGGGAAATCCTATAGAAACTCCAATTGACAGTAATGCTGAAGTTGAAAAGCGTGAGCTACCATCCCATAATTTAGGGATTGCTACTTTAGGTTGCTTTATTCTCTGGCTGGGTTGGTTTGGCTTTAACCCAGGTTCAACTTTAGAAGCAAATGCTAGCGCTATTGCTCACATTTTCTTGACAACTAATATGGCTGGGTCTGCAGGTGGAATTGCAGCTACTATCGCGACACGGTTTCACCCAAACTTTCGTAAGCCGAATGTGCCAATGATACTTAACGGTGTCTTGATAGGATTAGTGAGTATTACAGCTTCGTGTGCTTTTGTCTCTATTCCCTACGCTGCTGTTATTGGTGCGATCGCCGGAGTTCTGGTGGTATATTCAACCCTCTGGATAGAACAGCAAAGAATTGATGATCCAGTGGGTGCTATTTCAGTTCACCTTGTAGGAGGTATTTGGGGAACTTTAGCAGTCGGTTTGTTTACCGCTAGCAATTACACTTCTTGGCTGGGTGACAGGGCTGGACCACAACTAGGATTAATACCAGGATTGTTACAATCAGGTCGTTTTGATTTTACCCAATTGGGAATTCAGTTAATTGGTGTGATAGCAGTCGGACTTTTTGCTTGTACATTTAGTTACATTACCTGGTTCGCAATCAAGAAAACAGTAGGATTGCGAGTTAATCTCCAAGTAGAACGGGATGGTCTGGATCTAAGTGAACATGGAAATAAAGCTTATGATGGTTTTGAACCAGAACCGGAACTTCTAGACGAAATTATAGGATCAGCAATACAAGGCGGAGAAAAAAGTTAAAATCAGCGTTGCTTGTAGTGCAATTTTTAGATTTGATCCCAACGGGTATCTTCTTCATTTTGTTTTCGCTGAAGGCTGCGTATGTTAGAGGTTTCGGTATTCTTGGTTATATCTCTTGCATCAAAGCTGTCTTCAGCGTTGAGTACAGCTTTTAGCCTTTCTACTGTTTTGTTTATTGCTATCCTTAACTCTCCTGGAAGGTCATTTTCCGACTTAATCGCTTTTACAAACAAGCAGTGGTAAGAAGTCAAGGGAACTAATATCTCGTAGCCGTTGTTAGTTTCCCTCTCGACTTTAATAACTCCCTCAAAATCTTGATTATTGTTTCTCGCTAACAAGATACATTTTGCGGCCATCTTTCTGATACTATCATAATCAAATTCTCCTATCAGCGTTGTCATGAGTTCAAGCTGCTCACTGTAGCACACAAAAGCTTCTTGAACACCTACTCTTCTAGCAACTAGTTCTTTGATAATGCGGTCAAGTTTTTCTCTCTTGGTTTCCATAAATATAAATTCATTTTTTACAAAATTTTACATAAAAAGGGAGATTATTTAGTTTTTTGCTCACGAATCAACCTACAGTCGCGTAAAACCCTTTGGGCATAGCTGCGCTAAGTGCTTAGCCTGTCCAGAAGGAAGTTGCTATGATGCCGTGTTGAGACAAAGAATAATTGTACTCCTTAGCTACTAGTTAATTCTGTCCAGTAGCGCTCATAAACTTCTTCAATTTTGCCCAAAGGAGTAATTCGTTCGCACTTGTCTAGCACAGATTCTGGAGGAAACAAACTAACATTTTTCTGGAATTTCTTTGGTAATAAGTCAAATCCAGCTTGGTTAGGAGTGGCAATGCTTAGACGTTGGCTCATCCGCGCTGCTACTTCTGGTTGTAAGATAAAGTTAATCCAAGCATAAGCTCCGTCAAGATTAGGGGCTGTTTTTGGAATAACGATTGTATCAGTCCATAATGAAGAACCACTCTTAGGGATAATATATTTAAATTTGGGATATTCTTGAGAGAGTTTAACACCGTCTGCTGAGTAACACATCGCCAAGAGCAAATCTCCTGCCACAATTTGATTACGCCAAGCATCAGTGTCAAAAGCTGCGATCGCTCCTTTAAGAACTTTTAGCTTTTCGTAGGCTTGTTTAATTTCATTTTCGTTTCGTGAGTTATAAGAATAACCTAGCATCCGCAACACCGCGCCCATAACTTCTCGAACATCATTGATCAAAGTCATGCGCTTTGAGAGTTGTTCTTGATGTTGCCAAAGATACTCCCAATCTTCTGGTGGGTTTTTGAGTACTTCAGAGTTGAAAATTAAACCTGTTGTTCCCCAGTTAAAAGGAATGCTGTAGCGGTTATTAGAATCATAAGTAGGGTTTTGAAAACGTGGTAATAAATTATCTAAACCAATTAAGCGAGCATGATTTATTTCGTTTAACAACCCCTTGTTCACCATCTTCTGCACCATGTAGTCAGATGGATAAATCACACTATAAGCTCCTCCACCTCCTGCTTGTAGCTTAGCCAGCATAATATCATTAGAATCATACACATCTGCAAGCACTTTCAGACCCGTCTGAGCAGTAAAGGTTGTTAATAATTCTTTATCAAAATACTGTGTCCAAGTGTAAAGATTTAATTGATCGCGAGAGCCTCGATTTTTGGAAGTTGCTCGCACATCCGCCAGTCTCCAGCCGCAACCAGCAGTAGACAAAGTAGAAAGCGCCGCGATACCTGTTACAAGTTGTCTTCTTTTAATCATATAGCAGAATTCAGGAGTCAGAAGTCAGGAGTCAGGAGAGCAGGGAGCAGGGAGCAGAGGAGCAGGGGAGCAGGGGGGCAGGGGAGCAGGGAGATAAAAAAATCCCAATCGCCCCCAGTACTTACTCCCCGATGCCCAATGCCCAATGCCCCATGCCCTATTCCCCATGCCCATTGTTAGCCGTTCATTGTAGCCGCTAGGTAAAAGATCTGTACAATATTGCTTTTTGAAGAGTGGGTAGAGTGGGAATAATTACTACAATAAAATCAAACACCTGACTTTGGAGTTCTAGCAGTGGGCTTATTTGATGATTTGAATCGGTTTCTAGAAAACCGTTTAGAAGAATTCTTACGGAATAATCCGCATCTCGAGCTAGAGGCGCTGTTAGAGCAGTTGCGATCGCAAGAGGAAGACACGTTAAAGCTGATTGCAGATTTACAGTTACAAGAGAAGCGATCGCAAGACGACATTCTCTCCACTGCACAAGAAATCCAAAGATGGCATATCCGGGTTGAAAAAGCAAAAGCTGCTGGTAGACAAGATTTAGAATCAGCAGCTGCACAACGAGAAGCAGCACTGTTACGTGAAGGTAATCAGCGTTGGGGACAAATGCAAGGTATAAAGGAACGTATTTCCCAAGCTAAAGAACTACTGCAAAAAATTCAGAAACGAAGACAAGAAGTACAAACCAAAGCTGCTGAAGCTCAAACAATGCGTGCTAAAGCTCAAGCCCAGCAACGTATAGAAACTTCTGGCTGGGGAACCCAAAGCAGCAGCTATTCTAGAACATTTGATGATTTAGAGGAAAAATTCCGTCGTTGGGAAACAGAGGATGAGTTGCAACAGATAAAGCGTAATATGGGCAAAGCTTAAGCTTCCTTGCTCTAGTCCCCTTCATTCGACCCATTTCAAAACCTGAAATGGGTCAACTCGTATTTATAGCATCTCTCGAATCCCCAATGCCCAATGCCCCACGCCCATTGCCACTTGGGTTATTATTCAAATGTTCCAAGTCAAATTCAAATATATATGGAACATAGTATCTTTGTAGACATTTTAACGAGCGTGGAACGCTTATTTGTAGGGTACATACCAGCAGCTATTTTAGGAATTTTAATTGGACTAGTCGTTGGTATCAATAATATAGGTTACCTAGTCTTCATGCGAATACTACAAATAGCAAATAGTATTCCTTCGATAGCCTTGCTGCCTATTGCCCTATTAGCCTTTAAACAAACTGAGGTAGCAATCTGGATTGTCGTTTTTATTAGTGCTTTATGGACAGTTATTATAGACACAGCAAAAGGTATGCGCCAATTTCGTACTCATGGCCATAACTTTAGAGTTGCTATCCCTCATATATTTAGAGCTTTGAGACTAGGGATTTGGTTTGCCTGGGTTACAGTCATTGCTGCGGAGATGTTAACAGGTGGACAAGGGCTGGGTTATGTTATCTGGGGTGGCTATAACAACACAAGCAACAAAAAAGTGATAATCGATGCATTAATCTATATTGGTATGATCGCCTTTACACTTGACCAGCTACTAGATATAACAGGATTGTTCCTCTCGCAGATTGTGGTAGAAGGAGAGCAAAGGAATAGATAAAATATTAAACACAACAGCTACATCACAAATCTTTACTCTTGTTGGGAAGTCGTAAAAGATATAGAGTGCGTGGGTTGAGGTGGTAAGTCCAACTGAGGTTGTTCTGGTGGTATTACACAGGTAGCATCCTTGATATAGGAGCCAAAAAACTTGTCATAGTTAGAAGCAACGGCTAAAAACACTCCACCTAAAATATAGATTGGTAGTGGTAATTTCCATTGTTGGATCCAGTCAAAAAATTGAGCAAGGGCAAACAGTACAAAAAAGCAAGCAAGCCAAACCCTCATTCTTCAATCCTTACAATTCAAACAACTGTAACAATTGTAATTCAACCTCTGATACTAAAGACCAAGCGTCTTCGTCGATTTTATAACTTGGAGTAGTACGAGCTAGAAAACCCGCTACTATTCTCATTGACGCTCCCACTCCTTCTAGGAGTGGGATTCGTGCGGGTAGCCACACCCAACACTATCCCATAAACTCAATTGATCTGGCGGGTTCCCAGGCACACCGCGTTCACTCTTGCGAGTACGGTGTTGTTTCCTTTTAATCCCTGTTGATTCAGGGATGGGCGTTTCAAGCAGGCAAAGCTGTTTGGGTTCCGAGCAGTCCACCCGTACCATCTGCACCTTAACCCTTTTGGGCTTTGGAGCATTCTTTTTAACTAATTCGCCGTAATTCCCCATCCGTCTGCACGGTGGGGATATAAGGCGGGAAAAATAGAGGTTATTTCTAAGAAATCGGCGAAATTTTTCCAAGTTCTGTCCGGAATTGCCTTTACTGGTAATGTTTAATATAGTAAAATAGCAAAATCAAGGAGGTGATGTTGAGTGTTGCGCAAAGTTGTCAAAGTCCGCATATATCCAGATGAACAACAACAAATCCAGTTAGCACAAGCTTTTGGATGTTCTCGTTGGTGGTGGAATTATGCACTGAATAAATCAATTGAGACTTATAAAGACACCGGGAAAGGATTATCTCAGTCAGCACTCAACGCACTACTCCCAGGACTCAAAAAAGCGGAAGAGACAATCTGGCTAGGTGAGTGCTACAGCCAAATATTACAGGCTACAACACTCAACCTTACCAAAGCTTACAAAAACTTCTTTGAAGGACGAGCTAAATTTCCTCGATTCAAATCAAAGAAAGATAAACAGTCTATACAATATCCTCAGAGCGTCAAAGTTCTAGATGGGGCTATTAAGCTTCCAGGTAATATCGGTGAAGTCAAAGCCGTTATTCATCGAGCAATTGAAGGGATAATCAAGACTGTTACCGTGAGCAAGTGTCCATCTGGCAAGTACTTTGCAGCTATCTTGTTTGAGGTAGACGGTGATACACCAGAAGCATCCAGTGAGGGTGATGTAATTGGGATTGACTTAGGACTAAAACACTTTGCTGTAGTCAGCAACGGTGAGAAGGTGTCCAAGTTTGAAAACCCCAAGCACATTGCTAAGCACGAGAAAAACCTCAAACGCAAACAGCAAAAATTAGCACGTAAAAAGGACGGAAGTAAATCAAGATTCAAGGCTAAAAAACTTGTTGCTAAGGTTCACGAACGCTTGTGCAATTCACGGCAGGATTTTCTACAAAAGCTTTCTACAAAGCTCGCCAACGATAACCAAGTTGTAGTAGTAGAAAACCTAAATACCAAAGGTATGGTTCGTAATCACAACTTAGCTAAAGCAATATCCGACGCTGGATGGGGAATGTTTACCAATTTCTTAGCTTACAAGCTAGAGCGTAAAGGCGGCGCTTTTGTTGAGATTGATCGGTGGTTCCCTTCATCTAAACTTTGCTCTAACTGTTTCTATCAAATGGGTGAGATGCCCTTGGATGTCCGTGAGTGGACTTGTCCACATTGCGGAACTCATCATGATAGGGATGGGAACGCTGCACACAATATTAGAGCAGAGGGCATTCGGATTCTAAAACTAGCTGCCAGTCAGCCTGTCACTGCCGGAGGGAACCCCGGTACTGCGGTAGGAGGGGAGGTAAGTCCGAAGAGAGGGCGCAAGTCCAAACTAAGGCACACCCCTATGAATACCGAAGCCCCATCCGCCTACGCGGTGGGGTAGTTCACACTTTATATTTACCACCCTTGGTTGGATCGGACCAATCACAACCAAATCCCTTAGTTTCTTTCACAAATTGATTCCAAGGAATTGGATCAACTGGTCCAGGAGTAGCATAGACAATCTTAAATAAACCATCTTCTCTCACTTCGCCAATCCGCACAATTTTAGATAGGTGATGGTTCGGTTGCATTGTTACTTTACCTTCGGGAGCAAGAAAGATTAGATTGTATGCAGCTGCGCGCACTTTACCCATATCAACACTATCGGCTTTTTCTACAGATTGCTTCCACAAATAAACTCCGACGTAAGCGGCTTCCATCGGGTCATTTGTCACTCGGGTATTACCGTATTCTTTCTTAAAAGCTTCAACAAACTTTTTGTTTTCTGGAGTATCAACTGTCATGAAGTAGTTCCAAGTAGCGTAGTGTCCTTTAAGATAATCAGCACCAATTGCTTTGACTTCTTCTTCAGCGATACTTACAGACATAGTAGGATACTTATCTACTCTTAAACCAGCACCTTGCAGTTGTCTGAAGAAAGGTACGTTGCTATCACCATTGAGTGTATTAAAAATCACACCGCCTTTGGGTAAAGTCTGCTTAATTTTATTGATGATTGGTGTGACCTCTGTGCTACCTAGTGGTAAGTAATCTTCTCCGACAGTTTCACCGCCTTTAGCTTCCAACTGTGCTTTAATGATTGTGTTAGCAGTACGCGGAAAAACGTAGTCTGAACCGACCAAAAAGAACTGTTTACCTTTATTCTTTAACAGCCAATCAACAGCAGGTTCTATTTGTTGATTTGGCGCAGCGCCTGTATAGAAAATATTATGGGAACACTCTTGACCTTCATACTGTACAGGATACCAAAGCATTTGGTTTTTGCTTTCAAATATCGGCTTGACATTCTTACGGCTTGCAGATGTCCAACAACCAAAAACCACAGCAACTTTATCTTGATCAATTAGCTTCGTAGCTTTTTCTCGAAAAATATCCCAGTTTGAAGCACCATCTTCTACAATTGGTTCAATTTCCTTGCCTAATACACCGCCACTAGCGTTTATTTCTTTAATTGCCAATTTTTCTGCGTCGGCGACGCTTTTTTCACTAATGGCCATTGTACCACTCAGGGAGTGTAAAATCCCTACTTTTATGGTGTTATTATTTCCAGCAGCAACAGGAAAAGCAGTAGAACTCTCTTTAGAGGGTTGAGAATTATTAGCACAAGCCTTTAATAAAAAACTAGTACCAAATGTAGCCGAACCATAGATTAAAAAATTCCGACGGTTAAATTTTCTTGCCATGTGGTTGCGTATTTTCTATCGCTCTATTCAAGAGTTGTCAAGTAGAATTCAGAAATAAAAAAAGAATATAGCTGTCAGAATCAATAAGCAGAGTAAGAAGATGCGCCTCTCATCGAAGACTAATAAAATGAACATAAGCGATGGTGTTTCACCAAGTCGCAGATCATCCCCGATCTAAATTCTGGCGAAGTAGCGTATATATTCTTTTGGGTAAATCTTACTCTATTTAATACACGCTTGTTACAAAATAAATATGAAGTATAAATTGTTACTTTATTAGTAAGCCAGCAAATTGTTGCAAAATATTAAGGACTAAGCAAAGCCGTTTGGGGATATCCCCGGTTTAAAAACCTGACGCTGCTACAAATTTTAATTAAAATTGGGTAAAACTCTCTTTAAAATTTTGCGAAAACACTCTTGTCTCCTTTGGAGTGAATAGAGTCATTAAGTGGAAAAGGTTTTATGTCTCACTGCGAGTGCAGCGGAGTGACTCATTCTCTAATCACATAGTCGTGTTTTGAATACAGCTTTATTCTTCCTTATCATTGATTGATTGCTATGGAAAGCCACAAAGATATCGCAGACAACGCACTTGATTCTTCAATCAGCACACAAGCAGAATTATCTGTTGATATCAACAACGAAAACTTTTTTGAAGGGGAAATTGGTACAACTCCCCGACTTTTACCAAATGAACTGATTCCCTACCAAGACGATTTGCCTGTTCCTTTAACCTACGATCTACGAGAGTCGGGATCTGTAGTTTACCAAAAGGTTACCCTCCAGTCTAGCTGTGTTCGTTTCTCGAAACAACTGGGTTCTACCAGGGCTTGGACTTATGATGGCACTGTTCCAGGACCATCATTTATTGTCAATCAAGGGCAGGTTGTGCATGTTGATTGGTACAACGGCATCAACAAAGATACTCCGCTACCATATAGGGTTGCCGTCTGCCCGGATCCACAGCAGGATGAGCCAATCCCACAAAATGTTCCAGGTCTAGACGAGACGGCTGAAGTCAACTGTCAGGCTGCTGACCTTCATGCAGCTACTGTGACTCATTTGCACGGGGGTCGTACCGCTGCTGATAGTGATGGTTGGACAGAGAATGTTGCTTTGCATAACCAATCCCAGCGAACTACTTATGAGAATAACCAGAGGAGTACAGCACTTTGGTATCATGACCATGCAATGGGTGTTACCCGCTTCAATGTTTATGCTGGATTATTTGGCTTTTGGATTATCCGTGGTCAAATCGAGTATGAACTCATCAAAAATAAAATTCTGCCTGGTGAGGAAGATGAGTTGTACTTGGTGATCCAGGATCGCAACTTCGACACTGATGCTGAAGGAAGATTGACCGGCGACCTGTTGCACAAAACTGAGCAAAGTACTGCTGAGATGTTCGGACCATACACTCTCGTTAACGGGACGCTGTGGCCCCGTTGTTCAGTTGGCGATCGCCCAGTGCGCCTACGTCTGCTCAATGGCTCTAACGCTCGCGCTTACTGTTTGCGATTGGTAGAGGTTAAGGAGAATGGGGACTATGGAGAAGATCTCACACAGAAGGTGCCAATCTATCAAATTGGCACAGATGGCGGTCTATTGGACTTTCCTGTCAAGCTCCCAGACCTCGGTTTAGTTCTTGCTCCTGCTGAGCGTGCAGACGTCGTCATCGATTTCACCGGGTTTTCTGACAAGAAATTGGCCTTTGTCAACACTGCTTTTGCCCCTTTTGATGGCACGACTGTTACCTCTGCTGGCAATGGGACAAGCAATCCAATTGCCCCAGATCCAAGCAATCGTCTACCATTCCTCCATGTCCTGCGCTTTGATGTTCGACCACATGAGCATGTAGAACCCTCTGTGCTCAATGAGAAAACGCGGCTTGACCACAACTTTGTACGCTATGTTCACAGTGCAGGTGATGCACAAGGACGCAAAGAACTGGTTTTGGGCAAACACAATCACCGTTGGATTGCTCTAACCGAGAATCCAACAGGGAATTTGCTGTTTCGAGAGTTACAAGAGGTGACTACCGACGAAAAGGTCGCAAAAGCAACAGACTCGCCCCTAATCGCAATTCAAACGTCAACTACCGAGATTACTTGGTATCGTACAGTAGCAATGCACTTCCACGACACCATTAACATCTTAATTCCTTATGATTCTTGGGAGATATGGAATATTATCAACCTAACTGGTGACACCCACCCAATTCACCTGCATCTGGTTGAGTTCCAAGCACTACATCGGCAGCCATACAACATAGACGGCTATGTAAATGAGGGTGGATTTACTCTCCCCGGCAAGCCGATCGCACTAAATGGTGCCCCCGTTTCTCCCGACTCTAATGAGCAGGGATTTAAGGACACAATTCGCGTTAATCCAAACGAATCGCTGTCTATCGCTGCTCATTTCAAAGGCTACTGTGGTCGCTATATGTACCATTGCCATGTTCTAGAGCATGAAGACCACGATATGATGCGTCCATTTGTCGTGGTTCCAGCTAAAGTTTTGGCCTTGATGGATGAGGGTATGGGTGGTATGGCAATGTAATATTTTACACGCTCAAAAACCGTTGAATAACCTCCTGACTTAGTTCACCTGTAGAACCAGAAGCAACAATACCGCCTTTTTGCATTGCATAATAGCAATCAGATTGGCGGACAAAATGCAAGTGTTGTTCTACCAATAAAACAGAAATATTAGTAGTGGAAACAATGCGACGGATGGCGGCTTCTATTTCTAGAATAATTGAGGGTTGAATTCCTTCTGTCGGTTCGTCTAGTAGAAGTAATTCGGGTTCTCCCATTAAAGCACGTGCAATTGCTAGCTGTTGTTGTTGTCCCCCGCTTAAATCGCCACCCATGCGGGAAAGCATAGTTTTCAAAACTGGGAACAGGCTAAAAATTTCTTCGGGAATTTCTTGAGTTTTGGTTTTTCTTTTTCTAGCTTCTAAACCCAATAAAAGATTTTCTTTTACAGTTAAGCGGGGGATAATTTCACGCCCTTGGGGGACGTAACCAATCCCCATTTTTGCTCTTTGGTCTGGAGATTTTGAATTTATTGTAGTTCCTGCAAAGGTAATTGAACCACTATGAGGTTTAAGCAACCCCATAATTGTTTTTAAAAGCGTAGTTTTTCCTACACCATTGCGTCCAATAAGACACACTATTTGCCCATCTAATACACTCAAATCTACGTTGCGCAGAATGTGACTTTCACCGTAGTAAACGTTAAGATTGGAGATTTGCAACATTTTTAAATTCTAATTGGTTTCTTGTCCCAAATAAACTTCAATCACTCGTGAATCATTTTGTACTTCTTCAATGCTACCTTCACACAGTACTGAACCTTGATGGAGAACTGTTATTTTTCGGGCTATTTGGCGGACAAATTCCATATCATGTTCAATAACTAATATTGAATGATTTTGTGCTAATTCTAAAAGTAATTCTCCGATATGATAAGTTTCTTCATCACTCAATCCAGCGACCGGTTCGTCAACGAGTAACAAATCAGGAGACTGCGCTACTAACATCCCAATTTCTAGACGTTGCTTTTCTCCATGAGAAAGTAAACCTGCTGGGATATTGGCTTTATTCTTTAAGCCGATGGTTTCAAGTAAGTTTTTAATCTTATTTTTTTCAGGAGTCGTAGTTTTTCTAAATAGGGTGGAAAAGACGTTTTTATTAAGGTTACTACTAAGTTCTAAGTTTTGTTGAGCGGTTAAATTAAGGAAAATTCGGGGCGTTTGAAATTTACGACCAATTCCCATGCGAGCAATTTGGTGTTCTTTCAAGGAACGGAGATTTTTGTCTTTGAAAATCACTTGTCCCTGGGTAGGGGTAACTTTCCCTGTAATGACGTCAAGAAATGTTGTTTTACCAGCACCGTTGGGACCAATCACTACTCGTAGTTCTCCCACATCCATGTCGAAGTTGAGGTTGTTAACGGCTTTAAATCCATCAAAGGTAACAGTGAGGTTTTCAGTTCTCAATATTTTCGCGTTCATGCTGGACTTCAGGATCTTGTTCTAGGCTCGGGTAAGTGGTAATTTGAGACGGGCGTTGGAAAAGAGGAATTTTTTGATGAAGTAACCATCCAACAATGCCATCTGGTAGTACAGTAACTATTATTAAAAATAGCCCTCCCTCGAAAAATAGCCATATTTCAGGAAATTGTTCGCTCAAAAAAGTGCGAGCATAGTTGACAAGCAAAGCACCTAAGATTGCTCCTATTAATGTGGCGCGTCCACCGACTGCAACCCAAATTACCATTTCAATAGAAAACGCAATATCCATAACTCTAGGTGAGACAGAACCACTTTGCAGGGTGTAAAATGCTCCTGCTATTCCTGCTATTGCTCCTGAAATTGCAAAAACCAGGACTTTGAAATCTGTAGGATCGTAGCCTGAGAAGCGCACTCGGCTTTCATCATCTCGAATAGCTATTAGTAACCATCCGAAACGCCCACTGGTTAACCAGCGACAAAGACAATAGGTGATTACAAGAAATAATACTGTAAGGGAGTAGAAAATAAATTGGGTTTTTGAATCGCTGACTGTTATACCGAATAAAGTGGTGAAGTCTATTAAGCCGTTGGTTCCATTGAAAAGTTTTTGTTGACCATTAAAGAAGTTGAAAAAAACAATTGTGGCGGCTTGGGTTAGAATCGAAAAGTACACTCCTTTTATACGGTTACGGAATACTAAATATCCTAATAACCCTGCTAATACTGCTGGAATTATCACTACAGCAGCGATCGCAACAGGAAACGAGTAGAAAGGTTGCCAAAACCAAGGCAGTTGTGTGACACCATATAATCCCATAAAATCGGGTAACTCGCCTTGGGGAACTTGCAGTTTGAGGTGCATAGCAATAGCGTATCCACCCAAGCCAAAGAAAATTCCGTGTCCTAAACTCAGTAACCCTGTATAACCCCAGATTAAATCTATACCTAAAGCGACGATTGCTAGTGACAAAAATCGACCTAGCAAATTTAGGCGAAAACTAGAAAGAATAACCGGGATAACCAAGATGAGGATGAGTGCGATCGCCACCACCACCCCTATCTCAATTAAAATTAACCGTCGTCCCTTCCTTCGCATTTTTTTTGTTTCTAAACATCAACAGTACGACCTTTTTGTGGAAAAATACCGCCAGGCTTCCACTGTAAAAACAAGATAATCAACGCAAATACCATTACCTTTGCCATACTTGTTGTAGCAAAGAACGTAAAAAAATCTGCCAAAGGCTTAATTGGCGCTAACGACAAAGCCAGAGTACCAGAACCAATCAAGAAATTAACCGTCCCAATTCCCAACGCTGCCACAATAGTACCAAAAAGATTACCCACACCACCTAGAACAACAACCATAAAAGTATCAACAATATAGTTTTGTCCCGTATTTGGTCCTACTGAACCCAGTAAACTAATTGCACAACCCGCTACACCAGCCAAGCCAGAGCCGAGTGCAAAAGTAACAGCATCAACTTTTTGCGTTGGAATACCCAAACAAGCACTCATACTTCGATTTTGAGTGACAGCACGAATTCTTAACCCCCAAATCGAGCGCTGTAAAAATAAGTAAATACCAGCTACACAAATAACTGTTAAGGCAATAATAAATAACCTAGCATAAGGCAATTGCACCCCGCTTAAAGAAATACCGCCTCGTAACCAAGTAGGTGCGGTAACATCCACATTCTGACTACCAAACCAGGGTTGAGTCACTGCTAAGTTATAAGTTAAACCCAAAACATTACCTATTGCTATTGCTACACTCACAGAAAGTAGCAATATTACTGACACAATCCAGTTACGAACGCGTCCAAAATTAGTTCTGGAATTTAAAATCCATAAACCACCAAAAAACAAGAGACAAAACAACGCTATTCCAATCACTAAAACCCAATTCACGCTACGGACAAACTGCTGCAAAATCAAACTTACACCCCAAGTCGCCAGCAAAGTTTCTAAAGGGCGTCCGTAGAGATAGCGAATCACTCCTCTTTCTAGAATTAATCCCACACACGCTGTTAGTAGGAAAGCAAAAATTAGAGCAAAAAATATATAAGTCTCAAACCATACTCCACCAAGTTGTTTGCTCGCATTTTGCACCACAAATGTGGTATAAGCTCCCAACATCATCAACTCACCGTGTGCCATGTTAATCACACCCATCAAACCAAATACAATGGCAAGTCCCAGTGCTGCAATTAATAATACAGCACCAATACTAATACCATTAAATATTGCATCGAAAAATCCCGGTAACACTTTTCCTAACCCTCTTGACTTATCTACAGCTTCGCTGTGTTACCGCCTCAGTCTCAGCCAACAACTACCAAGAAAAACGCGGGTTCACACTTTATATTTACCACCCTTGTTAGGGTCAGACCAATTACAACCAAAACCCTTAGTTTCTTTCACAAATTGATTCCAAGGAATTGGATCAACCGGTCCGGGAGTAGCATAGACAATCTTAAATAAACCATCTTCTCTTACTTCGCCAATGCGGACAATTTTAGATAAGTGATGATTAGGTTGCATTGTTACTTTCCCTTCCGGCGCAAGAAAGGTTTGATTGTATGCTGCTGTACGCACTTTACCTATATCAACATTACCAGCTTTTTCTACAGCTTGTTTCCACAAATAAACTCCGATGTAAGCAGCTTCCATCGGGTCATTTGTCACTCGGGTATTGCCGTATTCTTTCTTAAAAGCCTCAACAAACTTTTTGTTTTCTGGAGTATCAACTGTCATGAAGTAGTTCCAAGCAGCGTAGTGTCCTTTAAGATAATCAACACCAATTGCTTTGACTTCTTCTTCAGCGATACTTACAGACATGGTAGGATAGTTATCTGCTCTCAAACCAGCGCCCTGGAGTTGTTTGAAGAAAGCTACGTTACTATCACCGTTGAGGGTATTAAAAATTACGCCGCCTTTGGGTAAAGTCTGTTTAATTTTGGTAATGATTGGTGTAACCTCTGTGTTACCTAGTGGTAAGTAGTCCTCTCCGACAGTTTGACCACCTTTAGCTTCCAACTGTGCTTTAATGATTGTGTTAGCAGTGCGCGGAAAAACATAGTCAGAACCAATCAAAAAGAACTGTTTGCCCTTATTTTTAAGTAGCCAATCAACAGCAGGTTCTATTTGTTGATTTGGCGCAGCACCCGTGTAGAAAATATTATGGGAACACTCTTGACCTTCATACTGTACAGGATACCAAAGCATATGATTTTTGCTTTCAAATATCGGCTTGACATTCTTACGGCTTGCAGATGTCCAACAACCAAAAACCACAGCAACTTTATCTTGATCAATTAGCTTCGTAGCTTTTTCTCGAAAAATATCCCAGTTTGAAGCACCATCTTCTACAATTGCTTCAATTTGCTTGCCTAATACACCGCCACTAGCGTTTATTTCTTTAATTGCCAATTTTTCTGCATCGACAACGCTTTTTTCACTAATGGCCATTGTACCACTTAGCGAGTGTAAAATTCCCACTTTTATAGTGTTATTATTTGCAGCAGCAACAGGAGAAGCTGTCGAACTCTCGTTAGAGGGTTGAGAATTATTAGCACAAGCCTTTAATAAAAAACTGGTGCCAAATGTAGCCGAACCATAGATTAAAAAATTCCGACGGTTAAATTTTCTTGCCATGTGGTTTCGTATTTTCTATCGCTCTATTCAAGAGTTATAAAGTAGAATTCAGAAATAAAAAAAGAATATAGCTGTCAGAATTAATAAGCAGGGTAAAAAGACCAGCCACCCATCGAAGACCAATAAAATGAACATAAGCGATGGTGTTTGACCAAGTCCCAATCCCCTATCTAAATTCTGGAGAAGTAGCATATATATTCCTTTGGGTAAATCTTACTCTATTTAATACACGCTTGTTACAGACAAGATAAATATAGCCATTCTTATTTGTGTAAAATACAGCTCACTCTGAGGGCGTAGTCTCCGGCTTCTCGCAGAGTACGCCGTTCGCCCCTACAAAGGTATCGTACTCAATCGAGAATCGCTATAGGTAGGCGATCGCGCAACACAATATTTCCCCAATCATTACTATGTCACGCCCTAAACGTAATTTTCAACCAAACTTCTGTTATCACATCACTATTCGTTGTAACAACCGAGAATTTCGCCTAACGCGCTTGGAATGCCGAGAGGTGCTGCTTTATGCTATCAAAAAAGCACAAGAAAAATATGGATTTAAGGTTTATGCTCTCTGTATTATGAGCAACCATGTCCATTATTTGTTAGAACCTAAACAACCAGAAGATCTGCCCAAAATTATGCACTGGCTGAACTGGTACACTGCTATGTGCTTTAACCGAATGCTGAACAGAACCGGACATTTTTGGGAAAAGCGGTATCACAGTACAGGTTTTGCTAATACAGATACGCGGCGAGCATTAAATACCCTGCGATATATCCACGCAAACCCCAAAGCAGCAGGAACACAGCAGGGTTTCTTTTATGATTTCAGCAATTATGGTATTCATGACCGCTTAAGTAATGATGGTATCACTCAATGGCATCCTGCGTTTTTGCAATTAGGGAAAACGTTGGAAGAGTGCGCTGCTAAATATCGAAGATTCTGTAAAAAATATCGACCACAACCCAAGTCGGAGAAAAAGAACCATTGGGGTAGTCGTTTGCTGGCTGGAATGACGATTAAAGGTAAGACGAAAAAATCCCCAGGACAGATGAGTTTACCTTGGGACAAGCATAACGCGTCAGAACGTACGGAAGTACATGAGGTAGCAGAAAAGTTTATCCAGGCTAATTGTTTTAGCCCTTCGGTGCCAGGTATTGGAACTTTGGTGCCAGGTATCGGAACTTTGAAATACTGATTCTAGCGTGAATACGGGTGCTGTTATAAATCTTTATAAAATTCGTAAACGCCTAAATGCTACACTTTACAAGTCTCGATGCGAGAGAAGAGACCACCCCCCCCCAAAAAAAACCCGCCCCAAACCCGCCCCCCCAACCCAACCCAACCCAAACAAAAGTGCTCCCCCTTAGTGAGGGTAAGTGTCCTTCTGGAGATTGAGTATCAAATGTTACCTTGTCGTCGCTTATCCAGTTTCCTTTCACTCTCCATCCTACGCGATCGCCAAATTTTTTCCAGGCTTCTTCGTAATATTTGCCGTCAGGTTTACCACCCTCTTGCAGGTAAATTTTCTTTTGAACGCTGAAGCCATAGCGCCCATTGCTATATTTTACCCATAGGCTGTCAATTGTGCGTAGATCAGCACAAGGAAAGTTTAATAGTTCTTCAGCCCTAATCCAATCATTCTCCTTTCGACCAACAGCCTGTAGCATAACCATATAAGTTTCATAATCAGCTTCCTTCCACTTTTGTGCTGCTAGTAGGTCGCGTAGTTTAGTATAGTCTATGCCTTTTTCCGAACTTAGGTCGTCTATCTGAGATGGGGGGGTGTTAGGTTGTAGGGGTTGAGGTTTGGGCGGTTGCTGGGGAATTAAACGTTCGTGGATCGGTGTAACGTCCTCATCTCGCAGTTTGAGAATTTGCTGTATTCGTTTCAATAGCTCCCAATCATTTTTATTGAGTACAGATTTCTCTTCTAAAACAAGAGCTAGATCTTGCTCATACTCTCGTAAACTTTGCTGAAAATCACGGATTGGTTGCAGAACTTCCTGTTCTATCTGTGTTACTTTTTCTGGTGGAGCTAAGTTTAATTGTTTTTGCTTTCTATCTAGAAGCCTACGTCCTAACGCTGAGAAACGGTCATCTTGAACCAAAAACGCACCCTTTTTTACACATTCCTCAACTTCCTTTCGATATTCCAATTCTGGATCGCCTACTGGTGCTTTCGCTAAACAAATTGTATAACCTTCTTTAACGGAGAATATTTCTGGCTTCATTGCTGGTTGTGCTGACTGCACTTTTCGCTTGGCGTATTCGTGCAAAGTCGCCACTGTAATCATGCCATCATTATCTGCTGCTACTCCCTTTTCAATTCCCTCCACTAAATAGCGCGTGTATACTCCTCCTCCCTCGTCTTCAAACGACACTTGTGCAGATGTTGAAGAGGTTAACACAGCTCTACCTTCTCCTCCTAATTGCTGTTCAATTTCTTTATCGATGCTTGGAAGAATCTCTCTTGCACTCATTCCTTGAGCAAATGCACCGCTAAAACAACAGTCCAGAATTAACACCTGTCGCTTTGATTTGCTGCGGTTCATACACTGTTCTTGGAGAAATCTTGCAGGTACAGCAGTTGAGGTATAAGGTAATGAATGGGCATTAATTTGAGTATTGTAGCTAGCAAAGTACAAATACCCATTTTCATCTCGGAAACCGTGACCAGAGAAATACAATAGCAGAATGTCGTTTTTTTGACATGTTTCCGTAAATAACTGCTCGATTTCTAATTGGATGGTGCTAGAGGGAGTATTCTCTAATAACTTGACTTCAGCAAACCCACCAATATTTGGGTCTTGCAAGATGCGTTGCATTGACTTAATGTCTTGAACAACACCTGGTAATGGTTTTAACTTATTGCTCTGATACTCACTCGCTCCTATCAGCAAGCCATATTTCGCCATTTTGCTATTTTATTGCTCATTCCTAATCAATTATAGCGATGCGTTTACCCCGAATTATGCTTTCAAGATGCAGCAGATATTGGTTGAAATGCTGATATGACGTATCAACTCTAGCCCAATATCAATGGCAAGAAGCGAATCATGCAGTAGTTTATCATATAGTCTGAGGATTAGAATTAACCATTAAACCTACCTGTTGTTTTCCTTCAACATCTTGGATCTTGGATTCGCAGGAAAGTTGTAAAATGAGCGCCATGCTAACAGAATTTACCCTCGCCAACTTCAAAAGTTACATTACAAGTCGATTACCCATAGGATCGCTCACTGTCCTAATAGGCGCAAACGCTGCAGGTACAAGTAATGCTCTTGAAGGTTTGCGCTTTCTGTCGTGGTTAGCACAAGGACAAAAACTCTCTAGTATTCAATATGCTGTTAATAGTGCAGAGCGTGTTGTACGCGGTCGAGTAAATGATTTGTGCCATGAGGGACAATCAAGTTTTACCATCGGTTGTCGTTTTGATTCAACGCAGTGGAACCAACTCGATATAACCCTCAATGTGCGTGATGGAGAACTACATATCAGTAGCGAGCGAATCGTGGATTCGACTAGTCTTGTCCCATTATATGACCTAGATCAACCTTCTCAAGGAACAGGAACAGATATCGGTGTTGCATATAACAACTTTACAAGGGGAAAAAATAAACCACGAGTAACGTGCAGCGATCAAATGGCTATATTCGTGCAATTAGATAGCCCTGCTAGTTTTGATGCAAAGTACCCCAAATCTCAAAAGATTATTCCTGAAACTGTACGAGAATATCAACGAGTCTTAAACAACATCCTGTTTTTAGATCCCGTTCCCGCCAGAATGCGTGAATACAGTTTTAAGTATGATAGGCGATTACTTGAGGATGGGACAAATCTTTCTAGTGTTTTATTTCACTTGTGGGAAAATCAACCAGACAATCAACAAGCAATTTTGAACTTTATCCAAAGTCTACCAGAGCAGGCTATAGATGGGCTAGATTTCATTTTTGGCCCACGAGATGAAGTCATGGTGCGACTAGCGGAAACCTTTGGCAATAAACGTCGCTATTGTGAAGCAGCATTATTATCTGATGGGACATTGCGGGTATTGGCTATAGCTGCTGCTATGCTATCGGCACCTGCTGGTAGTCTAGTCGTCATCGAGGAAATTGACAACGGTGTTCATCCCAATCGTGCCAAGCATCTACTCGCCAGCATCCAGGATATTGCTTTGCAGCGTAACTTGCGGGTGCTGCTTTCCACGCATAACCCAGCGCTGATGGATGCTTTACCTGATGCTGCACTAGGTGATGTAGTTTTTTGTTTCCGGGATCTACACGCAGGAGATAGTCGCCTTGTAAGGCTTGGGGATATGTACGAATTTCCAGGTTTAATATCGCAGGGATCACTCGGTCAGTTGGTAACTGCTGGGATAGTAGATCGATTTGTCAAGTCCCCGCACACACCTGAAGAAAGAAAACAGCAAGCTATGGAATGGGTGTCTCGGTTGCAGGAATACGGCAATGAGTAGTATCTGCCTGATCGATACGAGCATATTCCTGGAAATACTGAACGTTCCTAACTATAATCAGCATAGAGCATCAGTTCTCGAAGATTTTCAGATCTATGCTCAATCTGGTTGTACTTTTTTGTTGCCTATGGCGACGATACTGGAAACGGGGAACCACATCGCCCAAAACGGTAATGGCTCAGTGCGAAGGAAAACAGCCCTACGTTTTGTTAAAGAAGTTAAAGAAGCATTCGCAGGTGTAGCCCCTTGGAGACCGACTACATTCCCAAACACGGTAGAAATATTGGAATGGATTGATAAGTTTCCAGATTTGGCTGGCAGAAATAAAGCTACTCATAAGCTGGAAGGAACTAGCTTCGGGGATCTCAGTATTATTCAGGAATTTCATAAGTCCTGTAATCTTTTCCAGATGAGTGAAGTGTTTATCTGGTCACTGGACACCGATTTACAGAATTATCACCAAAAGCCAAAATGAATATATATGAGTGACAAGATAAATGGATAGGCGATCGCACAAAACAATATTTCCCCATAAGTACTCTGAAATGCTGCTTGTGTCGTGAATAGGGGTGCTGTTATAAATCTTTATAAAATTCGGAAACGCTTAAATGCTAGACTTTATAAGTCTCGATGCGAGAGAAGAGACCCACCACCCCCCCCCAAACCCCAAACCCCACCCACCAACCAGGGTAAGTGTCCCTCTGGAGATTCAGTGTCAAATGTTACTTCTGAATAGCTAATCCAGTTTCCTTTCACTCTCCATCCTACGCGATCGCCAAATTTTTTCCAGGCTTCTTCGTAATATTTGCCGTCAGGTTTACCACCCTCTTGCAGGTAAATTTTCTTTTGAATGCTGAAGCCGAAACGTCCATTGCTATATTTTACCCATAGGCGGTCTATTGTGCGTAGATCCGCACAAGGAAAGGTTAACAGTTCTTCATTCCTAATCCAGTCTTTGTCTTTTCGACCAACAGCCCGTAGCATCACCAGATAAGTTTCATAATCAGCTTCTTTCCACTTTTGTGCTGCTAGTAGGTCGCGTAGTTTAGTATAGTCTATGCCTTTTTCTGAACTTAGGTCGTCTATCTGAGATGGGGTGTTAGGTTGTATGGGTTGAGGTTTGGGTGGTTGCTGAGGAATTAAACGTTCGTGTATCGGTATAACGTCCTCATCTCGCAGTTTGAGAATTTGCTGTATTCGTTTCAATAGCTCCCAATCATTTTCATTGAGTACAGATTTCTCTTCTAAAACATCACGGAGATCTTGTTCATAGTCTCGTAAACTTTGTTGAAACTCACGGATTGGTTGCAGAACTTCCTGTTCTATCTGTGTTACTTTTTCTGGTGGAGCTAAGTTTAATTGTTTTTGCTTTCTATCTAGAAGCCTACGTCCTAACGCTGAGAAACGGTCATCTTGAACCAAAAACGCACCCTTTTTTACACATTCCTCAACTTCCTTTCGATATTCCAATTCTGGATCGCCTACTGGTGCTTTCGCTAAACAAATTGTATAACCTTCTTTAACTGCAAAAATTTCTGGCTTCATTGCTGGTTGTGCTGACTGCACTTTGCGCTTAGCGTATTCGTGCAAAGAAGCCACTGTAATCATGCCATTATTATCTGCTGCTGCTCCTTTTTCAATTCCCTCCACTAAATAGCGCGTGTATACTCCTCCTCCCTCGTCTTCAAACGAGACTTGTGCAGATGTTGACGAGGTTAACACAGCTCTGCCTTCTCCTCCTAATTGCTGTTCAATTTCTTTATCGATGCTTGGAAGAATCTCTCTTGCACTCATTCGGTGAGCAAATGCACCGCTAAAACAACAGTCCAGAATTAGCACCTGTCGCTTTGATTTGCTCCGGTTCATACACTGTTCTTGGAGAAATCTTGCAGACACAGCCGTGGCAGTATAAGGTGAGGAATGCTCATCGATTTCGGTGTCGTGGCTAGCAAAGTACAAATACCCATTTTCATCTCGGAAACCATGACCGGAGAAATACAACAGCAGAATGTCGTCCTCTTGACATTGTTTTATAAACAATCGCTCAATTTCTAATTGTATAGCGTTGGAAGCAGAATTCTCTAATAATTTGACGCCAGCAAACCCACCGATGTTTGGATCTTGCAAAATGCGCTGCATTGACTTAATGTCTTGAACAACACCTGGTAATGGTTTTAATTTATCGGACTGATACTCACTCGCCCCTATCAGCAAGCCATATTTCGCCATTTTGCTACCTTATTTCTCATCGGCTGGTGTGCGGTTAACCCTTGAATTTTTGACTTTTACTCGATTTTGCCATATTAAACAAGGCGTGAGCGGTTTTTGTTATTATATTTGTATCCGAGCAATAGAAAATTGTATGTATCAGTCAGTCCAGTACATTACCAATCAACAAGGGGAGCGAGTTGGTGTAGTGTTGGATTTGGAAACATATCATCAGTTAACAAACCCATCAACAGCGGATCCTGAAATCTTAAATAATTTGAGCTTCGAGGAATTGCAAGCGTTAGCAACAAGTGTTTTATCCCCACCAGAGCAAACCCAATTAAGCGATTTGCTAGCCCGCAATGCTCAAAACGAATTATCATCTGATGAAACTGCTATTTTAGACAGTATATTGGCTCAGGTAGACCAGCTTAATATTCTCAAAACTAGAGCAAGATACACTTTAAACAAGCTGAAAGAGACCTCAAAATTAGCGTGAGTGTTTACATTTCTGTTGATCTACAAAAACGCATTCGTAATCATTTTGCCAACTGTTGTGCATACTGCAAAACTGCTGAATCGCTAACAGTCAGTACTTTCGAGTTTGAGCATATCATTCCCCGATCAGCTGGGGGAGAGACTATTTTTGAAAATATGTGTTTGGCTTGTCCGTCTTGTAATCGTTATAAAGCATCGCGCCAAACAGCACTCGATCCAATAACTCACCAAGAAGTTTCTTTGTTTCATCCACAGCAGCAATTATGGGCAGACCATTTTACTTGGAGTAAGGATAGTACTGAAATTATAGGACTTACACCGGTTAGTCGAGCAACGATTTCTGCTTTGAAAATGAATCGTCCGCAATTGACTCGTATACGTAAAATGTGGGTAAAGTTAAGGGAACATCCACCAAAGATTTGATTGACTAGTAGAGGTTGACGGAGGGAGATAAAGCTAAGGTCTCCCACCCAGAAGATTCTTTTTCCAAAGCTCACCCAAGCTATAATCTAGTAGCCACGACTCCAGCTCGTCGTTTGCCAATCTACGAAATGATGATTTTCCCTGCTCGAGGTCTACAACAATGACATTATTTGCCTCAAATTCGTTGAGTAGTTCTACAGACTGAGTTGAAAAAATGACTTGTTTAGTAGCAGTACGTATCAATGATGCTAGAACGGTGATAGCATAAGGATGAAGACCAAGCTCTGGCTCGTCTACCAGAATTGTCTCAGGCTGAAAATCTTCAGGTTGTAAGAAAACTGTTGCTAAGCACATAAAACGTAGCGTACCATCTGAGAGGGTGTTTGAAAAGTTGTGAGGGGTCAAATTTTATGCCAGTCGCCTCACCATAATCCGGATCATGGCAAGGTAAATAAACGTCTCCGATGTCTCCGGTAGAAGTTCATAGTCTCTTACCAATCGGCGACACCCCATAAACCAACCGAAAGTGCGCTCCACCACCCATCGCTTTTTGAGCAAGACGAAACCCTTAGTTTGTTCTGGTCGCAGCACCACCTGTACAATCCAACGATAAACATTCATGACCCACATCATGAAATCTGGACCGTCAAAGCCACCATCAGTCCAAATGGTGGTCAAGCGAGAAACCTTGTCGCCCATTTCTTTGACGCGCTTGAGTACTTGTTTGCCGCCTGCTCGCTCTGGTACACTGGCAGCAGTGACCAATACCCGCAGCACCAATCCCAAGGTATCAACGGTCATAAACCGCTTGCGTCCTTTAATTTTCTTGCCTACATCATAACCCACAGATTGACTTACCATCGCGGCACTCTTAACGCTTTGACTATCGATAATCGCTTCTGATGGACTCGGATGGCGCTCAATATCGATTCTTGTCCATTCTCGCACTCCTATCATGGATATGTAACCACGTCCCGTCTTTGCGCCAATTTCGGAAATATGTGTACACTGTTTGCCAAGGTGGAAAGTCCCCGGGTAGCGTAGGCGTAGCCCGCCGCAGGCATCGCCATCTCACTCCTTCTAGCAGAACATAAAAGATCGCGTTCAAGACTTCCCACATATCGACTTCACGCTTGCGACCACCGGGTTTGGGTTCTGGAATCATGTCACTCAGAAATTCATATTGTGCACGGGTCAGATTACTAGGGTATGCTTTACTCATGTTACTCTCTCGGTGCTGTGTTCTTTCTATTGACAGCTTACACTGAGAGAGCTTTTTTACACGGTGACCAACTTTTCAAACACCCTCTAAGGCAACAACTCTACATAGTATCACTACTTTTTGCGCCTTTTGATCTGCTTGTATGCGAAATTATTATCTCAAAGTAGAGATTGAACAAATAAGGTTGACTAGCCTTATTAAGGACTAATTAACCTTAGTAAAGTAGGATTCTCAATAACTCCTCGAGATAAGGAGAAACGGAGAGGGAGGGATTCGAACCCTCGTTGAAGTTGCCCCCAAACAGCATTTCCAGTGCTGCGCCTTCAACCACTCGGCCACCTCTCCAGGTATCACGAATTTTAATTGTACAATACAATTGCAGAAAATGCAATCAAAAAATCTAAAATCAAAATGTCCCGTACATACACTGTTAAAGTCTACGATCGCGCGACAGGTAAAACATACACCCTAGAAGTACCCGAAGACCGTTATATCCTACATAGCGCAGAAAAACAAGGAGTAGAATTACCCTTTTCATGCCGAAATGGAGCTTGCACCACTTGTGCTGTTAGAGTTCAATCCGGAGAAATTTACCAACCAGAGGCGGTAGGACTGTCACCAGCATTGCGCCAAAAGGGCTACGCCTTATTATGTGTCAGCTATGCTCGTTCTGATTTAGAGGTAGAGACACAAGACGAAGATGAGGTTTACGAACTTCAATTCGGGCGCTACTTTGCCAAGGGAAAAGTTCGGGCTGGCTTGCCATTAGATGAAGAATAGGGGCAATGGGCATGGGGCAGAGGTAATCAGTGAACAGTAAACAGTTATCAGTGATCAAGGGGTTTGGAGAAGGATTTAAAGCTATAAGATAGACACATTATTATTGACTGATAACTGTTAATAACCCCCATGCCCAATGCCCCATGCCCCATGCCCATTGCCCAATGCCCATTGCCCCATGCCCATTGCCCCCAAATCCATCATGACTAAAACTCTAATCTTACTGTGTTTATTACTACTCGTGGCTTGTCAACCTCACAAACCATTAGAAGAAGCAAAACCGGTGCAGGTAAAGGTTTCACAAGTAGTAAGTGGGCAAAGCATAAAGGTATTAGGTATTAGCGACCAACCAACTGTAATGTCGCAGGTGCGGTTGATAAGTATTGATGCACCAGATTTGCAACAACGCCCTTGGGGAGATGAAGCAAAAGAACGTTTAGAGGCGCTGATCGGGGATCAGCCCGTTAACTTAGAGTTTGATGTGGAAGCAAAAGACCAATTTGGGCGGACTCTTGCTTATGTGTGGAAAGAGGGAGTTTTATTAAATGAGCAGTTAGTCAAAGAGGGATATGCCCTATTCGTAGCGCGATCGCCTAATCACAAATACGATTTACGGTTAGAACGTGCACAACAATGGGCTAGACTTATGGGGCAAGGAATTTGGAACCGAGAAAAACCAATGCGTCTCACTCCCACTGAGTTTCGTAGCCAGAATCGTTAGTTGAGATTTCTATTTTTTACAATGACTAAATTACAAATTTTCTTAGAAATTGCCACGGAAGCAGCACTAGCTGGTGGTCAGGTATTGCAAGAGTACTTGGGTAAGTTAGAAGACGCAATTATTGAAAAACAACGTCCTGGGGATTTAGTGACAGCTGCTGATAAAGCTTCAGAAGTAGTGATTTTAGAAATCTTGCGTCGCCACTTTCCTGAACACTCTATCCTAGCTGAAGAATCAGGAAAACTAGGTAATCAAGAAAACGAATATCTTTGGGCTATTGATCCTTTAGATGGAACAACTAATTACGCTCACCAATACCCTTTTTTTGCGGTTTCCATTGGACTATTAATTAATGGAGTTCCCCAGGTTGGTGTAATTTACGATCCTTTCCACAATGAACTATTCCGTGCAGCTCAAGACTTAGGCGCAACACTCAACCGTCGCCCAATCAAGGTATCACAAACTTCAGAACTCAGCAAAAGCTTGCTTGTGAGTGGGTTTGCCTATGATCGTCGCGAAACATCTGATAACAATTACGCAGAATTTTGTCATCTTACCCATCTTACCCAAGGAGTGCGACGCAGTGGTTCCGCATCACTCGATTTAGCCCACGTCGCTTGCGGTCGTCTTGATGGTTATTGGGAAAGAGGTCTTTCTCCTTGGGATATTACTGCTGGTGTGATTTTATTACAAGAAGCAGGGGGTAAAGTTTCTGCATATGATAATACTCCCTTAAAAATTGAGTCAGGCAGAATTCTTGCAACTAACGGTTACATTCACAACAGCCTTAGCCAAGAATTACAGAACATTCCCCCGCTGTCTTCATATATTAGCAAGTCTCTGAGGGATGGGTAGTTTGGCCTACACTTTTCCTGGATTTCTCGCTTTGTGAGAAATCCGGGTTGTCTTCCCTTCTGCCATCTGCCTTTCTTAGGTGAAGAATTTTTACGAAAACAGAACTTTTGCATAAAAAGGAAAGGCATAACATAAGTAATATTCAGAAGCTCGAAATTGAGGAATATACAAATGGCTAATATCAATATTTCTGACCTGCAACCGCTAAATTCTGGGGTAAAAATATCATTAGAACAGAAAACCAGGTTAAGCTTAAAAGTCTTATCCTGTAAGGATTTTGTTCAGCGTTGTAGTAGCTGATTTTTTAAATTACCAGGTAGATCCTGAACGAAAAAACAAGGGTTTTAGCCTTCAAAGAAATTTGTATTATGTATGTAATAATACTTAACCCAGTTTTCTGTTCTAATGATACTTTTACTCCGATGCAGATGTCCCCGCTACACCTTAGGGAAGAATCGTCATCAGAAGTTTTGTCTGGAAAGGCGGAGGAAAGAGGGAAGCTAGCTATGCTCGCGGGATAAATCGCTTGTTGCCCTTATTCCCACGTTCTCCAGAATACCCGAACCGTAAGAATGCACTAAAGCCGAGAGTTTAATACCCTCTGCAAACTTGCAATTTAGTGGCTCTCGTAATCCATCTCAAGGAGATCTTCTGCAACCTTCCACCATGAAGATAGATTTTCATGGCAAGGTTTGTGGGCGATTGTGCTGCCTTCCCACTGCAGTAGTACACTGCGGGACGCAAAGCGCAGCCATGTCCGCACACCTGGCTTGCCCGTTTGCGTTTAGTGTCTCGCTTGGCAGAAGAGCCGTCCAATCGATGGTTCCAAGTAAATCTTCAAACTTAGAAGTATCTGAAGCACAATGGAAATACGTACACCCAGTCAGATCAAACAGATCCAACAAGACCTCCCATATTTAGTTGAGACTATGGAGTGGGTTGAAAGTTTTGTAGCAAAACCTCATCCAATCGTAGGTAGACTTGGTCCTGTTTGCCCTTTTGTTCCTCATGCAATCAAGTCAAACAGTATGCGTTTAGGAATTCTTCGCATCAAAGACTTGGATATAGAGCAAATTGCAGATGTGGTTTTGCACTACAGAGATATTTTCCAGGAGCTAGAACCACAAACAGGACCAGATACTCTCAGAAAAACATTATTACTCATCGTTCCTGATATCGATATAGAGGATGCTCTTACTATCATTGATGGTGTTCAAAAAAAGGTTAAGCCTTTGTTTGTTGAATCAGGAATGATGATCGGGGAATTTCACATGCGTACTGAAAGTCTTGGCCTTCACAACCCAAATTTTCGTCCTCTTCGCAGTCCCATTCCGATGTTTGTTCTTCGGAATATGGTTGAAGTTGATATTGCTTTTCTTCAAGATGAGAATTTGCACTTACGGATTAAATATCTAGAGGCTTATCTAAAGCATATGGAAGGGACATATTCACATCGTTTCGAGCAGAAAATAAAAGATCAAACTAGGTTAACGACGGCTCGTGAATTAGTGCGATTAGCACGAGATCAACTGCACTTAGAAGCTGATCTTGTATAAAGAATGTTACTTCTGTTCGATTTCTTTAACTGATTTCGATGTTTCCTGCTTGGTCAATTTTGCACAGGAGATATCAGCTTCTTAATTCAGTTCACTTCATTCTCAAAACTTTTTTAGACACTGATAATCCAAATTTGGATATCTATTAATCAAAAATGAAACCTTTTAGGTTTTGCAAAATTGTTGTCCTATTAAAACAGGAGATTTCAAAAAGATGGATACGTATAAAAAAACTATTAAATCCTACTCCTATAAACAACAGCAGTGGCTAATTAAAGATTTACAGTCAACTGAGGTCATACCAGAATTAGAGGCGCAGTTAGAGTACTGGAAGCAACAATTAGCCAATAGTCCTCCAGTACTGGAATTACCCACAGACCGTCCAAGACCATCAGTGATGTCCTGTGTTGGTAAAAAACTACATATAGAGCTACCTAAAAGCTTGAGCGAAGCACTGAAGGCATTCTCGCAAAGAGAAGATTGTAGTCTGTTTATGACTTTGCTAGCAGCGTTTAAAACCCTGCTCCACCGCTATTCCAGTCAGTCAGATATTGTGGTCGGTTCACCGATTGCCGGTCGTAACCGTACCGAGACTGAAGATCTAATTAGTTTTTTTGTTAACACTTTGGTTTTGCGTACTGACCTTTCTGACAATCCCACTGTTCGAGAATTGCTAAGTCGAATTCGAGAAGTTGCTTCGGGGGCTTACAACAACCAAGATCTACCATTTGAGAAGCTTGTAGAAGAACTGCAACTAGAACATTCCCTCAGCTACAATCCCCTGTTTCAGGTAATGTTCGTCTTTCAGAACACTTCAGTAGGAAAACGTACATTAGCAGATCTAACCCTGAGCGCTCAGCCAGTGGAAACCAAGGCTACACCGCTTGATTTAACTCTGGAGCTAGAGGAAACAGCGTCTGGTGTGAAAGGTTGTTTTGATTACAACACAGACTTGTTTGATGAGACAACTATCATCAGAATGGCAGGACATTTCCAAACTCTGCTTGAAGGGATGGTCGCTCATCCAGAGCAAAGAGTTGGACAATTGCCTCTATTGACAACAGCCGAACGGCAGCAATTACTGGTGGAATGGAACGATACCTACATAAAGTACCCCCAATCCGAATGTATTCATAGGTTATTTGAGGCTCAAGTAGAGCAAACTCCCAATGCAATAGCAGCGGTGTTTCAGGATCTAGAGACATTGCCTGCAGGGTGTTCACAAATCACTTACCATGAGTTGAATGCCCGTGCAAATCAATTGGCTCATTACTTGCAAACATTGGGCGTAGGCTCAGAAGTTCTTGTGGGAATCTGTGTGGAGCGCTCTTTAGATATGCTGGTGGGACTACTAGGTATTCTAAAAGCAGGTGGTGCCTATGTACCACTAGACCCTGCGTACCCCAACGAACGCCTAGCATTGATGCTAGAAGATGCACAAGTACAAGTGCTTTTAACTCAGAATCACTTGAGTTACAAGTTGCCTGAGTCTGCGGCTCATGTTGTTTGCCTGGATACTGATTGGGGAGTTATTTCTAGTGAAAGTGAAGCCAATGCGTTTAGTGAAGTCGCGGGGGACAACTTGGCTTATGTGATTTATACCTCAGGTTCTACAGGCAAGCCTAAGGGAGTTCAACTCACCCATAAATCTGCAACGAACTTCTTAAATTCCATGAAGCAGGAGCCTGGACTCACAAAGTCTGACATTCTCCTGGCAGTCACAACAATATCATTTGATATTGCAGTACTTGAACTTTACTTGCCATTGATAGTAGGAGCCAAGGTAGTTATTGTCAGTCGGGAAGTCGCAACTGACGGAAAACGGTTATTAGAGCAATTGGTAACCTCTGGCGCTACGATCATGCAAGCAACTCCAGCGACTTGGCGTCTACTTCTAGCATCCGGCTGGGAGAGCAGCCCAAGGATCAAAATCCTTTGCGGTGGTGAAGCTTTAACCCCAGATCTAGCAAATCAACTGCTTGAAAGAAGCATTTGTTTATGGAATTTATACGGTCCTACGGAAACAACTGTTTGGTCATCTGCCTATAAAGTTGAAGGCTTGCAACAGCAGTCTCGGGCAAAAGAAGCCCCAGAGCCTATCGGACATCCCATCGCCAATACCCAAATCTATCTGCTGGATTCCAACCTTCAACCAGTTCCCATCGGTGTGAAAGGGGAACTCCACATTGGTGGTGCTGGGCTAGCCAGAGGCTATCTTAACCGTCCAAAGTTGACGAACGAGAAATTTATTCCCAATCCCTTTTATAATTCAAAATTCAAAATTCAAAATTCAAAATTATATAAAACTGGAGATTTGGCACGGTATTTGCCAGATGGCAATATTGAATATATTGGGCGCATAGATCATCTAGTGAAGTTACGTGGCTTTCGGATTGAATTAGGAGAAATTGAAACTGTACTAAACCAACACCCCGATGTCCGGCAAAGCGTGGTCATAGTTAGAGAAGACCAACCAGGTGATAAACGCCTTGTAGCTTATATCATTCTAGAGCAAGAATCGCCTACCACTTCCAGGATGCTCCGCAACTTCCTGAAGGAGCAATTACCAGAATATATGGTGCCTGGGGTCTTTCTCATGCTGGAAGTTTTCCCCCTAACCCCTAATGGCAAAGTTGACCGCCGCGCTTTGCCAGCACCGGAGACGTCCCTAAGTGATTGTGAAGTTGACTTGGTTTTACCCCGTACAATTACAGAAAAACTCCTCGCTAGTATTTGGGCAGAAATTCTTGGGCTAAAACAAGTTGGTATTTATAATAACTTCTTTGAACTGGGGGGGCACTCACTACTAGCAACCCAAGTCACTTCTAGAATCAGGGAGACTTTTGCTGTCGATGTGTCTCTACGTTATCTGTTTGAATCCCCTACCATAGCAGCATTTAGCCAGGTGATTGAGACTGCCCGCAATAGCAACACGATGGGACATGTGTCTGAAATTGAAAGGGTATGTACAAAAGAGAATCTGCCCCTGTCTTTTTCTCAAGCTAGACTGTGGTTGCTCAATCAATTAGATCCAGAAGGTTCTGCTTACAATCTCTCAACAGCATATCAGCTTACAGGTGAGCTAAATGTTGTTGCCCTAGAGCAAAGTTTGGGTGAAATTGTCCAACGTCATGAGGCACTGCGGACAACTTTTGCATCTGTGAATGGGCAACCATTTCAAGTGATTCATGACAGCCAAATTGTACCGCTATCACTAATAGAAGCTCAAGACTTGTCAGAGAGGGAAGTTGAGATACTAGTGACACAATTGGCTGCACAACCTTTTAATCTGGCAACTGGACCATTGTACCGCGTTCGACTACTGCGCCTAACTCCTGAAGATTATTTGTTACTATTCACAATTCACCACATTATCTTTGACGAATGGTCAGAAAATATCTTCTTTGAGGAACTTGCTACACTTTATGAAGCTTTTTGCACAGGTAAGCGATCGCCACTTCCGGAATTACCAATCCAATATGCCGATTTTGCTAACTGGCAACGCCAATGGTTACAAGGCAAAACCTTAGAGGCGCAGCTCGACTACTGGAAGCAACAATTAGCCAATAGTCCTCCAGTACTGGAATTACCCACAGACCGCCCCAGACCATCAGTGATGTCCTATGTGGGTAAAAAACTACATATAGAGCTACCTAAAAGCTTGAGCAAAGCACTGAAGGACTTCTCTCAAAAAGAAGGTATTACCTTATACATGACTTTGCTGGCAGCCTTCAAAACTCTGCTTTACCGCTACTCCAGTCAGTCAGACATCGTGGTTGGTTCACCCATTGCTGGTCGTAATCGTACCGAAACTGAAGATATAATTGGTTTCTTTGTTAACTGTTTGGTTTTGCGTACTGACCTTTCTGGTAATCCCACTGTTCGGGAATTGCTAGGTCGAATTCGAGAAGTTGCTTTGAGTGCTTACGAACACCAAGACCTACCATTTGAGAAGCTTGTAGAAGAACTACAACCAGAACGTTCCCTCAGCTACAATCCCCTATTCCAGGTAATGTTTGTTTTCCAGAACACACCAGTAGGAAAACGTACATTACCAGGTCTAACCCTCAGCCCTCAGCCAGTGGAAACCAAGGCTACACAGTTTGATTTGACTCTCGAACTAGAAGAAACGGCGTCTGGTCTGAAAGGTTGTTTAGATTACAATACAGACTTCTTTGATGAGACTACTATCATCAGAATGGCAGGACATTTTCAGACTCTGCTTGAAGGGATAGTCGCTCATCCAGAACAAAGAATTGCACAATTGCCTCTGTTGACAGCAGCTGAACGGCAGCAATTGCTGGTGGAATCGAATCAAACCAGAGTTGACCACCCTCAAGCTCAATCAGTCCATCAGTTGTTTGAAGAGCAGGTAGAAAAAACACCGCTATCAGTGGCGTTGGTTTTTGAGGATCAGCAACTGACTTACCGAGAGTTGAACAATCGTGCTAACCAACTTGCACACCACCTGCAAACACTAGGAGTCAAACCTGACGTGCTAGTTGGTTTGTGTGCTGAGCGATCGCTCTTAATGATCGTCGGAGTTTTGGGCATTCTCAAAGCGGGTGGTGCATATGTACCATTAGATCCTGGATATCCACCAGAGCGCTTAGCTTTCATCTTAGACGATACCCAAGCATCGGTGATACTGACGCAAGAAAAGTTGGTCAATAAGCTGCCAAATCGAGAAGCAGAAGTTATTTGTCTAGACTCAGATTGGGAAGCGATCGCCAACAATAGCCAAGAAAATCCTGTCAGTGCAGTCACTCCCAACAACCTAATGTATGTCATTTATACATCAGGATCTACAGGACAGCCCAAAGGCGTGATGATCCCTCATCGTGGGATCTTGAATATGCTGCATTGGCGACAAAGAACTTTTGGTATTACCCAACAAGACAAAGTTTTACAGACAATTCCTTTTAGTTTCGATCCTTCAGTGTGGCAGATCTTCTGGCCATTGTCGTTCGGAGCACAATTGGTGATGGCTCGTCCCGGCGGACATCAGGACGGTGCTTACTTGATCAAGACAATCATTGAACAAGACATCACCGTCCTTGGTTTAGTACCCTCGATCATTCGCATGCTACTGGAGGAGAAGGGAATTGAGAAGTGCAAACACCTTAAACACGTCACTACGGGTGGAGAAGCATTATCCATTGAACTTATGGAGCGCTTCCTAACCAGTCTGGATTTGGAAAATGTGTTGTTGAATTGCTATGGTCCTACAGAAGTGTCTATTGATGCTACTGTGTGGATCTGCCCACGTCACACTGATCACCCTAGTGCTCCAATTGGTCGCCCGATTGACAATGTCCAAATTTATATCCTCGATGAAAATTTGCAACCTGTTAGTGTTGGTAAAACAGGTGAGTTGCATATTGGTGGTGCGGGTTTAGCACGAGGTTATCTCAACCGTCCTGAATTAACCAATCAAAAGTTCATTCCCAATCCTTTTAGTAGCGAACCTGGATCTCGTATTTATAAAACTGGAGATTTAGCACGTTATTTGCCGGATGGGAATATAGAGTTCTTAGGTCGAATTGACGACCAAGTCAAGATCCGTGGTTTTCGGATTGAACTAGGCGAAATTGAAGCCATACTACGTCAACATTCAGCAGTGCAACAAACTTTAGTTCTCGTCAGAGAGGATGTTCCTGGAAACAAGCAGCTTGTGGCATATGTTGTTGCAAAACCAGAGCAAGCCCCCAACCAAAGTGAACTACGCTGTTTTTTACAGGATAGGTTACCTGAGTACATGGTGCCTACTGCCTTTGTATTCTTAGATGTTCTGCCATTAAATGCCAATGGTAAGGTAGATCGTCGTGCCTTGCCTGCACCAGATATTTCTAGCTTCAGTCGAGCCAAGAGCTTTGTTGCACCCAGCACTCCTACAGAGAAGGTGTTGGCATCTATATGGGAACACCTCCTTTCTATACCACAGATCGGTATTAATGACAACTTCTTTGCATTAGGTGGACATTCTTTGTTAGGAATGCAAGTGATTTCGCGGTGTCGCCAAGCTTTTTCTACAGAAATTCCGCTACAGTTACTGTTTGAGAAACCAACAATTGCTGGTTTAGCTGGTGTGATTGACCAAAGTCACATTGAAAGTGCTGATGTGAAGACGCACCAAAGGATTATTCCACAATCCAAGGGAGACAGAATCCCCCTATCCTTTGCTCAACAAAGAGTTTGGTTTTTAGAACAATTGACACCAGACAGCGCAACCAGCTATATCATGACCAATGCGTTGCGCTTGACAGGCAACCTTAATGTCGATGTGTTGCAACAATCACTAGATGCAATTGTTTGCCATCATGAGGTACTGCGAACTAATTTTATATTATTACCCGATGGTAGCCCTATACAGATCATAGGTGAGCCAAGATCCGTCGAACTTATGACGATTGACTTGACACAAGAGCCAGAATCTGGTCAAAAAGAGCAGGTGCAAACTATCTTGGACTATGAGGCACAGCGTCCTTTTGACTTAGCATCTGACTTGATGTTGCGAGCAACTTTACTCAAAATAGATCAACAAGAACAGATACTGGTGTTGAGCATGCATCACATCGCCTCGGATGGGTCTTCAATGCTTATCTTGTGGAAGCAGTTAGCATCAGTTTATACAGCATTTTTGAATGGCTTGCAAAATCCCCTCTCAAAACTACCAATCCAGTATGGTGACTTTGCTATTTGGCAGCACCAATGGCTATCTGGTGAGATACTCGACACTCAACTCAACTACTGGAAAACGCAGCTAGCTGGTGCTAACCAAGTACTAGAATTGCCTACCGATTACCCACGCCCGCCAGTTCAAACCAACCGAGCCGGAACACAGTCTCTTCTTATACCCAAAGCTCTAAGTGAATCAATCACAGCAATCTCACGACAGGAAGGCGTCACCCTGTTCATGACAATGCTTGCAGCATTTGGATCTTTACTATACCGTTACACTGGTCAAGAAGGTGTCAGTATTGGTACTCCAATTGCTGGTCGTAATCGGGTTGAGATTGAAGAACTTATTGGATTTTTCGTCAACACTGTAGTTTTGCGGATTGATTTTTCTGGTCATCCTAGTTTTCGTTCACTGCTAGATCGCGTCCGGCAGCTGGCATTAGATGCTTATGCCCATCAAGAAATGCCTTTTGAAAAACTGGTGGAAGAACTACAGCCAGAGCGAGACACCAGTCGTAACCCCCTGTTTCAAGTGTGGTTTAATATGCTCAACTTGGAGGATGTTCAACTGGAACTCCCTGGGTTATCTTGTGAACCAATCCCAATGCAGGAAACTGCTGCCAAGTTCGACTTGACTGTGTATGTGACAGAACAAAAACAGGGAATAAAACTCGATTTGGTGTATAATGCAGACCTATTTACGCCAGAGCGAATGATGGAGTTGCTAGAGCAATACCATAATTTGCTCAACCAGATTGTTATTAACCCACAAGTAAGCATTACTAATTTATCTCTAGTCACTGTCCAAGCAAAATTCCTCTTACCAAATCCACAACAGCCACTTCATACGGGATCCGAGCAACTTGTTCATACTAGCTTTTGCGAACAAGCTCAAAGAGTGCCACTAAAATTGGCGATTGTAGATAAACAGCTTACCTGGACTTATGCTCAACTTGAGGAACGTGCTAACCAATTTGCTCACTATCTACTGGCAAATAACATTCGCTCTCAAGAGATTGTTGCAATCTATGCAGAGCGTAGTGCAGCACTCGTGTGGGCAATACTAGGCGTTTTGAAAGCAGGTTGTGCTTTCATGATTCTCGATCCAGCTTATCCGTCAGCGCGAGTGATTGATTGCCTTGAGATTGCCCAGCCTTGCGCTTGGTTCAATATAGCAGAGGTCGAATCACCAGCGAGTGTTTCTGAATATTTAGGTTTATCTGGTGTTAATTGCCTTGAGTTTTCTCCTGACTTAATATTGCCAACTGACGCGCCAAAAGTAGTCATTGAACCAGATGATTTAGCTTATGTCGCCTTTACCTCTGGTTCGACAGGAAAACCCAAGGGAATAAAAGGCACTCACAGACCCCTATCCCATTTTCTACAATGGCATGTACAAACGTTTGGTCTTTCTGAATCAGATAGATTCAGTATGCTCTCAGGTCTTGCTCATGACCCTTTGTTACGCGATATTTTCACACCATTATCACTTGGTGCAACTCTGTGTATACCCAAGCAAGAAGATATAGAAACTCCTGGTAGTCTGGCTGACTGGATGAAGCGACAACGTCTTAGCGTCGCTCATCTCACGCCCGCTATGGCACAACTTTTGACTACGAATGTCAAAACAAACACAACAGATTTGCGTTATCTGTTTTTTAGTGGTGATGTTTTAACACACCAGGATGTAAGCAGAATTCGCAATTTTGCTCCCCAAGCCACCTGTGTTAATTTCTATGGAGCTACTGAAACGCCACAGGCTATGGGTTATTTCATTGTCCACGACCAATGCGATCGCATTTTCAAAGAGACAATCCCGATAGGTCGAGGGATTGCTGATGTACAGTTGCTTGTTCTCAACGCCGATCTAAATTTAGCCGGTGTTTCAGAACTGGGAGAAATTTATGTCCGCACCCCTTACTTAACTCAAGGCTACATTGGTAGCGATCAACTGACGCAAGAGAAATTCATTATCAATCCATTAACAAATATTGCTCGTGATCGACTGTACAAAACTGGGGATTTAGGACGCTATCTACCGGACGGCAATATTGAATTTGTTGGTCGCGTGGATCACCAAGTTAAAATTCGTGGCTTCCGCATTGAGCTGGGAGAAATTGAAGCGGTTCTGAGTCAACATCCTTCCGTAGAACAGATTGTAGTCATTAGCCGTGAGGATGTTCTTGGTGAAAAACAGCTTGTGGCATATGTTGTTCCTAAGCTTCGGCAAGTTTGTACAACCAATGAACTATGCGACTTCCTTAAACCGAAGTTGCCTAAGTACATGATTCCCGCATCCATTGTGATGTTAGACGCTTTACCCCTAACTCCTAACAACAAAGTAGATCGATTAGCTCTGCCTATACCCGCCGATGCTCGGCAACAGTCCTTTAACTCCTCGGTTACCGCCCGGAATCAGCTAGAGGAACAGCTGACGGAGATTTGGCAAGAAGTTTTAGGCATCCACCCAATTAGCGTAAAAGATAACTTCTTTGATCTAGGGGGACACTCGTTACTAGCTATACGCTTATTCGCTGAAATAGAGCAAAAATTTGGCAAAAAAATTCCCCTAACTACCCTCTTCCAAGCAGGTACTATCGAGACTCTTGCTAACAGGATTGCTCTTGAAAAACAGTTTACATCTGATTATCATCACCAGGATGTATCAGAAAATCTATGGTCATCCTTGGTAGAAATTCAACCTAAAGGTTCTCGACTGCCTTTGTTCTGTATCCACCCTCTTGGTGGCAGTCTTTTAGGATACTACAATTTGTCAGTTCACTTGGGATTGGATCAACCGGTTTATGGGCTACAACCGCTAGGACTAGATGGCAAACAGCGTCCCTTCACTCGGGTTGAAGACATGGCTGAGTACTACATTCGGGAAATCCAAACTGTTCAGCCTCATGGTCCTTATTTTTTTGCAGGGTATTCCTTTGGGGGTACAGTTGCTTTTGAAATGGCGCACCAACTGATCAGAAAAGGTGAAAAAATAGGTATTATAGCCATGGTTGATAGTCTTCGTCCGGGTTGTGATGCACGAGCTTCTTTCTTCAAGCGGATTTTCTTACATTTAGAGCAAGTTTTAGAAGAAGGACCTGCATACTTGAAGCGCAAACTTGTCGGTTGGAAACAGTGGGGTACCTACAGTCTCAAACATAGATACAAGCATTATTTGCAAACACAGCATAAAATATCGGAAACTGACGAACACTTAGAAGTTATAGTTGCTAACACCATGGCAGCCGAAGCATATAACTACCAGGTTTACCCTGGTTCGATCACCCTCTTACGGACTGAAGATAAATATCGGGACGAGGCTATTGGTATACAATATGATCCTCAATTTGGCTGGGGAGAACTAGCTACTGAAGGAGTCGAGATACATTACGTTGCTGGAGACCACATTCATCTACTTGAGGAACCAAATGTACGCTACCTAGCACAGAAATTGAAGGTTTGCTTAAACAAAGCTCTTCCACCAAAGCATTAATTGACAGAGCGCCCGCGAGCGTAAGGTTTAAAGCCTCACCGCTTGTGGGCGAAAAAATCCTTGTCTCAGAGGTACGGTCATCTAATCTATGCATATTGTATGTTCAAACAAGATATGCATAGATTAGCTTAGATTTAAGGCGATCTGTTAAACCGCTTTCGAATTATTGTTGTTGTGTCGTTTGATATTGACAGCTTGTTATCGAGAATGGTGAAGAAGAAATCACACCTACCTGCACTAAAATTTCAGATATGTCAAAATTTTCATTATAGTATTTTATCTTATTGTCCTTTAAAATAAAAAGTGATGATGAGCGAACATTGAAAGTCTTGTTTAATGCTGATGGTGTTGAGACAAGTCCAATGTTAGTTGCAATAAAGTTATAATCACAGGCTGCCCATTCATCAGTAGCAAATCCATTCACTATTTCTATAGTGATATTAGTCAAAGTCTTAAACACACCTTGATAAAAACTTAGAATGTCATTCTTTCCTTCTATCCTCTGTTTAAATGGAATAGCTTCAATAACACCATCTTCTGTATAAAGTGAGGTCAGTGCAGCTGCATCGTTAGTATTTTGGATATCTGTCCATTCTTGAATAAATCGTGGTAACTTTTTTTTTCGATCTTTAGCTATTACATGTGAATCGAACATAAATGCTGTAGCTGCAGCTACCCCACCAGCTCCAGCCAAATTTAAAGTTTGACGTCTAGATAATTTATTTAGAAAATTGTTTGACATTGTATTTTTCCCTATTTACATTTGTTTAGAATCAACACTAGAAGAGCCAGTGCGCCCTTGCGGTAAATCCAGCGCTGCAGCCGGGTTTAAGGGCGTAGGGGACTGGCGAACCCGTAAGGGCTGTGCCGACTTGAAGCATATGGCCTTCGCGGGACTGGCCAGATCGTATCCCGCAGTAGGAACTTCAAAACTTACCAATAACGTAGTACACGTGGTACTGAGTCGCGTCATTAGCTAACGAATAACTTAATGACGATACTTGTTACAAAAACGACTCTATAGATGGTTGTATACACAAAACATCTATCTTTAGATAGATATTTTACCTCTTCAGAGGGTGTAGGGGGTGGGGTTGCAGGTTTCGGGTACCCACACGAACAAGTGTGGGATTGAAATAAGGATGCCGTATTTAAGAGCGCTGCGAAGCGAGCGAAATACATCTTTGTTTTCTTGGTGGGCTTCAAACCCACCCCTTAAGAATTCCTCGTCTAATACTCCCTACACCCTACCCTTCCGCCCAATTCGTTAAAGTTCAAATGCAACTACATTGGTGTATCTAACTGATTATATTCTTATCAAGATTTCCGAAAAAAATATCATAAATACATTTATTTTAGGCATGGAAATACATACTATCACGATGATATTTGTAGTAACTGTGACCTATTATAAAACTAGCTTCAAACATGTTGCGTTCAAAGATTAAATGGCTCGTGCCAGTAGCCTTAACTTTATTGAGTTTTTGGTCAGGTGTAGAAAGTGCTAACGCTCAGAAGATTTATAACTTTACTGTAGTATATGATACATCAGTCAAAATTAATCCGTTCAAACCAAACTTGCCAGATATTGTAAGAGCAACTATCACAGGTGAGGCTACTGATGCTCCCTACGGATTGAGTTCCTTTACCAGTAATACTTACGGCAAAGTTATTAACGATCCCAATACATCCATTACTACCACCATCTTTAATTCAGATCCAGCCGTGCTTGGCTTGCAAGGAGAACAAGCATTTTCCGACACATATGGTAGTGAGAATCAGTTGTTTGGCAAAGCGAGTGATAGCGCTCAAGTTAACCCAGCAGCAGGCACAATTCAGGGTGGTGGTACTATCACAATCTACGGTGGTACAGGCATATTTGAGAATGCCAGAGGCATAATAACTTTTACCGAATCCGATACGCTTAACTCAGATCCAACAGCCCCCTCCAAAGGACAAGCTAAACTGAGATTCTTCTTCGAGGTTCCAGACAAAGTTGTGGGATCAAGCAAGTCTCGGCACCAATACCCAAACCCATAACCGCGTTAGCTGGTATAGGCTTAATGTGGCATCAAACACCCAGTATCGTAGGGTGCGCTATAGACAAAGTCCGTAACGCACCAACCACAATTAAAGGCATGTTTTTGTTTGATCCAAAATAACAGCTTATTAAAATTACTGGGTTTAAAACCCCGTCCTTTTAAGACGGCTTTTCTTTACACTGCACCTATATTTTAGGTACAATATTAATATCGGTCATGAGATACACAGAATTTTGTTCTGGGAAGCAAATGCTTAAACCGTAGAGATTTAGCTACCTTCACTCGATGACAATCAGGGAGGAAACGCAACTAAGTTTCGATGTTTGTTTCAAATCAAGGTACTGGGGGACTCTCAGGAACCAGAACTACAAAGTTCTAACGCCCAAAATACTGTAAGGAGATATCAGTACGCCCTCGTGGCAAACGTATTGAGCCTGGGAACCTTAGTGATAAGGATATTGGGAGACTAGTCTCCTGAGAATTCCCGTCTCTTTAGAGCGGGGAGGGTCAACCTAGAGATCGATGGTAGCTTTGTGGGTGAGAGTGTGTTTTTTAGCGTTGTGATTCCAACTTACAATCGTAAGCCGATTTTGGAAAAGTGCCTCAGAGCATTAGAAATGCAGCAGTTAGATGCAACTTCTGTAGAAAGTTATGAAGTCGTCTTAGTCGATGATGGTTCCACTGATGGCACATTAGAATGGTTAGAGACAAATAAAGGTGAATTCCCTCATGTGCGAACTTTTCAGCAAAATCATCAGGGACCAGCCGCAGCCCGAAATTTAGGCGTTGAAAAAGCATCGGGAGATACTATCATTTTTATTGATAGTGATTTAGTCGTCACAGAAAATTTCTTGCAAGCTCATAACTCAGCACTGGTGGAAGGAAAAGAGAAATTAGGTAGCGATCGCTTTTTTACCTACGGTGCAGTGATCAACACTTGCAATTTTGATAATCCAACTGCTGAACCATACAAGTTAACAGATTTTTCAGCAGCTTTCTTTGCCACAGGGAATGTTGCAATCCCTAAGCATTGGTTAGAAAAAGCCGGACTGTTTGACACCCGATTTCAACTTTATGGCTGGGAAGACTTAGAACTAGGTGTTAGACTCAAACAACTGGATTTAAAATTAATCAAATGTCCTTCTGCTGTAGGCTATCACTGGCATCCACCCTTCAGCTTAGAACAAATCCCTCGCTTGATTGATAGAGAAATTCAGCGTGGACGCATGGGAATTTTGTTTTATCAAAAGCATCCCACATGGGAAGTGCGAATGATGATCCAAATGACTTGGTTGCATCGTCTACTTTGGGGTATTCTCTCACTCAATGGCGCTCTTAATGAACGCACGATGGCTCCTTTTTTGCGCTGGTTAATTAACTCAGGAAAAACCCAATTGGCTCTAGAAATCTCTAGAATTTTCCTGAATTGGTATAACGTACAGGGAGTTTACGCAGCATATAAAGAAGCAAAAGAAGCTGCTTAATGTTGCTTAAATTTACATTAATAATAAAAAGGAGTCAGGAGTCAGAATACAGGAGTCAGAATACACCACCCATAAAGGGATGGTGTTTAGGAAAAGTTTCAACCCCGATCCACTTCCACTCTTAGACGAGGTTTTAACCAGTATTTATCATTCTGACTTCTGGCTCCTGACTCCTGAATTCTTCTTTATTAGTTGCGGGAAACCTGTAAGCTAACTGGTAAGGAGAGGGTAAATGCTGTTTGACCATTCGATGTGGCGTCAAGGGTGAGATCGCCACCGTGAGCCCGTGCAATTTCACGAGCTAAGCTAAGTCCCAATCCTATTCCTTCTATTTTACGAGTTCGGGCAGGATCACCGCGATGGAAGCGATCAAAAATGCGTGAGCGATCGCTAGCTGGAATATCAATTGAAGCATTGGCGATCGTAACGTAGAGAGTTGTTTGAGTTTTGCGAGCGTGAATTTTTATCCAACCGTTGGCAACATTATATTTGATGGCATTACTCAATAGGTTTTGCAGAACTTGAATCAGGAGATCGCGCTGAGTTCTCACAACGAGAAAAACCCCATTATATACCCAATTCTATCCTCATTCCATTGAGAGGCTAGCACAAAGCCCAAAATTTGTGTTATATTAAAAAAGTTGTCTAATCTCGCACATCTAGGAATTCGGGTGTTTCCTAATTATTTAAGGAAATACGCCTGGATGGAGGTTTAACCCGAATAGGAGAAAATTAAAGATATGCCAGTCGTTTCATTGGCTCAGATGATGGAGTCGGGAGTTCACTTTGGGCATCAAACCCGCAGGTGGAACCCAAAAATGTCTCCTTACATTTACACTGCGCGTAACGGCGTACACATCATTGACTTGGTGCAGACTGCCCAGTTAATGGAAGACGCTTACAGCTACATGCGCTCGAATGCAGAAGCTGGTAAAAAATTCTTGTTTGTTGGCACCAAACGCCAAGCAGCTGGGATCATAGCTCAAGAAGCTGCTCGTTGTGGTTCCCATTACATTAACCAACGTTGGTTGGGTGGAATGCTCACAAACTGGGCAACTATCAAAACCCGTGTAGACCGCTTGAAAGATCTAGAACGTAGAGAAGAAACCGGTGCGCTAGATCTATTACCCAAAAAAGAAGCCTCAATGCTGCGTCGGGAAATGGCGAAGCTTCAAAAATATCTGGGTGGTATTAAAACTATGCGGAAAGTTCCCGACGTGGTAGTGATTGTAGACCAGCGACGCGAGTATAACGCAGTTCAAGAATGCCAAAAACTAGGAATTCCCATTGTGTCCATGTTGGATACAAACTGCGATCCAGACGTGGTCGATATTCCCATCCCAGCAAATGACGATGCTATTCGATCAATTAAGCTCATAGTGGGCAAACTGGCTGACGCTATTTATGAAGGTCGTCACGGTCAGTTGGATGCAGAGGAAGATTACGAAGATTACGAAGGCGCTGAGGAAGAATACGAATACGACGAAAGCGATTACACTGATTCGTTAATTCCAGACGACGAAGACGAGGAATAAAAGAAGGAGTCAGAAGTCAGAATTCAGGAGTCAGAATTCTGTTTTGAATTGGATGGAGTTAGAGTCTCCATGCAACTTGAGTAATGTCTAAACAGTGGGGATTTAAATCCCCTGATTCATGAACTTATTCTGACTACTGACTCCTGACTCCTGAATTCTTTAACTGATATACTGTTGTAGGGTTTTCCGCACCTAGGTGACTCGTAAACCCGTAAGGGTTAGTGTTGCAACGAACTGATATCATGTCTGGTTGAAGCGTTATCATTAAGCAAGCAGAGGCTTAGAAAAGAACAGTTTTCAGGGTTTTACATAAAATTCGCGAATTATAACTAGTTTGCCGGACATGATATAACAACTAACTACTAACAACTAAACAAGTTCTAAGTAAGATAGAAATACTAAAACATCCGTAAGCGGTTAAAATTGTCAGTCAAGTAGGAATTGAGGCAAAATGGCGGAAATATCTGCAAAAATCGTCCAAGAGCTACGCCAAAAAACTGGTGCTGGCATGATGGACTGCAAAAAGGCTCTTAAAGAAAACGATGGTGACCTGGTAAAATCCGAGGAATGGCTACGGAAAAAAGGGATCGCCAAAGCAGGTGCTAAAGCAGACCGTGTGGCAGCAGAAGGACTTGTAGGTAGCTATATTCACACAGGCGGTAGGGTTGGTGTTCTAGTAGAAGTAAACTGCGAGACTGACTTCGTAGCGCGCCGCGAGGAGTTTCAAAACCTAGTGCGCAGCGTTGCTATGCAGGTGGCGGCTTGTCCAAACGTAGAGTACGTGAGGGTATCAGATATTCCCCCCGAAATCGCTAACAAAGAAAAAGAAATCGAGATGGGGCGAGATGATATAGCGAATAAACCTGAAGCCGTCAAAGAAAAAATTGTTCAGGGGCGGATTGAGAAACGCCTCAAAGAATTGACTTTGATGGATCAGCCTTACATTCGTGACCAAAGTATCACGGTGGAAGAACTGGTGAAACAAGCGATCGCTCAACTGGGTGAAAATATCCAAGTTCGCCGTTTCGTCCGCTTTATATTAGGCGAAGGTATCGAAAAACAAGAAACCAACTTTGCTGACGAAGTCGCAGCACAAACAGGTAAATAATCAAGCAGTTAAGGGCTACGAAGTCCTTAACGACTTTAAAAACAGGTCAGCTTATTATAATGCTAGACCTGTTTTTCTTTAGCTATTGGGTTACGCTAAAGTCTAAAGTCCTATAGTATAGTTATCCTAAAATAGAAAAGTACATTCGTACCATTTAAGAATTTGTATGGGCAAGAACAACAAGATATGGCAAGAGCAATTGAGCGAATTGAACGGGAGATCCTAGCACTAGAAGCGACGACACGTGCGATCGCAATCCAACTCAAAAGTGCTTACAGCAAGTATTTAGCAACTTTAGAGCAAGCCTTGCGACAGCAGTTAGTTATGGCGAGTTATCATTTATGTACCCAAGGATATCCCAAAAACTTCCTGAGTTTGTCCTTAAATCAACGGCAACAGCTGCAGCAAGCTATCCGTAAATTAGGTGAACACAAATTTGAGCAATTGCTAGCCGATAACACAAGTGAGCTAGATAAACAAGATCAGGAAGATGAAGTAAATGAGGATACAGTAACACAGGAAAATGATGACACGGATAATTCTTCTAACGAACTTCCTGTCCCTTTAAATTTGTCGTTGTTTGCGTCAAATCCGCCGACTGTACCTACTTCCTTCCCTCCTTCATCCCCTGTAGAACTAGCCATATGGCAACAGAACATGGAGAAAGCAATATACGAGACACTGAAAAAAGTTTCTCGTGAGGCTAATCTTGCGTTACAAAAATCAGGAATATTTCCGAAAAAGTTGCCAGAGCCGATTTTAGAAGCAGCAGCAGCAGCATCGGAGGCAGCTGCAGAGGTTATGCTAGGACCGCCTAATTTATTAAACTTAGTAATAGAAGTTGAAAATGGGCAGCAGTCAGAAAACCCAAATTTAACACAGATAATGGCAATAAACTTGCGACTTGCGGAAATGGAATTTGCCGATGCGGCTCTATCGTCTGAGCGCAAACAGATTCGGAGTATCTTAGCTCAGCTTAACAAAGTAGGGCAAGAGTATCAAAAACAACAAAAAGAGCGAGTGATTGCCGAAGCAGAAGCGGCGTGGCGTGCCAGTTGGTTAGACGAATAGTAGATTAATGACTCTTGATACACCAGATTGGTTAAGATTGCAAAAAGCCTTGGCAATAGAGGCGGAACAGGGGTTCACTGATTTAATGGGTAAGCAATACCGGTTCAGTGAGTTTCTGGCGTTGACTTTTGGGAAATTTCCTACTGCTTTGCCAAGTTTTGCACGCCGTCGTTGGCAAGAATTGGCGGCTCAATTTGTTGAATATCCAAATCTGGAATTGGAAGACAGACAGAATTTAGTAGCAACAACCCGTTCTTATCTGCATGAGTTACAGCAAGTGACGGAAGAGGGAGTACCCCTTTCGGGGAAGTCAAAAGTCAAAAGTCAAAAGTCAAAAGTAACGGATCAGGGGAGTTCTGAGCAAGGAGCAGGGGGAGCAGAGGGGAGGAGTTATATTCAAAGTGTAAAAACAACTCCTGTTGTGGCTGAGATGGGGGGGAGACTGGCTGTAAGATTAGAGCAAAAACTTAGTCAGTTACCAGAAATAGGAGCAAAAAATGCGGATAAATTAGCACGTCTTGGTTTATATACGGTAAAAGATTTGCTTTTTTACTATCCTCGTGACCATATCGATTATGCTCGTCAGGTAAACATTCAGGAATTGGAAGCGGGTGAGACGGTGACGATAGTAGCAAGGGTAAAGCGTTGTAACTGCTTTACTAGTCCCCGCAACAAAAAGCTATCAATTCTAGAATTGGTACTCAAAGATAAAACAGGTCAAATAAAAATAAGTCGCTTTTTTGCTGGTACACGTTATAGCAGCCGGGCTTGGCAAGAAAGTTTAAAGCGCCGCTACCCAGAAGGCGCAATTGTAGCGGCGTGTGGGTTAGTGAAACAAAGTAAATATGGTTTGGTGTTGGAAGATCCAGAACTGGAGGTTTTGGCAAATCCAGGAGATAAGATTGAATCGTTGACGATTGGTCGTGTAGTGCCAATTTATGCTTTAACTGAAGGAATAGGAGCAGATCTTGTTCGACAGGCGGTCATTGCAGTTTTACCTTCAGCTAGTAACCTTAAAGATCCCCTGCCAAGTGGTTTGCGGGAAAAGTATAATTTGATGGAATTGAAAGACGCGATCGCCAACATTCACTACCCAAAAGATGCCTCCAGCTTACAAACTGCTCGTCGCCGCCTTGTCTTTGATGAATTCTTTTATCTACAGCTTGGGTTACTCAAGCGTCAGCACCAAGCAAGGCAAATCCAAACCAGTGCAGTTCTAGCGCCTAGAGGTGAGCTAGTTGAAAAATTTTATGAAATACTGCCATTTAAACTTACGAATGCTCAAACTAGAGTGGTTAACGACATCTTAAACGACTTGCAAAAATCTGTACCAATGAATCGCCTTGTGCAAGGAGATGTTGGATCTGGGAAAACAGTTGTTGCAGTCATTGCGATTCTTGCTGCTATTCAATCTGGCTACCAAGCAGCGCTGATGGCTCCTACAGAAGTTTTGGCAGAACAGCACTACCGTAAGTTAGTGAGTTGGTTTAACCTCTTGCATTTACCAGTAGAATTACTGACTGGTTCTACTAAAACGGTAAAAAGGCGACAAATTCATGCGCAGTTAGAAACTGGTGAATTGCCTCTTTTAGTAGGGACTCATGCTTTAATTCAAGACCCTGTTAACTTTAATCGCTTGGGTTTAGTGGTCATTGATGAACAACATCGCTTTGGAGTGGAACAACGAGCACGTCTGCAACAAAAAGGCGAGCAACCCCATGTGTTAACAATGACAGCAACGCCTATCCCTCGAACTTTAGCGTTAACAATACATGGGGATTTAGATGTAAGTCAAATAGATGAGTTACCACCAGGACGACAAAAGATTCAAACAACAGTGCTATCAGCTCAGCAACGCACTCATGCTTACGATCTTATGAAACGAGAAATTGCACAAGGAAGGCAAGTTTATGTAGTTTTGCCGCTAGTGGAAGAATCAGAAAAACTAGATCTGCGATCGGCTGTGGAGGAACATCAAAAGTTACAAGAAAGCATTTTCCCAGAGTTTCAGGTGGGGTTGCTTCATGGTCGCATGACTTCGGCTCAAAAAGACGAAGCTATTAACAAATTTCGCGATAACGAAACACAAATATTGGTTTCTACTACTGTTGTTGAAGTTGGTGTGGACGTACCAAACGCAACAGTTATGCTCATAGAACATGCTGAGCGGTTTGGTTTATCTCAGTTACACCAACTGCGAGGACGTGTTGGTCGTGGTGCGGCGCAATCTTACTGTCTTTTAATGAGCAGTTCTAAAAGTCCTGATGCTCAACAACGTTTGATGGTTTTAGAACAGTCACAGGATGGATTTTTCATCTCAGAAATGGATATGCGTTTTCGTGGTCCTGGTCAAGTACTCGGAACCCGCCAGTCTGGGGTGCCAGATTTTACATTGGCAAGTTTAGTCGAAGATGAGGAAGTCTTAATTTTAGCACGGCAAGCAGCTGAGAAAGTTATAGAAATGGATGTAACATTGGAACGTTGGTATTTGATGAAGGAAGAGTTGAAGTATCGAAATGAGCGCTTAATGGGTGGGGCTATTTTGACATAATTCCTCCTTTGCGGGCCAAAGTTGTACGTAAGAGAGCATTACCAATCGTATCCAATTTTCCTCATGTTGCAGATCTGGGGTTTGAAACTCACTCATCAACAAACGCTGCTTACCAAAACGAAACAGATGTTCAATATCGAGTATAGACTTATTAAAATAAGTTATTTTTGATACTTTCTCTCGCAGCATTTTTCAACTGGTATAGCCACGACATTTGATACAAGAAGCGAAAAACTTTCAGGAAGATTAATCCTGGGGCTGATTCGCGTAAAATTTACCCGAACCTATCTTTTTTTGTCCAAAGTCCAATGAGTTAAAAATGAAATTAAAGCTTAGGATACATTTTTACACGTAAAGGAATAAATACATTCATTTATCCGATAAGTTTCCTTTACCTCGGCTTTTTAAGTCCACAGGCTCTAGGCTCTAAATCTTTTTATTAAGTTAAGTAAACTATATACGTACGATCTCAAAATATATTGCTACAATGACCCTGGTCACAAATAAGACTCTCTGTCAAAGTTAATTGATTTGTAATTTTCCAAATCACAAATCATGATATAGCGGTTCCCGATCTGGTGAGGTACGTTTTCAAAGCTACTAACCTTGGTAGAAAAGGTTTGGCTGTACCACAGTTGCTTAGGAAACTCTATAAGAATAAAGACTAAAAATATCTTCTCTCGGAAGTAGTGTGAATGTAATAAAGCATGACAGGATTACCAAATTTATTAGGTAATTCTATTTGTGGTGTTGCAAACACAATAGATTTTCTCTTTTGTTGAGATAGTTTTTGGTAGAAGTGTAAGCATTTTAGCTTGTGTATAGATGAAATTGTGTTTCAGGGAGATCCAAAAATAAAATGATCGGCCATTCTACCACGAATAACCTACTGTGCTGACAGATCAACAACGAAGGCGGAACATTTTATTACTGGTAAGTGCTATAGCAATTTAAGCTGGCTCAAGTAACAGCAGATCTATAGATTTGCTAGAAAGTTTTAGTTTTAAGGTAGTTTCTCAATAGTTGAGATTTCCTATCCGGACTCAGGATCATCTACTTTGACAATGTACAGAACTGTCTGGGCAAAGTCATTAAAGTGAAGTCCTTAAAAACAGAGAGAACAGAGAGATTAAAAAATGTCAAAAACATATCACAACAAATGTCATTTTCCGGGTTTTATGCAAACTTGGAGATCTCTTCTAGGGAATTTGTCATATATTGCTGTTGCGGTTTTCATATCAACACAGATCGCGATGTTCGCAGCGCAACCTGCGCAGGCTGTGCCACAAGAACTCATCTTGAAAAACCCACCAGTGCTTCAACCCTGTCAGAAGCCCACGCCACCTACTACACCTCTGGTTACACCGAAAGCAACTGAGAACCAGGCGCAGGCTGCGACAGAAGAACGCATCTTGAAAAACCCACCGGTGCTTCAACCTACCGAGAAACCCACGTTAGGTAATACGCTCCTAGCAACACCAAAGGCAACGGCTGGTGTCTCACCCAAGAACGAGCAACAGTTCGACCTCAAAATCCAATATATCGATAGCAAAATTTGCAACCCAGCAACTGGGCAGTATGACAACGTGCGTTTGCGTGGCTACACAGGTACCGGTAGCAACCCGAACGATCCCTATGTGGCACCGACCATCGAAATCAAGCCAGGCGACACCGTGCGTATTAGTCTGAAAAACGAACTGCCCATAGATCCCACTTGCTTTGGTCAGACGGAGGTGAACACTCCCCATTGCTTTAATGGCACGAATTTACATTCACACGGCTTATGGGTTAGTCCGACTGGCAACAGCGACAACGTGCTGTTGTCGATCAATCCCGGTGTCAGTTTCCAATACGAATACAATCTACCGCCCGACCATCCGTCCGGTACCTTTTGGTATCATCCCCACCGACATGGCTCGACTGCACTTCAAGTGTCGAGCGGCATGGCTGGCGCTTTGATTGTCCGTGGCGATCGCTTACCTAAGTTACCCCCAGATATTGGCAGTAAATTTGTTCACGGTGACATCGACACTTTACTGAAAGACGGTCAGGGCAACCCTTTCGAGGAACACATTTTGGTATTGCAGCAAATCCAGTATTATTGTCCCAATTCCGACAATCCTTGGGTTTGCTCCCCCAGCGACACAGGCGTTATTGAGTCCTACAACAATTTCGGCCCCCGCACCTGGGACCAATCTGGTCGTTACACCACCATCAACGGGGAGGTTTTGCCCACCATTGCTAAGACCGAAGTCGGAAAAATTGAGCGTTGGCGAATGATCCATGCAGGTGTGCGCAACACCATCAGCCTAGAGTTTCGTAAGGAGCAAACAAATGCACCTAGTGTCAACGGATTGAAAGCCGCCGATGCCGAGAAGTTCATCGGGGAAAATTGTACAGGCGATCCCATTCCCTATCACGTCATCGCCGACGACGGACTGACCAGGGCAGCAGCCTGGAAAACCACATTGACGACTTTACAGCCTGGCTACCGCAGCGATGCACTGGTAGTTTTCCCGCAAAAGGGTACTTACTGTGTGATTGATACATCAGCTACAGCTGCGGGAAGCGTCAGCCGGAGTGCGGAGAGCCGCCAACTGCTCGGCCTGGTTGATGTTTCCGGCGACACAGAAATCCCAGACATCCACCAATATTTAAAAGACCAACTTGTTGCTGCTGCTGAGCGTACCATGCCAGATGGTAATCCCCTAGAGAAGACTGTGCGAAGAAGGGTTGTGGATGATCTCAAAAATGGGCTGAAACTCTCCCTCTTCACGCCTCATCCAACTATTCAGGACGGCGAGGTCACTGGCAAGCAGGAACTGGCTTTCTTCATTAACACTGGCACGCCGAATGCCCAGTTCGAGGTCAGCAACACTATAGGCTCGAAATTCGATCCTAAACCTTACGATCCCGAACGTATTGATCGCACCCTATACCTGGGCGACATTGATGAATGGACTTTGCAGTCATACTTTGTCAGCCATCCGTTTCATATTCATGTGAATCCTTTCCAGATCGTTAAAATCCTTGACCCGAACGGCAAAGATGTCAGTTTACCGAAGGCGACAGACAATGTTGGAGGACCTGACCCTGACCCACAGTATCCAGGGTTAAAAGGCGTTTGGAAAGACACCCTCTGGATAAAAAGCCTGCTTCCGCAGAATCCTAACGGTTTTTACAAGATCGTCTTGCGCACTCGCTACCAGCGTTATATCGGCGAATTTGTGCTGCACTGCCATATTCTCGACCATGAAGACCAAGGCATGATGCAGAACGTCAGTATTGTTCTTCCGAGTCAGCCGTAAGTACAGAACCCGGACGCCAGTTGCCTAGGTCGGGCTAACCCTCCTGCAGCACTGGCTCCCCTAAACCCTGCCTCAACCAACGGAAGTTTGAGGACTTCCTGTGAAAAGTAATGATGACACTTTTAGCACTACCGATTTTTCAAAATTCCCCAGCGTTACTCTTGAGGTCAATCAATTATGAGTAATAGTGATTTTGAGCAAGTTAAGGAAATTTTGCGACTGGCTGCGGGCGATCGCCCTGAAGCATATGGTGGAAACCCCTTATGGGAATTTACTATCCAAGAGTTGTTAAGCTCCAAGTTACACGGTATTCCACTAGTTGCCTCAGATCAAGTCAAATCTTGCTGTGGCTCAAATGGAAGCACAAAAGTCAGTATAAAAGGACGGGGGGCACAATCAGGCTTGATTAAAGGCTTACGAGGCGAGGCTCCCTTTGATGGCTCTCAGTTTCCGCCATTGCCTTGGGGGGGAAATCCTGTTTTGGCTCAAGATACTCAGTTCATCAGCGATTGGATTGATAATGGCTGTCCTTCTCAGGTTATAACATATGAACTAGATGAAGATCAGACTCAAACTAACACTAAAGCCACTTTAATTAGTGAATCGATCGCAGGCAACGAATATAGCGACGAGTTTGCCACTGACTATCAATATGAGTTAGGGGAACTGAAACAGCGCATGAACATTGACTACATGAGTGAAAGTCAATTGGAAAAACTGCGCTATGCCTTTCGAGAATTATATAACCTGAACAAATGGCCACTAGATAGCCGTAATTACAACAACCTTGCTCTTATTCACCAAAATCATTGCCAACATGGATGGGAGAGATTTCTGCCCTGGCACCGCATCTACCTCTATGAATTTGAGCAGGCACTTCAGGATCATTACCCTGATGTTACAGTACCCTATTGGGACTGGACTATGCCCCAATACAAACCAGAACAACCAGATAAAGGCTGGCGCATTCCCAAGGCTTTACAGGCTTATTTAACAGCAGAATCTTTGGTGTTCTTGGGCAAAAACGGCATTCCAGAAGATCTCCTGGAAAAGCTCAAAGATTTGGTACGTCCCCCGGAGCAGCGTAATCCTGCCTTTGCTACCCTGAGCGAGTTCTTTGATGCCGTAGCAAACCGTATCGGGAAGGAATATACCACAGGCGAACATCGTAACCGTTTTATCGATGCTTTGCTCGCTGCCAATGCCCTCTGGTACCCCCTGCGCTATCCCGGTCAATATACAGGGGGCACCATTAATACAGTAATTCATTACCATTATCCCTCAGCCCATGACATTGAGCAGATCATGAGTTTGCGAACTTTTCGAGATTTTGGCGGGGGTAGCCTTTACAACGATTCTTTTGGCTTTTTAGATCAGAATCCCCACAATACTATGCATATTTGGACAGGAGGGATGAACCCAGAATATAAGCAAAATGCTGCTCCTGAAGCAGCCGAGCGGAATAAAGCTGTCACTGTGGCGGGTCGGAAATTTCACAAGCGAGATGACTTTTATCGCCAGCCCCAATTTGGTGACATGTTCAGCAACCTCACTGCCTCTTACGATCCCGTGTTTTGGCCCGTTCATGCCAATGTCGATCGCCTCTGGTGGGAATGGCAACAGCAACATCCCGAATCTGTTCCCGCCGATCTAGATGCTGTATTAACGCCTTGGAGTTACACAATTAGTAATACTTTGGACATAGCACAGTTTGGCTATGAATATATCAAGAGTACCTATATTTTTCCTGTAGGTTTGGAAGTGCCCGTGGGACGGTTTGTCTCCAAAAGAATTGATGTTTCCAGCATTGCCACTGGTAACTTTGCTCAGGCCGAAGTACGGTTACATCGCGTACCTCAGTTGTTGCGCTCGTGCTTTATCCGGGTCTTTCTGAATCTGCCCGACGCAAATGCCAGTACACCTCTGGACAATTCCCACTATGGGGGCTATCTTGCCGTCTTTGGTCATGGTGCTTGTTATGGGGGTCCTGGTCACTGCGAGCCAGCACCCTTGCGGCGAAGGGAATATGACCTCCGTCCCAGAGATCACAATACTCCTCGCAATTATCGCATCAACGTCACGACATGCGCTAAACGTCTCCTGGCTGCAGGTGCAACTACGCTACAGGTCACACTGGTGGTGATTGGTGCCGATTACCAAGAAGACCATGAGCTATTACGGCTTAAGGGTGTTTCCCTGAACTTTTTAGATTGATGATATGAGTGTAAACAAAAGTACAGACAAACAAGCAGTTCCAACCTACCGGATCCATCCTGGTATTGGTATTGCGCGATTGGGGGATAGTCCCACCGAATTTTGCATTTCGCCAGAAAAACCTGCTGCTTTGCCCATTGACTGCGATGCCCTAGGCAACCCCTTATCTTCCCCTGATGGCAAGCCTGAAGTGACCATTACCAAGTTTAAAGATAACAAAGGACGGATCAAGCGTCAGGCCGCTCGGTTTCATCTTTATGTTTACGATAACGACTCTCCAGAGGGTCGCCCCCTCAAGCTAGGCGACAAAATTCAAGGGGGTGGCAACGAGGGCATTCTAGTAGACATTGAATGGCGAGTGTATTTAGCTAACAAAAAAGCTGTTTGGTATGAATTTGATGCCCGCAAAGGAGAACATGGCTATGCTTCTGACCATCCCCGACGCAATGCCAATCTTACAGAGTCAGAAGCTCGTCAACAATTGATTATCGACCCTGGTGGCCAGGTGGTAAATGTCAGAGATCGTCGTCAGGCAAGTTTCAGTCGAGATAACAACGATGTCTATGCCCCCACATTTCCGCCAGAACTATTGCCCCACTCAATTGATACTCTTGGAGAAATAAAAACAGACAATGCAGGTCGTCTGCTTGTATTGGGCGGCCATGGCAACTCTGGCACAACTAAGCGAGGGCTAGGACATCCCCGCATTGACACCTATGCCAATAACGATGGTTGGTTTGATGACACTTCCGATGGAGTAGTCATGGCGCGGTTGGTAATGTATTCTCCTGAAGTTGATCGCCAGCGCTTTATTGATGTGGAATATCCCGCTTGGGTTGTAGTTGGCTATCCCGCCTATGTGCCAGAAATCCTCGATATCATTACGGCAGAAGATGTGGTTTACGATTTGGCAATCCGGGAATTTGCCTATCGCACTGACATTTATGGCAAAGCAGGTACCTTCAATCATCCCCAGGAGATCGATACCAACGATCCTGGTGCTTTAATGCATTGGAAACGGAGCCGTCTCACCTGGAATTCTCAGTATAAACCCTGGTTTTATAGAGATGTTTGGCCTATTCTGTTCCGCGCTGATGAATTCACCAACCTGACGAATGTGCTGCAACAGTCCAACTTTCCCCATAACCAAAGCGAGCGTGGCAACATCGATCCTGAGAAACTGTCCATACCACCCCAAATTCTGCACAACGCTCTCAAGCGCAAACAGCAGGAACTGCTTGAAAAACATCGCAGCGGAGAACTTTTGGTAGAATCTTTAGAACTACAATTTCATCTGTGGGATGAAAAACTCAAAAAAGAATCCCATGACTTTAGCCACGGTTTTGTCCATACCATTGCAAAGTCTGAAAAATATTGGCAGCAAATCCAGTCTATAGCGGCGAAATTTGTCGCAGCCATAGAATCCTTAGCACAACAAATTTATGCAGATGAAGGTCTGGGTCAAGACCCGGTTCAATATCTGCACAGTTGGCAAGAGCTTTATACACAAGTTCAAGCTGAGTCGGAAGAAAGTGACCTAAAACGTGACTACGAGACCGCTACACAAAATCTAAAAGATGAGGTCAATGAGCTGCTGGTCAATGTCATGAGCGATCGCATGGATGCTGATCGAGGAGACAAAGCTAACGTTGGGGGTGTGAAGAAGTTGATTCAGACCCTTGCTCGTCGTCCCTCTCAGGAAGAAGAGGAAAAGCCCGACTCCGTAAAGCATTTAGTTGATTTGTCTCAACGTCTCCAGGAATTTCGTACTGGAAAACTGTTGACAGATTATTTTAAACAAGTGCAGGAGAATTGTACCTATGATCGCTTCAGGAACCAGCGGATGTTTCTTTATGATGTCATGCGACAGCCTGATGAAGAAAATCGCTTCCGGCTCGGTGGTGCACCCAAAAACCGCACTTTTAATCTCCCCCTGATGCCCTTATTAGCAGGAGACAATCCCCTAACTAATGTTACGCCATCCAAGTTCCTGCGCCTGACTGACTATCAGCTTTATATCCTGCGACAATGGGCCCACGGCAAATTCTATAACGAGATCGATGAAGGTTGGATCAAACCAGATCAAATCGATGTGTTTCAACCCTACAAATACTGGATCAATAAAACAGGACGAGATCTAGATCGGGGCGTATTGATGAACGTATTGGGTGGTGCCTTCTGTCCTGGTGGGGAAGTAGGTTGGCTGATTCGCAATGCTTCCGTTTACAAAGAACCGTACCGACTGAAAGCTGATCCAGATTTTTTCAACTTTCCCCAAACTGCGGCTCAGGCCAATTATCGGGGAGTTCCAGCACAAGATTACACCTCTTCGGTCGATATAAACCTCAGCCAAGACAGTAATTTTGAGCGGGGCTTGCAGCCGGGAGACTTCACCAAACAAATGGCGTTACCCTGGCAAGCTGACTTCAATGAATGTAGTACTCAGCCAATCAATATCACCTACGAAGATTGGAATTTACTCTTAAGCAATAGTGAAAACGCTCCCTTGCTGAAACGAGACCAGCAGGTATGGGACACTCTATGGTGGCCTGCCCATCGCCCCCTGCAAGCCAACGAAGTGGTGGGTTTTGATGAGCAAAACAACCGCCCCCAATATCAGTACCTCAACTGGTCTCGTGGCATACCCCAGACCAATGCGGGGGACCTCAAAATGGTGACGGAATGGTCTCGTCTCGGCTTTATCATTCGTAACCCTTACCTACCAGAATCTGAACTAGATCAGCCATCTCCAGACACAAAATATATTAGCGTTGAACGTACACCGGAGGACGTAGAACATGAACAATAACCCTTTCGTTGGTTCTTGGACCTATCGCAGTCTCTTAAATGATCCTGATATTACTAAGCCTTTTAATAACTTGGAATTTGGTCGAGGTACGATCGCTATTCACGAGGCAGACTTTCAACTGCTGAAAGGCACCATTGGCGGGGACGGCTGGTCTTTAGAGTTACATGGTAGCCGAGCCTATGGATTTCCCATGCAAGCCCGTTTTCAGGGGAAGGGGCTAGTTAATGGTGAGGAGTGGATCTATGACTATATTGCCTGGTTAGTACCAGACTGGCCCAATAGCGATGCCACATTGCAAAAGCTAGCGATGGTAGGATCTGTTGTGCGAACTATTCCTCATTCGTCTTCGGGGGGAGGTATTTCCCCAGCGGGTGTGGTTGCTTCTTTCTATGCGGTACGAAAGGGTTAATCTCGATAGGATTAGGATAGTTTGCTGTTGAATACCTATGATGTTGTGATTTTAGGCGGAGGTCCAGCAGGCTGCGCCACGGCGTTGTCGTTGCAATCTCACTTCCCTACCCTTGATCTGATTTTGCTCGAATCTTCAGCTTACGATCACCAGCGCGTGGGGGAAGTTTTACCAGCTATTGCTCGTCCATTGTTGACCCATTTGGGCATTTGGGAGGGGTTTGAAGCAGAGCAATTTCGCTCAGTTCATAGTCAAGCTGCAGCTTGGGGACAACCCTTCCTCTTGGAAAACCATTTCATCTATTCGGCACGGGGTGAGGGGTGGCATTTGACTCGAACCCGTTTTGATCAGTTTTTGGGGGAGCAAGTGTCTCAACGGGGTGTTGAAGTGCAACTAAAGGCGAAATTGGCGTCGATTATCCAACCCAACTTCACACCCAACAATCTCTGGCATCTCCACCTTTCCAATGGAACCTCACTCCAAACCCGTTTCCTTGTAGATGCAACAGGACGACGAGCAACAGTTGCCCGCAAAATGGGACGGTTGTTGGTTTTTGATCATTTAACTGCCTTCGTTGGTTTCTTCACAATTAATACTCATCCCACTTCCAGTACACTAATTGAATCTTTTCCCAATGGGTGGTGGTATACGGCACTGGCAAACAACTGTCGGGTAGTTGCTTGTTTGACCGATAGTGATCTTGCCCGTGAGTTGGGGTTGAAAGATCGCGATCGCTGGCTAGCACTACTGGGAAAAACCTGCTGGATTCAAGCCAGTGTAGGAGATTGTTTACTACAAAATGAGGTGATTGTGCGTCCGGCCAATTCGACATGTCTTGATCAAATTTGTGGAGACAATTGGCTGGCAGTGGGAGATGCAGCTTCTGCTTATGATCCTCTGTCAGCGCAAGGAATTACTAAGAGCTTGCGTTTCGGTATTTTTGCGGGATATGCCATTGGTGATCAGCTCACCAAACAAAAGACTACAGGACTGGCTAAATATGCTAGTTTGGTGCGACAGGAGTTCGAGCATTATCGGCAGATCCACAGGCAATACAGTGCTCAAGAGCAGCGCTGGAGCCAAAGCCGGTTTTGGCTCAGACGCCATTAGGGGAATCCGCACTCGACTGCCTGGCTCATTTTTAATTTTACCAAGATAGTACGGGAGACTGAAAGCCCCGTCCTTTAGCGCGGGGAGTGGCTCAATTTTTTGTAGTAAAAATAGTGGTAAACATCATTAGCATACCGCCCAGAAGAATTGCGATCGCAATTCCCCCTGTCACTAAGTCAAGTACATTACTGTTGTCCATAATTTTTTCCTTCTTCAAATAACTTCACAAAGGGGAAGAGTCACTATTTGAACTCCTCACCCTATAAATAATAATGAGTTAGAATTCAGGAGACAGGACTCATTCTGGCTCCTGACTCCTGACTCCTGAATTCTTTGTGTTAAATTTTTTTAAAAATCTACCCCTCTTTTAAGTTCTACACCCTGATTGGCGTAGTGCTTGTGACAATAAACTTCAGAATGAATACTAGCTAAGTCAAAGTATTTCGGCTGATTTTGACAGCGACCAGTGATAATAATTTCAGTATCGCGGGGTTTACGTAGTAAAGCTTGGACAATTGGCTCAACAGGTAGTAGCTCTAAATCAACAGTAGGATTAAGTTCATCAAGAATAATTGTCTTGTAAAGACCAGACGCGATCGCAGTCTTAGCGATTTCCCAACCACGTTCAGCTTCAATATAGTCTAATTCTTGTCTGGAGTTACGCCAAACAATAGCATCTCGGCCACAGCGTTGATGATCCACAACTTCAGGATATGATTGCTGTAAAGCGGCGATCGCTGCATCTTCCGTGTAGCCAGTACCACCTTTAAGCCACTGCATAATCAGCACACGGGTAGATCCAGGATGATTAATTCCTCTACCTATAGCTTGCAAAGCTTTGCCCAAAGCACTAGTAGACTTACCTTTCCCAGCACCTGTATAAATTTCAATACCCTTAATTCCTTGTGCTAAAGCTGTCGGATGGTAATGGGGTTTCATTTCTGAGTGCAAATCTGCAATATCTAGTAACTTTTGTGGTGCAGCACGTCCTGTCGCGATAATTTCCAACTCTTGAGGTTTAGATTTTAGTGTTTGCACTACCTCTTCTACATCCAGTAAACCCAAATCTAAGACAGGGTTAATTTCGTCTAGTACAACAACTGAATACAAACCCGAAGCAAGGGCACCTTTAGCAACGTCCCAACCCCGCGCCGCCTCTGTTTGATCAAACCGAGTAATCTCATCTGGTCCAAAAAATTCTGCTCTACCAGTCCTTACTTGGTCAATTAAATGGGGAAAACCCCTTTGTAGTGCTGCAATTGCACCATCTTCATCATAATCGCGTTCTGGTCCTTTTAAGAACCGGAGCAGTAAAACACGGTTAGAATGTGATTGTGTATTGATCCCCAAGCCAATGGAGCGTAAAACAACCCCTAAAGCCGCTTGAGACTTACCTTTTCCTATACCATCGTAAACGTGAATTTGGCCTGTAAGCCTAGAAGAGCGTACTTGCGCTGTACGAATACCGATGCCGTTCCTTGTCATCATCGCCAAAAGCTCTAACGTAGAAGTTTCATATTACAACAATTGAAGAGGGCATAGGGCAATGGGCATGGGGAATTGGGTGTTGGTTAAGGTTGCAATTTCCCTATCTATGACCTATGAGTGATTATGCAAAATTCTTTATATATTTCTTGAAACTGGGATCACCGTTTCACAAGTGTTTCAGGCGACGTTGCGCGACTACTTACCTTATGCGCCATGCCCGATGCCCATTGCCCATTGCCCATTGCTCTGTTTCAGGTATACTCTCTTACAGTCACATCGTACCGGTTACCAGATTATGATTGATTATCCTTTTCTTCCTAGAGTTTTTCCGCTCGGTGTAATTTTATTCGATTTTTTATTTCTACTGGTAGCAATTGCCATAGAAGCCTATATTTTACAGCGAAGGCTCAATTTTGATAGAAGAACTAGTAGTTTTTATGCTATTGCTATAAATGTTTTTTCAAGCGTAATTGGCTGGATAATATTTTTCTTTGTAGAACCTATGTTACCAGTTAGATTTAAAGCCGAATTAGTGGATTATATATTTTTTAATCAACTTAGATATGCAAATCATATCCAAAGTATTATAGTATTAACCGCCTTCATAATTTTCTTTGCTACTTTTTTAGTGAAATACATACTAATGAAAGTGATGTTAATCTCATTAAGTGATCCAAGTAAAAATAAACCACAAACTGAAATAATTAAACGGCGTAATTCTCGCAGAAACAATAAATTTAAATGGCAGAATAGCAATTTGGTTACTTCACTCTTAATAGCCAATTCATTGAGCTATACGGTAATTGTAATCATTGTGTTTATTCGTTCTGCCTATGTGTAGAAAAATATATATCTCCATTTTTGGAGAAACTAAAGGAGAAACATATGAACGTATTTTTTAGAGATTTCTTAGGATTTTTAAAAATATTTGACAGCATTTATGAACGGCTTAGACATCTGTTAATTCCGCCCAAGGCTTATTCCTGGCAAACATTAATTTATTTAAGTCTTTTTTCGTGGCTCATATCATCTTTGTCGACAGGCTATGTAAAGGAATTAATTGCAATTTGTGGATGGTTATTTTTAATTAGTGGTACAGCTTGGTATACCACTGATAAACCTTTATATATCCCAAGTACCAATATGCCAGTGGGTGCAGTGATAACGGGATTTTTAGTCAGTGTTTTTGCCTTTGGACAAGACAAGGACTTTATTACATCAAAGACAATAGTTCTTTGGCCAACACTCGCTGCAATAATCACTGCAATTCCGGAATTCTTTGAAGGAAGTGGGACCGATGTAAAAACTCAGATTCCTCGCGTAGACGAACGTCAAAGAATGATCGTTCTAGTTGGCTCTTGTATGGTGATTAGTTGTTGGTTACAGTTCTGCTTTGTTGTAAATAATTGGCTCGACGAATATCCTAGTATACAAGTTGATAATATTAATCGCAGTGCCTTAGTTTTCAAAAGTAATTCATTTGTCAAGGTTCCGAAAAACGGGGTTCTTATTTTAGATAATCTGACCCCACTAGTAGAAGACCAAATATCTAAAAAACCTTGGTCTGAAGTAGAACAATGGTTAATTGACGCACGCAAAAGAGTTGGTGATTTAGGTAAGCAAGTCATACAATCACAACTAGCTCAATATGACGAGAGGTATCTATGGCACGTTGAACCCCGTATATCTAATGTCAAATCAGGTTATAAACTAGATTTACTTAGTATTTGGACTGGTCCTAGTGCTAATTCAACTGGCTATTATTTCCGAAAAAATTGTCGAGTTGATCCAGTTGCAGTATCTCGAAATGGTACGACTGGAACTCCGAAAAAAATAGAAGACAACTCCACTATTGCAGAAATTGAGTGCGATCGCGTCAGTAAATTTATTAGGGAAGCACCACCACCTCAATAGTTAAGAGTGGGAGAAATGCTGATCTGAGGGGAATAATAAGTAATGAGTTCTGCCTCATTACTTGTTAACTTAATAACTATGAACATAACAAGAGTCTCTGTAATAGCAACAAATGTATTTCGGGAAGTGATGCGCGATCGCATCCTTTACATTATTGGCTTTTATGCTTTCATACTTGCTGCGGCTATCCGTCTATTTCCTGAATTTGCCGCTGCGACAGAACACAAAATGTTTTTAGACTTTGGTCTAGCATCGATGAGTGCTATTAGCTTAATTGTTGCTGTATTTGTTGGTGCTGGACTAGTTAATAAGGAAATTGAGAAACGCACTGTTTTGGTATTAATAGCTAAACCTATTAGTCGCGGTGAATTTATCGTCGGTAAGTACTTAGGTTTGTTGACTGTGCTAGCAGTGTTTATTTTTTCCATGACAGCAATTTACCTAGGATTTTTGCAGCTTGGAAAAATTGCTTACCCAGCAACAAGTATTGTGATTGCTTCTATTTTTCTATTCTTGGAAATGTCTTTGATCACTTCTTTTGCTATTACTTTGGGAGTGTTCACGAGTTCCTTATTAGCGACAGCGTTAACCTTTGGAATTTATTTAATGGGACATATTACTCAAGACATACTAAAACTTGGTCGTCTGAGTCACAATCCTGGTATTGAACGCTTTACTCAAGGTTTATATCTTGTATTACCAGATTTATCGCGATTAGATTTGAAGAATAATGCTGTCTATGGAATACAAGCTTTACCTGAATCTACTACATTAGTTATGAATGGTGGCTATAGCTTGATGTACACAACTATGCTGTTAGCGATCGCCATTCTTATCTTCTCACGACGAGAATTTTAATAAAGGAGTCAGGAGTCAGAATTCAGAATTCAGTATGAAGTCTCAATTGATTCGCTAATGTTACAGAATCATGCTGTCTCCTGACTCCTGACTTCTGAATTCTTTCTTTTAAGATTTACACTGGTAGCTCAAAAATAGATTATTTGAGGCTGATGAATTGTGCCATCAGGCATGATTGTACCTTGTTTCTTTGTAAAAGATATTTTTGCCTCCCAAAGATTTGCCCCACTTAAATTTGCATCTGTTAAATTAGTCCATGTAAGATCTGCACCTGTTAGGTTAGCTTGATGTAAATTAGCTTCTAGTAGCATCGCCCCAGATAAGTTTGCTCCGGTAAGATTTGCTCTCACTAAATTAGCTTCAATCAAAGACGCTTCAATTAATGATGCTTCACTTAGATCTGCTTCGCTTAGATCTGCATTACACAAAGAAGCTCCCCAAAGCTGGCTTCTGGTTAATTTTACACGCCATAAGAAAGCTCCAGACAAATTTGCTTGCTTTAAATTAGCGTCACTCAAGTTAGCTTCACACAAAGAAGCATCATCCAAACATGCTTTTTCCAAATTTGCTTGTGTTAAATTTGCACCACTTAAGTTTACACCACTTAGATTGGCTCCTTTTAAATTTGCACAACGCAAATCTGCTCCTATTAAGTTAATACCACTGAAATCGATCTCTCTCAAATCAATTCCACTCAAATCACATCCACTAAAATCTCTTTGCTGAAGACTTTTATCTGTGATTTGACTTAATATTAAATCTTGTCGGTTTCCATGATTGATCATGTTATTGTCCTTTGACTTTAGGGCGATACGTTGTCATCAATAAAAATTTGAGTCTTAAAAATCACTGGTCAGCTATAGCTTTTCAGCTAAAAGCTACGCTCCTCGCACCAACCCCCCGGATTCAATCCAGGGGTGCTGACTGCATTTTGAGAGTACACCCTACAAGTAGATTATGCTTAGTACAAAAATACCGAACAAATTTTAAAATAATCTTAAATATACTTTAAGTACTTACTTGCGCTAAATTGCCACAGGTCAGGCAATTTTAACAATAAAGTAAATTACTATGAGTAATTGTACTACATTCAACAGCAGTCTATAAACAACAAGAGCAAAATTAATGCTGGAGTGAGAAAAAACCACGCAGCAACAGTATCATTATCTAACCAGGATTTACCATAAATTTTTGACATTTACACTTAACGCTCCCTGTCACATGACGCTTTGCCCCGATTCTACCGTTAGTCTGATCTCTCCTAGTATTGTTAATCATGCCTTTTGCTCAGACGCTCCTTTAAAATTAGGGATTATGGCATCTGGTAATGGAAGTAATTTTGAGGCGATCGCCCAAGCCATCAAAGACGGACAGTTGTTTGCCGAAATTCAAGTTTTAATTTATAACAATCCAGATGCTTATGCTGCTGTACGAGCAAATAACTGGGGTGTTCCATCTATATTGGTGAATCACCGCGATTACAAAAACCGCGAGGAGTTTGATAAGCAAATTGTACAAATTTTACAGCAGCATAACATCGAATGGGTAATTATGGCAGGTTGGATGCGACTAGTAACACCTGTTTTACTCGATGCTTTTCCTAACAAGATTATCAATATTCACCCCAGCTTATTACCTAGCTTTAAGGGAACCCATGCTGTAGAACAAGCCCTTTCAGCAGGTGTAAAAATTACTGGTTGTACAGTACATCTGTTATCTTTAGAAATGGACAGTGGCCCGATTTTGATGCAAGCCGCTGTGCCAGTGTTACCTGACGATACGCCAGAAACACTTCATGCTAGAATCCAAATCCAAGAACATCGGATTTTACCAATGGCGATCTGCGCTTTGCTCAGCAGCGAAGCTATCGCACTGGCAGTTCAGACACAACCATAAGCTGCTGCGCTAAATCGGATTGGGGTTTGGGCAGAGTTTGGCTAAAGTTAGTGACGGCATTCCCATAACGTTCATAAAGACGGGTTTCAATCTGCATCTCCAGGATGGCGCGGCTCCAGCCATTTTCAATGGTCTGCTGGATGTACCAAACCCGCTGCTCCGGTGATTTTATACGATCCAGCAAAACGCAGTTATGCCGCCAGGGAATTTGTCCACCAACTTGGTGGACAAATGACTCATCCGGGTAGGCTTCCGCGAAAGCCCGCATGTAGAGCAGGTTTGTACGGGAGAACCCCTTCATCTCCGGAAACTCCCGTTTTAAGTCTTTCGCCAGATGCTCAATTACTTTAGTACCCCACCCTTCCTGTTGCTGGCGCTCAAGAATTTCTCGACCGATCTGCCAATAAAGCAGCACTAGCTCTCGGTTAACAGCAAGTGCTGCCTGCACCTGCGCGGTACGAATGCGCTGTTTAAGGGTGCTTAAAAAAGCATCATAGTTGCTCAATTCAGGAAAGAGGGGATCGGTCACGGCGAATAATGTATCAAGCAGTGATCTTATTCTTGCACTAGCTGTAGCGGTTTGAGTGTGAATAGCTCTGTTTCATCACTCTGGGTAGAGTATGATAACCAAGAAATTACTTAGTTTATAGAATTGGTCAACGATATCACCGAGAAAACCAGTAATAACTGTCCGCTTCATAGATGACTACTATGACCTGTATAAAGATATACTGCCTAAAGTAACAGGAGTTTTTAAATTGGCACTTTAACTCTTAGTTTAGTATAACAAGTACTGAAGAGCCTTAATTTTTTACTGCTGAAGACTGTGCAGCCTTCCATAAATAGCTAGAAATCAAATTGGTAATAATATGAGCGACTATCGGTACTAACAAATTACCAGTAAGAACAGCACTATACCCCAAGATTAATCCCACGATAGTTGCCCAAATTACATAGGGCCATTGTTGGGAACCACTAAGGTGTAAAATACCAAAGCAAAGACTTGACACAACGACAGCTAAATGGTCGAAGCCTAAAGCTGGTAGCATAACACCACGAAATAAAAGTTCTTCGCTTAATCCGGGTAGTAGCCCTAGCCAAATTAAGTCTGGCAAAACCAAGGGCTTAAGGATCATTTCAAGGTAATAATTAGCACTTCTACGATAAGGAGGGCAAAGTTGATAAGCTAACCCACTCATCCCAGTGATGGTTAAGCCTAAGCCCATACCTATAAGAAGTTGTTTTTCATCCCAGCGCCAGGACATCAAAGAAAAGTCGCTAAATCGTAACCATAGCTTAGAGAGTGACCACAAAATAATTGCAGTGACTCCCATCGCTACCAATACTTGGGTGCGTGTCAGGTACGGAATATCAGGTTCTTGCTTTTGCGGTTGGACCACGGGAACTTTAACAGAGAGTGAATTACTATAGTAACAACTAACTGACCAACGAGTGTAAGGGTGATATCAGGGGAGATAAAGCAGATGGATTGATACCTGCTTTATGTGCAACCAAGACACCCAGTGCCTCTAAATACGAGTTTACCTGTATTGATTTTATCCCTAATGGTTGTGAATAGACTTCTATTTTAGTTTGATTTTCATCAACAGTGATGATTTGACATCGCTGCTGGCTTAGACTAAGTAAAGCGCTACTGCCGCAGGCCGTTGCTGGTACAATCACAGCATCCACTTGATTAGCCCATATATCAGTAGGTTCAGGTAAGTCATGGGGTTCCCTTAAGATAAATTGAGGGGCGCGACTCAACCCTACAAGTACACACGGTAGAAAAGTATAGCCTAATTCTTCAGCAGCGGCGCGAGGAGATAAATTGGGATCTGGGGGTACAGGAGAAAGAGCAGGGGAATGGGCGCAAGGAATTTGAAAAGTCCTCACTACTAAATGACTAATAACTGCTTCTGCACCAGCAATGGGATCAACGCCTTGACCATAACGGTAGTTTTGCTCAGCAACTTCATCCAAATTATCAGGGAAACGAGCAACGACTGCGATCGCCTCCGCCCTTGCCCTTTTAATCAGTACCTCCGCTGCTCTTAGCAAACTATCTGGGTTGCCAATTGTTCCCCAACTTGCGCCAGACACGGATGTACGTAACTCTACATTTAACGGCGCATCAGTAATGACATAGTCGGTTAGAGACAATCCTAATGTTGCTCTCGCTGCGTCTGCTGCTTGTAGGTGTCGTAGCCTTAACTCAGGCTCAATTCCTTGGTCAAAAAGTAAACCTATCCTATTTTGATGAACTGGGCGCAATCCCCAACTTCCTGCGGCAAATTTGTCCAGTCCATAACCTTCTACATAGAAAGCGTTAGGTAGGTTCCAGTACAAACTTGCTCCATTAAGGACATTGGGGTGAGTGATCAGGCGATCGCAAACCTGTGCGACAGCTTTCGCCACTGGCAAAGCATCGCCTGCATAACCACCAATTGCTGCTCCAACACCGGTAGGAACAATTAAAATAGCAGTATATGGACGCATTGTATATTAAGATGTTCCACATCTAGGTCAGATATTGAGACAAAAGGGGGCATGGGGCATGGGGCATAGGGCATAGGGTTTGAAGCTTTTCTCACTAATAGATCACAATGTAACTTCTTAAATGTGGAAAAGCCTACTTCAGCTAGTCCTGAGTACCCTCTCTGGTAACGACAGCTTCAACAGTAGCTTTTTGCTGTCCAACATCCACAGATGTAATCGCCCAGCGTAAAGGTTCTCCCTGTTTTTTCAACTCTGCTTCAATAACTTTTTGCAGTTCAGTGGGAGTTTCTTGGAGATCAATTTCAGCGGTAATAAAATGGGTTGTCATAGAGCAATGGGTGATGGGTAATGGGCATGGGGCATGGGGCAGATAAACAGTTATCAGTTATTCAGTTATCAGTTATCAGCCAAGAATAATGTGTTGATCTCTGGGTTTAAGCCCCCTACCATACACCTTGATCACTGATAACTGTTAACTGTTCACTGATAACCCCTGCTCCCTAACGTTATTTACCAAATTGTAGACTATAGACTATTTCTTCTTTTTCTGTCTGAATTTTCAAATCAGAGCGGGGATATGCGACACAAAGCAATACATAGCCTTGTTTTTGTAGTTCTGGACTAACACCCATTCCATCACTTTGATCTACAGTTCCCTCAAGAATTTGACCGGCGCAAGTTGTACAAACACCTGCATGGCAGGAACTTGGTAGATCTAACCCAGCCGCGCCAGCAACCGATAAAATAGTCTCATTTTCGGGAACTTGTAAAGTATGAGTTTTTCCTTGATGGTTAATTTCGACAGTGTAAGTTTTGGGCATATGCAATTGTGAGCGTCATGCAACGGGCAGAAAAAATATTGTATCTTAAGGAATAGGGGAAAAGCCTACGTAAACGGATGCACACACAAAAGTTATCACCAAATCAGTTGACTGGCTAAGGAAGATCTCTACAACCATCATAAGTCCTTAGCACTGACCTAATCTAACCTAGTCAGAGACTTCTCGGCTGTCAAGACAGTAAAAAAAATAAATGAATATTTGGACAGGATTATGCTAGAACAATACCGCCAAGACGTTGCACAAAGAGCCGCACGGTTGATCCCCCCCTTACCGTTGGATGCACAGCAAACTTCAGAGTTATGTGAATTACTGAAAAATCCACCAGCCGGTGAGGAGGAGTTACTACTGCATTTGCTGCGCGATCGCGTTTCTCCTGGTGTTGATCCAGCAGCATACGTTAAAGCAGGGTTTCTTACCGCCATTGCCAAAGAGGAAATTACCAGCCCTTTAGTTTCACCTATCCAAGCTGTACAATTGCTAGGTACGATGGTGGGTGGCTATAACGTACAGTCCTTAATCGAACTACTGCAATTCCCTACAGTATCTTTATCCTCATCATCTGAAACACCTTTAGTTATGGGTGGGCAAGGAAAAGAACCCATTGCAGCACACGCTGCTGCGGCTTTAAGTAAAACTTTGCTGGTGTATGATGCCTTTCATGATGTCTTAGAATTATCCAAAACCAATCCCTTTGCCAAGCGAGTGATTGATTCTTGGACAGAAGCCGAATGGTTTACCAGTCGTCCTGTTTTACCAGAATTTATCAACGTTACCGTCTTCAAAGTTCCAGGCGAGACAAACACAGACGACTTATCCCCCGCCGTTCACGCTACCACGCGCCCAGATATTCCCTTACACGCTTTAGCAATGTTAGAGTCCCGAATGCCTGGAGCATTGGAAACCATTGCTGAGTTAAAGAAAATTGGGCATCCCATCGCTTACGTAGGCGATGTGGTTGGAACTGGTTCTTCCCGTAAATCTGCCATTAACTCCTTATTGTGGTACATCGGGCACGATATTCCTTACGTACCCAATAAACGTGCTGGTGGATATATTTTAGGTGGTACTATCGCCCCTATCTTCTTCAACACTGCTGAAGATGCAGGTGCTTTGCCTATCCAATGCGATGTTACCAAGATGGAAACGGGTATGGTAATTACCATCTACCCTTATAAAGGACATATCACAAATCAAGCTGGTGAAGTGATTTCAACCTTCACTCTCAAACCCGACACCATCCTTGATGAAGTCCGCGCTGGTGGACGCATTCCTTTACTTATCGGACGCACTCTCACCGATAAAACCCGCCAAGCACTTGGTTTACAAACCAGCACAGTCTTTATCCGTCCCCAGCAACCTGCTGACACTGGTAAAGGTTACACCCTAGCACAGAAAATGGTAGGTAAAGCATGTGGGTTACCCGGGGTACGTCCTGGTACTTCCTGCGAACCACTTATGACGACTGTTGGTTCTCAGGATACCACAGGCCCAATGACCCGCGACGAATTGAAGGAACTGGCTTGTCTTGGGTTCTCTGCTGATTTGGTGATGCAAAGTTTTTGCCATACTGCTGCTTATCCCAAACCTGTTGACATCAAAACACACCAAGATCTACCCCCGTTTTTCGCTTCTCGTGGTGGTGTTGCTTTACGTACCGGCGATGGTATTATTCACTCTTGGTTAAACCGGATGTTGCTACCTGATACGGTAGGAACTGGCGGTGATTCTCACACTCGCTTTCCTTTGGGGATCTCTTTTCCTGCTGGTTCTGGGTTAGTCGCGTTTGCTGCTGCTTTAGGTGCAATGCCCTTGGATATGCCAGAATCTGTTTTGGTAAGATTCAAAGGGAAATTACAACCTGGAATTACGCTGCGAGATGTTGTGAATGCTATTCCGTATGTAGCAATTCAAAAAGGTTTGCTGACAGTGGAGAAACAGAACAAGAAAAATGTCTTCGCTGGGCGAATCATGGAGATAGAAGGTTTGCCAGATTTGAAAGTTGAACAAGCTTTTGAATTGACTGATGCTAGCGCTGAACGGTCCTGTACAGGTTGTACTATCAAGTTAAGTACAGAAACAGTTGCCGAATATCTGCGCTCAAATGTGGCGCTATTGAAAAATCTGATAGCAAGAGGCTATCAAGATGCTCGCACGATTATGCGTCGCATTATCAAAATGGAAGAGTGGCTCACGAATCCAGTATTAATGGAAGCTGATTCTGATGCAGAGTACGCCGAAATTATCGAAATTGATTTGAACGAAATCGTTGAACCTATTGTGGCTGCTCCCAATGACCCTGATAATGTCAAGTTATTATCGGAAGTGGCTAACGATCCCGTGCAAGAGGTTTTTGTCGGTTCTTGCATGACGAATATAGGTCATTATCGGGCAACTGCTAAAGTTTTAGAAGGTGCAGGCGTAGTCAAGACTCGTTTGTGGATTTGTCCTCCAACTCGGATGGATGAATACCAACTGAAAAAAGAAGGTGTGTACGATATTTTTGATGCTGCAAGTGCGCGGACAGAAATGCCTGGTTGTAGTTTGTGCATGGGTAATCAGGCGCGAGTTGCAGATGGTACAACGGTGTTCTCTACTTCAACACGCAACTTCAATAACCGGATGGGTAAAGATGCACAAGTTTATCTGGGTTCGGCTGAATTAGCTGCAGTGTGTGCGCTGCTTGGACGTATTCCGACAGTTGAAGAGTATATGGCTATTGTTGTGAATAAGATACATCCTTTCGCTGAGAATTTGTATCGATACTTAAACTTTGATCAAATTCCAGGTTTTGAGGATGAAGGGCGTGTGGTTTCTGTGGAAGACATGCCTAAAATTGAGGAGATTTTGGGGATGAGCAAATAAGTACCTAAGATTTGAACAAAGCCCGCCTAAGCGGGCTTTGTTTCAAAATGGAACAAACGCAAGTAAATTTAAAAAGATATAGTCCAAAGAATAAGAGGAAATACAGAGTTTACAAACTCTCGGTATCAGATTTCATTCCCCTATTTTTAATAGAGTTTTCTCATTCTCCCGCCTTGATTTTGAAAATCTGAATACACCCTAAAAATATCTTTAATCCCTTGATAATGGGCATTGGCTATGGCCAATTTCTCTTAATTTGAAAACAATCACCAAGTATTTTTGGAAAAAGGAAAGTACCGGCTGCGTGTTCTCAGGCACTGTACCTTAATAATCCCAAAAAAGAGTAACCAGTTAGCGGAGTTTGTTGATTTTTACCGCCTGTCGATAAATCTCAGTTGACAGATTCTTCTCGTTGACAATCAAAGATAACTTCAAAGCGATCGCTAGGAGTTAATCGGCGTAAAAGGTGCAAATGACCTTCAGCATCAGAGCGGCTGCGGAACCGCGTTACAATCTCTGGTCGTACTTCATCAGGAAGTAGACGAGCAACAGCCCAAGAGTTCAGGCGTGATTTGTAAGCCACTGTTTGATTTTGTGGCTTGGAATTGTCGTCATGCGTGTTGTGTGACATAATGGAGATATCTATATTTAAGTGAGATCAGGAGCGTTAGTATTTCTTCTGCTAGAGATGAGCTAACGCCTTTTACTTAATTGATCAAAGCTCTTTACTGAATACCAGATTCTTCGGGGTTTGTCAATACTCCTCAAGACCGAACGTCTAGTTGACGCAAAATATGATGTTAAGAAGCATCAAGAAAGTGTTCTCGCTACAGCCTATTATGGGCATAGCTAGAACTTTTTCAAGTTATTTTACAAAAATTTACAAAAACTAGGGTGTAGAGGGGAATTATTGAAACCCTTAAGTGCTAGCTGTACTTGACCTTCAGGTATAAAATTATCATGTTAAACAGCAGAGTTAAAGCGTTGGTTAGTATAATCGGCAAAGCTTGAAGAAAGATACCATACAACAGCCATAAGAAAATCCCAATATTAAAAGTAATCAGCATAGAAAAGGACACATCTTTGGCTGATTTTGATTGCCAGGTTTTAAACATTTGTGGCAAAAAAGCCGCAGTTGTTAATGTACCAGCAGCTAGCCCTAAAATTGTAATCAAATCCATCGTAGTGCATCCCTTTAACACTCTCGCCTCTAAAAAGATGGGGATTTTTTTATGACTTTTTAGTCTTAATACCCCTATATCTAGCTAGAGTTTTGACGCTTCATTTTACCACGATGCTTTATAAACCGATGTGCTGTCAATTCCAATAAAAGACCCCGGTAGCTAGCCGGGGGTAAGAGATTTTGCCTTATGCTGTGTGTCTTAGCAAGACCGCATCAATACATATAGAATACTCTTGTGTTCATTGGAGCAGTTGCCAAATTGCCACTTCTTCACGGAGGCGTTCATGAAGATCCTGCATAGACTACGGTATAATCGAGCAGAAAGACAAAAATAATGAACGCAAGAAAGTTACAAGAGTTTCAACCACGCAAAACCTTTGCCCAGCATTGGCTAAAAAGTGAAAAAGCTCTTAATGAAATTGTTAAAGCTGCTCAATTACAACCAAGTCATGAGCGGGTTTTGGAAATTGGTCCCGGTACAGGCATTCTGACTCGTCGCCTCTTGCCTTTGGTAGAATCTTTAGTCGCAGTAGAAATTGACCGTGACTTGTGCAATCAATTGACTAAAGAACTTGGTCGTGAGGAGAAATTTTTGCTTCTGCAAGGAGATTTTCTTTCGCTAGATTTAGCGTCTCTTCTCGCACCATTTCCAGCTTTTGGAAAACCAAATAAAGTGGTGGCCAATATTCCCTATAATATTACTGGCCCAATTATAGAAAAAGTGCTGGGTACGATCGCTAATCCAAACCCAGAACCCTACGACTTATTGGTGTTGTTAGTACAAAAAGAAGTAGCACAAAGACTGGTTGCCAAACCAGGGTCAAAAGCATTTGGCGCATTATCAGTACGGGTGCAATATTTGGCAAATTGTGAATTAATTTGTATAGTCCCAGCAGGAGCATTCTATCCACCCCCAAAAGTAGATTCAGCAGTAGTAAGGCTAGTTCCACGCAAAATCGAAACACCAGCCCTAGATCCACGATTTTTGGAAACTTTGGTCAAGTTGGGCTTTGGAGCAAAGCGTAAAATGTTACGAAATAATTTGCAATCTGTTGTAGAACGCGATCGCCTGACACAATTACTGGAAGAATTAAATATAAACCCGCAAGCTAGAGCGGAAGACCTTAGTGTGGAGCAGTGGGTAACTTTATCTAATCAGTTACGCTGAAGAAGCAATGGGCAATGGGCATGGGGCATTGGGCAATGGGCATGGGGCAATGGGCATTGGGCATGGGGCAATGGGCATGGGGCATTGGGAATAGAGTTTCTATTATTGGTAATTTGTGGCAGGAACTGAAGTAAAATGCTTTTGTCCAGAAGCTAGACGGAAAATCCTCCTGACTCCTGACTCCTGACTCCTGACTCCTGACTCCTGACTACTGACTCCTGACTTCTGACTCCTTTATTATGCGTTCTTACACATTAATTGCCCCTGCTAAAATTAATCTGTATCTAGAAATCATTGGCGATCGCCCTGATGGGTATCACGAGTTAATCATGATACTTCAAAGTATTGACCTTGCAGACCAAATTGATTTACAAGCAAGTGTCACTGATAAGATCCGCGTTCGGTGTGACAACCCGCAAGTACCATCAGACAACAGTAATATCGCACACCGCGCCGCCAGTCTCATGGCAGAAGAATTTCCAGAGGTGTTTGCCAAGTACGGCGGTGTAGACATTACCATTCACAAAAATATTCCTGTTGCTGCTGGGTTAGCAGGAGGTTCGACGAACGCAGCAGCAGTTTTGATTGGAATGAACCTGTTGTGGAATTTGGGGCTTACTCAAATAGAATTGGAAGAACTAGGAGCGAAATTGGGTTCAGATGTACCATTCTGTGTGGCAGGTGGGACAGCTATTGCGACAGGTAGAGGCGAACAACTTTCTCCCTTACCAAGTTTAGATGCAATATACCTGGTATTAGGTAAATATCGAAGCTTGGAAGTTTCTACTGCTTGGGCGTACAAAACCTACCGACAGGAATTTGGTAGCTCTTACATTAGAGATGCAAACAGTTTAGTATCACGTGCAGAAGCAGTACACTCCGGCTCAATGGTAAAAGCTATTGTGCACAGAGACGCAGCGCAAATAGGGCAGAATCTACACAATGATTTAGAACGTGTTGTGTTGCCCATATATCCGCAGGTGTTACAACTGCGAGAAGTATTTGCAAGTGCTGGTGTTTTAGGAACAATGATGTCTGGTTCTGGTCCCAGTGTATTTGCTTTATGTGAATCTCAACAACAAGCAGAACAAGTTAAGTTTCATGTAGAAAAAACAATTCCTGATGAGGATTTAGAATTGTTTATCACTCGGACGACGACACATGGAATTCAAGTACGATCCTTAGTCTAAGGAGACAAAACAAAAATCCTATGAGTGAACCAAATGTCAACCAACAACCAGAAACAGTTCCCCCAACTCCGTTACGTTGTTTAATCGGCGCAGTCATTTCGGGAGGATTGGGGTTTGCATTATATTCCCTGATGATTAGCATAGCCACAACCTTTGCTAATAAGCCAATTAACTCAGATAATCCAATGGTGATAAATATCGGCTCTGCTGTACGTACCTTAGTCGTCGGTGTCGTTGCTTTGGGAACTGGGATATTTGGTTTAGTAGCGGTTGGGTTACTGGCGTTAGCAGTGCAGTTGTTAGTGCAGCAATTGACAAAACAAAAGAGTTAAAATTACTCTGCCAAAGCGAGTTATTATAATTAAGGAATTCACAGAAGTTAACAATGGTAGAACGCCCAATTAAGAAATCTGAACGTCAGCCCAAACTTAATACTGACAAAAATTCTGGGAATTCGGATTCTATATCTCCTGCTGAATCTAATCCGAAAAGATCAAAAGGTAGAGGTGATAGATCATCAGGTAAAGGTAAAAAAGGATCTTTTGCCGATGAATCTAAGCCCCCGGTTAATCCGGCGCTAGCACGTGGTCCAAAACCCGTTAAGCCTCAACCAAAAGTTACGACAGAACCTGAAACTGATTTGGAATCAAGCTCTGTCGAACCTCAAGAGGAAGCAGCACAGAGTTAATGTCAGCGCAATTGGAAGCCGAGGTTTTTCAAAGCTTCACTTAAGCGATCGCGTCCGGATAAAGACTGAGCAAAAGCAACCCGTTTAGCTGAATGTTCTGACCAATCACCAGTAATATTCATTTGTTGTTCTGCGTAGAAAGCTTTCATGACTTCGTCATAGTGCGCGATCGCCTCCGATTGTTCTGCTAGCTGATAAGTTTCTCGATGCAATATAGCTGATTGTGATAACCGGGGCTTAATAGCAGCCTCCTTAGCAGGATCAGCATAGCCCACACACAGTCCAAAAACACCAAAAACCTGGGGAGGTAGATTTAGTACCTTCGCCACTTCTTCCGGTTTGTTACGCATCGCCCCAATATACACTGTTCCTAAACCCAGAGACTCAGCAGCCACAGTTGCATTTTGTGCAGCCAATGCAGCATCTATTGTCGCCATTAGAAACATTTCCAAGTAATCTAAGCCTTCGTGAGGCAATCCTCGGCTTTCAGCAGCGAGAGCTAACCGAGCCAAATCCGCTAACCAAACTAAAAATAGAGGACACTGCCGAATATGTGCTTGATTGGAAGCTAATTCTGACAGCTTTTCCTTACGTTCTGGATCTTCTACTGCTACTAAACTCCATGTTTGGAGATTAGAGGAAGTAGCAGCAGATTGGGCAGCTGCTACCAATATTTCTAATGTTCCAGGTGGTAAAGGATCAGGTAAATAAGCTCTTATTGAACGGTGAGATAGTAGAGTCGTTAGGCTGTCATTCCAGCGGTTATATGTATCAACTGCTCCAGTACCATAACGCTGACTTAGCAAATCAGTAGGATTAGTCATTTGCAGACCCAAATTACTATAGATATATTTAGCCTCTAAAGCTTTGCCTAATTCAACTCAGGGTTAAGCTGAGATAGACAAAGCTATATAAAACCATCGTTCATACTAGCTTCTATAGTAGAATATACCTTACAAAACAATGACACGCATACAATTAGCAGAAGCCCAACTTCGTTTAGCCGAACTGATTGCAAGTCTGCAACCCGGTGAAGAAGTGCAGATTTTTTCGGGAAATCGCACCGTCGCTAGACTGATTGCCGAACCCCAATCACCCCGACAGCCTCGACAGCCCGGTAGTGCGATCGGAACCCTAACCATTTTGTCTGAAGACCAAAGTTGGGACGGTCTACTACTCTTTCTAAGATACAAGGTTGGGTTTCACTTCGTTCAACCCAACAAAATCCTAAAAATGTTGGGTTTTGTCCCTCAACCCAACCTACGTGATTTTAAGCTTTAGGCTTTAACTGAACCATATTGCACTATAGATCAACGCTTAGAGCAAATTAAAACATGTTACAATATCGCATCGGCTTAATTACTTATAAATAAAAATAAGTTCGTAGTTGCGCTTTAGCGCTCCATCACTGTCTTGGCGCAGACAGAGCAACTACATGCCTTATTATAAGTGTTCAGCCGGACACCATATTAACCAAAGCTAAAAGCAACATCCAAACAAGAATAATTCAAAAAATTAGAAGAAAAGTTTGAAGATCCCGATCAACTTCTTGATTAACTTACAAATAGGGTTGTCCATACCAGAAAATAGGCATGTAGAGGAACGAGGTTCGTCTTCAGATGCAGAAATGTTTGTTTCCTCCGGATTTTTGCTAGTAGAGTGCATGGTTATATCAGAACCATCCTGCAGTTTTAGGTTATCTATAGGAGGGGGTTGTAAAGATTGTTCTTTTTCTAAAGGAAAATATTCATCAAAACGTTTCAGTTCAAGTTTATTTTCTACATTGTTTTCTATGTTCTTGTTTGATGGTTCTGATGGAATGACAGATTCAGGGCGAGTGCATTGCCAAAATTTATGATAATATACTACAAGTTTTTTATGGATTGATTCGAATTCCTGTTTTGAAAATGCAACATTTTTCAATTTTTTTTCATAATTTGGCTCGAATTCCTCTTCTGTAAATGCAATGTTATCCAATAATTCTTTTTTTCTAAAAACAACACCTTCTATTAAATCAATTTCTCTTCCAAATGAATCTTTCAGCACTCCCTGTCCTTCAATTCCTATATCTTCTGCTCTAGCTGCAATGACACGGAAAACTAGAGTGAGATCACCGTCCTTAGGGCTGTGAATTTCGCGATAGTAAGCTATTCCGCCGGGTGTTGAATTTCCACCAGCTTTTTCAGCTAGTAAGCTTGACGTTTTTGAGTCACACATAAAATCGGGAGCAACTATGGTTCTATAGTCTAAGTATCGATTACACCCAACTAGAAATGCCCAAACCTGAATATCTGTCATATAAAATTTTTGGTTATCTATAGTTTCTTAAGATTAGATGCGGGGAATTTAGATTCAAGTTCATTTGTGAGTGAAATAAAACAGTTAACAACGTGGTTAAGTGCTGTTTCTTCATCAGCCACTTTTTTGAGAGATTCAGCTTGCTTACGACGCAGTTCCTCAGTTCTTCTTAATGCTTCTTCTTGCTTCTGTTGAATTGGTTTATCCAAGTTATCAAGCAAATTAATTAAATTTTCTAAGGTATCTTCAGCAAAGTTAAATTTTGTTGGCATGTATTTTTTTATCATGCCAAGACTTACTTGACCCACGACTTTGAAAGCTTGTCCTAATTTGTCCCAGAAATTTAAATCAGGCTTAACTTCAACTGGTTTGCTTAGTTCTTCTTGCTTTTGTATCAATTCCTGTAAGGTAATCTTAATCCTATCAGGTAAAATACAGGCTAGAGGCATTTCTACTAAAAACGGATCAGGTAACTTGCCTGTTTTAGCCATACTTCCATCTGGCTGAAGTTCTGCAAATCCCATACCTACAGAACTAACCGGGATAAGTCGAACAGGTAAATCATTTTGGTTACGTAGCTGAATTAAGTTTCTAAATTCATCAATTTCTAGTAAACGATTTCGTATTTGCTCAAGGCTATATTGATTGATAAGAATGTCCCATTTACTAATCAAAAAATGGATAGCTGGTTTTTTTTTGCCGCGTTGCATTACGCTCAGTATATTAGACAGTTCGTTCACCGCCCAAAAGTGCCCTAATTTTTCATTACGCATTAACGCCCGCAGTTTTTGACCATCTAAAAGACCTAGTAAAGCATCAGCATCTTGCAGCTTGCTGTCGAAAGAATTATCCCCATCTCCTCCCATCTCGTCCGTGAGTCTGCCACCTGCATAATCAAGATATTTAAATTGACAAGCCGGATAAATTGATAAATTTTTCCCTTGGACACAGCACGTGAAAGTCCACTCTGACACTTCTTCTAGTTGTGTCCCTTTGGGCCATCTTTCATCAATGGCAATTTGGGTATAGATATTATATAAGCGTTTACGCTTTTCCTCGCTATCAACTTCTAAGAAAAAACCTTCTTTACCTTGAATAGATAGCTTTTTATACATACTTGCCAGATATACGGTCTTACCAGAACCTCGCGGTCCGAGCATGATAATTGTGTAAGTCTTTGAACTATCACTCATGGAAATACGTGCAGCCTCCTTGTTTAGCTTACTTAGTATTCCCAGCGAACATGTTAAAATTAATATCGATAGTAATTAGCAGCTACTATTTAGCCAAGATATCTGTGATCTTTTCAACAGGATGATGCTACAGTCACCATCCCGCACCGGACTAAAAAATTACTACTAGAACTGACGCAGAGCTATTTACTGTCACGACTTGTAAATTAGGCGTACCATAACACTGTTGGATAAATCGTACTGCACCTGAGCGATTAGCAACACTTAAGGCATTACCTACTTCTACCAATACTGCTTCCGTTACCCCAAACAGCTGATGCTACTCGTACTCTGAGCAGAAATGCTTTTGCTACGAGATGATACTGGTCATGTCTATTCAGCAAAGCCTGGATGAATACTGTATCTAGAAATAAGCGCTCATCACTCATGGAGTATCTAGAAATTCTTGCTTTGGTGTACCGTACAAATAATGATCATGTTCACTAGACCAATCTCGTGGTGCCTCAACAGTCCCCACCATCGTTTCTAGCAAGTCCCAAGCATCTCCTGGTGACGACGCTTGATTTAATTCTTGGATTGTGATTACATAACGTGTGTTTGGGGTCAGATCCAAATGCGTATCTGGACGCAAAACACATCCATCAAATACAACAGTCACCCGCTTATCCATAAAGAACTCTTGTAAACCCTATCAAAATAATGTGGGAGGGTGAGAACCCCTAGTCTTTAGACAGGGGATGAAACCCGACGAGGACAGGTTTTAACCTGCTGTGTCTCTTAGCCATTGTTCAACGAACTCACTAACACTTAATCCCTTTTCTTTAGAGATATTTTTTAATTTATTCCAAGAAGAATCAGTTAAAGATATTCCATGTATTTTTTTTAGCTCGTTGTATAAAACGGGTTGATTTTTTATTCTTTTCTTTCCTTTACCTGTTGACATAATTAGAATTATCGAGTATTCTAACCTAAGGATAACAAAAGACTAGGAGGTAAGTCAACTGTACCGGACAATTCCAGTAAAAGCGAATTTCACAGAAGAAGAAAAACTGTTTTGGGTGGATCAATGCCAACGTGCAAACAGTCTAATCAATTGCGCTCTTTATCATGCCAAAAAGGAACATTACGAAAGATTAGAGGAGTCAGGGAACGCATTTACAACATATTGGCGTGGTGATGAATTGCGTCATGGTTGGAAGATTTACAAATGTCAAACAACATACCCTCAACTCGACAAAGCTTTAAAAGACAATCCACATTACAAAGCACTTGCAGCGCAAGCCGCACAACAAACACTTAAAACTGTTGGAGAGTCAATAACTTCTTACAACGGTCTAATTAGTCTCTACTACAATCGAGAAGTTGATAGACCTTCTTTACCCAAGTACCGTAAAAAAGGTGGGTTAGCATCTGTAACATTTCCACGTCAAGCACTCACGGTTTCTGATGGCTGCTTTTATCCGTCAATCAGCCGAGAAACTAAGCCTCACATGCTTGTTGACATCTGTTTGCGACTACCGGAATTCATTGATTCTGACTGGGTAAGAGAAGTTACGGTGCGTCCATATTACGGAGAATTGTGGATTGATTGGGTAATTGACGATGGTAAACAGCCGATTGAGATTAACCCCAACCTTGACTACACCCAAGCCTGGAGTTTTGACCACGGTGGAACAAATTGGTTAACAGGTGTTTCAACTCATGGTCAAAGTTTAATCATTGATGGTTCTAAACTAAAGTCAATGAATCAAGGTTATTGTCGTCTTGTTGCCAAGTACAAACAAGGCAAGTCAGATTTCTACTGGGATGCAAACCTTGACAGAATCCAGCGTAAACGCAATAACCAGATGAGGGATGGCATCAACAAAGCGGCACGGTTTATCATTAATCGTTGCTTAGATGATAAAGTTGGTAATCTCGTTATTGGTTGGAATGTTGGACAGAAAAACGGTTCCAATATTGGGAAACGCGGGAACCAAAATTTTGTGCCGATTCCTACGGGTAGATTAATTGAAAGATTAAAACAGCTTTGCCCAGAGTACGGTATTGTTTTGACAATCACTGAAGAAGCTTATACGTCTCAAGCGTCTTTTCTCGATGGCGACTTATTACCGAAATACGGTGAAAAACCCGAAGGATATAAGGTGTCAGGTGACAGAATTGAGCGCGGATTGTATCAGAGTGCAAAGGGTTTTTTAATCAATGCTGATTGCAATGGTGCAGCCAACATTTTAGCAAAAGTAGCCACACAGCTAGGCATTAGTCTAGTCAAGGTGGGTAGCGCAGCTTTGACACTGCCGCATAGGTATGACTTGTTCCACGATCTAAAGAAGTCATTTCGCAACAACGTTGCGCAGTGCGTCTTTAGACCATCGAGCAACATCCTTGCAGAATCCCCGTCTTTTTAAAGCGGGGAGATGTCAAATTATATAATCAGGAATATTAATTATTGAATCAATGTTATGCGAGATAAAAGGTTTTTGATTCGCTAATCGATTAGAGTACCTAGATACTTTACTTAGTAGACAAATAATACGTGACCGTATAATAGACCCTGATTGAGGATTGAAAAATGGCAATCAAAGTAGGAGATCAAGCTCCAGATTTTACATTACCATCACAGGATGGCTCATCGGTGAGCTTAAGAGATTTTCAAGGCAAAGCTGTTGTATTGTACTTTTACCCAAAGGACAATACACCTGGTTGTACTGCTGAATCTTGTGCTTTTCGCGATCAGTATGAGGTATTTAAAGCGGCTGGTGCGGAAGTGATTGGCGTGAGTGGTGATTCTCCTGAATCACATCAAAAGTTTGCTAGTCAGTATAATTTACCCTTTACTCTCTTGAGTGACAAGGATAGTCAAGTGCGTAAGCTATACGGCGCAACAACAGCTTTTGGGTTGATTCCTGGTCGTGTAACTTATGTTATTAGTCCGCAGGGGGTTGTGCAATATATCTTCGACTCGATGCTTAATTTTAAGGGTCACGTGGAAGAAACTTTGAAGGTGTTGCAGCAGCCTGTGGGTTAGGGATTTGTTGTTGTTTGTTGATTATGTGAATTTATTTGCAACAACGTTAAAGGGTTTTAGTTGCGCTTCAGTGCGCTAAAGCGCAACTACGAACAAGTTCATCTATAGTTCTTTTCGGGGGTAGCAATGTTGGCGGTGTGTGCTACTTTGCCGTTCTTGCTGTTGCCGTTGGTATGATTGTTACCGTTGCGGGGTTGAATGACGCCGTATCCTCCGTGGTTACGTTCGTAGATTACGTTGATCTCTCCAGTTTCAGCGTTGCGGAACATATAAAAGTCGTGCCCCACCAATTGCAGTTGCTCTAAAGCTTCGGTAATGGTCATTGGGGGCATAGCAAAATATTTGGTACGCACAACTTCGCCCGGTAGTTCGGGGGTGCGATCGCCAATTAAATCTGTTACTATTTCCTCTGGTACTATTCCCTCTAGGGTTGGTTCAGCATGGGTCTTCTTCCCGTTTCGCCGTTCTTTGTATTTACGGAGTTGACGGGCTATTTTATCTGCCACTAAGTCTATGCTAGCATACAGGTTCTCGCTACTCTCCTCGGCGCGGATGACGTTGCCGTTGGCATAAATGGTCACTTCCGCAGCTTGCTTAGGATTTATTCGGGGATTGCGAGCTACGCTTAAATGGACATCCACTTCGTTTGTGATGTTCTGAAAATGATTCACCGCCTTTTCTATTTTTTGCTGAACGTATTCTCGGATTGCATCGGTGATTTCAATATTTTTGCCGTGGATGACAAGCTTCATGTAAACTCTCCCGCTCAATGTTTAGTATGTCTTTGGTTTGGAAGAAACAAAGTTGAGTTCAGCTATCTCATTGCTGCCAGAAACAGTTAGAAATAAATGTTTACAAACTACTGATGCACCTGCCCCAACTACCTGAAGTTAAGTTTTTGTTACGTAGAGGCTTTATCAAACAGAAGTCAGGAGTCAGGAGTCAGGAATCAGAAGAATAAATACTGGTTTAAACCTCGTCTACTCGTTTCTGAAACAGGGGGTTACAACTTTTCTTAAAACACCATCTCTTTACGGGTGGTGTATTCTGACTCCTGTATTCTGAATTCTGACTCCTGTTTATAAGACTTACTTACCTTGGGTAAGGCAAAGTTCCATACCCTTGCAGATATTGTAAGCTTCAGTCTCCTTCAGAATTGGGTTACACTTACTTTTCATAGAGATTATTTATTCCTCTTATAAGTGTTACTTTTATTGTATCAAAACAACTGGCTAGACGCCATCCGCAGTTTCCATTAATTCCTATTTTCTTGGCTTGCGCGTTATTGCAGAGAATTCCTCCCAACACCATTGAGGTTATTTATTCAACTTAGCACTTTGCTCAGTGCAAAAACTATTCATTTGACTTTCCTTTAAAATCCTTTGCATAGCTTGACAATTGCTCATTAAACAATTTGTAACTTTACATACATTTCATTGTTTCCATGCTAATCGATAATACCTCGCATCAGCGCCAATGCTGGATATACAATAGGGGGGTTACCCCGTACTTAGAAGCTCTTAATTGGCAAAAAGCGCTACTTAGTGAGCGGGTTCAAGACCCTAGCCTTCATGATGTGTTAATCTTGCTAGAGCATCCACCTGTCTACACCCTAAAACAAGGAACCAGCCGAGAATTTTTAAAGTTTGCTCCCGGACAGAGTCCATATGATGTACATTTTATAGAACGAGGTGGAGAAGTCACTTACCATTGTCCTGGTCAACTAGTGGGGTATCCGATTTTGAATCTGCGACGTTATCGCCAAGACCTTCACTGGTACTTGCGGCAACTAGAAGAAGTATTAATTAATACTTTAAACTTCTATGATTTGCACGGAGAGCGCATACCACCTTTTACTGGTGTTTGGTTAGAGAATTGTAAAGTGGCTGCTATTGGCATTAAAGTCAGTCGTTGGATTACTATGCACGGCTTCGCCTTAAATGTTTGTCCAGATATGAAAGGATTTGAGCGCATTGTACCCTGCGGAATTTCTGACAAACCTGTAGCTAGTTTAGCCCGATGGATTCCTAATATCACAGTAAAAGAGGTACGGTCTCGTGTAGCAGAATCATTTGCTGAGGTGTTTGATATCGAGTTAGTTGAGCCATTACAGCAGTGAACGATGTAGTATATGCACAACCGTTAATGCCCCTTAAGGAACGAGACTGGAAAGTTCTAGTAGACTTGTTCGATAGAGGAGACAGTGATGAAATAGAAGCAGATATCAACAATAAATTGCGGATGATGATACCCGAACCATGTTGGGAAGATGACCCCTTCGATTTCCTACGCGAATATTTATGATAATGGGGCATGGGGCATGGGGCATAGGGCATGGGGTTTTAAGATTTTTCGACTAATAGAGTAAAATGTAACTTAAATGTGGATAAGCTTAATAAATTGCTCCTTTGCTCCCCGACTTTTGAATGCGTGACTTTTGACTTCCCCAAAGGGGCTAACTTCTCAACCGACTCAGAAAAGCACGTAGGCGATCGCTTTCAGGGTTTGTCAGAACATCATAAGCTGAACCTTCTTCTGCTACAACACCTTTATCTAAAAATATGACCCGATTTGCTACCTCACGAGCGAATTGCATTTCATGAGTAACAATCACCATCGTCATACCTTCTGTTGCTAATTGCTGCATGACTTGTAAAACTTCACCAACAAGTTCTGGATCTAAAGCACTAGTTGGTTCGTCAAACAGCATAATCTGGGGTTTCATGCATAAACTACGAGCAATAGCTACCCGTTGCTTTTGTCCACCTGAGAGTTGATCGGGATAAACAGATGCTTTATCAGACACCCCTACTTTTTCCAGATAAAACTCTGCCATCTGTATACTTTCTTGTAACGATTTCCCCAAAACCTTTCGCTGAGCAAGTGTCAGATTTTGAAGTACACTCAGGTGTGGAAATAAGTTAAACTGCTGAAACACCATACCGACTTGGGTTCGCAGCTGCCGTAGTTGCTTATTATCAAAGTTAGTTTGGTGCAGAGGGATATCGTTAACTACTAAACGTCCTCCATTAATTGTTTCTAGTCGGTTGAAGCAGCGTAGTAGCGTGCTTTTGCCACAACCTGAGGAACCAATTACAGCAACAACTTCTCCCCGATGGATTTCACCAGTAATTCCTTTGAGAACTTTGAGAGAGCCAAAGTTTTTTTCAATATTGTCAAAAATTATTACGGGAGTGGAGTTGTTCATGAGAATGTTAGCTTCACTAAAGCTAATTTTAACTAATAAATACAGAGCCGTGGAGGAAGAGAAGGGATAGAAAAGATATGGTTAAATTGTTTGTTAAGCGAACTTTACACTTGGGTCTAGTTTTTGGGTTGACTTGCCTGCTGTTGTTTGGGGTTTCTAGTCTCAACGGAAGTGTTAGAGGTGTCCAAAAAACCCTGACGGTAGCAACTGAACCGACTTTTGCTCCTTTTGAATTTCAGGTTGCTGGTAAGTTGCAGGGTTTTGATATTGAATTGGTAAATGCGATCGCAGCTGCTGCTGGCTTTCAAGTCAAATACCAAAACATGCCTTTTTCTGGAATGATACCCGCTTTACAGGCAAAAAGTATAGATGCGGCAGTTTCAGCAATGACTATTACCGAAGAAAGATCCAAGACAGTTTCTTTCTCACGCCCTTATTTTAAATCTGGTTTAGGGATCGCAGTTCGTGGTAGTAATCAAGATATTACAAACTTTGAAAGTTTAAAGAATAAGAAGATTGCGGTTCAAATTGGCACCACAGGCGCAGATAAAGCCAAAACCGTACCTGGCGCTGCTATTCGCACTTTTGATGATACACCCATAGCGCTGCAAGAACTGCTCAATGGCAATGTGGATGCTGTTGTTCACGATCAGCCGGGACTTTTATACGGGATTAAAACTGGTAACCTTCAAGGGTTAAAAATTGTTGGTCAGTTGCTGACTGAAGAGTATTATGGTATTCCAACACCAAAAAATTCGCCAAATCTCAAACTGATCAATCAAGGTTTGACAAAGGTGCTGAGTAACGGCACTTATGCTCAAATCTATAAAAAATGGTTTAATAGCACTCCACCTGAGTTACCAGAGAAATTATCCTTTCAGAAAGAAGATACTCAATCAGGCGACGCAGGTATTTTTGCATCAATTAATTTAATTCTTAAGTATTTTCCCCTACTTCTTCAAGGAGCCTTAATAACCCTGATACTTACTGCAATTTCTGGAGTCCTTGGTTTAATTGGTGGGTCATTGATAGGAATTGTAAGGCTGTCTCAAATTATACCGTTGCGATGGACTGCAAGAGCATATATAGATTTTTTTCGCGGTACACCATTGCTAGTGCAAATTTTTATGATTTACTTTGGTATACCCGCTTTAGCTCAAGAGCTTGGTTTTACCTTCACTTTTGATCGCTTTGTAGCAGCAGTGATGGCGTTGAGCTTAAATAGCGCCGCTTATATTGCAGAAATTGTGCGTGCTGGGATTCAATCTATTGAATCTGGACAATCGGAAGCTTCACAATCACTGGGTTTAAGTTCTGTACAAACGATGCGATATGTCATTTTTCCCCAAGCTTTCCGACGAATGCTACCTCCCTTGGGTAATGAGTTTATTGCTATGCTCAAAGACACAAGCTTAGTCGCGGTGATTGGTTTTGAAGAATTGTTTCGTAAAGGACAGTTGATTGTAGCGGAAAATTATAAGGCGTTTGAATTCTATGGAGCCGTAGCTGTGGTTTACTTATGCTTGACACTCCTATCTTCACAAGTGTTTAGCCGCATAGAAACTTCTATGAATCCTGTTAAGCAATCCAAAGCTAAGGTTTGACTGGTTCCGTATTGGCCAATAATAGTTGATAATGCGCAAGAGCGCACCCTACCGTCGTTTAATTTTTACTGCTGTGACTTGCGCTAAGACTAATATCTTCTGCCGATTCTATTTCCTTAACGCCATCCCAATCAAGGTAGGTGTTTTTGAAATGGCGGAAGATTTCTTGATAAATTTGGCTTCTGACGCGATCGCCTCTTTTACCATCTTCTAGTTTTATTTCATCCACAAAAAATGCCACTTCCAATTCAACATAGTACGAAGACTCATCATGATTCATGCCTATCATCTTAACTTTAGGTTCTTGCCATTTTTTTCGTGGTACTTTTAGCTTTTCTTTCAGCCACTCAATTAAATCTACGACATAATCATCTAAGCGAGTTTCATCAGTTTTAGGATTAGATATTTTTTGCGACAGACGTTGCGCTCTTCTTTTTAATAAAGAAATTTTCCGCTCCCATTCTTCTGAAATAAAAGCTTCATCTTCGTCGAGTAAATTAGGATCTTTAATCCAGCTTCGATACCATTCCCTAATTAATTCAACTAATCCCTCTTCAGAATTTTCTTCAAAATTAAATCCTGTACGGTTGTTATGGGTTTCCTCAATAAGTTGGAAACCCATAAGTTCTAGAACTCCTTGATACTCTTGTTGTACATTATCTATTTCCTCTTCCGTCATCCCTCCTTTTTCAGTACACTGTATTGTGACAACTAAAGCTTCTAGAGCTTGTTCAATTTCATCTAACTTAGAGTCGACTGCTTGTTCGGCTAGTAACCGTAATTTGCCATATTTTTGTTGTTTTAGTACATGAACACCGACATCTTCAGAATTATAGTATTCATCGATGACGTCTAATTTAAGATCCATATCCCCTAGTGTATCGGGATGAGCTAGAACAATTTCTTCTATCAGTTCTTTAGATTGATTAAGGTCACATTCTGAGGGTATTTCTAGCGAAAGAGAATGATAGTATAAAGATGTAGGGCGGCTTAAGTTTGTTATTTTTTGACCTTGTAGTACACTATTAGGCACATAGACATCACAATGATCACTAAATACATATAACTGAGTTACCCTAATACCGATCCTGCGTAACATTCCAATTGAACCGTCTTCAAGTAGTAGGATATCTCCAAATCTAAAAGGAGTATCAATAAGTAAAACAATTCCACTAAAAAAATTAGCTAAAATATCCTGGAGTGCAAAACCGAGAACAAAAGTCGCGCCCCCTAATGCTACCCAAACCCCTGTTAAATCAACTCCAAAACTACTGATAACCAGAACTCCACCCGTCACAAAAATAAGTATGGGAACAACCGCCGAAAGTATCGGAAGCAATACATCATCCCACATAACTTCGGTTTGTTTAGTATACTCTTTAAGAGAGTAGATAAAAACTTGAGTAAATAATTGAACCGCCCAATAACTAGCAACTATAGTGACAGAAGAAATCAGAATATGGTCTATTAAGGGAAAAATTTTAATAGATGCTAATTTCTCGGAAATAATTTTTAGGCTAAGAATCTGGAAGATGATTAAAGCGGGATAGATAGAAACATTTAAGGTAACAATTGCGGTATCCTTTTCAAATTGGCGAAAAACAGGCCGCAGGATATATTGCAAAAATGTATATAATACACCAGTTAAGACAACACTTATTAGCAAACTGGTTAGGAGTAAGCCTCCTGTATTCATTTTATGAAGTTGATTCAAGAGGTTGTCTATCATACTAATCAATAGGATATGGTGTTATTATTTTATTCCACTACCAATTTTAACCCTGGCAGTAATCGCTCTAAGTTTTTCAACGATTTAGATTGCCAAGGCATTTTCTTTGAACCTAATACCACCAATTGAGTTCCTTTCTTTTTGCGCATTCCAAGAACAAACTTAGACAACATACTGATGCCAGAACTATTAAGGAATGCTAATTCCTTGACGTTTAAGGTCATATTTTTGGGTTCTGATGCAGCCACCTCGTTGAGTAAATTCACCAGAGGAGCATACTCCGATGGCTTTCCTAGAGTGATTTGTCCTTTAAAATAAACTGTTGTTGATTCTGGCTCGTATTGAACTTGATAGTCATCGCCTTTAATTTGTTGAGCGATCATAGGTCGTCTGTGTTTCTTCTTCGAATGTTTGAGTAAGGAGTTATTGTTATATTATATAATAACCTGAGCCATTGTGGTTACAGTTAACATTCCTAAATTACTGAGATCTGAATCAAATTCCCAGCCTAATTTTGCTGAATAATCATTGATTATAGTCAGTAAACCTAACCCTGAAGCTTCACTATCTCCGTCTTCTGCTGTTTTTTCAATCTGCTGAATGTATAATTCATGCGTATCAGCACAGAGTAGTTCTTTAATAAAATCTTGAAATTTCTCAGCCTTTTGAGCAGTTATGGCGTTTTTGGTAAAAATCACAGCCGTAAACGTTTCACCGTCTTCCAGGAAATGAATGCCAAACTTAACTTGATTGTCTTCGCTAAATTTCATCGCATTCTCTAACAATTCATTGGCAATATAAGTCACAGTACTTTTACTTGCCTCGATGCGAGAATTATCTTGAGTTTCATCTTCGTCAATTGGTAGAATGTTTGATAAATAGTCTGCTACGAAATAAGCTGATAACCGGTTATTTTTCCATCGTTTCTGTATTAATCGCGAACCAAAATTAAAGCTTATCTCTAATGAATCATACTCTTGAGGAAAATTATCAATGAAATTTCCAAAAATTCTACTCATATCTAACAAAATTTGTCTCTAATTTGTTTTTTTCTTTATAAGATGAACACGTAGGGTGCGTTAGCGAAGCGTAACGCACCGTCTCTAAATTTAAGGCACCACACATAAATTTAACACACCAATAAAGCAAGAACTTTAAAGATTCGGTGCTACGATATTAAATTTTTCCTCTACGAGAAAAACCCAACCTTCTCCTTTTTCGCACATTTTCATACACTTCCTCAAACGATTCTTCGTTATCAAACGATTCTTCGTTATCAAACGATTCTTCATTATCAAACGATTCTTCATTCGGTGATGAGGTTTGCTTGAGAACAACTAAAGTAATATCATCAAAAACTTTCTGTTCACCAATAAATCCCCTAACATCATCAATCACTGCTTGCTTAACTTCTTCCGCAGAACCATCCCAACTTTGACTAATAACTTTGCATAATCTTTCTATTCCATACTGTTGTTTATCAATATTGTATGCTTCCGGAATTCCATCGGTGTAAAGAACAACTCCATCTCCGGCATTTAATTCAATAGTAGTATGAGCAATAAAGTCACCGATTTCTTCATCTAATCCGATAGGGAATCCTAAATTCATAGTATTTATACGCTCAATTTCACCCCCATTTCGAACTACAATAGTTTCTTCATGTTGACCACTAATCCTAATTTTTCCTTCTGAATAAGTGAGAACCACTAGCGTCAAATTCTTTTCAGAATTCATGCGTATAACATTTTTATAAATAGTCCGGTTGAGCGTTTCTAAAAATTTAACTGGATCGATCTCTCGAACCTCTTTAAGAGTGCGCACTGCTGTTTGGGTCATGACCATAACAATACCACTTTCAAGTCCGTGTCCCGTTACATCACCGATCGCAATAGTAGCAACATCATCTATATACAACACATCATAGTAATCACCGCCTACTTCATCAGCAGGTTCCATGTACCCAGCAATTTCTAAACCTTCTATAGAGTTTAGTTCTTCTGTTGTAGGTAGGATCATTTGTTGCATTTGGCGCAACATATCCAATTCTTTACGCATCCGGACGTTATCCGCTTGCAAGATAGCTTCTGCTTGTTGTCGTTTGAGAAAGTTTACGTATGCTTTAGAATGGTAGCGGATCCGTGCAATCAGTTCTGCCTTGTCTGGAAGTTTGACTATATAATCGTTAGCCCCTAAAGCAAAAGCTTTTGCTTTAATGACTGGTTCTTCTTTACTAGAGAGAACGATCAAGGGAACATCTTTTGTAGAAGCATTGTGAGCCCGTAAAAACCTCACTAAGACTAGTCCTTCCATTTCTGGCATTACTAAGTCTTGTAAAATGATGGTTGGTTGACATGACTTAGCAACTTTGAGAGCTTGGGTGGGATCACTACAGTAATGAAAGCTAATATCTTCTTCTGTTGCCAACATTCGACGAACAGCTTCGGCGATCATTGGCTGATCGTCGATAAGCAACACTGTAATTGGATCTTCTGCCACAGATGAGATTCTCCTTACAAAAAAGTATACTAAAAGTACTAATGGCTAACCGCTAATCTCTCAATTAAAGTAGGAGCGATCGCCTCTAGTGGCAAAATTTCCACAGCTGCATCTAGTTCTACAGCAGCTTTTGGCATTCCATAAACAACGCAAGTTGCTTGATTTTGAGCAATTGTATGCCATCCCTGACTACGTAAGGCACTTAACCCCTGAGCGCCATCTCTACCCATACCTGTTAATAACACAGCCGTTCCCCTGCGTTTCCAATACTGAGCTACACTTTTAAAAAATACATCAACCGAGGGACGATAAGGATAATCAATAGGATCTCGCGTGTATTTTAAAGTCATGTTTGATTGCAAACACAAATGATCGTTTGTTACAGCAATCAATACTTTGCCAACTTCTGGACGATCGCCAGCAGATGCCATTAAAACTGGTAAAGGGGTCTGCTGATTCAACCATTCAATTAAACCCGTCGCAAAATAAGCATCTAAATGTTGGACAATCACCACCGATGCACCAAAATTTGCAGGTAACTCCCCAAGGATTTTTGCTAATGCATTTGGTCCACCAGTAGAACAGCCGATCGCTACCAGTGGTGGAACCGACGAGGTGAAGGTTGATTGCACTGTAGTAGCTTTGGTCAAAGTATTACTTTTTCCACTAGAGGTCGATTTTGCCAGCAGTTTACGAATAGTGGCAATTTTACTCAGTAACTCTTCGCTCCCGCTAGATCCCAAAACCGGTGTACTCACTGCATCGAGTGCACCATATCCCAAAGCTTCAAATACTTTAGCTACATTTTTATCAACACTCCCTGTCACAATTAAAATAGCGCAGGGAAAGTTTTTCATAATCTGGCGAGTCGCCTCTACCCCATCCATAATTGGGATGAATAAATCCATCAGAATTAAGTCGGGTGTATCTTTGGCACACTTGGCGACTGCATCAGCACCATCGTGTGCAACCCAAGCCAGTTGACAATCAGGAATTGTGAGCAAGATGCGCCGCAGGATCTCTACACTCATGATCATCTCATTTACAATAGCAACTTTCATAGGGCATAGGGCATAGGGCATGGGGCATGGGGCATGGGGCATGGGGCATGGGGCATCGGGGATTGGGGCATCGGGGATTGGGGTAATGGGAATTGGGAATACGCGATAGGTCAAGACAAGGGAAATACACAGATATATTTTTGTACATTCAAAACCAAGTATATTTACCACTTACTTATCATTTTCACACCATGCCCCGTGCCCCAGTCCCCTATGCCCCAATTAAATCAATCACCGCATTCACCAAGGTCTCGTCATGGAAACTGGCTTTGGTTAAGTAATAATCAGCTCCTGCGGTTAAACCTTGAACGCGGTGTTCTTCACTGTCTTTATAGGAGACAATAATCACAGGAATAGAATTTAATCTTGGGTCATTTTTAATCTTACTCACAAACTCTATCCCGTTCATGCGAGGCATATCTACATCGCTTATTACTAAATCATAGTTTTTAGCACAGACCGCGTGCCAACCCTCCATACCATTTACTGCAACATCTACTTGGTATCCTTTATTTTCTAGTAATCTTCGCTCCATTTCACGTACTGTAATTGAATCATCAACCACGAGAATGCTCTTGCGAGAGTCTAACACGGCAATGCCTGCATCATTGCTGAAATGAGCCAAGCGACGGTTATTAAGCAGATTATCAATAGAACGCATTATATCAGAAACGTCCACAATCAGAATTAGAGAACCATCACCCATAAGAGCAGCAGCACTCATATCTTGGACTTTACCTAGCCGGGGATCTAATGGTCTGACAACTAGATCATGTTCACCCAAAAATCGATCTACTACTAAGCCGTAATAATCTGATTGTTCACTAATCACTACGACAGACAAAGTGTCGGAGTTTGAGGGAAATTCCTGCAACTCCAATACTTGATGGGCAGCTACTAAACCGATATTTTTGTTGTCTAGTGTAAAGTATTGTCGGTTCTCAACCGAGGAGATTTCTTTTTTATTAACAATTACAATCTGGTCGATACGTGCTAACGGGAAGGCATAGGGTTCACCGGATATTTCTACTAGTAAGGTGCGAACAACAGACAGTGTTAAGGGTAACTGGAAATTAAAAGTTGTACCCATTCCGGGTTGAGAACTTACTCGGACGTTACCACCAACTTCTTGTGCCATAGTCTTGGCTATATCCAGACCAACACCGCGACCAGAAATTTCAGTAACCTGCTTCGCTGTGGAAAAACCAGGCAAAAACAAAAATTCCATCAGTTCGCTGTCGCTAAGTTGTGCAGCCATTTCTGCATTAGTCAGGTTTTTGCTAACAACTTTTTGCCGTAGCCACTCTGGGTTAATTCCTTTACCATCATCAGAAATGGTAATAGCTAACATCCCTCCTCGGTGAAACGCTTCGAGTTTGAGCGTCCCTTCTTCAGGTTTACCAGCAGCTAACCTTTCTGGGGGAAGTTCAATACCATGATCAACGGCATTACGTAGAATATGGGTGAGGGGGGCTTCTAGTTTCTTTAAAATATCCCGATCTACAGGGGTAGATTTGCCAAGAATTTCTAATTTCACCTGCTTACCCAGCTTTCTTGCCAAATCCCGAATCATGCGGGGAAATCCCTGTACCCCATCGGTGAACGGACGCATGTTAGAAGCAATTACTTCTCTATAGAGCCGATCAGAAAGAGTGGTGTTGCGACGGGCAAATAATTCTAGTTCGTTTAGGCGATCGCCCAAAATCTCCCTACATTCTCGCTCCTTTTGTCGCGCTTTTTCTAAATCTTTCTCACTGCTTTGAGCAGGTTGGTTCGATGAGGAAGAGTTCTGCAAGTCTTCAAGAATTTTTGCCAATTCTAATTGTCGTCTCTTTAAAACTATCAGAGAATCAGCAAACGGTTGTAGCCAGTTCGCTTCAATTAACGATTCCCCTGCTAAACCCATGATGCGATTTAAATTTTCGGCACTAACCCGCACAACCCGATCTGTCGCAGGAGTTAGCTGTGATGTTGTTGATTGGTTAATTGGTTCCAGTTGACTGGATGTTGTTGTAGCTAACTCGTTAGCTGTAGTTGCTAGTGATTTTTCGGAACCAGCTGTAACATCTAATTTGGGCTTATCTGGGGGTGCGCTGTTAACTTGCTCCTGTGGGCGTTGCACCTTTACCTTAGCAACTGCGCCAGGTGTGAATATAGCAGTAACTGCTTCTTTAGTTGCTGCAATTTCTCCAACGTGTTGTGACAACCAAGGGTTTAAATCCGTAGGCTCAAGCTGGCTAATATTTATGAGTAAATCAACCCCTGACAATAGCACATCTACATCATCTCCATCTAAGGTAACCGCATGGTTCTGAGCAGCAACAAAGCAGTCCTCCATGACGTGAGCCAATTGAACCGCCGCATCGATCCCAACAATCCGAGCTGCTCCCTTCACCGAATGCGCAGCCCGCATTAAGGACTCAAGCGCTTGCGCAGACTGCGGCTGACTTTCGAGAGATAACAAGCCCTCATTTAATATAGCCCCTTGCGCTTCCACTTCCAGTCGAAACAAATCCAACATAGAAGTATCCTTAATTTCTACCACAGAAGGGCTAACAACCTGAGGCTCACCAGAACTCACTGACTGCGTTACTGTAGGGCTCTTGGGCTGAGAATCTGAAGAGGTTCCCAAGGAAACTTCCCCTTTCCCCTCTGGGGAAAGAGAGTCCCCCCCACTCACGCCAGTCGCTTCAACTTTGGAAACCAAAGTACGGCGCTGGCTCAAGAGCTCCTCTGCTCCCATTGCCCCATGCCCCGTGCCCCATGCCCGAATTCCCTGTATAATCCTATTAACCTCATCCAGATGTTGTGATAGCCAATTATCTAGATCTTCATCTACTGTTTGGCTAAGGTTCTGGAGCCAATTAACTGCTTGTTGCAGCAAATCTATCTGGTTTGGTTCAAGGTTAATGTTTTGCTTAGCAGCACCAATAAAGTAGTCCTCTAAAAATCCAGCCAGTGTCACGACGGGGTCGATTTCGACAATTGTGGCAGCCCCTTGGATCGAATGGGCTGCTCTCATCATGTTTTCTAATGTCTGGCGAGATTGGCTTTGGTTTTGTAGAGCTAACACTCCTTCCTGGATAATGGCTGTTTGGGTTATAACCTCTGAGCGAAATATACCCAGTAAAGAGAGATCAGTTGTAATATCGTGTTTGCTGTCTGTCACAACACCCTCCGATTTAAAGTATAAAATAATAAATCAGAATCTAAATAATTCACTTTTTGATCTTGCCAGTGAATTACGCCTTTTGTGTAAGCCTCTGTTGCTTTGGAAATGACTACAGGGGCGGCTTGTAGCTCTTGATTGTGGAAGCGGTGAATTCCACACACTTCATCAACGGTAAAAACCCATCTTTCTTCATTTGTTCCCACAACTACCATTCGTTGAGGAGTAACTGAACTTAGATGATTAGTTGAGTCAGCTATGGTTTCTAAATCGAGGAGATGGCTGAGGGAAACGCACATTAAAATTTCGCCGCGAATATTAACTAAGCCGAGAAAAAGTTCGTTAGTTCGGTGGGGTATACTATGAATAGTACACGGTTGTGTCACTTCTTGGAATAGACGCACTGGTAGTGCTAGCCATTCGCCGCCCAGTCGAAAGATCATTACTGATATGGTTTGTGCAAGACCAAGCACTGTTGTGCTAAGTTGGGATGCAGAAACAGAATGTTCTGACTGAGTTTTTGAGAGTATGCTAGTCCACTCATTCAAATATTCTACTGGTGCTTCTCGTTCTAATAAGCTGCGCCCAGCTGCCGAGTAAACAGGACAGTTACGACAATGAATGAAGGTTGTTAACTCGGTACAGGAGCGATCGCCTTCCACGCCAATATGGTTCCAGCAATCATTAACGATATTTTGTTGCATACAGCAATTTGTGCAGGAGTTGTAAAAGTTAAGGTAGATAATAGGGAATATGTGTACTTAGTTTTTCACAAACTTGACAAATTTTGCAAGAACGGGAGAATTAGGTAACAAAGTATAGCTGAACAGCCAGCAATAGAGTGTTATGGGGTTCTGTCCAAGATCGTTGAAAATATCACAAAAACTTAGGCTGAGCATTCTTTCCTTTTCTGTACCGATATTGATGCTGTTGTATTTTACAGTTTCAGGCATTACCGACAATATTAATGTCGGTCGTTTAGAAATTTTTGGCAATAGATTTTTAGAACCTTTAACCCATCTGTTAGTCTTGGTTCCACAGCACCAAAGACTCGGAAAAGTAGCGCGTAGAGGCGATCTCTCAGTTTTCAATGAGTTAGAAGCTACAGCCCAGAGCATTGACAAGAATTTTGAGAATCTTGAAAAAGAAACCAAAGCTTTGGGGGAAGTTCTAAAAATCACCCTGTCGGGTTTGCGATCGGCAGGAATGGAGCAGTTAATACCAGCAAAACTTGCAGCCGAATGGCAGACATTACGCAACAACCAGACAATCTCTCAAGAAAACTTAGAGCAGCACTATAATGATTTAATACAACATGTACGTGGACTGATTAGCAGAGTCGGTGATACCTCAAATTCAATTTTAGATCCAGTTCTAGACTCGTATTATTTGATGGATGTTGTTCTTGCAGCGATCCCAGAAGCTCAACAACGAGTCGGAGAAGCTTTGCTGTTTGCTGAAAGCTTAACCTCACAGCCGCGATTAACAAATGAACAAAGAGTCAAACTAGAAGTTTATGCATTATCACTGCAACAAGCAGATTTGGACAGGATCGTCCAAGGAATTGCAACTTCTATACGAGAAAATAAGAATTTTTTTGGTATAGTTCCCTCTTTACAAATGAATATTCCACCGGGTGAAAGCCTTTACAAAACTGCTGTTACAAAGTTTAGCGAAAGGTTAATACAACTTGCTAGAACAGATAAAGGAGATATTCTCAAGCAGGATTTTTTTCAGTTAGGGGATGAAGTACTTCGTAAAGGTTCGGAACTATGGACAGTTGCACGAAAAGAACTAGATAAGATAATTGAGCGACGTATTCAATATTACGAGAACACGCGGTTAATTTACCTTTTGTTAAGCCTGACTGCTCTAGTAATTTCTAGCTTTTTTGTTTTCAAAGTATCGCGTGAAATCTCAGAGCGCCTTATTCAGGTTGTTGCTATTACTAAAGATATTGCTCGTGGCAATTTGACACCGAATATCTTCGTTGATTCTAAGGATGAAATTGGAGAATTGTTGCTTGCTGTTAGATACATGGTTCAAGATTTAAGTTCTTTGATTAAAAACACTCAAGAATCTGGAATTAAAGTTTCTTCGTCAGCTACAGAGTTGTTAACGATGGCAAACCAACAAGAAGTAGTTATAATGAACCAGACGGAATCGACTGATAATTCGTTTTTATCTATCAAGGAAATTTCACAACTCATCGAAAACCTGGTGCAAAAAATGTCTGAAGTCACTTGCATGTCAGAGGAAACCGCTGAATTTGCTAGTAGAGGTCAATCAGAGCTAGTTCACATGGAAGATAACATGCAAAATATGGAAACTGCTTCAAACAATATTTATAACAGGTTGCAAACTATTAAGGAGAGAGGAGAAAAAATTACATTTGTTGTTACTACAATGGCAAAGTTAGCAGAGCAAATTAATATTCTTTCTCTGAATGCCGCAATTGAATCAGAGAAAGCGGGCGAGTATGGAACTGGTTTTTCTGTTGTTTCTAGAGAGATTAGACGACTTGCTGACCAAACTGCTGTAGCTGCTTTAGAAATTAAACAGATAGTTGATGATACCCAGCTAGCGGTTTCATTTGGAGTGGAAGAAGTAGAACAATTCATGGTAAAAGTTCGCGAAGAGGTTAGGCAAATTAATAAAATCAGTGCAGATTTCACAAAAATTATTGATCAGGTACAAGCTTTATTACCAAATTTTGAAAGTGTGAGTATTGGAATGCAGCATCAATCTAAAAATACAAAAAAAATAAGTGATTCAATGATATATTTGAATCAAGGAATGTTACAAATAAAAAACTCGTTACGGAAAACGTATGCTGCTATCGAGCAACTTAACGAAGCCTCGCTCAGCTTAAATGATTCGGTATCTAGATTTCATATTAGCACTTCAAAAAAATAAAGCAAATTTTCAATTTTGAAGAAGCATTATTATTGCTAGAATCTCTCGTTTTCCAACGATCGCTGCTTCAACAAGCCTAGTTAGTGGAGAGTGGTTCAATCCAAATTTAATTTCTCAAAACATTTTACCAGAGGATTTTGACGGTGCTGAGGCAGCAGTAATTTTCATCATGCCAACAGACTTATCTGATGTGGTGTCGCTCACTCGATCTTGGATCAAGATAGCTCAAAACAAGGGTATTAGACGTCTAGCTTGGGTTGCACCTGCTTGTCCAAACGGACAAGTTGGCGATCGCTTGGCTGAAGCGGAAAGTCTCATACGCGGGTTGAATATAGAAACTCTAATCTTACGCCACGCACCTTTATTTTCCCACCTGTTAATGCACAAAAAGGAATTGAGGTTTCGTCGTACTTTGTCCTTACCCATTGGTAGTATTGCCTTACCTTGGCTAGAGCCAGATGCGATCGCCCAAGGATTATCCAAATGGCTACACGGCGAGATAAACAATGATCCTCCAGAAATCCTGACAGGTTCCACTCAGTTGAGTGGTGCAGATATCGTGTCAGAACTATCCGCAATACTGCGCCAATCTCTGTCGGCTCAACAATTTGCTCGCTTGCGATTTGACGTGATCGACTTGGATCAAAGTGGGCAAATTGACGCTCAAGAGTTGCTTCCCTACCTCTTAGATTTAGGGTATAGCCAAGATGAATGTCAGTCTATAGAGGGAATTATCGAACAAACACAAGTAACGATGATCTGCGGTAGTTGTCAGCCTTTAGTTGAAGAAATGCTAGGTTCAGCAAATCTTGCTATAGCTGAACTCGTGAACAAAGAAGATTTGGGGCGAGGAATGATGCGCTTCCAATTCCGCCCTGTTTACGAAGAAGTCGTTGCCTCGAAACCTGGACAGCATATACTAGTGCAAGGACGGGTGGATGGTTCTTGGGTGACTCGTGCTTATACTTTAAGTTCGCTTGCTGATCAAACCGAGCAATACGAAGTCACAGTTAAACGAGAAGAATTAGGACTATTTTCCCGTTGGCTGTGCGATCGCGCTGATTCAGAAGCTTTGTTACGTATTTCTCAACCAAGAGGTGAGTTTGTTTTAGAAGATGAAAACTCCGTTATATTTTTTGCGGGGGGAATTGGCATAACTCCTGCGATCGCCAGGTTTATGGTGACTGGCGCTGGCTTATTCCACCACTATCGGCTTCAACCGTACCAGTCTACCCCTTAGAGTTTGAAAATCGCCTACTCAAGCCCAATTATTTCTATACGCCAAATCCTTGGGAAAAAGAACCATCTACGGGTAAATGCCCATTTCATCATCAAGCGTAAATAGGTTTCAACAAAACTAGGGTGTAGGGAATACCCTACACTCCACACCCTTCTTAAGAAAATAATTTATATGAATTTTGAACGCAATAATTGGTTTAAGTTAGCTCTCAATTTTAAAATATCTGTTATTCGTGATATCAAAAATCAAGTACTTTTGAGTATCGGTTTAGAAATTGAAGATCCATTCGGATGTGATCCTAACGATATTCCCCTTGACAAACTTTGTAAGAGATTATTAAGCAATATAGAAGAATTAATTGCTTCTCAAGCAAACCTAGATATTGCTACCACTCCTAAAAGGGGAGATTGATTCGACTTTCAATCAGATCCTTTGGCTAGTTGAAAAGAGCCAAAGGATCTCAATACTGCGTAGGTTTTGCCTGAAAATTCGCCCTGAACTAAAGTTCGGGCGCTTTAGCTCGCATTAAGCTAAAAGCTCACTGGGTAATCTTTTAACCCAATAAAATGGGTTTGAGCTTTGATCCGGGAAATTTATTTCCCGGCTCTTAACCCCTGAGCAGCCTCAAGATAAGCCTTAATAGTAGGTAATCCTGTCATCTTTTCATAGAAGAAATTGTTGACAATTTTCATCACCTCTGCTTGGGCTACATCCACTTCAGAACTGAGGCGAGTACCTGGTTCCTGACGACACAGAATGCGGTATATGCGCAGCAGATAACGCACGATCTCCAATTCCTCTTCCCCTTCCAAAACCTTGACGACCGCAATGATCAGTTCATCGGTCTGATCAAGAATGTTCTCAATATCAAAAACAGTCGCTTTGTCCCTAGCTTCTTGAACAGTTCTCACGAGTGCATGGACTTGATACAGTAGCGACGCAGGTTCATCGAACAACTCACGCAGAAAGGCTGCTTCTTCATAGCGCCCGTTCAGTCGGAAGATGTTGTACATGCGCTTGGCTGCTTTTCCGTAGTTAAGATCATCGGTTTTGAGACATTTTTTGACTTCATTTTCTAATCGCGCCACATAATCATCCATGACATCAGTGGAGACGTGCTTGACTAGCTTGGAAAAGATTGGGACTGACTCAGCATCCAGGTAAACTTCTTGGAAGTAGCCGTCGAGATAGCCATCCAGTGGAGTGATCGTACCATCTGGTGCTTCCCAGGTGACGTCTAACATGTTACCTGCATTGCACAACTGACCGCGTATCGTATCAGCGATCAGCCAGTCCAGCTTGCACCAACCGGGGTCGTGTGCTACCGAATCCCAGGTGATGACCACGGGATTGCCAAGCATATCTGTCGCCTCGATTTGACCTGCAACAATGTCATTGGGTAGCCAGGTAATTGGTGAACCAGCCCGTAGAGTGTGTTCCCCCCTAATCACTTGTTGGGGGTAACTACCAAACTTCACCTCAATTAGTTGGTAATTGGGACCAGACAAAGCCTTGAGTGACTTCTCTCGCATCAGTTGGGAAAGAATCTGGCAGGCTTCAGCACGGGTAGGTGCAATGATATTCACCCGCTCAAAGTAGTCACAATCACCAGGATAGCTTTGAATCTTGGATTGAGCCGCTGATCCAGACAGCGCCAGCGCAGTTTCTACAACACCAGGAATGTCGTCAAATTCTACTATTTTGCCAATGGCACGAAATCGTGCCACCTCTTGCGGATCGAAATCCAACATGGTGACTTTATGGCCAAAAACACCTGTTTCTTTATCCACGACAATATCTTCGTCACCTGTTGCCTCAGTGATCGCCTTCATCCAACGTTCCAATTCTTGCTCATTGAGTTGAACTTTTAAGCGACTAGCAGATTCCACAATGCGTTTGTATGCATCTTTAGTTTGGTCTTCTGGTTTTGTCATAGCGTATTTCTCATTTTTTTTGTGAGTACATTTTATAGGCGATTAGAAGCACAGAAATTATCTGATTTTCTCTCACTGGTAGCGTGAATCCACAATGGTCAATCAATAATCAAGCCTTAATAGTAGGCAAAAATTTACTGTAAAAATGGTGAAATTCAACAATGGCATAAGTTTACCATTCTTAAGTTTGGAGATAGTTCTTCTATTACTGGACAATCTCTCGCTTAAGTAATCTGCAAGACATTATACCATAAAGTATGGTTTGCGTTACTTCCTTTGATTTTTAGGCTAAGATTTCTTAGTAGCACATAATAAATAATACGTATCATTAAACAAATGTTAATGTTACTCTTCTATGTTGGGGATGATCTTTATGCTCTTGATAGTTCTCAAGTTACTGAAATTATCCCTAGAGTCCTTCTCAGAAAGGTTCACCATGTTCCTGACTATGTTGTAGGGTCGTTCAACTACCGGGGTATGATCGTGCCTGTTATCGATCTGTGCCATCTAATTCAAGGCAATCCTAGTCGTTCGTACTTGAGTACACGGATTATAATGGTCAACTACATAGGTAAAGATAAAACTAAGCGCTACCTTGGCTTAATGGGGGAACGAGTCACAGAAACTTTAAATAAACCAAATACGGAACTCATGAATATAGAAGCCCAATTAGATGAAACTTCCTATTTAGGAGGAATCATTATGGATGACAGACGGATGATCCAACTTATCCGGTTAGAGAATTTGCTATCAGATTCACAACACAAGTACCTATTAGCAGGGGAATATTCATGATACAGGCAAAAATAGAAGCACTGCTAAAGGATAAAATTGGTCTGGAGGTAGGTGTGATTGGTTCTCAGAAAATTTCGCTAGCTATAGAAAAGCGGAGGTTAGCCTGTGGTTTAGCTGATTTACGCTCGTATCTGCAACGATTGCAAACATCAAACCAAGAACTGGAAGAACTGATTGAACTTGTGGTTGTCCCAGAAACTTGGTTTTTTCGCGATCACAAACCGTTCACCTTTCTTGAACATTACGTTAAATCTGAGTGGTTACCTAACCAAAACGATAACATTCTACGCGTGTTGAGTGTTCCCTGTTCTTCTGGAGAAGAGCCTTATTCAATTTCCATGGTTCTGCTCAATGCAGGTATAACCCCGGAAAAATTTCGTATAGACGCTGTTGATATTAGCAAAAAAGCGCTAGAAAAAGCTCAAAAAGCTGTTTACAACAAGAATTCTTTTCGCGGTCAAGATCTAGTAGAGAGGGAACGCTATTTTCAGTTAACAGCAGAGAGTTATCAGTTATCCAAATTGGTACGTAATACAGTGAATTTTATTCATGGTAATATCTTAGAGCCTTTGTTTTTAGCAAATAAAAAATATGATATCATTTTCTGTCGTAACTTATTAATTTACTTTGATTCTTCTACAGCTTCCCAGGTTATTAATATTTTAGAGCGCTTATTAACACCCAAAGGTGTATTGTTTATGGGTTCTGCTGAGGCTAGCAGTATACCAAACAATCGATTTGTATCAGTTCGCTATCCGTTTAGTTTTGCGTACCGAAAGGTAGCAGATAAGGTAACGACTGTAACGGATAAGTTACCTGTGGCAAAAGCAAAAGAGGCACTTCAAAAACCTGAGACCACATTTCCTGGGAAACTTGATATAACAGTTCCAGCAACATCAGTTGTTACAATTCCCGATCTTGAGACAGTCAGAAACTTGGCAGATGAAGGGCGGTTAGATGAAGCTGCAACCCTATGCAAAAGTTATTTAGAACACCACACTACTGATGCTCAAGCTTACTTATTATTAGGCGAAGTGTATCAGGCAAAAAGGGATCATAAGCAAGCAGAGCTGTATTTCCAAAAAGCAATTTATCTTGAACCAAATTACTACGAGGCGCTGATTCATTTGTCTCTTCTGAAAGAATATAATGGCGATCGCGCTGGTGCAGCCGCCCTGCAACGAAGGATTCAAAGGCTTAATAAATAGAAAGGAAATCTATTGCATGAAAAACTGTAACTTAAAGCCATGATAAGTATTTATGCTTAAAGATATACTGGATGTACATTCTACGGAACAAAACGAACCATTTATATAAGCCCTCACACACCCGCTTGCGAGAGAAAGAGTGCAGGTTAAATATCATAACTTTTTAGACGGACATGATATTATTTGCCTAATCAATATATTTAAGCAAAAAAATACGCAGATGTTGAATAAAATTGGTAATCGCTTTCTTGTCGGATATTCAGTGCCGTTAGCTTTCTTAATTATTCAGGGTTTGGTTATCATCTCAACAGTTAACCAGGTGACGAATTTAGACAACCAGGTTTTGAAACTTCAAGCTACTAACACACAATTAGAGCAATTGTCTTACGACATTTCTAAAATGTTACGAATTGTCCTTGGTTACGCAGTTCTACCCAAAGACCAAACGTTTAAACGTTCCTTTGATAGTGCCTACGAATCTTTCAATAAAAATGCTCAACAACTAAGAGAGGCTGTTGCTATTCCTGAAGACGAACAGTTGACAAACTCTCTGTTGACACAAGCGAATAATTTTATTGCAGAGGGAAATCAATTACATAGCAACTATCTAGAAATTTTCCGCCTAATTGATGCTAACAACTTAGCACAAGTCACTCCACAACTTAGTAACAACGAAGCACAAAATATTGACGTTAAGCGACGGCAATTCAACGATTCGGTCGAAGCTGCGATCAATCGGCGTAAGCAGCAACTTGATCAAGCACGTTCGTACATGTTCACGATAATTTGGTTGAGCACTATATTAGCAGTTCTTACCACAATCATTATTGGTCTAAGAATTAGTTTACCTCTCAAACGACAGCTACCCCAAGTTGTTGCATCAGCCGAACAAATTGCAGATGGTAATTTAATCGGGACGATTGAAGTGACTCAAGATCAAACGGAGCTTGGTCAAATACTGAAAGCCTTTCATAATATGACGAAAAGCTTGAATACATTGATATCTCAGGCGCAAAAGTCTGGGATCCAAATCACTAGTTCTGCAACTCATATAGCAGCATCCGGTAAGCAGCTAGAAGCCACCCTTGTAGAGCAAACTGCTTCTACCAACCAAGTTAGTGCTACTTCTGGGGAAATTGCTGCAACATCTGGGCAACTGGTAAAGACTATGGATAATATTACTAATAAAGCTCAAGAAACTGCTTTGGCAGCTAATAATAGTCAATCAGACCTAATGGTAATGGCAACTGCGATGCGTCATCTGGCTGCTGCTACAACTACTATTGCATCTACTCTTGGGGTGATGAATGAAAAAGCCAATAATATTAACACTGTCGTCACCACCATTACTAAAGTGGCGGATCAGACCAATTTACTTTCATTGAACGCTGCAATTGAAGCGGAAAAAGCAGGAGAATATGGAGCAGGGTTTGCTGTTGTCGCTAGAGAAATTAGACGTTTAGCAGATCAAACAGCAGTCGCAACTTTAGAAATTGAGCAGATGGTTAAAGAGATGCAATCTTCTGTTTCTGCTGGTGTGATGCAAATGGATAAATTCAATCAAGAGGTGAGTCGCGCTGTAGAGCAGGTAAATCAAATCAGCGGACAAATCGCCTTGGTGATTGAGCAAGTGCAGAGTTTAACACCACGTTTTGAAGAGGTGAGTCACATCATGGAGCAGCAATTTGAGGGTGCACAGCAAATCAGTGGCGCGATCGCACAACTAAGCCAAGGTTCACAGCAAAACCTAGAATCCCTCAAAGAAACTAACCGCGCTGTTGAGCAACTCGATGATGCTGCGCAAGGACTACGCTCAATTATTTCTCAATTTAAGGTGCACAGCTAGTGACACACGGTTGTGTCAAAACAATTCAAAAATCAAAATTTTTATTTCTTATTAATTTTGAATTTTGAATTTTGAATTTTGAATTCAAAAAGAAGTGCTAGCCATTCCCCTCCCAGTCGAAAGATCATTACTGATAGGGTTCCTGTAAGGTTCACAGCAAACCCTAGAATCCCTTAAAAAAACTAAACGCGCAGTTGAGCAATTGGATTATGCTGCACAAGGACTACGCTCGATTATTTCTCAATTTAAGAGGATGTTTTAACAGTCAAAGCAAATGAAAGGGATCAGGGGAGCCAGTTCTGCAGACGGGTTTACCGACGTAGGCAACTGGCGTCTGGCTTTGCCAGCTTGTAGCACCCACTGTTTTCCCTTATTCTGGAAGATTGGTAGGGGTTTGAATACCTTAATAGCCTCGGTTATAGCCTCCTTCTTGAAGAAAGTAGTCCCCATGAAACAGCTATCATAGCCAAGGATGAAAAATTAATATTCCCTACTGCCTCTTTCAATAAGGAATTGATTTGATGAAAAACTTTAGCTTGCAAGCACGCCTTTTCTCCGGATTTATTTTTCTTGGTCTAATAGTATTAGTTGTAGCTATCATTGGCTGGATAGGTAGCAACAGCTTAAGTCAAAATCTTGATACAATTACTAACAATGCTTTTCCTAGTATTGTTAATTTATCAAAAATGCGTCTTGCACAGACTGCAATTCAAAGTGAATTGAGAGTGCAGCTTTCTCCTGACTACCCCGCAGATCTTAAGCTCCAAGAATTAGAAAAGTTGAAAGCAAATATGAAACTTCTAGATGCAAGGTTTGAAGATTATAAAAAACTTTCGAGGGAGTCTGAAGAAGAAACACTATACCAAGCTTTATTACCTGCTTTACAAACATGGCAAAACAGTATTAACGAAGTTATCAGGCTAATAGAAGAATTTACACAACTGAAGATTAATGACCCTAAACCCGTCCAAATTGACTTACCGACTCAGAACAAAGCCAATACACCAGAATCTACACAAGCAAAAGCTGCTGGTCTACCACGAAAAAAGATATCTGATTATTTACAATCTACTGAACGCCCTGCCTACAATAAATCAGAAACAGCACTCGTCAACCTTTTACAATACAACGAGAAACTAGAAGAGCGCGAAGCAACAAATGCAAATCAAAATATCAGCAAAACAAATTTTTGGGTACTTGTAGGCATGACTATTGGTCCCTTAACAGCAATTATTTTTGGATTTTACTTCAGTAATACAATCGCCAAACCTATGGGAGCGAAAATTAACCGTGTGGTGACTGTTGCTGAACAAATTGCTCAAGGGGATCTCACCGGTCTTGTGCAACCTGCTGAGAGCAACGACGAAATCGGTAAATTGCAGGATGCATTCTACAAAATGAAGAAAAACCTAAACTCGTTAATTTTACAGACTAATAAAGTTGGGATTCAAATCACTAGTTCCACCACCAAAATTGCTGCATCTGGAAAGCAGTTAGAAGCGACCCTCGTAGAGCAAACAGCTTCTACCAACGAAGTTAGTGCAACCTCTGGCGAAATTGCTGCAACTTCTGGTCAGCTTGTTAAGACTATGGACAACATTAGCGAGAAAGCGCAAGCAACTGCATTAGCAGCTAATAATAGTCAATCAGATTTGATGCAAATGGCAAGCGCCATGCGTTCTTTGGCTGTAGCCACAACTTCTATTGCTTCTACACTTGGGATAATGAATGAAAAAGCCAATAATATTAACACTATAGTCACCACCATTACCAAGGTGGCAGATCAAACGAATTTGCTTTCGCTGAACGCTGCAATTGAAGCGGAAAAAGCAGGAGAATATGGAGCAGGGTTCGCTGTGGTAGCCAGAGAAATCCGACGACTAGCAGATCAAACAGCAGTTGCTACCTTAGAAATTGAGCAGATGGTTAAAGAAATGCAATCTTCTGTTTCTGCTGGTGTGATGCAAATGGATAAATTTAATCAAGAGGTGAGTGTCGCTGTAGAAAAGGTAAATACGATCAGTGGGCAAATTGCTTTAGTGATTGAGCAAGTGCAGAGTTTGACACCACGGTTTGAAGAAGTCGGTCACATCATGGAGCAGCAATTTGAGGGCGCACAGCAAATCAGTGGCGCGATCGCGCAACTAAGTGAAGGTTCACAGCAAACTCTACAATCCCTCAAAGAAACTAACCGCGCTGTTGAGCAACTCGATGATGCTGCGCAAGGACTACGCTCAATTATTTCTCAATTTAAGGTGCAGAGATAGATCCGGATACATCTTTTTACTCTCCGTGATCCTTTCTTGCCTAAAATACGAAATTTGCACAAAAATTTCGTACTTCTCCATTTTTCTTATAAAAAAGTAACTTTTGTTGAGTTTCGGCTTTTCAAAAGCAATTATTTCTATTGATTTCGCTCGTATTGGTATGATAAACTTTTGTTATGAATATAGACAAATATTCCCAAGAATAGACAAGTATTGTTATACTGTGAATATGAAATTATCACAGTACGCGGAACATATTGGAGTAAGTTATAAAACTGCTTGGCGTTGGTGGAAAGCAGGTAAATTCCCTCATCCTGCAAAACAATCACTGTCAGGCACAGTCCTAGTTGACTTTACTCCTCAAAGTATTACAGAAAACAATAACTCTATTAAAGTTGCTATATATGCCCGTGTTTCTTCTTCAGAAAATAAATCAAACCTTGATAGACAAGCCGATAGACTAACACAGTACTCAGTAGCTAAAGGTTATACGATTATCAAAATTGTCAAAGAAATAGGAAGTGGTCTGAATGATAATAGAAAAAAACTAAATAGCTTACTAGAGTCGGATGATTATGATGTTTTGTTGGTTGAACATAAAGATAGATTAGCGCTTGTTTGGAACTGGTTGTATCTCTATTCTTTTGAAACGACTGAATGTCAAACTAGAAATTGTTAATCAGACTGATAATGGTCGAGACGAGTTAATGCAAGAGCTAATAGGAATTATTACCAGTTTTGCTGCTAGATTATATGGTCAACGTAGGTCGAAACGTAAGACTGAAAAAATTATCGAGGCTTTAAAAAATGAAGAGTGTTGAAAAACATGTAATGAAAAAATCGCATGAGTGGTATAGTTATTGTGCAGAAATAACATCGCTCTCTAGATGTCTTTACAACACTATTCAATATAATCAAAGACAGGGTTATTTTTATGGTTATAAGCCACTTAATTTGTCACAATTAGACAAAGGCTTTAAAGATAACGAGAATTATAAAAAATTACCAGCAAAGGTAGCTCAATTAGTTTTAAAACAAAATGTGGATGCATGGAATTCTTACTATTTAGCCTTAGAAGCTTACAACCAGGACAAGTCAAAATTTACTGGCAAGCCTAAAATACCAAGCTTTATTACTAAAAAGCATAATTTAATAAAGTTTAATAATCAGGCTATTGGTAAAAAAGAGTTTAATAAAGGTTTTGTGGTTCCTTCTATGTCTCCTATTAGAATTCCTGTAAAACCAGGGATGAAATTTGAAGATATTTGTGAAGTTAGAATAATACCTAAAGTGGGCTGCTTTGTAGTAGAAATAATCTATGAATCACAGTGGTTAGTTGACGTTTTAGAGAAAATACTTAGAGCGGATGCATTTGATTTTGAAAATAGGGAAGCCGCTTGGTGGGCAGTACAGCAGATGAAAACACATAAAACAGATTTTTCCGATTTCTTAATGACTAAGATAAATCAACAAGCAGGATGTAATGAAACCGTTACCTTTGACGCCAAACTACAAAAACTAGAGGGGATTCGGTTACTTTCAACTTAACTAATTTGCTTCGCTTTAGGTGTTAAACTAGTGTGACTGCATTTAAATCAGCCAGGGATTATAAATCCCTGTCTAAGAGCTAAATTCCTCTATAAGAGGAATGGAAACGAATGTTTTATAGTTCAATCTTTGATACTTTTGTGGCGTTAATTCAGTATTTATATTTAAAGGTGCAAGATCTGAGCTACCCCCCAATCCTTACTTCAAACTCGTGCGTAAGCAATTTCTCCCATGATGTGAGTAGCACGAACTGCTCGATCATCAGCTAAAGTCATAAGTACAAAGGCTTGATCGGCAATTTCATCGAGAGTGCTGGGCGTCTGGGCGTTGTTACGTAATGCCATTAGCGGGGTAGCATTGGGATCTAAAACTGTAAAATCTGCTTCTTTACCAACATCAAAGTTACCAATTTTATCTTGTAGGGAGAGTGCGATCGCGCCACCTAGCGTAGCCAAAAATAACGCCTTAAATGAAGATAAGTTTTGTTGTTGTAGTTGCGCTACCTTATAAGCTTCGTTTATCGTTTGCAACATAGAAAAACTAGTTCCACCACCTATATCCGTTCCCAAACCGACTTTAACCGGTGTTTGAGTTGATTTGGCTTGAGCCAAGTTAAAAAGCCCACTACCTAGAAATAGATTAGACGTGGGGCAAAAAGCAATTGAAGAATCCGCCTTTGACAAACGCTCAAATTCAGATCCAGAAAGATAAATACAATGAGCGAAAATAGATCTTTTTCCTACCAATCCAAACCTTTCATAAATATTCAGATAGTCCTGATTCCCAGGAAATAACTCTAATGCCAATGCAACTTCGTCTTTATTTTCTGATAAATGAGTATGGAGATATACATCAGGAAATTCATCTAAGAGTTTTTTTGCTAGATCTAGTTGTTCATCAGTAGATGTAACAGCAAAACGGGGAGTCACAGCGTATAATAAACGGTTATTCTTATGCCATTTCTTGATGAGTCGCTTTGTATCCTCATAGGAAGATACAGCCGTATCCAGCAGATAGTCAGGTGCATTGCGATTCATCATCACTTTGCCTGCAATTATACGAAGATTACGACGGTTGGCTGCTTCGAAAAGAGCATCTACAGACTCAGGAAAAACGGCGGCAAAAACCAGTGCTGTCGTGGTTCCATTCTTGAGCAGTTCATCTAGGAAAAATGATGCAATGCGATCGGCATAGGACTTATCTTTAAACTTTCGCTCTATGGGAAACGTGTATTTATTCAACCAGCTTAACAGTTGTTCCCCATAG
>NZ_JAAKGC010000319.1 GCF_017591665.1 Aetokthonos hydrillicola CCALA 1050 | reverse complement strand
TCGCCTGATTGGTATTATAGTTAATGACATACCTACAGCACAATTACAAACTGCTAACAGCACTATCCGTCCGTTTTTGGAACAGCAAGGTATTCCTGTACTAGGAATGTTGCCCAAAAATGAATTGTTACGCAGTGTTAGTGTTCGCGAACTTGTTAACCAATTAAATGCAGAAGTTCTTGCTTGTAGCGATCGCCTAGATTTGATGGTAGAAAGTTTGGCAATTGGGGCAATGAATGTTAACGCAGCAGTCAAGTATTTCCGCAAACGTCGGAATATGGCAGTGGTAACAGGGGGCGATCGTGTAGAAATTCAGCAGGCTGCTTTGGAAACTTCTACCCAATGCTTGATTTTAACTGGACAATTCCCGCCGCCACCTTTCATTGTTGCTCGTGCAGAAGAACTAGAAATTCCTATTTTGTCAGTCGAATTAGACACTCTCACTACAGTGGAAATTATTGACCGTACTTTTGGCCAGGTGCGTGTGCATGAACCCATTAAAGTTGAGTGCATTCGTCATTTGATGGCTACATATTTTGATGTTGACCGCTTGCTGTCTCAACTTGGCTTGACACTCTCCGAGCTAAAGCCGGGGAAATTATAAACGGCATTTCACTCCCACCCCACAGATATGAAGAGGGTGTGGGGTGTGGGGTGTGGGGAAAATATAAAGCCACTCACTCATAGGTGGGGTTTCAACCTATGAGTGATACAAGGATTTTTTTGCCCACAATTCCACTCGGCTTTAAACAGAGCGGCTCGCAGGCGCTCTTTCTTAGCCTACACCCTACACCCTACACCCACCCCGTTCGCGGAGCGTCACGAAGTGAAGAGGCTTGGTAAAATTCCCTGGAAAAAAGTTCTTAATTGGCCGGATATTATGTTATAATTTTTTGACCAGTGTCCCCTGATTTATCAGAATACTAAGCCCAAACAAAAACCACTGTCGTTTCAACAGAGGATTAAGATTTTCAACAAAGGATTTCAGTAATAGGTTGTTAAAAATAATACATTTTATAGCTCAGTTTGGAGATGTATAGTGACTATAAAATGCCTATAGAGTTTACGTAATAAGCTTTTTTTATTTTTAATTACGCAGAACGGGACTAGTAATCAAAGGTCAAAATTCATCGCTAAGGATGTAGCGTTTAGCGGTGGGAGAATGTCAAAATAGTAGTATATCTGTTCTATTCAGAATCCCAAACTAACACTCCCTAAAACGACATATTTATAGAGGTAGGAATGGCTATCACCACTGACAATGCTGGCAAGCAAAAAGCGCTCAACATGGTACTCAACCAAATTGAGAAGACTTTTGGCAAAGGAACAATCATGCGGCTGGGCGACGCAACTCGCATGCGGGTAGAAACCATTTCTAGTGGAGCGTTGACTCTAGATTTAGCATTGGGTGGCGGTTTACCCAAAGGGCGTGTGATTGAAATTTATGGTCCAGAAAGTTCTGGAAAGACAACACTAGCATTACATGCAGTTGCAGAAGTCCAAAAAGGTGGCGGTATAGCAGCTTATGTCGATGCTGAACACGCACTTGACCCTGCTTATGCAGGCGCGTTGGGCGTCGATATTGCAAATTTGCTAGTTTCCCAACCTGATACAGGGGAAGCAGCATTGGAGATTGTCGATCAGCTTGTCCGTTCTGCTGCAATTGATATTGTGGTTATTGACTCAGTGGCAGCATTGGTTCCCCGTGCTGAAATTGAAGGTGATATGGGTGATGCCCATGTTGGTTTACAAGCAAGGTTAATGAGTCAGGCTTTGCGTAAAATTACTGGCAATATTGGTAAATCTGGCTGCACAGTAATATTTCTAAACCAGTTACGGCAAAAAATTGGTGTTACCTACGGTAATCCAGAAACAACAACTGGTGGTAATGCTTTAAAGTATTATTCTTCTGTGCGGCTAGATATTCGCCGTATTCAGACTTTGAAAAAAGGAACCGAAGAATTTGGG
>NZ_JAAKGC010000318.1 GCF_017591665.1 Aetokthonos hydrillicola CCALA 1050 | reverse complement strand
AACCAAAGTCCGTTAGTAGAACTCAACACTGTTGAGCAGTCGACGGGAAATGTTCTCTCTAAGACGAATGCACCAGCTCTTTCTGTTGAAGATACATCGCCCGCACCAAAAAAATCTAAAGCCATCTCTCTCCCTGAAACTGACCGGATTACGAAATTGGCAGCCCTTGGAGATGGAAATCTAGTAATTTCTACGGTCTCTTACACGAAAGATGCTTATTTCAACCATCTGATTTTTACTGTCGGGAGTGCTAAGAACCCTACATTCAAATCGAAAAAAGTACTAGGCTTAGCAGATTCCGACAAAACAGTTGAAAGTTTGCTTAGTCTTTCCAAGAATCAACTACTTTGTCTCGTAGGAAACCAGGGCATTCCGCCTTTTTTCTTTGGGATAATCGATTCCACAACAGGTAAAATTTCTTCTGGCGATTCTCTCGATCTACCCCCACTAATGTCTGGCAAGAGATACTCTAATCTATGCCAAGATGCCAAGGGAAATATTTTCGCAACCGAGACTTCCTCAGAAGGAATTCCTATTTTAATCGCGATAAACTTGCAAGAAAAAGCTACAATTACCGGCAAGGTCAAAATTAAGAGATTAACCCCACTCAGCTTTGAAGGAAGTCCTCTTGTTAACGATGTTAAAGACTTAAACTTCTCTTCTTCTAATCAACTGTACGCCCTTGCTAAGGATAATAGTGGAAAAAACACCTTGTTTACGGTGGACGTCAACAACGGTAAGCTGGCAAAAGTTACCAATCTAGAGGTCGACAAGTTTGCATTTTCTTCCTAAGAAGACCGAACTTGTGACTAAGATGTGATGACAACAAAAACGGGTTTCTTGAGTTACAACAAGAAAATTCTGCTTTTATAAAAAACTGAAAAACCGAAGTTTTTTCAGTTTTTTGTTTGATTCCTGGATATTACTTTTATACTGTCCAGAAATATCTACACAAAAAATAGACTCTTTTTTCTAAAAAAATGCAAAATAGTCGCGTATTAATTACAGGTGGAGCCGGTTTAGTTGGCTCCCATATTGCTGATTTGCTAGTTAAAGAGGGAGTTGCAGAAATTATTGTTTTCGATAATTTCACGCGCGGACGGCTGGCGAATCTGGCTTGGACCAAAGAACATGGCTCCCTAGTCATTGTTGAAGGTGATATTCGGAATAGCCAACTTTTAGGGGAAGTCATGCAAGGTGTAGATTATGTCTTTCACCAAGCAGCAATCCGTATCACACAGTGTGCTGAAGAACCACGTTTGGCATTGGAAGTGTTGGCTGATGGCACGTTTAATGTTTTGGAAGCTGCAGTCAATGCTAAAGTCAAAAAAGTAGTCGCAGCTTCTTCTGCTTCGATTTATGGCATGGCGGAGGATTTCCCCACCACTGAATCTCACCACCCTTATAATAACCGTACCCTCTACGGTGCAGCTAAGGTCTTTAATGAGGGTTTATTGCGCAGCTTCTATGAGATGTATGGTTTGAACTATGTAGCCTTGCGCTATTTCAACGTGTATGGACCGCGTATGGATATTTACGGTGTTTACACTGAAGTATTGATTCGATGGATGGATCGCATCGCCGCAGGTCAACCGCCACTGATTTTTGGCGATGGTAAACAGACTATGGATTTCGTCTATATCGAAGATATCGCAAGAGCTAATATATTAGCAGCTAAAGCTGATGTTACAGACGAAGTGTTTAATGTTGCTAGTGGTGTAGAAACTAGTTTAAATGACCTTGCCCATAGTTTAGCTAAGGTGATGGGATCGGACTTGCAACCAGAATATGGATCAGAACGCAAAGTTAACCCTGTACAGCGCCGACTTGCAGATGTGAGCAAGGCTCAAAAACTATTGGCTTTTGAAGCACAAGTCTCCTTAGAAGAAGGGTTACGTCGATTAGTGAATTGGTGGCGCTCTGAAAAACAGGCGAAGGAAACAATTAATGTCTGAAAAAATACAAAATATCCCAA
>NZ_JAAKGC010000317.1 GCF_017591665.1 Aetokthonos hydrillicola CCALA 1050 | reverse complement strand
TGCAATTGCCTTGTTAAAAGAACGTAACCGCAACACTAAAGTATTGGTGGCAGTAGGCGGACAAACTTATACAAATTTTGCTCAGATAAATCCTCAAACAATTGCTAATATTGTCAAGGACTTTGGGTTTGACGGTGTTGATGTTGATTATGAATCTAACAGTGTAAAATGTTCATCCTCAAATGGTCAGGTTTCCTGTACCTCTGATGCAGAATTTCGTCGCGTTGTCAGGCAAATTCGCCAAGTTCTGCCCAAGCCTTACTTGGTAACAGCGGCGGTATGGAGTATTGGTGCTTATGGTGAAGGAAAATGGACGAATGCTCAACCCCAAGGCGAGAAGACAGGTATGACGCTTAATTTGCTGCGTTCACCTGAAAGTAAAATGATTGACCAATTGCTTGTTATGTCCTATGACGCTGGTATCACTTACAACCCTCAAGAAGCCTTAGCAGCTTATCAAAACTATTTTAAAGGCAAAGTAGTTATGGGAGTGCAAGTACCGCCAGAAGCTTGGGGTGGGAATGTTTACACATTAGCAAAAGTTCGTAATTTGGCACAGACTGTTGTTGATAAGAATGCTGCCGGGCTGATGCTATGGAGTCTACAAAAGAAACCAGAAGGAATATCATCAGACGATAATCCCACGGCTGAAATGATAGCAAAAACAGCCTGTCAAGTTTTGTTGCTTGATAATTGCCAACAGCCACTATTTAGCTTCCAGAAAGTGGGAATATCTGTACATCAGTAGCAGCTAATCGGTAGGGGCTTTCAAAGATGTCAGAGATTACGAGTTACTGCCAGAAACTTCCGAGACGTTTATTTATCTTGCCATGAGCCTTATTATGGTGAGGCGGTTGGCATAAAAACTTGACACCTCAAAAGTTTTCGAATATCCTCTAACATACGCTACAACTCTAAACATTTCTCAATGGTAGCTAAAACTGATTGAGAAAGTGTTGGTAAGTCATAGCCACCTTCTAAACCAAACAGAATTTTACGAGTGATGTTTAAACAATATTGTGTAAACAGTCCATAATCTTGTGGTTGAAGATTTATGCTTGCCAGAGGATCATCGGCGTTGCCGTCATAACCAGCGCTGACAATGATTAGATCTGGCTGAAAGTTAGACAAAAAAGGTATTACTTTTTTCTCAAAAACTGGTTGATAAACCCCAATATCAGAACCTGGGGGAAAGGGCAAATTTAGCACATTGTCATGAAAGCCGCGTTCTGTGGCTTTACCTGTACCAGGATAACAGGGGTACTGATGCAAAGAACAATAGGCAATTTGCGGGTTATTCTCAACGATCGCCTGAGTACCATTACCATGATGTACATCCCAATCCAGGATCGCGACGCGGTTTATGTTTGGTTGTTTCAGTGCATAAAAAGCAGCGATCGCCGCATTGGAGAATAAGCAAAACCCCATCCCCGCGTCATGTTCGGCGTGATGTCCAGGTGGACGCGATAATACAAAAGCTGGATTTTGAGATTCGATCACAGCATCAACACCATCTAACCAAGCACTAACGGCTAATAAGGCAACATCATAACTGCGGGTCGAAACAGGTGTATCGCTATCTAAATAACCACCACCATTCAGAGCAATTTCGTGAAGTTTGTAGATGTAGCGCTGAGAGTGGGCTTTTTCAACGAAAGATATTAAGTCTCTTTCTTCCGGTGAAGTGGGCGATCGCCATTCTATTTTGTCAGCAAATACACTCTCTTTAAGAGCATTGGCGATCGCCGTCAAGCGTTCTGGTTTTTCTGGATGGTAGTACCCAGTATCGTGATCTAAAAATTCATCTGAATAAATGACTGGTAACATAATCTAGTTATAGAAAACAGAACACTTTTTATTCTTGTAAGTTTAAAGTATATCGAGCTTCCTCTCGGACACTCCCCTTTTTTATGAGCCGCAAAGACACAAAACAACGATTGGATGTTTTATTGGTAGATTTGGGTTTGTGTTCCTCC
>NZ_JAAKGC010000316.1 GCF_017591665.1 Aetokthonos hydrillicola CCALA 1050 | reverse complement strand
TTGTACTTGGTAGTAGTGCTAAGAAGATGGTGAGCGCAGCACTACCCATAGGAGCAAGCGCTTTTATTGTCATGGTGGGATAGTATTGAGTTTTTTAACATACATTGAACCAAGAGGAACTCTGTTCTCAAAGTCAGCCTTTTGTGGATTTATGTAGCCGACTTCTAAGTCTGCGCTTTGTCCTTCCCATCTGTCATTGTAATTAATATTATTAAATAGTGCATATCCTTGGGGATTAGGATTTGCTTGACTATAGCTATTATCTTCCTCAGTCATGGCATAATATTTTTTACCCTGTGCTAATCCAGTAACAAGAAGTCGATTACTTCCCATTTTGCACATTATTTGTCCTGAAGGTGGGCTAGAGGCAAGTGTAGGTGTGGGGATTGAAAGTAGAAATAGTACTATGATGGCGTTTAGTTTTTTCATATTTGTAGTTAAAAAAAATATGGCGATTAAGTTTAATAATCGCCGCTTGCTAATAATAAAAAAGACTTATTTTGGCCAGTTGGAGGGTGTGTAAGCAGCATAAGTTCCGTCAGATGCTTTCTTACAAACGGGGCCATGACCAGAGTCAGGTAAGCTAGCAAGTGTGTAGCTACTACCATTGATTGTAAAGGTGGCGGGGAGTGTAGAGCCTTTTGAAGCGCGGAGTAAGGCGTTACCGCACCCGTTAACAGTAATACTTCTCATTGAATCAGCTAGGACTGAAATTGAGACAGAAGCACCGGGTGTTTTGCCCACAATAATGACTTGTCCTTTCGCAGTTTTGAAATTTCCAGTCCTCGACTCCGCAAATGTTCCATTCACGCAAGCAGGGAGTGTTTGAGTAGATAAATTAGCATAGTTGATTGCTAATCCATCTACAGTTAATCCAGTGAACTCTGGATTTCCCTTCGGAGTAGAAATTTTTACACTTCCACACTCTGTAGCTATCTTTGATGTTGTCTTGGCTAATTGCCCCAAGTCTACTGCCACCTTACTGTTCGCGGTTCCGTCAATGTAGACGGTTGTCACTCCATTCTCAGTCGCTTTATAGACTGATGCGCCATTATATTGAACAGCAGCAGCAGGAGCCATAGAGTAAGCTAAACTGCTCACACCAAATAAAGCAGATATCAGTTTTTTTGAAAATCTCATACTAAAAATTGATTTATTGCTTCTCAATTCTAGGTTTAAAAGATACAGCGTAAATAAGAAAGATTACTAGTATCCTTTTGAGGAAAATATTTAAGTCTATATCAATATCGATAGTATTTGTAGCTAGAAACATTGTAGTTAAATGTAGCAAATTTATCCTATTACTGATAATCGCCAGCCTTCAACTGAAACTTAGAAAGGCATGAGAATCAAGCATGATAACACGCTGATGATTCTTAATGATGGTTTAACAGATGTCTATTAGCTTGCCTGCATTAATGCGAATTGAGTTGAAGCTAAACGAAATCTTCAAAGACTGGTTCAGGAAACCAAGGGAAAAGAGTTCTTAGGGATGATTGGCGATCGCAGTAGCTCCAATCAGGGCATCAGTCTTGGTGAAGTCTTCACAATCCCAAACCTCATAGCCTTCCAAAATGCTGAAAGTTTGGCTAAGTCTAAGCATCTGGGTATATGGGTAAAGAAATAGTCTATGAAGCATCTTGGTTTAGGTAGGGCGATGCCCCTGACGCCCGACTTCGCGCAGGGCGCTCCGTCCGGCTGCTTGCAACATGGCTCCGTCCTCCCTACGGTCGAACCGAGCGGGAAAATTTACATTCTTGGTTTGGGCAGGGTGGGGCAACCCGCCAAGTCGATCAGCGGATGTACGAGTTGGGGAAGCAACTTCTAGGCGGCACTTTCACATCCTGACCCCCAACTCGACCCCGCTTCCTTCGGCTTGTCGGGCTTCAAAAAAAAATGCTTAAAAAGCTATATCTGTGGTGGTGCAGTGGCAAAATTCTTCATCCAGCAGTGAGATATAGCTTAGCCTCAACGTCTCG
>NZ_JAAKGC010000315.1 GCF_017591665.1 Aetokthonos hydrillicola CCALA 1050 | reverse complement strand
AATAAACAATTAATTCATCTCCACCTAAATAAATCGGGGCAAAATTATTCCACCTTTCTAACCAGCTACGGAATATCAATGTTGGTATTGGGAGAGGTAAAGTAACACCATGTTGAGTAAAAGCAGTGGGTGTAATAAATCGCAAGTCAAACCGTCGAATTGCTTCTGGTTCATTCGCTACTAAATTTGTATACAGTTCTTCATAGCTGGTGATCGTATCTTCGCGATTAATAACGTTAAACTTAGCACCAAGAAATTCTAGTGAATCTTCTAAATTTAGTGAATTGATTGCTTTTGCAGCAGTTTCTTGTAAACCACAAAGGGATAATTGATAAAATTCCTCGGGTTGGAATGTTAAAAAGTCTCTAGAAATCGTATATGAACCACAAATTCCAGAACAGGATACAGAAGGAATTGTTTCTGATCCTATTTCTAAACCTAGTTTATTATGTAACAGCTTTACCAGTTCCAAATAATAAAAACGTGGTAGGACTGTGGGCTGGTCTACTGTTAATGTCCAATTGGAGCAAATGAGCATAATTTAAATTGAAGACTGATAACTATTCACTTCTGACTCCTGAATTCTCTCTCCTGACTCCTTTTTATAAAACTTTAAACTTAACCCATCCAGGGACAAAACGAATTTCGCCGTTAGGATTAACTACAGTGCGTCGTGATTTTGGTGCTTCAAATTTTGGCGCACTAATACCACATATATCGCGAATTTCTGCGCGTAATTCATCTTCAAATAACAAATCAATAGTTGTTCCTGTCATCCCACTACCCCAACCCAAGCGTAGAGAAAAAGGAGATTCTTCAGGACTATAAAACTCGCGTATATAATTAAAATCTAAATTTCTAGCAGATGCTCTGGGATTGTTTTTAATATCTTGCCAGTAGTCGTGTTCATAATCCCACTGATCTTGACTAAATCCCTGACAAATTTGCAAGAGCTCGTTGAGATTTGTAAATGGTATCTTCATTCCCTGCTTATGCTTGAACCAAGCTAGCATTTCTGTATCTAGTGTCAGAGTAAATTCTGTCTGTACATTACGCACCATTTCTACGTAAATAGATGCTTTATATTTAGCTAAAAAATCAGGAAATCTACTAGAAATTATAACTTCAGCAGCAACTGGTAAATTAACAGGAATTTGTTGACCTTTTTTAGTAGTCATTTTGTCTTCAATAAGTGCTTCACAATCGCTGACTTTTAACGCCCTTAGAAAATCAGTGTTTTGACTGCGACCTGGAAAGGTTCTATCTTGATATGTCAAGGTAAATTCGGAAAACAGACTTTCCATGAAGAGGTCATCGTCAACAAATTTTTGGGTGTTTTTGTTGCTGAGTTCTCCCAAGCGAGAGCGTAATTTTTTCTCAATTTCACTTATCCGTTTAGGTGCAGGGGTTTGATAGCGTTCCGCATGTTTGAGAAGATGGTAAACGATCGCAGTTCTAATCGCACCCTTAATCGAAGAACCAGGAATAAATAATCTTCCCATCCCGTTGCGAATCATCGGTCTTAAATCTGTGATTCTTTGATCGGTCAGCTTTTGGCTAATGGCGTAATTGGGGAAAATTGGTTCACCATCTGTATCCGTTGCACTCCACCACTGATCACCAAAGGCTTGTTTCAGAAGATGACTAATGTCCTCGCGATCGTTAATCGCTTGAATATAATCATCTAAAAACCTTCCTCCCTGTTTTTTAAATGCTTTTGCGAGTGCTTCTTGGTTTGGGAGATAGACTTTTTTTGCTGTCTGTACATATTCAAAGGGATTTAATCGGGATACTGCTGAACCAATATGTAATATTGGGCTAGTCAGCCTTATCGTTTTTGATTCATAAACTTCTGGTTTTTTAAGTACAGGAGAAGCAAGCATAATGTTATGAATTTTGTGCTTTAATAGGTAGGTTTAAACTAATACCACTACGGTATATTGGATGGGTTTTGTATTTACCGTCACTAGTTATTAATTCCCTTGGCGTGACATCTATGAGTTTTCCATT
>NZ_JAAKGC010000314.1 GCF_017591665.1 Aetokthonos hydrillicola CCALA 1050 | reverse complement strand
GGTGATCAACGTTCGGTCGTAAGCGTAGTATTCAGCCCAGATGGTAAGCTTTTGGCTACTGCTGGAGCTGACGGTACTGCTCGCTTATGGGATACATCCGGTCAACATAAACAATTAGCTGTCCTCAAGGGTCATCAAGATTCGGTTGTAAGCGTAGTATTCAGCCCAGATGGTAAGCTTTTGGCTACTGCTGGAACTGACGGTACTGCTCGCTTATGGGATACATCCGGTCAACATAAACAATTAGCTATCCTCAAGGGTGATCAACCTTCGCTTATTGGCGTAAGCGTAGTATTCAGCCCAGATGGTAAGCTTTTGGCTACTGCTGGAGCTGACGGTACTGCTCGCTTATGGGATACATCGCGTCAACAATTAGCTCTCCCTCATGGTCTGGTCTTGGGGGTAATATTCAGCCCAGATGGTAAGCTTTTGGCTACTGGTGGAACTGACGGTAATGCTCGCTTATGGGATACATCCGGTCAACATAAACAATTAGCTCTGCTCAAGGGTCATCAAGGTACGGTGGTAAGCGTAGTATTCAGCCCAGATGGTAAGCTTTTGGCTACTGGTGGATCTGACCGTACTGTTCGCTTATGGGATACATCCGGTCAACATAAACAATTAGCTCTGCTCAAGGGTCATCAATTCTGGCCCGTCAGCGTAGTATTCAGCCCGGATGGTAGACTTTTGGCTACTGCTGGAACTGATGGTACTGCTCGCTTATGGGATACATCCGGTCAACATAAACAATTAGCTGTCCTCAAGGGTCATCAAGGTAGTGTACATAGCGTAGTATTCAGCCCAGATGGTAAGCTTTTGGCTACTGGTGGAACTGACGGTACTGCTCGCTTATGGGATATATCGGGTCAACATAAACAATTAGCTGTCCTTAACGGTGATCAACGTTCGGTCAGTAGAGTAGTATTCAGCCTAGATGGTAAACTTTTGGCTACTGCTGGAGGAGACCATACAGTTCGCTTATGGGATACATCTGGTCAACATAAACAATTAGCTGTCCTTAAGGGTCATCAAGATTCGGTTGTAAGCGTAGTATTCAGCCGAAATGGTAGACTTTTGGCTACTGCTGGATCTGACGGTACTGCTCGCTTATGGAATACATCTGGTAAACTATTAGCTGTCCTCAAGGGTCATCAAGGTCAGGTCACTAGCGTAGTGTTCAGCCCAGATGGTAAGCTTTTGGCTACTGCTGGAGGAGAAGCTACTGCTCGCTTATGGCCAGTTGAGGGACTGGATCGAGTACTAGCAGTGAGCTGTGGTTGGGTCCGTGACTATTTGCGGACAAATCCTAATGTTAGCGATCGCACCCTATGCGACGACGTTGGGACTCGAAAATAAGGTAAGTAAGTGGGCGTTAATAAACATAACTATATTTTGTCATTGCAAGGAGGAACGACGAAGCAATCGCAAGGGTTTCGTGTTTTTTACATTTTGTTACATAGCTAGGTTTATTCGTACCTACCTACTTAGAACGAGTAACGCTCCAACCCAATTTCTCTAAGCAGCTTGGCGATCGCTCTATATATTATCACAAGTCACAATGTAACCTTAACAAAGTGATTGACAAGAGCAGTGCGCAGAGTGCGATCGCTTATAATAAGGAAAACATCAGTACGACTCAGATTATCTTCGATTTTTGAGGGCACTATCCTCTCATAAGAATTCCTAATGGTCTTTTAAGAAGAAAGAGCGAGGCTAATCTAACTAGTTTAAATAGTTGAGCGATCACCAGCAACACCATTGTCATAAACATCGACACACGCAGCAGGCAACCTACGACTGGGCGGAGCGGACTATGCCAAAACACTCCAAGATGCACAATTGAATGTCCTAGCCTGGAGAGGGGTACAATGTCAACCCAAGGCACCTCATGCTTAAAGTTCTGGAGTTTGGACTAATCCGGTTTCGACCAGCAGTTAACAAGCAAGGGCAGGACAGAGGGACTCAACTTCAAATTTGAAGCTGAGTCAAGCGGCAGGATCAAGAAATTAGCCGAAACTAAGCAGCA
>NZ_JAAKGC010000313.1 GCF_017591665.1 Aetokthonos hydrillicola CCALA 1050 | reverse complement strand
CAAAATCAAATCTGCCTGTTGTGCGACTTCCCGCGCCATTTGTCCTCGTATTTCACCTGCTATTTCATCTAATCCAGGTGTATCAATTAATTCAACTTGTACTTTCCCACCAGGATTCCAGCTTACGGAACGAGGGTATTGAGTCACACCGTGAAGTGGACCAGTTTGTAAAATCTTTTGTCCTAACAACGCATTTAACACTGCTGACTTACCACGACTCACTAACCCAAAAGCAGCAATGCGAATCACATTATAGTCTAGCTTATTCAGCGTCGCTGTTAAAACCTCCAACTCAGGTTTTACCAAACCTGCTAATTGTAAATTTGATTGCGACTGTCCTGGTTTGCGAAGATTACCGTACCAAGAGACTGCAACGCTTAGACTAGCACGAGCACGATTTAAGTGGGTTTGTTGTAAGTTACGCAAGGCAATGGGCATGGGGCATGGGGCATTGGGCATGGGGCAGGGGGTATCTACTCGCTCCTCTGCTCCCTAGCACCTTCCATAATACTATAAACAGGAGTCAGGAGTCAGAATACAGGAGGAGCCACTGCGTTGGGCGGCTTTGCCGACTTGAAGCACGTGGCGTTCAGAATACACCACCCATAAAGGGATGCTGTTTTAGCACTCATTTTCAATCCCTATCTCGTCCATAAGGCACGAGGTTTTACCCAACTCTATTCATTCTGACTCCTGACTCCTGACTCCTGAATTCTTCTTGATAAATCATATTGAAATCTTCTCCGGAGAAGAGTACGGAGAAGATGTCAAGGTTTTTGGAGGTAAAAGCGTGTAATGACAACTTAGAATTGCTGCACTTTAGTTGTTATTACACTCTTGACGAAAAGGGTTTACACTGGTCAGTTAGCTGCCCCTATTAGCGAGTAAAGTTGATTTTTAAGAGGTTTTCAAGGTATTCACCTACTTTATTTTTGGGACTGCGATCCTTGATAATTTGATGGTAGGCAGCTTCGTAACCATTAACCATTTGGGTGATGCTAAACCTGTTTTCTACATATTCTCGGCAGGTTCGGCGATTTAGTTCTAGGGCTTTGGGAATCATTGTTGCCATTTCTTCGTAACTCTGGCAGACAAACCCTGTTTTGCCGTGATCTATGACTTCTGGGACAGAACCTAAATTGATACCAATCACAGGTGTACCAGTTGCCATTGATTCTATCATTACCAAGCCAAATGGTTCTCGCCAGGTAATCGGGAAGAGAGTAATAGCTGCATTGCCCATTAGTTCACTTTTTTCAGCATGGTTGACTTCGCCGAGGAACTCTATTTGCTTACCATCTATATAAGGGGCAATCTCGTTGTCAAAAAACTCTTTATCTACTGCATCAACTTTTCCAGCCATTTTTAGACGGAAACCAGAAAGCCTTGCTATGGCGATCGCATGTTGTGGTCCTTTTTCTGGTGAAAAGCGTCCCAGGAATGCCATATACGGCGGATCATGGGGTTTTTCCACAAAAGCATATTCTTCTGGGTTAATACCGTTGTAAACAGTACTGACGTAATTCAGATCTGCTTGCCGTTGTGCGTTACTGATACTGATGTATGGTTGCGTTGAATACCGAGTGAACATTTCAATGCTGTCTCTGGTGAAGCTACCGTGCAGAGTATGCACTGTAGGCGTCGATACCAGACTCGCCGGAGGCAGTGCCCGCATTCCTACATGGGAGTGTATTATATCGAATTCCTCAGCGCGTGGATACACTAGGCTAGATGCAAGCAGTTCGTACACCATCGGCTCTTGAATAGCTCGCTCCGATGCCCGCACTGAACGGGGGAATACCGCTTCTAACTTAGCCAAAGTTTGCGAATCTCCCGAGGCAAACAAGGTAACATCATGACCTCGACGTACCAGTTCGTCTGTCAAGCGACTCACTACCAGCTCTATTCCTCCATAAGTAGGAGGTGGAACTCGTTCCCACAAGGGGGCTACTTGAGCGATTTTCATTTCTTTGTTTTGGTTCAGTATGTAAATCAGTCGTTGGACATAGGTTGAGGGACTTTAGACCAGAGTACTT
>NZ_JAAKGC010000312.1 GCF_017591665.1 Aetokthonos hydrillicola CCALA 1050 | reverse complement strand
TTGTTTGTAGCCACTGCTGCCATAAATCAACTGAATCGTAAACGGATCTCTTCCTACAATTTTGGCTTTGCCTGATTGTAGAAAGATTCGCGCTTTTCTTGGGGTTGTGGGCATTAACGGCTGTCCGTGTTTGTTGATAACTAATACGAGCATTTTTTGTTTGAACTAGTAATGAGTTCGACCCTTGCGGGTGGTTTCCTTTGCCAATGTTTTCCCAAGGTTTCACGCTAGTAACACTTTCCCTCTACCAGTAGAAATTTTTAATTACTAACCGCAGTGTTCAGAACTAGGAAACGGGTTGCTAGCCCTACATTCTGAAGTGCCTATACATTCTTGCAAAACGTAGTAACCCTTGCATGTCGGGCTACTCAAGCTAATGACGCGCTTCTATAGAAGAAGCCCACACCTACCCCGGAGGGGAGGTGTGTGGAGTCGTCACTACTGTGAACACCTTGAACAGAAACTAGGTCCAAACTTACAGAATGGTCCTCCTGTTAATGTATAAGTTGTACAATAAGGAAAAGTTGTAATTGCTGATTTTATTTTTCGTACTGTTGAACTTGTTCGTGAAGCTTGAGTACGTTTGGAAATAAAAGAGAGAATCATAGATAAGAGCCTGGGGAACGCAAGGCAGGCAATAATATTGATGAGAGTGAGGAGTAGTGCGGTCACCGAATTCACAGGTAGTCATCTCCTTTAACAAATGGGTGCTGAGTATTTGTAGCTATGAGCACGATTCGTAGAACTAATAAATGAAAAGCAATATTTGCATTGCTTTTCATTTATCTAATCTCAATATATCATAAATTTTTGTAAATACATCGATAGAGACAGAAGAAATTGTGTCATTCCAGGACAGGTATTTTAGCTTAATAAGGGAATATGCTGGAAAAACAATTTCCTAACTATTTAGGCTGCGTCTTATGTCAAAAACACCTAAAGAAAATACAATGCAAATAAATTTATCTGAGCAAGATCGCCAGAAACTAAAGCTTTTGGTAGATTATTCAAATGTAGAGTCGCTTTCTGAAATTTGGAACTTAGCTGCAAAGCAATTTGGGGATAGAGTAGCTTTGCGTGACCCCCACGCTAAGCCGGAAATTATCATGACTTATACCCAATTGAATCAAAAAATTCAGCAGTTCGCTGCTGGTTTACAGGCTTTGGGAGTAAAAGCAGGCGATCGCGTTTCTCTTATTTCCGATAACTCCCCCCATTGGTTAATAGCAGATCAAGGCATAATCAGGGCGGGAGGAGTAGATGTGGTTCGCAGCTCCCAAGCAGAACGGCAAGAACTGCTGTTTATCTTGGATAATAGTGGCTCTACAGCTTTAGTAGTAGAAAATTTAAAAACTTTTAAGAAATTGCACGAGGGTATTAAGGATCTCCCAATTCATCTTATAGTCTTGCTTTCAGATGAAATACCACAGACAGATGAATCTATAAAAATCGTTAACTTTTCCCAATTAATAGAAATTGGGGCAAACCACACTTTACAATCAGTTACACAAAACAGTGACACCCTTGCGACCCTAATGTATACTTCTGGAACTACGGGTAAACCTAAGGGTGTAATGCTATCTCACGGCAACTTGATGTATCAACTGAATACGGTTGGTGTAGTGGTACAACCACAAGTAGGAGATATTGTGCTAAGCATCCTCCCTACTTGGCACGTTTACGAACGTACTTGTGAGTATTTCTTATTTTCTCAAGGTTGCACTCAGGTATACACTAACTTGCGATCTGTCAAGCGGGATTTAAAAGAATTTAAACCCCATTACATGATGTGCGTACCGCGCCTACTCGAATCGATTTATGAAGGCGTCCAAAAGCAGTTTCGCGAACAACCAGCGTCGAAGCAACGCTTGATTAACAACTTAGTTAGTATTAGTGAGAAATACATCAAAGCGCGGCGAATTGTCCAAGGATTGAGTTTAGATAATCTTAATCCTTCAGTTGGCGATCGCTTAGCGGCAAGTATCCAGATGTGATAAATTTCTCATCTGCTAGAAACTTGGTTGGAATTTCTTTTTCAG
>NZ_JAAKGC010000311.1 GCF_017591665.1 Aetokthonos hydrillicola CCALA 1050 | reverse complement strand
CCAATAACAATTTTGGCGACTGGTTCAATGACTAACCTAGCACAAGCCCTCCGGATTGAGCCAAGCATTGCTAGCAAGATTGCACGAGTACACATTATGGGTGGTGCTGTCTATGTTCCTGGTAACCTTCGTGAAGGCTCAAAGACTGCTAAAAACACTACTGCTGAGTGGAATATTTGGGTTGATCCAGTAGCCGCACAACAGGTATTTTCTTCAGGATTGCCACTATATTTAACACCACTAGATGCAACTAACCAAGTTAAAATGACTAAGGCAGATAGTGCTGCATGGCGAGCGACTGGTACTCCCGAAGCAATTGTGGCATCGAATCTGCTGGAGTGGTTTTTTACAACAATTTCAAGCTCCAGCGTCAGTAACTGGGATACAGTTGCGGCTATTCATCTCAGCGAGCCATCATTCTGTTCGGTAACTCCTCTGCATTTGGATGTTAAGACGACACCAGGAGATGATCAAGGGCGTATTCTTACTGACAGCACCAAACCACCGAACGTTAATGTATGCCTTAAGCCGAATCCAGCTGCACTCCCAAATGGCTTCAGTGGCATATTTATCAAACAGAATTGAGGAATCAGGAGTCAGATCGGGATTTGTTGGGTTTCGCGATCGCTCTACCCAACCTACGATTCTTAGAGTAATTTATTTTTGAGCAAAATCCGGAATGGTGGAATTTGAGGTTGTAGTCCTATTTAGCTAAATTAAAACACTATACAGAAACACAGACCATGCTGTTAGCCCAGCATGGTCTTATATTTAGAAATTATGCAAGAAAAATTTGTACAGTTTACCGTACATGAAGATGGTAAGCTTCCACACCTAAAAACACACTTACTTTCTTGATCGGTAATCATCATTTAACTTGTGCTAAAAACCGAATTTACATCTTTTTTACTAATTACTACTATGAGACTAAAGCAAGAAATTCAATTTTGAATTGAGCAAGATAGGAGAAATAATAAATATGTTATCTCGTTACAATCCTTGGCAAGAAGTCAACACCCTACAACGTCAACTTAACCGTTTATTTGATACAGTTTTAACCCCAGAAACAATAGGAGAAAAAGTTACCTCTTTTGTTCCTGCTGCTGAACTCCACGAAACTGCGGATGCTGTCCACTTAAAGCTAGAAGTTCCAGGTATAGATGCTAAAGACCTGGATGTACAAGTTACAGAAAACGCTGTTGCTATTAGTGGTGAGCGTAAATCTGAAACGAAGACAGAAGAAAATGGTGTTACCCGTACCGAATTCAGCTACGGCAAATTCCAACGCGTAATTCCTCTACCTGCACGTATTCAAAATACGAACGTTACAGCAGAATACAAAGATGGCATTTTAAATTTGACATTACCTAAGACTACTCAAGAAAAGAACAAAGTCGTCAAAGTGAACGTAGCATAGACTTCTCCTTAGTCGGTAGTCAAAGTGTGATGAGTCTCCTGCTCTTGGTAGTTACTTAACATAAATCATAAGCCTGGTTGTTTTCACACGACTGGGCTTTTTTTGTGAGAGTTTAAACGTTGTCATTAGTGGGACTGAGATAGAAATTAAGACCAAACGAATTCCAAGAATGTCAGCCAGGTTAGTAGTGGAGTCAATACTGCACGGGTTTTGGAAAATCGTAGGTTGGGTAGAGCGCATAAGCGTTACCCAACAAACCCTTATAAATGTTGGGTTTTGTTCCTCAACCCAACCTACATTAAATTTAAGTTGTTATTTTGATTCGCATTCACGAGCATTGGCTGAGTTGCTATACAAACCTAGCGTCTGGCTTTTTTTCGTCAATTGCGATAATCCGCTACGGCGCTTAGCATCACGCTCCTTTTTGTAGTCCATCAAGTCGCTAAAACGGACGCGACGGTGAGTACCAACTTTGGTAGAAGGGATAACTTGAGCGTCTAGTAACTCAACCATATACTGGCGTGAGACATTAAGAACATCAGCTGCTTCTTGGGTTGTTAACTCCTTGTGAACAGGAACAACTGTGACGCTATTTCCCTGCGACAGTTCGTAATCATTGCCGAGCAAACTTAAAAAT
>NZ_JAAKGC010000011.1 GCF_017591665.1 Aetokthonos hydrillicola CCALA 1050 | reverse complement strand
AATTGTTTGGATTAGTAGGTGTGTTATTGGCGGTACCCGCGGCAGCGATCTTTGTCACTCTGGTAGATGAGTTTAACCCAGAACGCTCTCCAGAGAAACCGCTATCAAAACCTGATCACTAACCAGACGTTTGGGGCAATTTGTACGTTCAAGCTGATGAGGCAAGAACAGCTAGGAATATCATACACATATCCCAGATATGTCACCTCGGTTACCCGCCGAAACTCTTCGAGCTTAATCTCCAAAAATGGCGACAAAATCGATGCCATCGCATCGTTAACCCAGATATCAATAGGACCAAACTCTTTCTCAACAGCGGTAGCAGCAGCTTCAACTTGATCTGGATCGGAAACATCAGTTGGTAAAACTAATGCCTTACCGCCAGCTTCCTCAACCTCTTTACGCGCAGCTTCTAGCCCATCTCGGCTACGGGCGACTAATCCGATGTGCGCCCCTCGCTTGGCAAATGCTCGGACTGCTGCCCTTCCTATACCTGCGGAGGCTCCAGTGATGACGACAACTTCAGGTTTTGATGTATCCATAATCTACTTGTTTTTTTGAATCTAAATTGGTTTAATAACAGCGATCGCTCTCATAAGCTGATTTTTTAGATCAGCCTAGTTTTTGAATTGTTTTGACTATGCTGAAATTTCTAATTCTCCTGTCTAGTAATTTCGGTATTAGACGAACTCAACTTCGTAGCATTATTTATAAATTCATCCCTGACTTTCCCAGCTTCTGTGTTATGAGATACAGTACAGGTTTGTTGAGGTTTAATCTCATCTCCATCAGCTAAAACTGTAAAGTTGACACAGGTGCGCCATATTTTGCTGGGAGGAATGATAACATTAAACATCAAACGACCGTTAGCATAGCTTGCTTGTGAACTAGAATCAAAAAGCTTAGTTACAATACCTCGCAAGAAAGAGCCACTATGATACTTGGTAGTGAGTGTATTATTTTGCCATGATGTTTCTGTATTACCTCGTGTCACAATCTTATTTTTTTTCATATCAAAGATATCTGCAAAATCAGAACGAATTGCTAGCATGAGCTGAAACTCAACTGGTTCTGAGTGATAGTTAGTGATCTCGATATCTTCGTGCATTCCTCCTGCAATATCGCGCTGGATAGTGATCAGCAAACAATCAGAGGGTATGTCACCGCTAACAGTGGGGAGTTGTGGATTGGTAAATTGATAAAGCGCGCAATGATGATTGATATTGCTAGAAGCTAGCAGCACAAGTTTGTGGCGGTTAATAGAAATTTCATAGTAAGAAATTACACGGGTGTCCCGAATAAAAAAACCTTGGGCTTGAGTATCATCGATGGAACCATCACTAGCTGTTACCAAAAATGAAGAACCATCGTTAATTGTGATGATATTACGATTGACACTAACTTTTATAGGCATAATCAATCACTTATTTCTTGTAAAAACTGTATCTATTCTCGGCGATAGCTTCACCAATCCCAGAAATCGCTCCTGTCACCACTGCTTTTGACCTTTAGGGAGGTAAGGAGAATACGTCATAACGTTTTATCGAATTCACTTAGATCTGTTAGTGTAATTCTGAATTTACTTTAGAGCTTAGTAGTGTCGATCGCCTCCAGCCATTGGATGAATAAAAACTTCTATCCCCGGGGCTAAAAAATTTTCATCTAATTTTCATTTAGAGTCATTTCACCGTCCAAAAATTAAGGCATCTAACGAATATCCACCAGGACCTATAACTGCAATTGTAATCAGCATCACGCAGTACATAAAGGCTTTTTCCCAACTGGGTGGTTCACCTTTTCCTAAGGGACCTTTGTACTGATCGTTTGGAATTAAGTAGGGATCTTGAGCAACGAAAGGTTTACCTTCCTTGACATGTAAAAATATCGCAAATAACATTGAAGCTAGCAGAGGCAAGGTTGCTAAAAGTGTAATCGAACCAATAATCAGGCAAATTGCGCTACCCAACATAGACCACGCTGATAAAAAGCACATATAGACTGGCATTTTGAGAGACTCAGCCCACTCTCTAAGATGGGTTACCTTTGGGTAGCCGTGCATGAGGAATAAACCACCAACACTAACTCTCAGCAGTAAAAGCGCCAGACCTTGAAATCCGTCAGGATAAAAATTATACAAGGCGCTCAAAAAGTGTGGCCCTACTTGTGGGAGCTTAAATGAAGCTAGAACGAAGGCGATCGCGACACCTAGTAAAAATTTATAAATCATAGCTGCACACCACGAGTATTGAGGTTGATAGCATATAAGGAATGACCAGCAGTGATAAACAGGCGTTCACGAAGTGTCCCTGAAAGGGAATCGCGTTCCTTTCCACCAAAAGTGAGGTTAGTGGACGTTTCTGGTACGAGAATTTTCCCCAATAGAGTCCCGTCAGGGGCGAATACCTGCACACTATCTTTAGAACTAGTAAAAACATTACCGTGTTCGTCAACCCGAAATCCGTCGGGTTGACCAGGCTCGATAACAGCGAACTCACGACTGTTTTTTACCTGTCGACCATCCACCACCTCATACGCACGAATATGATGAGGTCCCCCTGGAATATTAAATGCAGCTGTATCTGAAACATACAATAGGCTTTCGTCTGGGCTAAAAGCCAGTCCGTTAGGGCGTACCATATCGGTTACGACAGGATAAATCTCGCCAGTTACGGGGTCAAAACGATAGACATAACAACCGGGCTGTTCCTGTTCACCGCCATATCCTTGGTTTGGTTCAGTTATGCCATAAGGCGGGTCGGTAAACCAAATTGTACCATCGCTTTTGACTACCAAATCGTTTGGACTATTAAGGCGTTTGCCGTCATAGCTATCAACTAAAACTTTCCACTCACCATCGTCTTCACGTCGGATGATGGCGCGCAACCCAGATGAACAGGCAACTATGCGACCCTCAAGGTCACGGTAATTACCGCTTTGGTAATCAGAGCGATCGCGTAGGACAGTTACGTTATCGGTGGGACTCCATCTCAACAAACGGTTCCCGTGGGCGTCGCTCCACACAACACTATCGTCTTCACGTATATATACAGGGCCTTCGCTATGGACTGCACCGGTGGCGAGTTTTTCGAGTGAAGCAGATGGAGATACAATAGCACGCAGACGATCATCATAAATCTGAATGACTTCTGGCATAGAAATCTCCCAATTATTTGAACTTATTTGCTAACGATAAACAGCAGCATTAAGCTAATACAACATAGCTATAGGAATCCGGTTTGATTCCTGAAATTATCTCCGTACATTGGGAAGAAGCAAAAGGCAAGCTCTAAGACGATTACAGAGGATTAAGGTGTAGTGTGTTTTTTTCAAAAATCAAATAGGAGTCCTATATAAAGTTGTACTTAATCTTTTACGAAAAACTGAGTGGATAAATTATCAATATACTTTTATAGATAACTATTAAGTACAGTTTCCACGCTATTATCATTTAATTTAGTCAAATTCGCATCAAACCATGGATATAGATTTTGATTTAACAGTTAATTTCTAAATCTAATTTTAGTGGAACTAGCATTTTTGGCAGTAGAAAATCGGGTAAATCTTCTGGAGCCAGTACTCCCTACAAAAAAAATACACGTCATCGGAAATGAAGAACAGCTTTATCGTTTAATTTCTAACTTAATTATTAATGCAATTCAAGCAACACCTGCTGAAGGAAAAGTCACCGTTTCTTTGGAAGATAGAGAGTTTTACGCCGTCATTAAAGTTCAAGATACAGGGATTGGAATTGCTCCAGAACATCAAAAGCACATTTTTAATCGCTTCTATCGAGTTGATGGCGATCGCTCTCGTAGCTCTGGTGGTTCGGGATTAGGTTTAGCCATAGCACAGGCGATCGCCCTAGCACACAAGGGCAGTATTCATGTTCAAAGTCAACCTGGGCTAGGCAGTATATTTACAGTTGAGATCCCTATTTAATTGAATTCTGTTTGATATGTCTTTCCTGAAGGTGAGTGCTTGGGTGTGAAGAGAAGGGTAAAGCACAAAGGAGGTAACTTGTTGAAATCAGTCTTTAGAAAGACATAAGGAGTTTACAAATCTAAAGAATTTGAAACAAAATTAGGTTGTAGAAGTCATTTTTTGGTTAAAGTATTGTGAAAAGTTTCATCTTCATTACACTCATTGTTGTGCTTAATGTTTTAGGAAACGTCTGCCTAAGCCATAGTATGCAGGAGGTTGGCGCGCTACATCCACTACAACCTCTTGCTGTATTCTCACTTGTGTTCCACATAATTGCAAATCCTTGGTTTGACCTAGCCATCGTCTTGCTGCTCACATACACCCTACTATACATGTCGGCGCTTTCCTGGCTTGATCTGAGCTATCTGTTACCAACAACTGCATTCCAGTATGTAATAACTGCCATATTCGCTTCACAACTCCTACACGAGCAAATCTCGGTCATGAGATGGCTAGGCACGTCAATAATTACACTTGGCGTTCTATGGGTTGGTTTAAGCGATGTCAAAGCAGGCGATAAGCACTAAAGTTTTGTAAACATCACAGTTTCCGGGTCTCAGCGTTCATCTATTAGGATAATCTTTATGAAGATTTTGATTGCTCTCGTCTTATTTGTGATTATGGATTCTACCAGCAACCTGCTGGTCGCAAAAGGAATGAAGCAGGGAGGTGAGATTTCCACGATACAGCCACGAGAGTTATTGAGAATAGTGCGCCGTCTAGCAAACAATCGCAATATTAGGCTTGGCTTTATGTTCCAAGCTTGTACATTTTTTCTATTACTGACTCTACTAAGCTGGGCTAATTTAAGTTTGGTTGTCCCACTAGCCTCTAGCGGTTATGTAATCAATATATTGGGTGCACAATTTCTCCTCAAAGAGGAGGTGACTAGAGCCAGATGGTTTGGAACTCTTTTGGTAGGTGTTGGTGTAACCTTAGTTTCACTCAGCAGTTGGTTAACGCCTTAATTATTTGGAAATAGAATGAGGCTGATTCTTTACCGTCCGGACACTCTTGAGCTTAATCACTCAGCCCTAAAGGGCTTCTGACAGCTTTCATCCCTGGGCTAAAGCAACAGGGTTTTCAGCTAGCCTTTCTTATAATTCTACCTAATAGCCAAGGATTTCTTTATCCCTAAAGAAAGAGTTTAATTTCATCTCAATTTCATTCTGATGTAACTTTAATGAAGTTATGTATACTTTGTACATAAAAAATTGGCACAGGTTGTTCATTCTGAAATTTTGTACGATTCATTGACTATTATCCGGTACTGGCCTATTAATCGTATTGCAGAACTGGCTCAAAAACCCAAAATCTTATTTGTTCATAGTAATTAACATAAGCAACATCATTGAACTTGAAAAATTTTTTGATAAAAAAATGAAACACGATCAACAGGATTTAGAAAAGGATCTTAGATTGTCCGACAATAAGCAACCAATTTATAGGCGTTCAACTTTACCGAAACCTGCTACTAATTTATTGATGTTCTTATTGGGGGCGGGAATTGCAATATTAGGAAGTTATTTGGTATTCTACAATCAACAATCTCCTAAGCAATATGTCGGTAGTGTCTCAACGTCTGCACCAGTCTCCACGCCAAATCCTTCAATAGCTCCTTCTACTACGGCGATAACACCTGGTGCTAACTCAATAGCTAATACAGTTAAGCAAGTAGGACCAGCAGTCGTGCGGATTAACTCAACAAAAACTGTGACTAGTAAACTACCTGAAGAGTTTAGCGATCCGTTTTTCCGTCAATTTTTTGGTTCTGGTATCCCAAATAAACCTTCTCGTCAAATAGTTAGAGGGATTGGTTCTGGTTTTATTATCAATGCTGATGGTCAAATCCTAAATCTCTCACTACAAACGGCGCAACTCCCAGCAAATACACAGCAAACTCAGTGAGAAAATCTGGTTTTGGATCTAAAAACAGTCATTGAGTAAATACGCAACCCTTTAAAGAAGGAGCGAACACTCTGACTCCTTCTTTAAAAGCGTGTTTGATACTCTATTTGTGCATTATTGTCTTCAGTAAAATCTGTAGAAGTCCGCACGCGAATATTCGGGGTAAGTCGGTAGTTAACACCAAATTGAATAGGTTGGTTTGTCGTCAATATTTTCTGAGCAGAAAGGTAAAAATTACGCGCCACGTTAACCCCAGCTTCCGCCGCTACATCTAGCCCAGTATTTGTCGAATTTCCACCCGATGAATTTCGCTTTGAGTTTGAATTAGTGGGATTGATAGTAGGAAATATACGGAAGTCACTCAAACCAATAGCATTTCCAATCTGAGTAAAAGTTCGCTGAATGTTAAGTGTTGAACTTGCTAGGTTAACTAGTCCTAAAGTACTTTGGGTACCACCTCCCAGAGTTTGTAGGAACGTACCCCCGAGTACCGCAACAATTTCTGCTTGGCTGCGCTCGGGAGAGCTTGTCAGTCTGAGGTTTTGATCCAACCGACTAGCTGGACCATTGATTCTTGCATTAACGCGAATCGTAGTTACAGGGTCAAAACCGGTAATAAATGGATCATTTATCTCAGATGATAGGGGAGAGGTTCTGACTTGGGTTGGAGGTGCGTCAACTATATTGGTAACTAAATTAATATTTAAGTCAGGGTCGCGCGGTCGATTTGCTGTAAATGTTGCTGTTTGTCGAGAGCCCCTGGCAAGGTTAAACTGGGTAGCAAACAAATTCACACCTCCTCCTGTTAACCTGATAGTTCCCTTTGGCACTGGAGCAGTAAATGGTCCATCGACATCAAGAGTGCCAGCTGCTCTAAAACTAATAATAGGTGGTAGGTTAATTTCTACGTTTTTACCCAACGTTAACTCTAGATTGTTTAATCGCCCGTTTAGGTTTGCAGTCTGAGATTTGTTTTGCTGGTTCTGTTCTGTCGTTGGTGCAACGTTTGTACTGGAACTCGCTGAATTAGTATTCTCAGAATTTGTTGAATCAGTATTCTCAAGATTAACAGAATTAGTACTATCAGAACTTGCTGAATTAGTATTATTCGTAGATGTAGGTATTGACACTTGACCATTAGCCAACTGTAGTTGACCGCTAATTACTGGGTTAAGTGCATAACCAGTTATTTGTATGTTACCGTCAACGCCTCCTTTGTACAGAGTGTTTAGGTTTACATTTAACTTGTTAAGGTTAATTGTGAGAGGATTAGGCAATGGTGTTGCTGGGTTATCAAAAATGGGAATGTTTCCTTGAGCCACAACTTGACCCTTGTTAAAGTTCCCTTGGAAATTTTGTACGTTTATCTGATCAAGATTAAACAGGACATTTGCTGTAACATCTGTCAGTTTTCCTTGTAAAGCTTGAGCCGTAAAGGTGGCGTTACTGAGATTAGCAATTCCTTTGAGTTGCGGCTGTTGTAGTGTCCCACTCACTGCGAGGTTTACTTCTCCATTACCACTCTCAAATGCTATCTGGTTAGTCAACAAATTTAATATTCCTAACCCCTGATTTCTAACATCTACATTTAGATTAATCTGATCGCTTGCTGACGCAACAGTTGCAAAAGGCAACTTATACGGTATACGTCCACTAAGCGTAACTGGTTCTGAGCTAGAAACTAGGATGTTACTGTTAAAATTCAAGCGCCCATCATTATAACCAAAATTAGCAGTAGCAGACTGTAGAGCCTTCTGGTTTAAAGTTGCATCTGTGACTTGTAATTCGCCTGCTGCTTGTGGGTTTTTTATGCCACCTGTTATGTTAGCTGTAGCATTGAGATTACCTGTTACACTAACTGGTAATTTGACAAAATTATTCAGCGTTTGCAAAGGGAAATTGTTGATTTGTAACTGACCAGATTGCTCAGTACTACCAATGTTACCAGTGAAAGCTATTAACCCTAAGTTTGAATCAATCCGTAAAGGTCGCAACGTCAAAACACCACTTTGATAGCTTCCTTGTGCGATAATCTGCTGTGCTGTGTACATACGATCTGGCTCGTTAGATCTACCCCAGACAAAGTTTTGCCCATTCAGGTTAAAATTGGCCGTCAATCCATTAGGTGTGGCAGTATCTACACTGATTGCAGCGTTGAAGGTTCCTGTTAAATCGGCCAAACTAGGTATGTAAGAAGTATTACGCTCTTGTTGCTGCGCTTGTGCTATTCGCGCTTCTATTTGGTTGAAGCGTTGTAGTTGAACAGATATAGGCAGATTTGGTGAAAACCCTACTGGTGTAGTAGTTACATCAGCAGCAGTTCCGTAGGTTGGTGCAGTTGCACCACGTTGAAAATCTTGCAAACTAGAAAACTGTAGGGCTGTCAGGATATCTTGGATTTGTCCTTGGGTGACGTTAGCTTGCGCTTGGATTTGAGGACCTTTAGGAGTTTGCGCAAAATTACCCGTTAAGGTGTAGCGACTATTACCTTTATCAAATTCGCTACTTGTCAGCTTTGCTGTACCATTATCGTAGCTGAATTGGGCAGTAGCACGATCGCCTCTAATCAATCCAATTTGCGGTTGTGCGATCGCCACATTTCCTGTCGCCGCAAAAGTCTTCTGATTAACCAACAAATCCCCGTCAAGCACTCCAGCAATAGTACCGTTACCAAGACGAGCGCTAGGCGGCAAACTGATATTTAACGCTGACAAGGGGAAGTTATTTACATTCACAGCCAAATTATCCCCTTGAGCTTGACCCGTTGCGAGCGCATTCTTCCATTTCACAGTGAAAGAGTTGATTTGATTTGCTGCATTTAAGCTAGCAGCAATCTGATCTCGTCCACCTGATAGATTGATACTTGCGCCCTGTCCTTGCACCGATTGAACTGAGCCATTTAACACCGGCTCAAAACCCAGCTTATTCACCACCAAGTCTCGCAGTGCGAGTTGACCTTGTACATTTGGTAACGGTAGTGTACCTCGAATTTGTCCAATAAAATCAGCGTTTCCTGCTAACGTAATTGCCTGGTTAAGCTTAATCGGCAACTGTTGTAAATTGTAATTTCGAGCTTCAACGTTGAGATTAATGTCTGTAATTTCCGGTTTATTTCCTGTAACTTTAGCTGCTATATAACCTTTAGCATTTAAATTTTTACTATTTACTCTCTCAATATTGAGCTTTTGTCCATCCCAGTTAATTACAGCAGATAGAGGTTGTTGTAAACTAGCCAGTCCTTGAGAAAAATTAACCTGTCCATTAGCTCGTAAATTCTCTAATAAATAAGCAAGATTTTGCTGCTCTAGTGTACCAGCGACTCGTACGTTTCCTCCGAACTTACCCTGTAACTGCGGCGAAAACTGGCTTAATTGCACACCTGAAGCATTAACATTAGCTTGGTAGCGACCATTACTCAGCAGGATATTAGATGCTCTAACTGAACCACCACTAACTGTTAAGTTTGCGTTACCAGTAGCACGTATAGTATTGGCACTTAAAGCATTGGTATTTCCTGCAATTTGGAATGCACCATTTAATGAGCCATTTAAAGTTGGAGGAGCTTGTTTAAGTAAAAGCCTTGGCTGTATAGCATTTGCTACTAACCCAACAGTAAAGTCTTGGTTTTTCAACTGGAGACTAGAGATTGCTACTGTACCACCAGCCACGTTAACTCTGGCATTTTCTGGACGAATTGTAGCAATTGTAAATGGTGCTGAAGTTCCTGAGAGGATAGAACGACCGTTGAATTGTGCATCTTGAAGAGATATATTTTGTAGTTGGCTGGAGTTGACAAATCGCTCCACCTGTATTCCTGAAGCATCAGCGATCGCTTGCCAACCCTGCTTCGTCCAACGAAGAGAACCTTGCAATGTACCACCACCAACATTGAAAGCAACATTGCGGAACAACAAACCTTGATCTTGAGGAGCGAGGATAGTCAGCGTACCATTTGTTGGGTAAGTTCCATTTGGAGCCTGCAATTCTACCACAGTTTGGGAATTGCTAGTAGGCCCTGTCACTTGAGCCGTCGCTGCAACTGCACCTAATTGAAATGGGGTTTTGATATTGTAAAGTGAGGCGATCGCATCTCCTGGAACATTCTTTGCTGTTAAATTAAAATCAAGCCGAGGGGGTAGCTGGGGATATTGGGCGAGGCTAATTTTACCAGTCCCTGTTACTTCACCGCCCACGACTGGCTTGGCTTGAATGTTGTTCAGGTTAATAACTGACGACGCTGTATAAAAATTGAAATTGCTGCTGAAGCTACTTACAGGGATTCTATCAACTGTTGCTGGTTTAGTAGAAGCAACTGTACCCACAAGAACTGGCTGAGTTGTTACACCTACAACCTTCAAATCTGCTTTTGCTTCCCCAGTTACAGGTACTGGAAACTTAAGTTTGAGAGTATCCGCAGCGTTTGCCAAGCTCACAGCATTAACACGTGCTGCCAAATTCAAGCCAGCTTTAGTATCAACTGTGCCATTAGCGACTAAAGGTATTTTCCCATAGCTAGTGGTGACATTATCTAGTTGAATTTGAGTACCTGAGAAGTTAAGTTTTCCTTGCGAATTTATAAACGGTTGTGGTAATTGAGGAATTTGAAGCCTAACTCCTTGAGCAAGAGCGTTACCATTGATAGAAGTATCTTCCCATGTTTGTAGTTGCGGGCTCCAAGATTTAAGTTGAACGTTCAAGTCAGCCTGAACTCTTCCTGCTTGCAAGTTCACTGGTAACTTGATTATGTGAGTGACATCAGACGCCAGGAAATCTTCTGCATGTACCTGTAAACTCGTCTCAAATGTCTTTATATATGCATTTCCTTGAACAGAAACCTTACCACCATCAGCCGGTAACCCTCCTAGGTCAAACTTAATCTGCTGGTAGTTATTCAGCAATTGAGCCGTCCCATTAACTTGTGTAAAAACCACGGGATAACCCAGAGAAGAACTTCCTCCCCCTGCTCCTCTGCTCCCCTGCTCCTCTGCTCCCACTCTCAGTTGTGGTACGACTACCGCTTTAGCGCCACGAAACCGAATATTTTCTAATTCTATCTTAATGGGTCCTGGTTTACCTGTAGGTGCAAAGGTAGTGGTGAACCAGCGCCCTTGTTGATTCTGTTGAAGGTAAATATCTGGGTTAACTAAAGTGACATCGAGTTTTAAAGTGCGGTTAAATAGTAACTGTAATGGATTAAAGTGTGCCTCTACTGCATCAACTGTAGCTTTTTCTGGATCTGTGGCTGTTGGTGGAATACTCGAAGCCCCAAACTGTACTCCTGTAAGAGAAAATCCTGTGACTTTACCTACTTTCACAGGACGGTTGAGTGTAGTTGTAAGACTTTGTGCGACCAACGGCGTTAACTGTTTATGCACAAAAAACCACAACCTCCAAGCACCCCCTGCAAGTCCAACCAAGAAAAGCCCTCCTAAAGCTATTCCACCGCGACGCAAGAACTTCTTGATCCGGGGATTTGAGTGATTGTCTGGATTGGAATTAGTCATCTTGTCTCACCACTAACTCAGCAATATATGTGTCATCTTTGAGAAATTCACTGGCACATCAAATACAGTGTCACTTTGATAACAAACTAGGTGTCTCAATTTTTGTACTAAATAATTAACCTCACAAGAGAACCAGAAGACTGAATCTGTGGTAGCTTCCTCATTTTTTCAAAAACCGTTCACCGTGTACATCTAGCTTTTGGCATAGGAAAAATTCTAGGGGGGGTTTCTAGGGGAGCATCCACTTTTGGCAGAAACACCCAAATAGCCAGGGCAAATACATTTAATGTTAGTACCGAGTGTGGGAAAATTTAAAAGTAGCTAAAAACACCAGATAAAAATGCTAGCCTCTGCTCAGATCTCATCAATTTATCAATAATTATTATCAATAAAATCAGAAATTTACACGACTCCGGGTGCCTCGTGCTCCAGGACGATGGTGTGAGCGCAACCAACCGTCGCTACTTCGCCGCGAAGTATGAAACGGCGCATTTGCGTGGGAGCAATGCTCCAACAGTGGGATGAGTCCTGACGGGGCGAGGCTGTTGCCGCCGCTGCGCGATCGCCACCACCTATTTTTCAGTCTACATAGGAAGAGAAATGATAAACTCTGTCCCCTCACCCAGAACAGAATTAACTGTGATTTTACCACCGTGTTTTTCTTCGACTATTTGACGGATGATCGCTAATCCTAATCCCGTACCTTTACCGACTCCCTTGGTAGTAAATAAATGGTCAAAAATCTTTTGTTGTATTTCTACACTCATCCCTTTACCATTATCAACAATGGAAATTTTAACGGATTTATCTACTATTGATGTGGTAATAGTAATAGAGTTAGGATGAGCTTGAATTTCCTGAAAATTACGTCCGTGGTTCGATTCATCTAATGCGTCAATGGCATTTGCCAAAATATTCATAAATACCTGATTTAGTTGCCCAGGAAAACATTGAACTTGGGGTAAATCACCGTAGTTAGTTACTACTTCAATAGCCGGACGTTGTTCATTAGCTTTGAGACGATGTTTGAGAATTAAAATTGTACTATCAATACCTTCGTGAAGATTAAATGGTACTTTGTAATCTCTGTCAGCACGGGAGAAAGTGCGTAGAGAGGTGCTGATATTTTTTAATCTATCACACGCCATTGTCATAGAATCCAGCATTTTAGGCAGGTCTTCTATGGTATATTCCAAATCAATCTCTGACTCGTGGTCGAGGATTTCTTCAGTCTTATCGCTTAAAGTTTTTTGATAGATTTTCAAATGTTCGATAATATCAGCAAAGGTGGGTTTAGCTTGTTGAACAGTTGCTGCAATAAAGCCTAAAGGATTATTCATTTCGTGGGCGACACCAGCGACTAAGTTACCCAATGCTGACATTTTTTCAGTTTGCACCATTTGTAATTGGGCTTGTTGCAAGTCTTGTAATGCTTGTTCTAATTCTTGGGATTTTTGCTGCAAGGCAAGTTCAGCTTGTTTGCGATCGCTAATATCTCGCATCACAACAACCGCACCAACTTTGTTACCCCAGGGATCGAAGATTGCTTGTCCACTGGCTAACAAACTCCTTCGAGAACCCTGGTTTGGTGCAATCAGCATTTCGGTATTTTCGACGATTTCCCCTTGTAAGGCTCGCAACAATGGTATTTCCGTTGTTGATAGAAGTGTCTGCCCATCTGCTTGATAGAGTGAGAAATGTTCTGCCCATTGTTCTGGTGGCAATGATTTCACTGGTAAGCCATGAAATTCTTCAGTTGCTTTGTTAAATAAAATCAGTTTGCCACTCGCATCACAAACAACAATCCCATCGGTAATATTTTCAATAATCGCCTTCAAAAACTGGCTCTTGCGTACTTAACGTGCTAAATTAATATCATAATGCCAAGAAAGTAAAGCTCTAATTTCAAAATTGCGAAAATTTCTGAAGCCAAATCCATTTCGTTTTATTAGCTTCAATTTATTATTAATTCCTTCTACTACCCCATTAGTAGTTTTTCTTTCAAAATATCCGGCTATTTCTCCAAACCACCGCTTAATCGTCTTAACACTTTTTTGATAATAAGGTTCTGCTTTTTCTAACCAATTGAGTAGCCTTAATATTCCTGTTCCTGAATCTTCACTCGTATCAAATAAATTGCGAAATTCTTCTTTCAATGAATGCATTATTGCTATTAAAGGAGATGCTTCTCTGATTGTATATAATTTTATTTTTTGTTTATCTGTCAGCTTATCTTCTGCTTTTAAAATTGTATATTTATTACCTTTTAAACTATCAAAAACTTTTTTCCTATCCTCAATGTTTAACTCTAATGCTGTTTTCTTTTCTGCTATTCTAGCTTGATTTAATTCTTCATGTATTATTTTGGTAACATTGAACCTATCGACCGTTACGACAGCATTTGGGCAAATCTTATCGACTAAACTTTTATAATTTCCGGTTAGGTCGATACTAACTTCTTCTATTCGTTCTAAAATTTCTTCTCCCCATTTTTTCATAACATTTTGTATTTCAATTTGTTTTCTTTCTTTTACTAACCCTATTAATTTCCCTGAATCTATATCTACAAGTACAACAATAAATTTTCCTTGCCCTTTTACTAAACTTATTTCATCGATTCCTAACCTTCTCAAATTATTCAGGTTTATTGGCAACACATTTTTAGCTACATCTTCAAGCATCGAACTAACTTCTTCATCGGTTAATCCATTATTTTCCGCGACATTACTTACATTACTACTAATAATTTGTTTAACAATATTTTCCGCGTATCGATGCGTATATCCCCTCCTAACCTCCCCTTGGCAAGGGGAGGTGCTGCTATACGGTGGGGATTCTTATGCGTCTTTATATAAAACTGGTATAAGTAAATGTATGTGTGTCGAGTCTCAAATTAAATTTCTGTGATTTCAACCATTCGGTGATATTTGTCACAAGTTAAGAGGATGTTTGAAAAGTTGGTTAGTTTGTAAAAAAGCTCTCTCAGTATATGCTCTGAATAGATAATAGACAGCACTGAGAGAGGAACATGAGTAAAGCATACCCCAGTAACCTAACCCGTAGGCAATATGAATTTCTCAGTGACATGATTCCAGAAGCAAAACTGGGTGCTTATCGAGATAATGAAGTATCACCCGCACACCCATTTATCTTAACCGTGGAGGATCTCAAGAAAACTGGTAAAACTTCAATCATGCCATTGATGCAATTCAAGAGCATCCTGAAAACAACGAAAATCCTGTAATTCGGATTCGGACTGAAGTGATTGATCATCATCAAATACGAATTGGAATATTTAATACAGGTAGCTTTATTCCGCTTGATCTACAAGAACGGATATTTGAACCATTTTTCACGATTAAGCTTGTTGGTACTGCTAAAGGTTTAGGATTATTTGTAAGTTATTCTATTATTAAAAAACACGGTGGTACTCTCACTGTCAATTCACAACCGTGTGAGGGAACTGAATTTATAATTTCAATTCCAATATCGGCTTAATTTATCAAAAGCCTTCTTTAGCGAGTGGGTAAGGAAATGTTACGTTTAACAAACCAGACAATTCCGCTGCTTGTTACTAAAGCGATCGCTGCTGGAATTAATGGTACCCAAACACTTGTAACTAACAGATAGAAACAGCTCCAACATAAAGCGCCTAATCCAATCACAACAAACAATCCTAAATGTGATAGTCGACGCGATCGCCAGGTGAGGATACTTGCTACCGTAGACCAACTGAAAATCCAAAAAACTTCATACCAACCACTCCATAAACGTAACAAAGGTCTATTATCCAGAACTGCACTGAGGATTTGACTGACCATCTGTGCTTGAATAATAACCCCTGGCATTTTTTGGGTAAAATTACCACCGTATGGCGTTACCCAATAATCAGCAGTACTGGTGGCAGTAGAACCAATAATAACAATCTTATCCTTCACTGAATTGGCATTGATTTGATTATTCAGGACTTGAGTCAGAGTGACTCGCTCAGCAATAGATTGAGGAGAATACGAGGATCGATAATTAAGTAATATTTGGTTACCCCTAGTATCAGCTTTTTGATAGCCACCACGAGCTTGTAAACGTTGAAAGATGACAGTACCAAGCTGTAAATCGCCTTCTGGAGTGAATTTTGGAAAGATCCCCTCAGCAGCCAGGTAATTAAATGCTAGTATAACATTAAACGAATAAGGTGCAGTGCAGGGAGATGCAGGGTTTGGAGAAAAAGCCAGCAAATGACGACGCAAAACTCCATCAGCATCTTCTATAAAATCACTAAAGCCCACTCGCTCTAACGGAACTCCAGGTGCAGGTAAAACACCGTAAGGGTCAAATTCAGCGTCGCTGCTTTTACAAACAGTAATAAGATTCTTCTGTTGCTGTAGACGAGTAACAGCTTCTTGACTTTTTGATCTTCCGAGAAAATCTAAATAAATATCTATGCCAATAACTCTTGGTTCCAGTCTATTGAGTTTATCCAAAAGTTGAATGAGCGTGTTATCTGATAGAGAACCGTCTCTCTGTTGCTGCTGTCGAATATCTGCTTCAGTAATTTCTATTATTAACAGGCGTGGATCTGCTCTTTCTTGGGGTCTGAGTCTTAGCAACCGATCGAAAGTCCATAACTCAGGTAGTTGGAATATACCTAAGTATTGCACTCCCATGACTAAGGATGTAGTTACTACACTTGTCATAAAAATTGTAGCAAGACTACGCCGTGAAGAAAAAATCTGTTGACCTTGATAAATAAATTTGCGCCAGGTGGAATAAAACCCTGTTTTACTGTCTTCGTTCTGTGCAGTCACTTGCTTCCTTATTGCACAGAAACCTCGAACATCATCTAATAAAACCAAAAGCTCCTTAATATTATGAGGTCGATCCTTTGGCTGGATAGCTATAAGCCGATTAATCAAATCTGCCAACCTTGTTGACAGTTGTGGTGCTTTATCTTGCCAGATAATTTGGCAAGTTTCAGAATTTTTAGGTAAATCATTTGGATGGATACCTGTGAGTAAATGGACAAAGGTACGTCCAATGCCAAAGAAATCTGATTCTATAACAGCTTGACCATTTATTTGCTCCGGAGCTGTGTATCCGTGGGAATAAACGTTTGTAATTTCGTGCCGTTTTAATTTTTCGACATATGTAGTGGTCAACTCTCTAACTGTGCCAAAATCGAGCAAAACAAGCTGTCCATTAGGTCGAAGCATAATGTTAGTAGGCTTGATATCTCGGTGTAACAATTGCTCTTGATGTACACAATTGAGAATCTCAAATATCTGTTTGAGCCAGTTAATTGCTAGTTCTTCAGAAATTGGACCATTCTCTGCTAAATACTCAGCTAAATTTTGCCCAATAATATGCTCCATTATCAAACAATGTAAATCTTTAGGCCCATTGTTTGGTGAAAAAACAAAGTAATTATCTACACGCGGAATTCCTGAATGAATCAGCCGTTGCATGACTTGTGCTTCTTGCTGAAACAGTTCAACCAACCTGCGGCGGTTACTTATAAGAACCTTCAAGACTTTTCGTGTGCCACAATTGTCTATCTCAAAAACTTCAGTAGGGTGTTGTTCGTCTAGTTCTCGTAGCGGTTTAATAATCCGATAACGCTCATTGATAAGTAAACTAGAACCACAAGCTTGGCAATACTCTAGATGATCCGAGTTATCACGCTCGCCACACCAGGGGTTAATACAGTAGCTCATGTTGTGGTGTTTAAAAAAATTTTAATATATCTTTAAAATGAAAGGAACTGACGCTCTAATTAGAAATTAGAATAAACTTGGTTATTTTCCAAATCTGCTCGCAGTTGTCGGAGCAAATTTTTTATATTTTCTCCAGCATATCCAACAGCTAGGGGTGATTTATCCTGCAGAAGCGATAAGATGTTACTTAGCTGTTCATCAATAAGTTTTTCATCTTTGTAAATTTTGCACAACATATCTTTAATTGGTATAAGAATTAAATGATTTTGCAGTTGTTCAATTTCTACATTTTTCTCCTCCTGATTTTCAAGTAAAGCATAGTTTCTAAGAAATTCTATATTTTCTACTTTTTTCTGCTGCTTAAATATTGCTTGGATTTCTTCACAGATCTGTTTTGTAAATTGTTCTATAATATAATCTCTGATCACCATTTGCTGAAAGGTGAAATGAGCTTCATATTGGGGTTCTGTATCTCTTTGAATAAGAGATCGCCTCAAGAGTGACTCTAGTGATTCTATTAATTCTGATTGTGATACACTTGATAAAATATTCCTCCGTAATTCAGAGAGCGAAACTGGGTGACATGTAATTGCTATCCAGTATAATATTTCTTGTTCTATATTGGATAAGCGTTCAAGCTGTTCTTCCAAAATATCCCGAATATCACCGAAAACTACTGTCTTCTGTTTAAGAAATTCTGAAACATTTCCACCAAACAACTCTTTAATTGAAGCAGTAACTATTTTTAAGGCTAATGGATTACCGCGATAAAGTTGAATAAGATCTGCCCATTTATCTGTTTCCGAGAGATTTTTTTCTCTAAATATTTCCTGTGCATCTTCCTGTAAACCCATTAATTGTAATGAGCGAACAGGTAAGGTTTTTCCTTCTAATGCGGTAATTTCTCTCGGTTTTTCTAAACTAGTCAGCAACAAGCAGCTTTGATGATGTGTCTCACCTATGCGTTGCAGTAACTCTCTATAATCCTTGTATTCTTTGCGATAGTACCCGACAATATCCCCACTACGTAAAATTGTTTCTAAATTATCCAGGATCAGTAAAGAACGTGACAACCGTAAATATTCAATCAGTTGTGAAACTCCATCATTGACATCTACTGACGAATACTTAAATGCTTGAGGTGAAAAGAATTGCAGCAAGTCTGCTAACAGTACTGATAAAGGAGGGGCATTACGTAGCGATCGCCATATAACAAATTCAAATTCATCTTGTATCTCTTTGGCACAACGTAAAGCCAATGTCGTTTTACCAATTCCACCTAAGCCTACAATTGCTACAAGACGACAGCGTTCTTGCACAATCCACTGCTTGAGAGTTACGAGTTCTTGAGTACGACCATAAAAAACAGAAACATGAGGAGAGTCACCCCAACTCTGTTTTGGTTCTGTAGAAGATAATATAGGTTGACCCGCAATAGGCGAGCGCCGCTCAAACACTCCACGAAAATTTGCTTTACTTATGTCTTCTCCTAACACACCTGAAAGTAGCTTCCAAAGCCTAGGCCCAGCAGCTTGTTTCATGTACGCTAGACTATAGTGACAATTTTCTACCATCTGCTCATAAGTCTGTCCTTGCCAAGTTCCTTGCAGCAAAATAATTTCTACCTCGCTCAGATGTCTACCCGTCTTGGTAAAAACCACTGCGTCTATAGTTTTGATAACTTCTTCTAGGTTCATTATCTGTAAGAAACCTCTTGGTTCAACTAAATATAATAAGTTAATCTTAACTCAGTTAACTTAACTTAGTTGTAACGTCCGAAAATTCCTCCAGTATTGCTCCTATTGAACAGCATGTTGCAGGCAAAAAACTTCTTTAGCTGGGTATAACTCCTCTTTTGCTTGTCCTCGTGTGTACTAATAAAATATAATGACTACTAGTTATGCTCCATCATTGCTATAAGCGTAGTAGGAGATAACCAACAATGATCGAATCTTAAATATACTTTTGCCTCCACAGGTTGATGAGGTTGGTATACAAGCTTAACGTGATTAATTTCTCTCCAGAAAACACTCCTGAAACTAGGAGCCAAAAAACCTGATACTTTAACAAGATCATTGGGCCAAAAATCTTGGTTGGAATTTTCGTAGGAGTATCCAATCCAATCGAGGAGAGAACTTTGCTGCTCAGGGTTACATAACTGCTGGCTCACAAGGTAATCTAAAATAGTATTCCATTTTGTCTGAATTAGATTTTGGGTTTTCACCTGACATTCCAAGCCAATCTTGGGTAAAACACCATCCCCTATAGCAAAGTTAAGATGGATGACGTCTACTATATTAGACAAGTCAGCGATCATCGCTTGTATTTCGCTGATGGAGCCTATCCAGTTGATATCATGTAGATATTTTACTATTTGATCACCAGTAAGACCTCCCATACAAAGGCGCACTGTATTACGTTCTGATTCCCGTGGAAACATGATGCCAATATTAGCGATTTTTCCTCCTTTAGGTAATAAATTGAAACACGAGAAAACATTATACTTTAATCTCTTTGAAAGATTATTATTAAGTAGTAAATCTAAAATGTCTTCGATTGTTTTCTCATGATTGTATAAGTTATCATTTTTTTCTTTAATAATTTTTGTACCTATAAAAAAACTAGGAACTGGAATTGTATTTAGAGTACTATCCGCATCAAATTCCAGCCAGCAACTATTTAAACTGCTTTGTAGAAAAGATTTCGATTCAATCCAATGAGTGCAAAAATTAATAATACGAAGCCATACATCCGTAGTGAATGTATCCTGACACAGATTTTCTATAACACTTCTATGTTTGACGATGACATCACCATCGTGAAAACCAGTAGAGATATCTACCCTTGGATCATTTCCATTTAAGTGGCATTCAAGTAGAACATCCGATACTACTGGCATAGCAGGGAGAAAATTTGCAATCTCGTTAATACGGGAGATAGCTTTAGGAGAAACTAAATTGTGGTTAAGGTAGGGAGTAACAACTTTTAAAGATTCTTTTAAGCTATCAACCATAACTAAAATTGCACACCATTTGATATTGGTTCAGCATCTAAAACACCATCATTAAACATGATATTTAGAGAATCTAAAATGTAATTTTTGGGAATTCCAAACATGCTAAACATTGGGATAATTTCTGCAACAGTTTTATCTCCCTTATGAATGATTTCTCCTAGATATTTGAGGTATATCTCACTCCGAAATGTATGAATTTTATATTTGGTTGAAACTTGAAAGCCATCTGAGAGGCTTTGATACTCAAGATCCCGTCGGAAACTCATGCGATCGCTATCTCTGACAGTCAGTGTCATGTGACGTGCAGTCATCCCTTGCAAAATCATCTTCAAGTCGTCAATATTATCAAAGTGTCCTTCTTCGTAGATATAATAACCATTAGGCCAATATTCATCAGCATTACAAGGACTAATTAGTTTCACACTTCGTTCTACAAGATTCAACAAAAAACCACTGACACAAGCATTAGTTTTCTGGTCAGCATCTTTTAACGGTTCTTGGCTTTTTTCAAATTTCTTAAGATCCCGCTCGCGTGCACGACCAGCACTAGCCTTAGGAAAAATGTTTTCAGGGTTTTGAAGCGCGAGGTCAACAAAAGTGAGTTCTTCCGGAGTAAATTCCTTGTACAACTGATCCAAAATTTTTAAAGAAAGAATCGAGAAGCGATTCTTTACGAACCCTTTTTCCAAACAGAGCTTTAGTAAGTTTCGCGTACGTGTAGGATCTTTTAATGCTTGAGCAGTTGTAGTTGAAGGAAAAACGCCTAAGATATTGTAGAAGTCAATACAGAATCTTTCATAGTCTGGGTTGTCAAATGGATCAGTTGCCCAATAGCAAAAACCAGACTTTGCAGCGGCTCCATAGAGATCTTGAAACAGTTCTAGAATTTCACGCCATAACTTTGCATTTTCTGGAGAATACGTAAAAATATCTCCAAGACGAGGTGCTGAAACACCACAAAACCAGCATCCAACTGAACACCCTTTACTAAGTTCAAAACTGACACTAGCGTGTACAATACCATCACTAATTGGCTTTGGCATTTGGCTTGTACAACGCGCTATCTGACGCGATCGCCATGCCTTAAAATAAGGATTACTACTTGAGTCTGCTAAAGTTACGACATCACAATTTTCTTCCTTAAAAAGTTTTAGATAGCGTTCTGAAGGTAAAGTAGGTAAGTATTCAGCTTCTTTGTGCGCCATCATATCTTGCCATAGGAAATCAATATCTGATGACTCAATACTTAGGTTGCTGCTCTCAATAGTCTTATCAGGATCTGCTAAAAATTGCTCTCTAAAACTTGGGTTAGCTTCCAATTTTTCTCTAAAGCGCTTGAGATGACTGATATTTGTAACTAGTTTTTCTAATTCACCATGAGATATATTTTCGATACAAAAAGTTTCATTATTTTGTTTATTTTTGATAATTTCTTCAATTTTGTTGTAAATTTTCAAAGAAATTTTTCTATATAAAGTTATATCTTTAACTTGCATATTTATACCTCTAGAAGAGTAGTTTTTCCTTATAAGATGGCTTAGAGAATAACTATCACACAAGAAAAAAGGTGCAGAGTATTTTCTTAAGGAAGAAGAAGGGGTCGTCACTCTAAGCTATAACGCACCCTTCATCAATTCGTCAGTATTCGTCTATTCCGTAAATGCTAACCGAGTAAATAAGTCACAGTTTTGTTGATGAAACTAATAGTCTTCACAGAACCTCCAGAAACACCTTCTAGAGCTTCGCTAGTTAATTCTGTATCAGCGCTAACTTGGGATGGAAAAGCAGGTAGTACTAATTTAACAGTCCCAGGAGTTTCCTGAATCACTTCTATAGAAAATCCTTCTGGTAATTCCTGGTTGAGAGCTTTTGCACAAGCTGCTGCTGGATTTGACAACAAATCTTGACGGAAAGCTTCATCTTCCCACGCTTTTAAAATTACCTGCTTTTCTAACTCGAAACGCTTATTCAACCCTTCAGCCAACATCTCTTTTTGGTTACTCATCACTCATTTCTCCTTAGTGCAATTCACGAATAAATAGCAATATTTTTGTTAATTTAAGTTAAGCCAAATAACTAAAATTGATTGCTTAACTTATTAATCGGCTTAATGCCTTTATGCTCACACGTTTTAGAATACTGTCAAATCTAAAATGCTGAAACTAAATAAATTTAGGTATAGGGATTAATAAATTTCGCATACAGAAGATTAAAACATAGCTCCTCCATTAACTTCAATAGTGCTAGCAGTAAAGTAGTCACACTCGATAATAAAACGCATAGCGAGCCAGATTTCATAAGGTTTTGCCATGCGACCCAAAGGAATTTTAGCGATTATTTCTGCTTGTGCTTCTGGAGATACATAATTTAAAATTGGTGTTTCAGTTAATCCAGGAGCAATACCTGCAACTCGCAGTCCCGACGGAGCTAGTTCTAAACCCCAAGTGCGAGTGAGAGCATCAAGACCAGCTTTAGAAGCACTGTAGTTGGACTGTCCAGGATTACCGGAGCGAGTTATGGAGGAAATATTGACGATTAAACCAGGAGCAATATTTTGCTCAGTTACAATAGCAGCAAATTCACGAGCCATAAAAAACGGGCCAAATAAATTTACGTCCATAACTTTTTTCCACTGTGCAGTTGGTAACTTGCGTGACCAACCTTCTTCATCACGAGTGATTAGTAAACCATCTCGCAGGATACCAGCATTATTAACTAAAACATTGGCATAACCCAATTTAGAAAAAGCTTCTTCAACAGAATTTTTTACTATCAACTCGTTAGCTACATCTAACTTAATTCCAAAAATCTTGCCAGATAGCCCAGCACTTTCTCTTTCAAGTTCTTTTAACCCATCCAAGTCTATATCACCACCAACTACTAAAGCTCCTGCACGTGCTAGTTCAATAGCAATACAACGTCCAATACCACTAGCAGCACCGGTAACTATAGCGTGAACATCTTCTAACTTCATATCAAGTCCTCCTTAAGGATTTTTGAAAAATCTTTTTGTCGAGTTATAAATAATTCATGAAATACAAATATTACTCTCGTTTATTTTTGATCTGATATTTTAGGGTTTCGCATTTTTATTTGTTTTTCTAAAATTTCTACTTCTTGCTGTAATTTTTGGAACTTTCTTTTTATTACAGGATTTATAGCCCAATCTGATACTATATCTAAAGCTAGTTCAATATCTTGGGTATAGCAATTACAATTTTTGATTGTTTTTAGCATAAACCATCGTTAAATATTCAGTTGATGGGAATTTTACCTCTGATATTTACCTGGATTTCTGACAACTGAGAAATCCAAGCTTAATAATTTTTTTCTAATAGAGAGCGGGTCTTCATACCTGGTCAATACTGCTCGGTTAGGGAAAATCGTAGGTTGGGTAGAGCGACAGCGAAACCCAACAAATCCTTATAAATGTTGGGTTACCCTTCTCCTATCGGAGACGCTGCGCGAACGGGAAGCCGCCAGGAGCGTCTACGTTCCTCAACCCAACCTACATTAAATTTAAATTTTCGGCTTAACTGAGCAGTATTGCATCCCTAATTTATAAAATTTCTTGGATGGCTGCGCCAAGTTCGGTGACTGAGGGTTCTCGTAAAAGCTCTTCATGGATACCTTTTACTGTTCGAACATACACCTGTTTGCTAGTTAATTCTTCCCAGCCTAACGTAGGATTGTTTGGAAACTTTTGTGCTAATCCTTCAGTTTTAAATAAGGAGATAGGAGTATTAATTGGTTTGGGTTGATAACCAAGACTTGCTTGAGAATTAGCCTTATGAACGTTAATTGCTCCAGAAACTAGATTTCTGCCTGAATTAGGAGGAACAAGTTGATGGTGTTGAAATATTTGCAACACATGCTCTAATCTTTCTGCTTCATTCAAAACTGCAATTTCTTCATAATCAAGTTCAATTTTTACATTAAAGTGAAGCCCAACTTCTGTTACAAATATAATGAGTGAAAGAATTTCATCCTCTACAATTATCTCCCTATCAGGAGGGTGAGTATCGATTATCAGGAGATTTTGTACACTTTCACCTACTGATTCTAATTGAGAAGCGATTTCAAAGGCTATTAATCCGCCTAAAGAATAACCCCCAATTAAGTAAGAACCAAATGGTTGTATTTCTCGCATGACTTTTATATAAGCAGAAGCCATAGATTTGATGCTGCTTAAAGGCTGTTGCTTGCCATCTAGACCTTGAGATTGTAATGCATAAACTGGTTGGTTTTGATCTAATTTATTTGCTAAGAATGAATAAATTAAACCATAACCACCTGCTGGGTGTACTAAAAACAATGGTGTTTTATTTCCTTTTATTTGTAACGGAATCAAGATATCATGATCAGATGAATCTCGATAGTTCTCTAGGTACAATGCTATTTTTTCTATAGTTCTTTCTTCAAAAAGTTTTAATACAGGAAGTGTATAACCTAGCTCCTTTTCTATTTCGTTAACTAAAATGATTGCTAATAAAGAATATCCACCTAATTCAAAGAAATTATCGGTGACGCTAATAGGCTTGATTTTAAGTACTACTTCCCAAATTTTCGCTAATTGATGTTCTAGTTTAGTGCGGGGTAGAATGCAGTTTTCTGAATGTACAAGTTTATTTAACGTAGGGGCAGGTAATGCTTTTCTGTTAACTTTACCGTTAGTATTCAAAGGTAAAGTTTTTAGTTGCACAAAGAGAGAAGGTACCATGTAATTTGGCAACTGTTGTTTGAGGTGATTCTTAAGAGCGTTGATATTAATCTCATGCTCAGTCACTACATAAGCTACTAAATACTTGTCGCTGGGGTTATCTTCGTGAGCAATCACAATGGACTGCTCTACATCGTCGTAGCTATTTAGAGCAAATTCAATTTCCCTTAGCTCGATGCGGAAACCCCGAATCTTGATCTGGTCGTCAAGGCGACCGAGGAATTCTATGTTACCATCAGGTAAATATCTAGCTAAATCACCAGTTTTGTAAAGCCGCTCAGAAGAAGCATAGGTTAACTTTTGACTTCCCAAAAGGGGCTGCTCCCCGCTCTCTTTAAAAGGATTTGGGATAAATTTTTCTTGGGTTAGTTCTGATCGGTTAAGATAGCCTCGTGCCAATCCTACACCCCCAATGTGTAGCTCTCCTGGTATACCAATTGGGATAGGCTGTAAGTATTGGTCAAGTATGTAAATCTGCGTGTTAGAGATCGGTCGACCAATCGGAACCATTCTCAAACGGCTTTCACGTTCACACTGCCAGTATGTAACATCAATTGCTGCTTCTGTTGGCCCATAAAGGTTATGTAATTTACATTCTAGACAGCTAAAGAAATGTTCTTGAAGTTTTCTAGGGAGTGCTTCACCACTACATATAACCTGTTTTAGAGAATGACAACGTTTTACACTCTCGTCTTCTAGAAAAACTTGTAGCATTGAAGGAACAAAATGTATAGTCGTAATTTGTTGTTGGGTAATGATCTCCACTAAGTAAGCAATATCTTTATGTCCTTCTGGTTTAGCAACTACTAAACAAGCTCCTGCTAGTAGTGGTAAGAAGAATTCCCACACCGAAACATCAAAGCTGAAGGGAGTTTTTTGCAGAACGCGATCGCCGCTGCTAAGTTTATAAGTATCCTGCATCCAAAGCAGACGATTACAAACACCCTGATGGGTATTCATCGCGCCTTTAGGCTTCCCAGTTGAACCAGAAGTATAAATAACATAAGCTAAATTTGACGGTTCTACACCACAAGGATTAGGAAGTTCGCTCGTTTGCGCAAACTCCTGAGCCTCAGAATCTAAATACACAAGGTGAGCTTTATGCTCAGGTAGCTTTGCAACAAGATGCTGCTGAGTCAACAACACAGAAACGGTCGCATCCTCCAATATAAAAGCCAAACGCTCTTGAGGATACTCCGGGTCGAGAGGTACATAAGCCCCACCTGCCTTGAGAATACCAAGTAATCCCACTACCATGTGAATGGAACGTTCCACAAAAATGCCCACCAATACCTCAGGTTTAACACCTAAAGTTTGGAGATAATGGGCTAAGTGATTGGCACGGGTGTTCAACTCACGATAAGTCAGTTGCTCGTTCTCAAAAATCACTGCTACAGCATCGGGGGTGGATTCCACTTGGGCTTCAAACAACTGATGGATACAATGGCTCTGAGGATAGTCCACCAAGGTATCATTCCACTCTACTAGCAGTTGATGTCGCTCAAAGGTGCTGATTAAGGGTAATTGACAAATCCCTAGTTCTGGAGTTTCAATCACTGCTGAGAGCAAATTTTGGAAATGACCAATCATTCTATTAATGGTTGCTTCTTCAAACAAATCGGTTTTATATTCCCAAAGTCCTTGAAGACCTGTTTCTGTTTCCGTTATCTGTAAGGAAAAATCGAACTTGGCTGTAACTTGTTCTAGTTCTAGGGGGATAAATTCTAAATCAGCCAATTCTAAGTTGCTCGATGGAGCGTTCTGCAAGACGAACATTACCTGAAATATAGGACTATGGCTTAGATTTCGTTCTGGTTGCAGAGTTTCGACCAATTTTTCAAAAGGTAAATCCTGATGCGCATAAGCTTGTAAAGTTTTCTCTTTAACTTTTTTTAGCAAAGTGACAAAAGAAGGATTACCACTGAGATCGGTACGTATTACTAATGTGTTGACAAAAAATCCGATTAGATCTTCAACCTCTCGCCGATTTCGATTGGCAATCGGAGTGCCGACTAAAATATCATGTTGTCCAGAATAACGCATTAACAGCACTTTCCATACTGTTAATAATCCCATGAATAAGGTAACACCTTGAGATTCACATAGTTGTTTGAAGCGCAAGTAGTGATCTCTGTTGATCGTAAAAGATACAGATCGTCCTTCATAAGTTACGATCGCGGGACGAGGAAAATCAGTAGGCAAGTTTAAAGGTTCTACTTCTGTGCTTAGTTCTTCTTGCCAATACGCTAATTGTTTTGGTAGTTCTTCTCGCTCAAAAACAGTCCTCTGCCAAAAGGCAAAATCACCATACTGTAGAGTTAGAGGAAGCAAAGGTGATTTATCTCCTCGACAAAAAGCGTCATATAGCAGAGTTAATTCCTTAACTACAATTCCAAACGACCAAGCGTCCGAAACAATGTGGTGCATGACTGCTACTAATACATAAGTCTGCTCACCTAATCGATAGAGATAAACCCGCAACAAAGGATCAGTTTTAAGGTTAAATGGCGTTACCAAGGTTTGATTCACAGCTTGCATAAGCTTTTCTTCTCGCTCAGATTCAAGCAAATCACTTAAATCGGTGAGATTTAAAGTAATTTCAGCAGATGGGTGAATGACCTGCACCGGATTACCTTGATCGTCCTGATCGAAATTTGTCCGCAAGACTTCATGACGGGTGACGATTTCTTGCAAGCTAGCTGATAGTGCTTCTTCATCCAAAATCCCATGAAGACGAAAGCCCACTACAATATTGTATGCAGGGTTATCAGGTTCGAGTTGATTGAGAAACCATAGTCTTTGTTGTGCAAAAGAAAGAGGTAAGTTATCGCGGTTTTTAACCTGCGAGATCTCATATTTTGCTAAATCTTTGTGTTGATCTCTCTGAAGTAACAGCTTATCTACCTCTTCTGCTAGCTCGATAACCGTAGGATGCTCAAAAATGGCTCGCAAAGGTAAAACTATATTGAATTGTTCTCGAATCCGAGAAACTAGCTTGGTAGCTAATAAGGAGTGACCCCCTAATTCAAAAAAATTGTCTGTAATACCGAGATGATCCAGACCAAGAACACTTCTCCACACCAGACACAAAATGTTTTGAGTTGAAGTCTGTGGATCAACAAAAGATTTCTGCGAAATAGCTCTGCTTAGATTTGGTAAGGGTAAAGAACGACGATCTAATTTCCCGTTAGAGGTTATGGGTAAGCGATCTAAAAGCATATAAGCGCCAGGTCTCATATATTCGGGAAGTTGCTTGCTGGCTCGATCCTTTAGCCCGTTGATCAATGCTTTAGCAAAACGTCCTTTGAGCGGATTGAGGTAATAACTAGAGCGATCGCTACTATTTCTTGCTACTAGAGGCATGATAAACGGGCAGCGACGTTTTTTCACTCCGTCGATTTTTGTATAAAATAAAACGTCAAAATAACTAGGATCACCATTAGCAGAATAAGTAATAATGACTTCACAACCAGTTTCTACAGCCAGATCGTAAAAGTCGCCAGGAACTACCCCCATATCATTATTGCGGTCTAGCAAATTGCGCAACTCCCCTACCGTAGCGCAATCTTCTACATCCCGATACCAATGCCAAATTTTTTTGTCTCGCAACAACTGACCATTGGGAACACCACACCAACCAATAGCAAAGCTTTGTTCTTGTGATAAGCGATCGCGCACATCGCTCAATTGGCAATTTTCACTCTGCCAATCAAACCAAATAGGATTGATCGGATCTTTATTATCTCCTTGCTTATGCAACACTACATCATAACGGTACTTAGTCATTTCATTATTTGTCTTTTCCCGTTTTAAGTAAATTTCTACTCCAGCTATAGCAGGAAAAGTTTGGGGTAAATCAGCAAAGAAAATCGGATCGAGAGTTAATTCGTTTTCATTCTCAGCAATTACTTGTACTTTTTGTTGAAAATCTTCTCGCTTTGTATCATCTACTAGTTGAGCAAAAGCAACACTACTATAAAAGCAATCTAATAATAATAAGTGGCGATTATCACCGATAAATATACTTCCTCCTGGAGCTAGTAAATCCAACGCTCCAGCAATTACCTGCTGCAAGTACTCTAGGGAAGGGAAATATTGAGCGACTGAATTGATAACAATCGTGTCGAAGTATGACTGAGGAAGACCACTAAAATTATTTGCTTCTTGTTGTTGTAAGTGAACTTGATCCCATTGACGTTGGTGCAGGATTTTTCGTAACCTAGCGATCGCTTCTGAGGAAAAGTCCGTAGCCCAGTAAGTATCAACCTCAGCAGCAATATTTAGGAGAATCATACCCGTACCACAGCCAATTTCCAACACTTTACTTGGTTTTAGGGATCTTATCTGAGCTAAAGTATTGTCGAGCCACTGGCGCATTTCTTCCGCTGGAATAGGTTTGCCATCATAACTGCTATTCCAACCTACAATGTTAAATGCTGCATCGAGTTCAGTTTCGCTACTGCGATAAGTTTCGTTAAAAGTATATTGCCATTCTTGGATTTGTTCTGTAATTAAATTTTCGTATCCTGGGGTTTTAGCTGGGTCTGTTTGAGGTACTATGTAAGCGATTAACCTCACATCATCTTGATTTTGCGCCCAAGGAATGACGCAACTATGTCGAACTCCAGGATGAGTCTGTAGAAGTGTTTCTATTTCCCCTAATTCAATGCGGAAACCACGAATTTTAACTTGATGGTCGTTGCGTCCTAAATATTCTAATTCTCCGTTAGCAAGATATTTGCCCAAATCCCCAGTCTTGTAGAGACGACCTTCGGAACCAGCTGGGTTTGGTACCATGCGCTCAGCAGTTAAATCCGGTCGATTTAAATAACCCCGACTAACTCCCTCACCACCTACGTAAATTTCTCCTGTAACCCCCGTAGGAACTGGTTGACCATAGCGATCAAGAAGATAAACGCAAAGATCTGGAATTGGCTCACCAATAATGCTACCCGTAGCTTTTTTGACATCACGCCAACGAATGGGACGATAGGTAACGTGAACCGTGGTTTCAGTGATTCCGTACATATTGACCAGAAGGGGAAAATCGTCGCTATGACGATCAAACCAGGGTTTGAGACTTGATAAATCTAGTGCTTCTCCACCAAAAATCACAAAACGCAAGTTAACTTCACTTTCTCGACAAAGCACTTCTTCAGCTTCAATTAGCTGGCGAAAAGCAGAAGGGGTTTGATTTAAAACTGTGACGCCCTTGTCGCAGAGTAAATGGTAAAATTCCTCTGGCGATCGCGTCACTGAATAAGGAACGACAATTAAATGTCCGCCAAAGAAAAGAGCGCCCCAAATTTCCCACACAGAAAAATCGAAAGCACAAGAGTGGAATAAAGTCCAGATATCTTTTTCGTTAAAGTTATACCATTTTTGCGTTGCCAACATCAGGCGCACCACATTGTGATGAGTGACGATCACACCCTTGGGTTTTCCTGTAGAACCAGAAGTATAAATAACATAAGCAGCATTATCTGGATTAAGAACTATACTCGGATCAGTAGATTGCTTTCTGGATATCTCTTCCTGGCAATTTTCCAAGAAAATCGAAGGTGTCTGGTGGGATACAACTTGTGATGCAAACTCCACCTGAGTTAGCAAAAACGATACACCGCTATCTTCTAAAATATAGGCAATACGCTCTTGAGGGGATTGGGGATCGATTGGAACGTAAGCAGCACCAGCTTTGAGAATAGCTAGGATAGCGATTACCATTTCTAGAGAGCGATTGACCAACAATCCCACTCTCACTTCTGGTTTCGCACCATGATCAATCAGATAACGAGCCCATTGATTGGCTTTTTCATTTAATCGTTTGTAAGTTAAAGATTGGTTTTCAAAACTAACAGCTTGATGATCTGGATGTAAATATACTTGTTGGTTGAAAGCTTGATTAAGACAGTAATCTACAACAAAATGCTCACGGGGTGCGGAAGGTACTTGCTCTTCAGGAAGCAGTATTGGTAAGCGATAAACTGGTGCATCTGGCTGAGCTAGTAAATTTTTTACTAATTCGCAGAAGTGACGAGTAATGCGTACTGCTGTCTCTCGTGTAAATAAATCTGTGTTATAAGATAAAACAGCGCTTAAATTCTCGTCTTCTTCGGTAATAAAAAGTTCTAAATCAAAACGAGCAGCATTTTGACTAGCTATAGAAGTTATTTCTAAATTATCTCGCTCAAACTTAGGTTTAGGAGCATTTAATAGGGTAAAAGCGATCTGAAATAAAGGATTACGACTGGTATCGCGCTCTATTTGTAGGTACTCGACTAATGTCTCAAAAGAAACTTCACTATGTTCAAATGCTCCAAGGACTGTTTTGTTAACTCTGCTGACCAAAGTCCGAAAACTCGGTTCTCCAGATAAATCAGTGCGAATGACTAAGGTATTTACAAAAAAACCTATTAGTCTTTCCGTATCAATTCCTTGACGATTGGCGATGGAAGTACCGACACTCACATCCTCTTGACCTGAATAACGTGCCAAGAGAGTTTGAAAAGCAGCCATGAGAGTGGTAAAAAGAGACACATTCTCTTTCTGGCTAAAGCGGCGGATCGCATTTGTCAATTCTGATGGTATTGTAAACTGAACCAGATCACCTCGAAATGATTGTAAAGAAGGTCGAGGAAAATCAGTGGGAAATTCGAGTATTGGTAATTGAGCCAGTTGTTTTTTCCAGTAAACAAGATGTTCTTCCCAAACTGACTCAGCTATTTTCTCTTGCTGCCAAATAGAATAATCGGAGTATTGGATCCTTAATTCTGGGAGTGAAACTTGATCTTTTTTGAGGAGCAACTCGTATATGAGAGCAAGTTCTTCGAGAAGAACACCAAGAGACCATGCATCAGCAATAATATGATGGAGTGTTAGGCTCAGCAAATGTTCTTCTGGTTCCAGTTGAAAAAGTCTAGCTCGAAACAGTGCTCCCTCTTTGAGATCAAACGAATATCCTGCTTCAGAAGCGGCTATTTTAGGGATTTGCTTTTCAATTTCGGTTTCAGGTAGCTTGCTCCAGTCTTCGATTTCTAGCTCAGTTAACACTTCAGCATGAATATATTGCCACGGTTCACCATCGATTACTACAAAAGTTGTACGAAGACTTTCGTGTCGCTGCTGCAATTGTTGAAATGCTTGTTTCAAAACTTGCACTTCTAACGAACCCTGTAGACGAAAAATAGAAGATATATTATAAGCTGAAGAGGTTGGTTCTAGCTCGTAAAGAAACCACAAACGTCTTTGTTGAAAAGAAGCAGGGACTTGTGTTCGTCCGTACCGCGAGATCGAGGATTGGTTGAAATTTAATTCAATTCCTTCTTCTTCTAAGAGAAATTCTAAAATTTCTAATTCGTTTACTTCAGAATAATTCATTATTAATATTCCTTAATTATATTTTGAAGACAATAAAGAAGAATTCAGGAGTCAGGAGTCAGAAGTCAGGAGAATCAAGTTTTATAGGCAGATTTACCAACTCAGAAATTTAGCGTATAGAACTCAGAATGTCATTCTTTACAATGAGTCGATGGGATGAATCATGATTTAAAATAGGACATTGTGAATGGTCATAAACCCACAATATTTGTCCTTTCTTCAAGTGCGAAATATAGAGGTTAAAATGTTCTAACTCCTGACTCCTGACTTCTGTCTCCTTTTCATCCTAAAACTGGATCTGACTTGCCCAAATATTGGAAAATTTCACGTACTGCTCGATCTGTTCCACCAGCAGTACGACAAGCATCTCCAAGACGCGCACTGTTAGCTTGGAAAGAACTATCGTTTAAAATTTTGAGGGAAGTTTTTTGTAAGAGTTCAGCATTAACTACTTCAGGTTTAAGACAAATTCCTGCTCCTTGTGCTTCAATTTGAAGAGATATAATATATTGCTCATAAGTTTGAGGGACTGCGATCATTGGTACTGAGTACCAAACTGCTTCACGGGTACCACCTCCCGCTCCGTGCATGATGAAAAGGCTTGTACGTTCTAAAATTTTTAGTTGGGGTACAGTACCTGTCCGTCGAACTATAAAGTTTGAGGGTATATTCCCTAGTTGCTCAATTTCTGTAAAGCTAGAGATTACCATCAGAACTTGAACATCAAGCTCTTTAAATGCCTCAATGCAGTTTTGGTAAAATTCATAACCTGGATCGTGAATGTTGCCAAAAGAAATTAAGATCAGTTTTTCTGCCCATAATTGTTCCATGGGGAAATCAAATTCCATAGTCCGCACTGGATCGCATGGACCTACAAAGTGAAAAGTGTGATCAAACTTTTCCACATAAGGCTGGAGTTCTCGTGGTAAATAACAAATGTTAAGAGGTTCTACGTTAGTAAATACATCGATGAAATCGAAATGCGGGATATTATAGGTTTCTCGTAATTCTCGCTCGTAGTGAAAAAACGATTTCACATTCAGCGACTCTTCTGAGAGCCATACAGGTAACTGTGGAGCGATGATAGAGCATTCATATAAACTCCGATGATTGAATGCAGCAGTAGCAATAGAATTAACTGCTGGAATATTGAGCAACTGTGCGGCTATTTTTCCCCACAAGCATAAAGAATCATGAATGATATAGTCTGGTTTATCTATTCGGAGTGATTCGAGTAACCAAGGTAGCATTTGTCTAGCAGTCCAAGTTAAAACTGGTACTACAGTAAAATCATTATCATCTAATGAGGGGAATGTATCGTCTGGAATTTCTGGATAAGCACGAAAAGCTGCCCCAAAAGCTTCTATTTCTGATTGAAATTTGGAAATTTCATAGTAAATTACTTCTTCTCCTTGATGCAGTAATTCTTTAACTAATCCAAAGGTAGGAATAACATGTCCTGCTGCCGAAACATTAATAAATACAACGCGACTCATGAATAAATTTCCTTTTTTTCTTGTGTGCTTGTTTTAACCCTTGATTTTTGAGATATATTAATTTTTGACAATCTGCTTTTTGGTAATGGCAAAAAACCACCTAATGCCCAATAAGTTTCGATAAAAAATCCAAAAAAAGCACTAACTAATTTACTGTGTCTGGAAAGCCAGCCATTAGTCATATGATGAATAGAATACGATACTGACTTGTCTTGCCATTTGATAATTTTTCCATTAAATTCCATAGGTGCATCTGGTTCAAAAATATATCCAGGACAAACACGAACTGTACTTTTTTCGTGATATTTTTCCGCAATTACACAATCGTCTAATAATAAAGGCCCTGTGCTATAGCACACAGAATATTCTTGGATGTTTCTAAACAAGAATAATGGATCAAATTTTCGACGTATTCCTAACTTACGCTTATCTAATTCCTCAAAAACTTTCGGCCAAAGAGGGTGTTTTGGAACACTACCCATAATTGCATTACTAAAGCCCACAATCTTTGAAAGAATTAGCTCATAATCTTCTAGTAAATCATCTAGAGGTTTGAGAAACTCTATGTCGAGATCTATATAAAATCCTCCATAGTGATACAGAAGAAAATAGCGTATAGAATCACAACGTTGAATGAACTTTGATGGATAAGAATCATATACTTCCAAAAACCAAGGATAATTATCTTCCAAAAATTTACGGCATTTCTGCTCATCCCAAAAATAATACTCCCAATCAGGATGAAGATCTAAAACAGTTTGCCGATAACGAGAATAATTTTCTGGAAGAGCAGCTTCTCCTGGAAAATAGATTTGATGAATTATTTTGGGAATCTTGTTCATGGTTGTGTATATTTGCGAAGGTATTTTGGAAATCTTTTTTTAATTAAATACTTAGCATTAATTGCTCGTAATCAATCATAAATTCTTCGTAAGCGGGTAAATAATCTATCACTTGATTTACTTTCTCTTGTTGCTCTGATGTTAATCCTTTTGCTTGTTTCCACTTGTCGATAAGTTTAAACATGTTGTCTCGTGATTTATGAGACTGCGACTCATGCTGGCGATATTTATACAGCTTCTTGGATATATAATGAACATCACTTAGTAATGCCATCTGAATAAATAAATCTATTCCTTCATACCCTTGTCCCAAAAACTCAGGCCATCCAGATGTTTTCATATAAATAGACTTACGTAAAACAGTTCCAGCTTCCCTACATATTCCGGTAGCAATCGACAAAAAAGGTGTTTGTGGCACATCATCAGGAACTTCTTCAAATTTTCCATCTGGAGATAGAAAAAATCTGGGGACACGAGAAAAATTTAAAATATTATCTTCGCTATCAATAAACAATGTATCGCTGTGAAGTAAACCAACGTTAGGATATTGATCAAGGTATTTAACCATGATCTCTAACATTTCTGGTTCAATACAGTCATCTGCATCCAAGAACATCAAATACTCTGACTCAGAAGAACAGATTTTAGCGCCGTTATTACGTGCATTACAAACACCAAAATTTCGTTGCTTAATTAATTGTAAACGCGGGTCTTCTTTCACATAATTTAAAATAATTTCTAATGATTTATCCGTGCTGCCGTCATCTACAATTACATAATCCCAGTCGGTAAAAGTTGAAGCAATTACACTATCAATTGCTTTTGCAATATACTTCTCTGTATTGTAGCAAGGGGTGACAATACTAATTTTAGACATTATTTGTACCTTTTTGGTGAATTTACATGTGCCTTAGTGATTTTTACGGTTCTTGTTTTGGAAGAGTTCAGCTTTTTCTTCCGGAGTCATTTTTTTCATTCGTAAAAATACCTTAGCTATTTTTTCACTCTGTCCAGATGTTCTTTCTCTGCTTACAAAAATCTCTGTTATTTTTTCAATTGTTTGAGACTCAAATAGCTCTCTTAAAGAAAGATTAATCGCGAAAATTTTCTCAATCCGAGCGTAAATTTGAGATGCTATTAGAGAATGTCCCCCCAGTTCAAAGAAATTATCTTTAACTCCTACTTTTTCAACTTGGAGAATTTCTTGCCAAATCAAGACCAGTGCTTCTTCTATAGCATTTCTAGGCGCGACGTAATTAGCAGTTGTATCTGGGATAGAAGGTAGAGGTAAAGCACGACGATCAACTTTCTGATTGAGAGTTAAAGGTATCTGCTCAAGGAAGATCCAAGACGATGGAAGCATATAAGCAGGCAATTTTGTTGACAAGTACGATCGCAGATCCTCAGGACTTGGTTGTTCCCTTAACAATGTAGCTACCAAATAAGCTACTAGCTGCTTATCTCCCCCCCGATCCTCTACTGCAGATACGATCGCTTGCGAAATAGCTGGATGAGTTTCTAAAACTGTTTCAATTTCTCCAAGTTCGATCCGAAAACCGCGAACTTTGACTTGAAAATCAGATCTCCCCAAAAACTCTATTGTTCCATCGCTTAGAAACCTTCCCAGATCCCCAGTTTGATACATTCGTTCTCCTGGGTTGCTTCCAAAAGGGTTGGGAACAAACTTTTCTGCTGTCAGATCCGCTCTGTTACGATAACCTCTTGCAAGTCCAGCTCCGCTAATAAATAACTCCCCTACAACCCCTTCTGGAACAGGATGACCAGCAGAATCAAGAATATACAGAGAAGTCTTGGTAATACCCTGACCAATTGAAACAGAGTCTTCTACCTGTTTTACTGGGTTAATAGCAGACCAAATGGTTGTTTCAGTCGGACCATAAACATTCCATAACTCTACCCCTTGTTTAAGTAAAGATGTTGCTAGTTCTACAGACATAGCTTCTCCACCACAAAAAGCTTTGAAGGGAAGCTGAGGTTGCCAATTAGCAGTTAAAAGCAGCCTCCATGTGGCTGGAGTTGCTTGCATTACTGTCGCTTCGGAAGATTTCAGTAATTGAGCCAATTTCCCTCCATCTCTGGTGGTTTCTGGATCAGCTATCACTAGACGCGCTCCAGATATTAAAGGTAAAAACAGCTCTAGCAGAGAAATATCGAAGGATAAAGTAGTCACTGCGACTAAAGTATCTGTGGAGGTAATTCCGGGTTGCTTTTGGAAACTAAGGAGGAAATTAACCAAACAATTATGAGAGATTTCTACTCCCTTTGGTCGTCCTGTAGAACCAGAAGTATAAATGATATACGCAAGGCGATCGCTCTCGGAAATTTCTGGTAGTGTGGGTTTTGTGTCTGTAACTGTTAAGTTGTCTGAGTCGATTAAAAGCACCCGTGCTGAAGATTCAGGAATTTCAAGAGCAATGCTTGTTTCGGTAACGATAACTGCTGCACCACTATCTGAGAGGATGTAATCTAAGCGATCGCGCGGGAATTCAGGATCGAGAGGGACAAACGCAGCTCCAGCTTTAAGAATACCTAAAAGAGCGACAACGATTTTTGGATGACGCTCCAAGCATACAGCTACTGGAGTTTCTGGTTTTACTCCCAAAACAAGAAGCTGATGCGCAATCTGGTCAGATTGGTGTTCCAGTTCAGCGTAAGTTAACCAGTTTGCTCCTGAGAACACTGCTGGAGCATCTGGAGTTAATAAGACTTGGCGACTAAACAGTTCGTTAACAGTGGGATTGGGTATTGGGGACTGGGGATTGGGTATTGGGCTATTAAGCGAAAAAGTTTCGGACGCTTTATCAGTAAATGGTACGTCTCTTTTAGACTCGGCTGGTTGAATTCTTGATAGTCCTATTTCTCCGATAAATTCCAATTCTGGATCGGCTAGTTTTTCGAGAATTGTGATAAGATGGGTGAGCAGTTGTTGTCGTTGCTCTGAGCTTCCTACTCCTTGTTGAAAGGCAATTTCAATGGTGATTTCTCGTCCAGGTAAAACATAAACAGTAACGGGATAATTGTTTTTCTCTAAAGAGCGAACTGAAGCTATCGCCAAATCACCAGTATTTTCTCCCAAACTATCTGCTATTGGATAGTTCTCATAAATGAGGATCGACTCAAACAAAGGTTGTCCACGAGGAATTTCACTCCAGCCTTGAATATCTACCAAACGGCTATAGGAATATTGATTAATTTCCAACTGGCGATCGCGAATTGTTGGTAACCAATCTACAACAGGTTCAGCATTATTTAAATGCACTCGCAAGGGTAAGGTATTAATAAATAGACCGACCATCTCTTCAGAATTTGCTAATTCTGGAGGTCGCCCAGAAACTGTAATACCATAAACCACATCGTTAGAACTGCTGTATTTGCTTAAAAGAATACTCCAAGCTGCTTGCACAAGGACATTCAGTGTAACTCGATACTTACGAGCAGCAGTTTTGAGTTGGGTATAAGTTTGTTGAGATAATGTTTGAGAGTAGGTTTGGTGTTCTGTTGAAGCAGCTTTTAATCCTAAACGGGTTGCTCCTAACAAACCCCTCATAGCCGATTTCCAGAAAGACTCAGCCAACGCGGATTTTTGCTGCTGCAACCAATGGATAAATTTGCGATACAAAGGTGGTTCAGGGAGTTGATGGGGTATTCCTGTGGTTTCTACTTGGTAAAACGCGATCGCGTCCCGAAAAACAATTGGTAAAGACCAGCCATCTAAAAGTAAATGATGGTGAGTCCATAAAAATCGCCATTTTCTCTGTTCAAGTTTCACTAGCAAAAACCGCATTAACGGTGCTGTGTCGAGAGCAAACCCCTCTTGGCGATCTGTTTCTAGCAATTTAGCCCATTTCTTCTCGATCTCGTCTTCGTTAGACCAGTCATAGGATATAAAAGGCAAAGTGACTTGTCGCTGGATTTGCTGCTGAGGTTGCTCTAAATCTTGCCAAATAAATGCAGCACGCAGGCTGGGGTGACGCTCAACGCAGCACTGCCAAGCTTTTTGAAAAGCTGCGATATCTAGAATTCCCTCAATATCACCAATCAACTGCTGCAAATAAAGCCCTTGTGAAGATTCGTAATTGCTATGAAATAATATTCCTTCTTGTACCGGTGTCAGCGGATAAATATCTTCTGTTTCTGTTCGATTAGAAACATCTTCTTGTGAACGGCTTGCTGTTAACAGCGCGAGAGTGTGTTGATAAAAGTTATTTGCTAACTTCTCAATAGTTGCTTGAAGATGTAAATTCTTGCTGTAGACGAAGCGAATTTGTAATTGTTCGTTAACAATTAAACCAATAATTTCCAATTGAAACGGGCGTATTTCATCTTGATTGCGAGAGAATCCGGTATCTTCGTCAGCAGGAGAGAATGGTGCAGTTGCGGGAAAATTATCGTCGAATTGTCCTAAATAATTAAAGATGATACCTTGAGGAATTGCAGGTAAAGTGGGAGCTACTTCCGGTTGGCGGCTCAGTATTCCGTAATCTAATCCTTTGTGAGGTAGTTTCTGAAACTGCTCTTTGATAGCTGCTAGGTTAGCTAGATGGTCATCGCTACTTTTTTCTAATCGCAAGGGGAAAAGACTAGTAAACCATCCTACAGCGTCAAACACTTCAAGATTGCTGAAATCACTATCTCGTCCGTGACTTTCTAGTGCGATCGCTACTTCTGAGCGATTAGTCCAATCAGTTACTGCTCTTAGCAATGCTGTTAACAAAACTTCCTGAATTTTCGCTTCAGAGGTACGAGGTAGTTCGTAAAGTAAACTAGCAGTTTCGTCTTGACTAAAATTACATTCAACTTCAGCAGATGAAGATTCTTTATTTCCTGATATGGCGTCAGGAAAATCGAGAGGTAAAGAGAAATTTTCTACTTTTTGTTGCTGCCAGAAATGCAAATTTTCCCGATTTTGGTAATTCTGACTCAAACGCTCAAGTTGCAAAGCCCACTGATCGAACCCTGCAAATTGTCTAGGCATCACATCCATAGCTAGGTCTTGTAAAATAACCCGCCAAGAGACTCCATCTACAATTAAATGATGAATAATCAGCAGTAGTTTATCTTGTACTTTTGTCTGGAAATAAACTGCTCTAAATAAAAGACCACGTTCTAAATCAAGTTGAGCTTGAAACTGGTTAGCGATTGTGGTAATTTGTGTGGGGATTTCTGCATCTGGAAGTGTTCTAAGATCGATCTTATCGAAACCCAACAAATTCGATTCTGGGACTAATTCCTGTTTCCATCCGTTGGCAGTTCTGGAGAATCGTAAACTAAAAGCTGGGTGTTTCTTGGCAATTTGCAGCAACGTCTTTTCTAATTGCTCAACAGGGAATTGAGGCTTTAAATTGAGTAAAACTGCTTGATTCCAATGTTCGGGACGAATTAGGGGTTGTTTAAAGAACCATTCTTGGATCGGTGTCAGAGGAATCTCCCCAGTAACAGAAATTGTTTGTGTATCGGCTACAGTTTTCGCGCGCCCAATTTGGGCAGTTAGTTCAACTATTCGAGAATAGTTGAATAAATCACTTGGTGTAAAATAAATACCAATTACACGAGCTTTAGCAACAATTTGCATAGCCAAGAGGGAATCTCCCCCTAGTTCAAAGAAATCGTCCTCAATACCGATTGGTGATATTCTTAGCACTCGTTCCCAAATTTCAGCCAAAATTCTTTGGGTTTCGTTTTGGGGTGCAACGTATTGTCTTTGTAGCGCGGTGTTTTCTAGTTGTGGTAGGGGTAAAGCATTTAAATCAATTTTACCGTTGACAAGTAAAGGCCAATTCTGTAAAGGTACGAACAGCGATGGCATCATAAAATCGGGAAGAACTTGCTTGAGTGAACTACGCAATCTTATTTGCCAATCTTCAGGAGCTTGGTTTAGCTCCACGTAAGCCACTAACTGATTTATTCCTTCTTCTAAAATTACACCCTTAACTGCTGCACGTACGATCCAAGATTGAGCCTCTATCGCTGCTATAATCTCCCCTGGTTCGATGCGAATCCCCCTAATCTTCATTTGTCGATCCAAACGACCAAGAAATTCGAGCGTACCATCAGGCAAATATCTGGCGCTATCTCCAGTACGATACATCCGACTTCCTGGTTGATCTGAAAATGGATCTGGTAAAAAACTTGCTGCACTCAGTTGGGGAGCATCCCAATAACCGCGAGCTAATTGCTCTCCAGCAACAAAAAGCTCACCAGGAGTTCCAATCATCACGGGTTCCAGGTTGGTATCTAAGACGTATAAGCGAGTATTAGGTACTGACTTGCCAATCGCTATAGTATCAGTAGATTCTTGCTCTTGACAGAAGTGATAAGCAACGTCAATAGTTGTTTCTGCTGGTCCGTAAAGATTGACTAAAGGAACAGGTAGATTTGTGCGGAACTTGTTCCATACTCTTTGCTTGAGAACTTCCCCACCACTAAATACTAATCTCAGACTGGAACATTGAGCAAAACCAGGCTCTTGCAGTAGAATTTCCAGTAAAGTAGGAACTACTTGTAATAAAGTTACTTTTTCAGCTTTTATTGTCTCGACTAGATAGTTGCTTTCTTGATGACCTCCAGGTTTAGCCATCACTAATTTAGCTCCAGTCATTAAAGCAGCCCAAAATTCCCAAACAGAAGCATCAAAACCAAATGGTGTTTTTTGCAAAATTACATCTGTTTTATTAACAGCAAAAGCTTGTACAAACCATTCCATATGCTTAGCTAAAGCATGATGAGTAATAGCAATACCTTTGGCTCTTCCTGTTGAACCAGACGTAAAGATGAGATAAGCTGTATTTTCTCCCCGGATGGGTATGTCTAAGTTTTCTGCTGAGTGGCTGGCAATTTCGTCCTGAGAATTGTCTAAAAATATAACTTGATCCTTGGAATTATCCCCGTAATCCACGGCTAGATTGGATGTTGTGAGAATAATTTTAATTTGAGCATCTGCGATTATGGACTGAATGCGATCATCAGGATAATCAGGATCGAGTGGTACGTAACAACCACCCGCTTTTACAACCGCCAAAATAGCCCAAACCATTTCTAGAGATCGTTCCAGACAAATCCCTACATTACACTCGCTTCCTATACCGCGATCGCGCAAAAATCCTGCCAATTGATTGGCTTTTTGGTTTAGTTGCTTATTCGTCCAAATTTCACCCTGATAAGAGACTGCTGGTAAATCTGGGTTTGTGGCTGCAACTTGGGTGAAGATTTCATGAACCCATACGGTAGGTGAAGGGTTCAATTCCAACTGGTTATTTTCTGGAAGAACTAGATTTTTTATAGCATTGCTATAGTTCGCCTTAGGATCGTCAGCTAACACAGCACACACTTTCAAGACGTAATCGACCATTGCCTCTACTTGATGTTTGCCAAATTCATTGCTGTCGTAAGTTATATTAAAATGCAACTCTTTAGTGCTAACGTCTTCATTCCAAGTAACGTTTAAAGGAATATTAGTTTCCTTAAGAGATTCTGACCCAACTATCTCGATCTCTGAGGAATTCAGCAGTTTTTGATAAACGTGAAAGTGGACGAAGTTAAAAGAAGTTTCATAAATGGGTTGATTTTGATAAATTCTTTGTATTTCTGCTAAAGGAAAGCGCCGATAAGGCATTAAGTTTTGTTCATAATTCCAGGTAGCACGAATTAAGTCAAGCCAAGAACCTTTGGGAAGTTCGAGACGAAAAGGAATAGTATTAACGAACAATCCTAAAATGCGATCGCCACCTTCAACTTCTGGTCTACCGTTAGTGACCAATCCTGTAACGACTTCATTTTCTCCTGCACAAAAAGCAAGAAGTCGCAAATGAACTGCCAACAAAATAGTTTTAATTGGAATTCCTAACTCACGAGCTAGCAATCTCAAATTCTGAGCAATTTCTTCGTTTAATGTAACATTTATTTTACCGAGCCCAGGTTTCTTTATTCCAGGAATACGAGGTAACCTGGTAAAAGGAATCCCTGTCAGTTGTTCTTGCCAAAATTCTCTTTGCTTTCTATCTTTAATAGCTTCTCGTTCTAACGCAACAAATTGAGCGTAGGATATTTTTGGCTCTAAAGGTAATGTTATAGTTGCTTTACCCTCTAGGAGATGAAAATATAAACTAGTCAGTTCAGTAATGAAATTAGCTAAACTCCAGCCGTCAAGAATACCGTGGTGAACGGCAAAACTTGCTTCCACAAGATCGTGATCAAGCAAGTGGATATGACATCGCATTAATGGAGCTTTTTGCCAATCGAATTGAGTTTTAAATCCTTTAGTAAGAAAGGATTTAAAATAATTTTCCCGTTCTAATTCGCTCTTATCTGTTAAATCTGTAAATTGACTTTTCGCTGAAACATTATCAAAAATTATTTGTAATGGCTCGCTGAATTCTCCTAAGTAAAAAGCTGTCCGTAGCACTGGATGTTTTGCCAACACTTGAGCGTAAGCCTGCTGCCATAGTTCGAAGTTAAAATGACTACGAACCCGAAAACTAAAAACGTCGTTGTAGGCGGTTGATTTAGCAGTGTAATGGCTATGAAAAAGCATACCCATTTGCAATTGTGTTAAAGGATAGGCATCTACTACACCACCCATTTTTTCAAGTTTGGCTCTGTCTTCGGAAGAAATTAAGGCAAAAGGTTGTTCTAGCTTATTGATACTAGCTTTTTCTGTATCTGGGGTAATTGCTGCGGCTAAATCAGCTAGTACGGGAAAAGAAAAGATTTGTGAAATTTCTACCTTTAATCCTTCTGCTTCTGCTAGAGAACAAACTCGAATGCTGCGGATCGAATCTCCTCCTATAACAAAGTAATTATCAAATCTTCCTACTTTGTCTACTCCCAAAACTTTTTGCCAGATTTGAGCTAGTATTTCTTCTTGTTTTGTAACTGGAGCAACAAAATTTGTGTTGAGATGGGATCTATCGATCTCAGGATCTGGTAATGCTCGACGATCAGCTTTGCCGTTGACTGTAAGGGGTAATTGGTCTAAATAGACAAAATGAGAGGGAATTGCATAATCTGGTATATATTGCTGGAGATGAGTACGTAAACTTTCAATTGTGGGTTTACGGTCAACCGAGCAAACTAAATAAGCTATTAAATGTTTTTCGTGATTTGCATCCTCACGAAGCACAACGATGTTTTCTTTTACCTCAGAAACCTTAGCGATCGCTGCTTCAATTTCACCAATTTCGATGCGAAAACCGCGAATTTTAACTTGTTGATCGATCCTACCCAAATACTCTAGATCGCCATCAGGAAGAAACCGAGCTAAATCTCCAGTACGATACAAACGCCTGTTATCATCTCCAGAGAAACGATCAACCATAAAACGTAAAGCATTTTCTTCGGGTCGGTTGAGATAGCAGCGCGCTACTCCAGCACCTCCGACATAGATTTCTCCAGTTACACCTGGAGGTAGAAGATGACCATTAGCATCAACGACATAAACAGAAAGATCAGGAATTGGCTCACCGATAACGCTAGCTGAGATATTTTCTACATCTTGACGGCTAATTGGGCGATAAGTCACGTATACGGTGGTTTCAGTTATACCGTACATATTAACGATACGGGTTGTCTCCTCACCGTGGCGATCAAACCAGGGTTGGAGACTAGATAAATTTAGTGCTTCACCAGCCAAGATGATCAGACGTAATGTAGTAGGCTGTAAAGTTGGTAGCTGCTCTTCGGCTAGTAATAATTGTAGAAATGCTGATGGAGTTTGATTGAGTACGGTAACTTGGCGATCGCGGATGAGTTCTAAAAAGCGTTTTGGGTCGCGGCTAACCTGATAAGGTACAATCTCTAAGCGCCCTCCATAAAGGAATGCTCCCCAAATTTCCCACGCAGAAATGTCAAATCCACAAGAATGGAAAAATGTCCAGACATCTTGGCAATTGAATTCAAACCAATGTTCTGTGCTGCTAAACAAACGGGTAACATTATTGTGTGTGACCACTACTCCTTTGGGTTGTCCTGTGGAGCCAGAGGTATACATGATATAAGCACCGTTCTCTGGTTGTAGAGTTGGTGCTATTACTGGTTTGCTACTGACTTGTTTGTAAGGAGCATTTTCTTGATCGAGACAAATTGCTGGTACGGATTTTGGTAGTAAAGAAACAAGAGCAGTAGAAGTGAGAATTAGTTCTGTTTGGCAATCAGAAACGATAAATTTTATTCTTTGTACGGGATAAGCAGGATCTACAGGAACATAAACTCCTCCTGCTTTCACTACTCCAAGCATAGCCACAATAAGTTCCCAAGAACGTTCTAAAAACAGAACTACTGGTTTTTCCGGTTCTATACCTTGTTCTTGTAAAAACCGAGCCATTTGGTTAGAAAGTAGGTCTATTTCTTCATAAGTAAGATTACCTTCTCCCCAAGCAAGGGCAACTCGGTTACTATATTTGCTAGCACTAGCAGCAAAACGACTGGCTAGAGTTGTTCCGTCACTTCTAATTTGTGTCTGGGGTTCAATTGCAGCAGGAAGTTCTCTCGAAGCAAAAAGGGACAAAGAACTTAAAAAAGCATCATAATTATTTGCAGCATTAATTAAAAGATTCTTCCAGTGTTGTAGGAGTAGTTCCATCCCTACGTGATCGAAAATTTCCGAACTGTAAGTTAATTTAAATAACAGTTCCTCTTCTGGAACTACTGCTACAGTAAGAGGATAATGGGTAGTTTCCCAAAAAGATATTTCTGTGACATCCAAACCGAAATTTTCTGCTTTTAAAGATTTATCAAAAGGAAAATTTTCAAAAGCTAACAGACTTTCAAACAGTGATTGTCCGCGAGGTACGTCGCTCCATCCTTGAATATTTGAGAGACTGGAGTGTTCATATTGACGCATTTCCACTTGCTGTTGTTGCAGCTTTTGCAACCAGAGATCCAGTCTCTCTGCTCCAGAGACTAAAACTCTTAATGGCAAAGTATTAATAAATGGTCCAACGGTTCTTTCTATCCCCTTGAGTTCTGTTGGTCTTCCTGCTACCGTAATCCCAAAGACAATATCCTCGCTGCGACTGTAACGGTTCAGTAAAATAGCCCAAGTCCCTTGAATGACGGTGTTTAGAGTGACTTGACAATAGCGAGCTAATTTTTCAATTGAAGCAGTTTCAGCACGATCTAATTTTAATCTCAGTTCTACTTTACCCCTAGAAGTGGTTCGTTGTCTGGCTGGCATCATCACTAAAGGGGTATGACTGCTAAATCCCTTCATATAGTTGCGCCAGAAAGTTTCTGCATCGTCGGGATTTTTTTGTTTTAACCAGGCTAGAAAATCCTTGTAAGGGCGAACTGGTGGTAACGAAATTTCTTTTCCTTGTTGTGCAGCTTGATGCAAATAGAAAAACTCTTGCATCAATGGGGTTTGCGACCATCCATCAAGGAGCAAATGATGGTGACTCCAGATTAAATGCCAAGATGTTTGGCTCAGACGAATCAAAGTAACTCGCATCAATGGCGGTTGATCAAGTATAAACCCACGATGGCGATCTGCTGTTAAAAAATCGTCTAAGCGCTTATTTAAATCTGTTTGGCTTAAACCGCTCCAGTCTTGTTGCTCTATCTGAAAAGCCAGTTCCTTAAAAACTACTTGTATTGGCTCTTTTTGCCCTTTGGTAATGAACGCAGTTCTTAAAATCTGATGGCGGTTAATCAAAGTTTGCCATGCCTGATTGACTGCGTCTACAGAAACATTACCTTCTAAGCGGCAATTTAACTGCTGAAAATAAACACCAGATTCCAGTTCATAAAGAGAATGAAATAGTAAACCTTTTTGTAAAGGAGTTAGAGGGAGTATATCTTCAATTTTGTCTTTCAAATTTACGTTCATATTTTTTCCTTAATTTTTTAACATGGAGAATTTAAAAGTCGCAGCCATATTTCAAAATTGAATTATCGAAAATTTGTCGATAAATAAAGAGGCTTATATCTGGATATAATTCATTCTGAATCCTGAATTCTGACTTCTGTATTGCTTGCGAAATTTTCCAGGATAGAGCTTAGTTCGCTATCGCTTAGTTCTACCAAAGAAAAATCGCTAACACTGTAACAATCAGAGCTATCTTCTGATTTTTCTAAGTAAGAATAGATGTTCTCTTGATAGGTTAATGCTAATTTTGCGATGGTCTCAGGTTGATAGAAATTCTGGCTATAAGACAAGTTCACTTGTAGGCATTCATTTTTTATCAGAGCATTAATAGCCAACAGATGTGGCAGTTCTTGACCTGTAAACGTTTCCAAACCAGTTGGAGCGTTACTAATTTGGAAAAACTTACTATTCTTTTGCTGACTGTCTATTTGTCCGAGATAATTGAAACTAATTTGAGCTTTTTGTCGGCAAAGTTTTTCTCTGACGGTTGGGTCTGAAGACAAATAACGCAGCATTCCATAACTTTGACCGGAGTGAGGAACAACTCGTATTTGTTCTTTGACTTGTTTGAGTAATTGCTTTTGGTTGGCGTTTTTTGTCCCTTGTAAAAGTATGGGATAAAGGGAGGTAAACCAACCTACAGTTCTCGATAAATCAAGCTTGCTGCAAAGATCTTCACGACCGTGACCTTCTAAATCCACTAAGGCGCGATCGCAACCGTTCCATTGAGTTATTGTAGCTACAAGGGCTGCAAGGAGGATCTCTTGTACACTGGCACGATAATTAGCAGTTGCTTCAGTTAGTAAAATGCGGGTGCGATCTCGTGATATTTCCACCGATGCAGTAGCTAAGCTGTCTACGGTATTCTTTCCCTTAACTTGGTAATCAACTGGGAGGTCACCACAAGCATGGGAAATTTGATCTTGCCAAAACGAAACATCTGCTTGGATTTCTGAGGAATTAGCGAGTTGTTCTAGGCTAGTTGTCCACTGACGGTAAGAAGAAGTGCGACCAGGTAAAGAAACAGGTTGACCTAGTAAAGCTGATTCATAAGCTCGATCTAAATCTTCGCCCAGAATGCGCCAAGAGACAACATCTACAATTAAATGGTGTGCAAGTAAATAAAGCACATTGCCGTATTCTTGCAGGTTTTTGGCATACAGAAGCCGCAATAAAGGAGGACGATCAAGATTAAAAAGTCCTTGTTCTTCTGCTAGGATCTCTTCAAGTAACTCGTTTTGCCTATTAATAGGACAAAGACCAAAGTCCTCAACCCGCAAAGGAGGATTGACTGTTAGGTCAGTGTAAGATTGTTCCCATACCTCTCCATCCTGACTAAACCTCACTCTGAAAATATCGTGATGGGCGACTACATTTGCTAAAGCTACCTGCAAAGCAGGGAGGTTAAGTGGTTCTTTTACTTCTAGCGCTACAGTTTGGTTCCAATGATGGGGATGGGGTAAGTTCCGCTCGAAAAACCAACGCTGAATAGGTGCGAGGGGAACTTTACCTGTTAAGGGTTCTGATATTGCTACTTGGTTAGTAAGGGAACGAGCAACCTCTGCTAATCTGCTGAGGGTTTTAGCTTCAAAAATATCTCTAGGAGAGATCTCCAATCCGACTTCGCTAGCGCGAGACACTATCTGCAAACTAATAATTGAATCACCACCAATCTCAAAAAAGTTATTTTCTGGATGTACTGCTTCTATTTCCAGAACTTCAGCCCAGATTTGTGCCAGGATCTCCTCGATTTGGCTGTTAAATATTGCTGGTTTAGCAGCAGGTTGTTGGGGTAGCTTCAGTGCTTTTCTGTTTATTTTACCATTGGAAGTTAAAGGCCATTCCTCGACAAAGACAACCATGTTAGGCACCATATACGAGGGTAAAATCTCAGATAGATGGCTTAATATTTCGCTGATGGTCGTCTCTTGACGAGGGAGAACATACGCTACTAATTGCGGTTTTCCTGGTAAGTCTTCTCGCAAAAGGACTACTGCACTATCTAGTTTTTCGTAACCTACCAAAGCTGCTTCAATTTCTCCTAGCTCTATGCGATATCCGCGCAATTTGACCATATCGTCTTGGCGACCTAAAAAGCGAATGTTGCCAAAGCGATCGCGAACCCCCATATCTCCCGTGTAGTAAAGGCGTTCCCCAGCTACTGTAGAGAAAGGGTGGGGAATAAAAGCTGCTGCTGTTAAATCTGGACGGTGACAATAACCTCTAGCTAAGCCAATTCCACCAATATATATTTGTCCAGGTACTCCAGTCGCCACTGGTTCTAAATTAGTGTCCAGGAGGTACATTTGAACGTTAGGCATTGATTTGCCGATGCTGGGTTCTCCAACTAAATTGCTACAATCTGCTATACTGGCACAAACTGTTGCTTCTGTTGGTCCATAAGCGTTAAAAACTCGGCTCTTATTTTCCTTGCTCCAGCGTCGCAACAAATTCCCCGAAGAAGCTTCGCCAGCTAAAATTGTGGTTTTTAACTCTGGTAACTCCTCTGGCTTGATCGCAGTTAGCAGGGATGGTGGTAGGGTTATATGGGTAATTTTCCAGGTGGTTAGAGTTTGCCATAGTTCTGAACTGGGGGAGCGGTTAGCTTGATTTTTCATGTATAGGGTTGCTCCTGCACCTAAAGCCATGAAAATCTCTGAAATTGCTGCATCGAAACTCACCGAAGCGAATTGGTAAATTCGACTTGCTGGGGTTACATCAAAAGTTGCGGTTTGCGATCGCGCCAGATTTTGGATCCCTCCATGAGTTACCATCACCCCTTTTGGTTTACCTGTTGAACCAGAAGTATAAATTATGTAAGCAAGATGGGAGGGAAAGATTGGTAAATTAAGGCGGGCTACTTGTTGAGTCCAGTCAATTTCTGCAAGATTGATCAATCTATCTTCACCTGCTTGGAAAAATGGATCAGTTGCTTGATCGCTTATAAATACTTGTGCTTGACTATCCTGTACAATCCATTTCAAGCGTTCTGGTGGATAACTAGGATCGAGGGGTAAAAATGCTGCTCCGGCTTTTAGAACTCCCAACAACGCGACAATAAAATTAATTGACGAACTGAGATACAATCCCACTACTGATTCGTAGCTAATTCCTCGCTCTCGTAATCGGGAAGCTAGTAGGTTAGAGCGTTGTTCCAATTCTTTGTAAGTGATAGACTCATCCTCAAACACCAGCGCTGTAGCATCTGGGTTAGAGTCTACACGCTCTTCAAAAATTTGATGGGCTGCTTGAAAATCTCCCCATGTGATCTTTTGACTGTTTGCGAGGGCGATCGTTTCCTCTTTCTCTACTGTTGATAACAGCTCGATAGCACCCAGATGAAGGTCAGGATTTTCAGCCAATTGCAAAAGTACACGCTTCAATCGCTCCAACATGGTTTTCGCTGCTGCTGGAGACAAGAATTTAGTTTCAAAATTGAGTCTCAAAATTAACCCATTATCGGGGATAAAAGCTATGGTTAATGGGTAATTGGTTTTCTCGTAAAATTCTATATTGTCTACTTGCAGATCCTTACCTTGGGTTTTTAAGGACTGGTCTATTGGGTAATTCTCAAAAACTAAAATGCTTTCAAATAGAGGTTCCGCAGCAGGAAATCCAATAATTTGATGGATATCTGTTAACTTACTGTGTTCATATTCGCGCATTTGCAGATGGTGCTGCTGAATCTCTTGTAACCAATCACCAACAGTCACCGTGGGATTACAGCGCACTCGTAAGGGTAACGTATTGATAAATAGTCCCACCATATTTTCAATATCACCCAATTCTGGTGGACGTCCAGAAACGGTGACACCAAACAATACATCTTGTCCTGCACCATATTTGTGCAAAATCAGCGCCCAGGCTCCTTGAGCTAAAGTGTTTAGGGTTAATCGCTGTTTTTGCGCCATTTTTTGCAAGCTAGCAAATTCTTCTTCACTGAAATGTAAATCTAATTTTTCATAGGGAAGTTGATTTTCTATTACTTCTGTATCTTTGAGAAAACTAGATAACAAACGTGTTGGTTTATCAATACCTGCAAGATTTTCGCGCCAGAATTGTTTTGTTTGCTGCTCATCCTGGCGTACTAACCACTGGATATAATTGCGGTAAGGAGTCACAGGAGACAGGGAAGGGGAAACTGCTTGGAGTATCGATTGGTAAATAGTCAGGACTTCTTTAAACAAGATTGGTAAAGACCATCCATCCATAAGTATATGATGATGGTTCCATACCCACTGCCAAGTGTTATCATCTAAGCGCATAATGGCAAAACTCATTAAAGGCGCTTGCTCTAACACAAATCCTTGCTTGCGTGTGGTCGTGAGATATTGGTTGAGTTCATCTTCTTGCAATTGAGGGGATAAATGACGCCAGTCATATTCAACGATCCCAAACTCAACGACTCTGTTAACAATTTGCAAAACTTGTTTTTGACCAGACCATACAAAAGCAGTGCGTAGTACAGGATGGCGTTCCACAAGACTTTGCCAAGCTAAATTAAAAGCTGCAACGTCTTTTAATCCAGTGATTTTTCCTGTACCTTGTTCAAAATATAGCCCTTCTTCTGGGGAATACACTGTATGAAACAGCATTCCCTCTTGCATGGGCGAAAGAGGATAAATGTCTTCTAAATGGGGGAACTTGGCTTGTAAAAGGGAGAGGGAAGACTGCTCAATATCAATTAGGGGAAAATCTGAAGGTGTGTATCCTCCTACACCGGGTTCTGTACAATGCGCAAGTATCGCTAGTAGATTTTGTTGAAAGTCTTGCGCCCACTTAATAATAGTTTCTTCACGATGTAAGTGAGAACTGTATAGCCAATCAACTTGGAGCTTGCCATCAATTACAATGGCAAGAGTATCAAGCAAATGAGGGCGTACAGCATTAGGGTCGTGTAAAGATCCGGTATCTTCACTCGGAAGTAACCGAAATAAATCATTTCTTTGCTCATTGTTTCGATTCACCTGACCAAGGTAGTTACAGCTAACATCCCCAACACAGGTAAGAGTTTCTTTATTTTGCAAATATCTTAAAAGACCATACCCCAATCCTCGTCTGGGTACAGCACGCATTTGTTCTTTTACGGTAATGAGCAGCGTGTGAAGATCCTTGCATGATGATAGATCAATACGCAAAGGATAAAGAGCCGTAAACCAACCCAAGGTGTGTGATAGGTGGACGTCATTGCTTAGTTCTTCTCTTCCATGAGCTTCCATTATTATCTGAAGAACTTTGTTATTAGACCAGCTAGAAATTGTCTTGCTCAAAGCTGCAACTAGGAGTTCTTCAGGAGATGTGCGGTAAGCTTTATGAGCTTGTGTGAGGAAATTTTTTGTGTCCGCTTCTGTAAATGTGAGGGTGACGCTTTTTACAGAGGACTCTAAATTATTTGCGTGATAGCGAAACGCTGCTGCCAAGGGCAGATCGTCAAAGTCTAACGGTAATTGAAACTGGGTATCTTGAATCGTCTCCAACCAGAACGCTTGTTCTTGCTGAATAGCTTGAGAGTGAGTAAAAGATTGGAGAAAATAACTCCAGGTTTGAAAAGAACTTGTAGGTGGGGTCAGAGAGTCACCCTTAATTGCATTTGCTAAATCTTCGAGCAGGATGCGCCAAGAAACACCATCAACAATCAAGTGATGAATCACAATAAACAGCCGATAGGGGCGATTTATTCCCAATTGAAACAAAATTGCAGCACCTAATGGCCCTTGGCTCAAATTCAGAGATTGCTGCAAGCGAGTACAATGTTCTTGTATAGCTGTATTCTGTTCATAGTCGCCTAAAGTGGTTAAATCAATAGTTTCCGAAGCAAATCCACAATCATTTTCACAATAAAATTGTTTCCAGCCATCTATTCGTGGCTCAAACCGTAGCCGAAAAATATCATGGTGCAATGCAACGGTTCTAATAGCTGTGAGAATAACTTCAGTATCTAGGGATTCACTAACCTCTAATAGCACTGCTTGGTTCCAGTGGTTGCGGTTGGGAATGTTAAGGTCAAAAAACCATTTTTGAATCGGAACCAGAGGAGTTTCACCGCTAGCTTTTTCAACAACAGACGCTATAGAGTCTAATCTTTTCACCACTAAAGCAAGTTCTTTGACACTCTGTTGCGCAAATATATCTTTTACCGTCATTTCCCAACCTTGACGGCGCATTTCTGTAACCACCTGCAAAGCTAGAATTGAGTCACCCCCCAATTCAAAGTAATTATCTTCAACTCCAATAGCATCAATACTTAAAACTTTCTGCCAAACCTGACAAATTATTTTTTCGGCTGGTGATTGTGGGAGTACTAAGGTAGTTTTAGCAGCACCATAACTCCAATCAGCTACTGGTAGTGCTTTACGATCAACTTTACCTTGAGCCGTCAAAGGTATTTCATCGAGAAACACAAAAGCTGCTGGAATCATGTAGTCTGGCAACAATTGTTTTAAACTAGCTCGTAAGTCGCTAGATTCCAGGGGAACACCGTTAGGAACAATATAGCCAACTAGACGTTTATCATCTTCGCTTTGGGAGTAAGCAATCACTACAGCTTCCGCGACTTGCGGAATTGCTGCTAGTGCAGCTTCTATTTCGCCCAGTTCAATCCGGAAACCCCGTACTTTTACCTGTTGATCACTACGTCCCAAATACTCTAAGTCACCATTTCTTAAACGCCGAGCTAAATCACCAGTACGATAAAGTCTAGCTCCAGGTTTTTTACTAAAAGGATCAGGAACAAAACGTTGTGCTGTTAACTGTAGCTGGTTAAGGTAATTTCTCGATACTCCCATACCGCCAACATAGATCTCTCCTGTAACTCCCAACGGTACTGGTTCAAGTTGTTCGTCTAGTATATATAAGGATAAATCTGGAATCGGGGTTCCAATCACACTCCCGCAATTTTCTACAATATCTTTTAGCTCAATGGGACGATAAGTAACGTGTACAGTAGTTTCTGTAATCCCGTACATATTAATCAAGCGCGGGGAGCAATCTCCGTACTGTTCTACCCAAGGACGTAAACTTTGCAAATTTAAGGCTTCTCCACCAAAAATTACTGCTCGCAAAGCTAATTGATTGGTCGTTTCTTGTTGAACACGAATTAATTGGCGAAAAGCAGAAGGTGTTTGGTTGAGTACTGTTACATTGTTAGAATACAGCAATTCGTAGAATTTTTGAGGATCTCGACTTACCAAGTAGGGGACAATGACAAGCCTTCCGCCAAACAATAAAGCTCCCCAAATTTCCCAAACAGAAAAGTCAAAAGCAATGGAGTGGAAATTAGTCCAGACATCATTTGCACTGAAATGATACCAAAACTCGGTGGCTGTAAACAAACGAACAACATTTCTATGCTCAACTAGAACTCCCTTTGGTCTTCCAGTAGAACCAGAAGTGTAGATTGTATAAGCTAAATTCTCTGGAGAGATCTCTATATCAAGGTTCTCTTGACTACATTGCTCAATTGCGTCCCAATCTGTATCTAAACAAACCACGCGCGCTTGGCTTTGTGGCAAAGATTCGAGCAAAGACTGCTGAGTTAACAACACCTTAACACCCGAATCAACTAACATATGATTCAATCGTTCTGGAGGATAATTGGGGTCAAGGGGTACATACGCACCACCAGCCTTAAGTATACCTAGTAGTCCAACGACCATCTCAATAGAGCGTTCCACACATATACCCACCAGCACCTCTGGTTCCACTGCTAAATCTTGCAGGTAATGCGCTAGTTGGTTGGCTCTGTGATTTAATTGCTGGTAAGTTAACTGCTCTTCCTCAAACACCACTGCTATAGCATTTGGCGTGTTTTTGACTTGCTGCTCAAATAACTGATGAATACAGTTATTAGTTGGATATTCCTTTCCGGTGTGGTTCCACGCAGTCAACAATTGATGGCGTTCTGGTAGACTGACCAGGGGTAATTGATCTACAGGTAGCTGAGGATTGTGCGCGATCGCATTCAACAAGTTGTGAAAATGACCCGCCATCTGCTCAATAGTCGATTGCTCAAATAAGTCGGTGTTGTACTCCCATTCACCCATCAATCCCTGGTCAGTTTCGGCGATCGACAGCGTTAAATCAAACTTGGCAGTTGTGTTTTCTTGCTCTAACTTACTTAAAGTCAGACCAGGTAACTCTACCTTAGTAGTTGGTGCATTTTGTAACACAAACATTACTTGGAACAAGGGAGAATGGCTTAAAGAACGCTGTGGTTGTAATGCTTCTACTACTTGTTCAAAAGGTATATCCTGATGTTGATAAGCTTTGAGAGTGGTTTTCCTAACTTGTGCAAGTATGCTCTCAAAACTAGGATTATCTTCAAAACAGGTTCTTAACACCAAGGTATTCACAAAAAAGCCGATCAATGGCTCAATTTCTTTACGGTTACGATTGGCAATAGGAGAACCAATTAAAATATCTGATTGACCACTGTAACGATATAGCAAGGTGCTAAACGCTGCCAGCAGGGTCATAAATAGGGTAGTATTTGACTTGCGAGACAGAGTTTGCAGCTTTTGGGTTAGAGCGGTATTTAAAGTAAAACATTGAGTAGAACCTCGGTAAGTTTGTACACTTGGACGAGGGTGATCAGTCGGTAATTGTAAGACTTCCGGCGCACCTAATAAATTCTCTTTCCAATAATTAAGTTCAGTTTCTAAAAAGGAGCCACTTAACTGTTGTCTTTGCCAAACTGCAAAATCTGCATACTGAATAGGTAATTCTGATAGGGGTGATTGTTCTGCTACACAAAAAGCTTGATATAAACCGGATAATTCTTTCGTGAAGATTTCAATTGACCAACCATCAGAAATAATGTGGTGCATTGTCAGCAACAATGCATATTCTGTGGTATCCAGCTGCAATAAAACACACCTGAGAAATGGTGCTACCTCTAGATCAAAGGGGGTAGTTGCTTCTTGTTGTGCTAACTGTTGTACAACAGTTTGACGTTCTTTTTCTGGGTGTTGCTGTAAGTCTACAAAATTTATGTTTATAGTGGCTTCTGGATGAATAATTTGTGTTGGTAGACCATTCACAGTTTGGATACTAGTGCGTAGTACTTCGTGGCGGCGTACTATTTCTGATAATGCTTGTTGTAGAACTTGTAAGTTGAGGTTACCTTGTAAAAGAAATGCACCAGACGTACTGTAAAAGGGGTTTTTTGTTTCTAGTTGCTCTAAAAACCATAACCTTTGCTGGGCAAAGGACAAAGGCGCTAAATCACGGTTGCTTCTTTTGGGAATTTCTTCGTATTTCTGAGTATTAGTATTCTTATTATTCTTATTTTTGAGTTTCAGTTCTAATAAAGCTCGTTTTTCTGGCGAAAGATTAATAATTTTTTTATTAAAATTACTCATAATTAATAATAAAATATTTTCTTCATACAAAGATACCTTAGCTGGTACTATCCCAATTTTTACACCATACTACGAGCATCTCGCTCACCTCATCTGTTTAGTAAACAAGATACTCATTGAGATTTGCAGTTACATATTAACCAGAAATATACAGAAATTACTATTGAGTGTTTTTAGAGATATGCTGGATTTTTTTTCGATATAACAGTCCTAAATGATTTATGAAAAATCTTACGTGGTGTGGGCAGTACTTCAGGGCAAACGCACCTTAAACTGGCACAACAAGGATTGAATTTTTAGTAAATATATGTTAATTCTCCCTTGATTGATTTTGCTCATCTAGGACTAGCCCTTTCAAGGTAACTAACCAAGACACGTTGTTTCAGGGCGATCATCCTAACTTCCGTCTTGAAAAATTCAACATTTTGACGGTTGAAATGACTGTTCCCACATGTCCCGAAAAATGGGCTTTGAGTCATTGGTTACCTCCATAGCTGAAATAAATAAACGAGGATTGCTCATATTTTAGTTGACAAACATGAACAAAACTCATATTATGGAAATATGAGCGATGCTCACATAAAACAGCAACTTATGGAGTACCTGAAAATGAGCAAAGATTTACTGACCCTACCCCATCCCAATCCTGTAACCGCCCTAGAAGAATACATCTGCGATCGCTTGGGATTTCTGCAACGCTGTACCCAAGACTATGAAGGCATCGTACCTTTGAAACTTGGCGATGAATGGTTTTGTCTGTTGACTAATCCCGACTACATCACTCAAGTGTTAAAAGACCGGATGTTGTTTATCAAAGCCAAAGATGTACAACAACTAAGTGTTTTTTTAGGCAATGGCTTGTTGAACAGTGAGGGCGATTTTTGGTTGCGGCAAAGACGACTGTCCCAACCCGTCTTCCATCAGGAGCAAATTAACAGCTATGCTGCGGTGATGGTGGACTACACCCAACGAATGTTGGAAACTTGGCAGGATGGACAGGTGCATGATGTGCATGATGCTATGATGCGCTTGACGCTTAACATTGTGATGAAAACGCTCTTTAACCAGGATGTACAGGATACGGCAGCAGAAAACATTGCCCATACCCTAGATGTAGCCATGAGCTGGGTTGAATATCAAGAAGCGACGAATGTGAAGTTGGCATTGACGGAAATTGGGGAAGTACATTCGCTAAGTGCAGATATGCCTTCCGAGGATGAGGATATGGATCGACGCTATCGAGATGCGATCACTCTGCTCGATGAAACAGTGTATGGCATCATTAAACATCGCCGTGCCAGTGGAACAACAGGCAAAGATTTATTGGGAATGCTCATGCAAGTCGAAGATGCAGATGATGGCAGCCGTATGAGCGATAAACAATTGCGAGATGAAGCCGCAACATTAATTTTGGCAGGACATGAAACGACCGCCAACGCCCTATCTTGGACATGGATGCTATTAGCTCAACATCCCCATGTACAGAAAAAACTCAGTGCAGAACTGCAAACAGTTTTGAACGGACGGACCCCAACCCTGGCTGATTTACCCCAGTTAACCTACACCAATTGGGTGATAAAAGAATCTATGCGGTTGTACCCACCTGCTACCGATGTCTCACGAGAGGCAACCCAAGATTGCGAAATTGGTGGCTATTTTATTCCCAAAGGGACAACCTTAATTGCTAGTCAATGGGCTATGCACCGGAACTCGCGTTACTTTTCCGAACCAGAATTGTTTCAGCCAGAACGCTGGGCTAATGACCTGGAAAAAGAGTTACCCCGTGGTGTGTATTTCCCCTTCGGTGATGGACCTCGTGTCTGTATTGGTAAAAGTTTTGCTATCATGGAGGCGGTATTGTTGCTGGCTACCATCGCCCAAAAATTCCAAATGGATCTCGTTGCTGACCAGAACATCGAACTTCAGCCCTCGATTACCCTCCGAGCAAGATATGGCATTCAAGTTGTCTTGAAAGCAGCCTTATAGTTGGGTTTTGTGATGGATTGGGATCACCCTTGCTCACTTCCCACCACTAGGGAGTGTCTCGCTCCCACTACAAAATATTCCCCTTTGGTATTGGCTGTTGCTTTTATTTTCACCAGAGCCTAGTCTTGTAGCGGAGATTAAATAATGAATGAATTAATAGAGCAAGATACAATTATTCAAACCAATCAAAATAATTCCGAAAGCATTCTGTCTTTGGCGCGCTTGAGTGATTGTATTTTTGCTTTTGCAATGGCTTTAATGGTAATTGCGTTTGACTTACCACAAGATGCCAAAATAATGACCGATGGTGATATCAATGCGTTTCTATTTAGTCAGTTAAAACCATTAGGAACTTATGCTATCACTTTTGTGCTAGTTGGGAATTATTGGATTTCCCATTCCCAGCAATTAAAATATTTGCGGAGAACCGATAAAAACCATTTGTGGATTTCTGTTGTATATTTAATGGGCTTGTTTTTAGTGCCTTTATCTAATGATTTAGTTATGACATTTCCACAAAATTTTCTCGTAAAAGTGTGGTTTAGTTTGAATATTGCTGCTATCGGATTTGTTTGTTGGATAAGCTGGTGGTATGCAACAGGCGATCGCAAGTTAGTAGATAGTGATTTGGATGATGAGACAATTAGCTCAATGAAAATCAAAACCTTAATTGAACCGATATGTGCCTTGATTTCCATTGGGATCGCATATATTAACCAAGATTTATGGGACTATTTTTGGGTTTTTCTCTTCTTTGCCTATTCTCCGTTGGAAAAATCTTTGAACAAATTCGGTGTATTGTTTCGATAAAAGATAAATAACCAAGATAAGCAGTTAATTTTTTCTCACCGAATTCTCATCTAGTCACTTGCTAGATGAGAAGTAACTTTGCAGGTAACTTAAGGTGAAACGCTTCATTTCTGCTACCAGACGTTGACGAAACGGTTGTTCCTGACTGAGGGAAAGCCACATTAAAGTACTGATCGCTTTTGTTAACACAAAGGCGATTGCTTCATAGTCAGCTGTCTCTAACCCTGGTTCCCTTTGCGCAAGTAAGGTTGCCAAATCTCGGATGAGTTGGGCATCAGCAACATCTTCGACCGCTTTTAATTCAGGTATCTCACCCTGAAGTTGCATAAAAATAGCGAAATAACCAGGATTTTCAGAGAAATGCTGCTGCGTAATGTCGATGAACTGGTCAACAAGGATAGATAAGGGCAGTTCCACCAGATCAGGATTATCAAGTACTGCCAGTCGTTGATGTAGACGTTCCTCATGGCGAGCAGCCAAAGCCTGCATGATCGCTGTCTTGTCTGGGAAGAACTGGTAGAGTGACCCGATCGGTATTTGAGCACGAGCGGCGATCGCGTTGGTTGTGGTAGCGTCATAGCCCTGAGCAATAAAAAGTTCTTCTGCCACATCAATAATTCGGTAGACTCGCTCCTGACTGCGAGCTTGTCGTGGTTTTCGGCGCATTCCACCTATGCTTGATGAGCTTTGAGTCATAGGTTACCTCGATATTGTTTGCTGATAAGTGAGTGATACTCATATATTAACGCACTTCACTCTTTGATTCACTCTGGATAGAGAAAAACAATTGTGTATCCAAACTGGGCGCTGTTGCTCTGTCTGTAATGCGCGATACACAATTGTTCTAGTTCCCCGATAGATCTCCTCGACAACGGTATAGCCCACGTAGGGGCGCAAGCATGAGCACCCCTACAAATGGTGCTATTCATTTACGTCAAAACTCAGTTTATGACCGTGCAAAGTATAGCTGCTTTTCTTGAGATAAGATTTTTTGTACCTCTTCCTCTGAGAGATCGTCCAACTCAGCTAAAACTTGATCGATATCTTCGTCCTGTGTGCTTTGAAGCTGTAATTCAGTGATAGCTTCAGCGAATTCCACAACACTTGGTGTTTCAAAAATTTGCGGAAGGGGTAGTTCAACAGAGAACACTTGCCTTACACGAGATGTAACCTGGGTTGCAAGTAAAGAATGTCCTCCCAATTCAAAGAAGTTATCGTGGATACTGACATTTTCTACACCTAAAACAGAAGCGAAGATATTAGCTATCATTTCTTCATTTGGTGTGCGTGGTGCGATGTATTCTCTAACTCGTAGAATATCACCATCAGGTGCAGGTAGGGCTTTTTTATCTATTTTGCCATTAGGTGTTAGGGGTAAACTATCTAGGATTACAAAACTACTAGGCACCATGTAGTCTGGTACCTTCGAGGAAATAAATTCACGTAGTTCTGTCGTGTTAAGTGATTTATCTGAGGTAACTACATAAGCAACTAGGCGTTTGTTACCAGGAAGATCTTCTCGAAGAATAACTACAGCCTGTTCGATTTCGGTGTGGATATTTAAAGCTGCTTCGATCTCTCCCAGTTCAATCCGGAACCCACGGATTTTAACCTGATTGTCAATACGCCCCAAGTATTCAATATTCCCATCAGGCAAATATCGTGCCAAATCCCCAGTTTTATAAAGCCTAAAATCCCCCTTACTCCTCTGCTCCCTGCTCCCCAACTTTTGACTTTTGACTTTTGACTTTTGACTTCCCCACAAGGGCTGCTCCTGTGCTCCTGTGCTCCCTCTAAAGGGATTTTGGATAAATTTTTCTCGCGTCAATTCTGGGCTATTGTGGTAGCCTCTGGCTAAACCATCACCTCCGATGTACAATTCTCCTGAAACACCAATTGGTAATGGTTGGAGATCTTTATCTAAAATGTATACTTGGGTGTTGATAATAGGGCGACCGATAACTGGCTGACTGTGAGTAGTTTGCAATTGACAAAGTATAGTATCAACAGTGCATTCTGTTGGCCCATAAAGGTTGTAAAAATTAATACTGTTTGCCTCAGTTAAAGTTTGCCAAAGAGCAGGAGAAATCGCTTCTCCTCCTACCAAGAAGTATTTAGGTACATTATTGCTCAAAAGTAATCCAGCAGATATCAACAGTTCCATCTGTGATGGAGTGCAATCAAATACATCGATTTTGTGTTCTTGCAGGTAGGATAATAAGGCATCTCCATCAAATCTCACCATTGTTGGTATGATATTAAGAGTATGACCGTCAAGTAATTGAACCAACTGTTGTACAGAAGCATCAAAACTGAAAGAAGCATTTAAGCTAATTCGCAATGGTGAATCTTGAATTTGAGCATAAATAGCTTTATGAAGACCCTCTGCAAGATTTAAAACTGAGCGATGTTCAATTGCAACTCCTTTAGGTTTTCCAGTAGAACCAGAGGTGTATATCACGTAAGCCAAATTCTCGGCTTTTACTCCAGAGCTAAGATTATCGGTGCTGTGTTGGGAGATTTCACCCCAGTCTGTATCTAGATAAACCACCTGTGCTTGGTTTTCTGGTAAAGATTTTAGCAAAGACTGTTGAGTCAATAGCACGTTAACGCCTGAATCCGTGAGCATATAACTCAAGCGTTTCTGAGGATAATTCGGGTCTAGAGGTACATATGCACCCCCTGCTTTAAGTATCCCTAGCAGTCCTACCACCATCTCAATAGAACGTTCGACACAAATACCGACTAATTGCTCTGCTTTTACACCAAGGCTTTGCAGGTAACGTGCTATTTGGTTTGCTCTTTGATTTAATTGATAATAGCTTAACTGCTGGTTTTGAAACACTACTGCTACAGCTTCGGGTGTTTTTTCTACCTGCTCTTCAAACAACTGATGGATAGACTTATCTTTGGGGTAATCGTAACTCGTATCATTGAAGTTAACTAGAATTTTCTCTCGGTGACTATTGCTGATTATTCCCAGTTTTTCAATTGATTTTTCAGGATTATCCAGAATACTAGATAATAAAGTCTGGAATTGTTCCGCTATGCATTGAATAGAATCTTCATGAAACAAGTTTGCATCGTAATATAATTGCGTGATTATATCATGCTCATTCTGAGTTAAACTAAGTTTAACTTTAAATTTATCAAAACAGATATCGCGCTTGATGATGGAGAAACAAATATCATTTGTAATATATTTGTTGTGTTTAGTAAAATCAAAAGCAAACGGGACAAAAGCACTATTTATATAAATTTTGCTCTCATCAAGGATTGATTCCCAGCTAAAATATTCTTGCCAGGTATGAATATTATTTAATTCCAACTGTATCTGTTTTATAACATCATGGAAAAATACACCTTCTTGCAAACTAGACTTGAGTGGTAAATATTTAGCTAATAAACCAATAGAATCCTGTAGATCTTCGTACTTTCTATTTTCACAACTAACTCCGATAAATACTTCTGGTTTTTGAGTTAGACGCCAGAGAAGTATCTGCCAGGAAGCTAGAAAAAATAGATCAATTGAAATTTTATTTTTTTGAATAAATTCCGAAATTTGCTCTACTTGACTAGGGGGAAGAGTAGAACTTAAATAACGAGGGTTAAAAACACTTTCCTGAGTAAATTGGGTTTCAAAAGGTAGCTTTATACTTAAAAAATCAGTAATATTATATTTACGCCAGTAACCTTTTGCAAGGATTATCTCTTGTTCTTCGTCATTAGAAATTTGATTTTGCCACTCAGAGATATCGACATATTGTAGTACTTCATTATAGAATTCCTTACCTTGAGTGTAAGCACTATAAGATTGGCTAATTTTGAGTATTAAATTATCCAGTCCTTTGATATCAACGTATAGTGCAGGAAGGTTGACTAATAAGACAGAATCTTCCTCTGAAAGAGTGATTAAGGTAGAATGAAAAAGTGAGTTTTGTGAAAAATCAAAGGGTAACTCATTATATTGCTTCCATAACAATTTTATTTGAGTTACCTGAGCTTCTAAATCCATTCCCGTGTAATCATGCACACTGAAATTGAAATTACAATCAGAAGCAATAACCTGTAATGGTAAAGTCATTCCAGGTACAGAATTAAAAGTAGTGTGGAGAATTTCGTGGCTGGAGATTAGTTGCGCGATCGCAGCTTTTAAAGTACTTGGCTCGATCTTACCTTTGATTTGTACAGCACACTGAGCACGGTAGGGAAGATCTGACGAAGAACTTTGTAATTTCCAAAGGTGTTTTTGTTGCGGTGATAGTTCAAAACCCTCTATCATTTCCATCTTTGTTCTCCTCTATTATGAAAAATTTGAAATTGTAGATATTAAAAAAGAATTTAGGACTTTGATCTCAATTCTGAATTCTGAATTCTGACTTCTGAACGCCACATGCTTTATGCCGGGAAACTCCGAAGTTTGCCCGGAGGGAAACCCTCCTTGCAACTTCTCTCCGTCCACCGCAGTGGCTCCTCCTGAGTTCTTTCTGCTAACGGTTCACTCATGGCTAGAAAAACTTGGCGTTCTCCTTTGTAAGATTCTCTTCCGTGTGCAATGGACATATTGTCAAGCATGAGAATATCCCCTTCCTGCCAGGGAAAAGTTACTTTTTCTTGTTGATAAGCTTGGTTAATATGTTGAATTACATCTGGCGCGATCGCACTGCCATCTCCGTAATAAGTATTGTATGGAACTGTATGTTCATCAAACTCGGAGAGTAAATTTGTGTGGTGAAAGAAAGCAACGTGATTAAACCACATTGGTTCGCCAGTTTGGGGGTGATAATGAACCGCCTCACGAATTTGGCGAGTTTGTAACCGCGAGCCTCCTTTCCAAGAAAAATCAATTGAATTCTCTCGGCAGTATGCCTCTACTTTGGCTTTATCATCAGTCTGGAACACTTCTTGCCACGGTAAACCAAAGCCATCGTTATAGTTGCGAACTAGCATCCATTTCTTTTCAATAAATTCATTTCGAACTTTCTCGTCAATTCGCTGATAAGCTTTCCGCGCGTCAGCAATCGGAGTTTCGCCACCGTAGGGAGCAACTTTTAGAGAACAAAAATAAAGTTTCAATGGGTATTTAATTGTATAAGTTAACTCATGATGAAGTAATATCGGATATTCGGCTGGATAAACTGTAGATGTGTAAATTTGTCCTGCTACTGCTGTCCGAGGGGAACTGCGGTCTACGTATGTGAGCAATTCTCCATCAGAACTAGCCTTGACAAAGTCTTGAAATTGTTGCGTTGTTTTAACCTTAAAGCCTCTGAATAATAACGCTCGATGTTGTAAGAACAAAGTTTTCACCAAGCCTTGATTATTCTGAGTCCATTCTGTAATATCTAATCCATCAATTAGAGGTTGAATAACAAAGGGAATTGTTTGTTGAGAAGAAATAAAACCAGTTTGAATTAGTTTTACCGAAGATAAATTAACAGCCCGGCGCTGTACATTTCTCAAACTTGAAAACTTAGATATTCCCAGTTGTGTATTTTTTTCTTTCATTGTTCAAAATAAAATGAGAGTTATTCACACCTTTGTGTGAATCTAATTGATAGCTTCAGTTAACAACGCTTTCTACTTTAATTAAGTTACGCTTAATTTGTTTTAATTTTTTTAGAGATTGTTTTGACAATTCTTGTTTTTCTGATTCTTTAATTAAAGTTAATTCACTAACAGTCCGTTGAGGATTTTCCGCGATTCCTGAGAAAATAGTTTGCAAATACTTTGATATTGATACTATTGTGTTTCCTTCAAAATGATAAGTATCGTAATCAATCTCAATCAAGATTTCATCTCTAGGTACTGCAAGTACAGTTAGTGGATAATTATTTTGCCCCACACTCTCTATATTGCTTGTTTCTAGCACACTATTTTTACCTAACAAAGAAGTATCAATTGGATAATTCTGAAATCCTACAAGACTCTGAAATAAAGGCGTTCCTGATGGTAGTTCGCTCACTGATTGAATCTCAAATAGGGGAGTGTAAGAGTACTCCTGTAATTCGACAATTGACTGTTGTATTTGTTTGAGCCAAGGTATTATTTGCTGCTGTGGTGATATTTGCAAACGTAATGGAAGGGAATTTATCAGCAATCCTACCATATTTTCTACCCCAGGCAAACTGCCAGTTCTACCAGAAACACTCACACCAAATACTACATCTTGTTCACCACTGTAATGACTTAATAGTAAACCCCATGCACCTTGCACTATACTCGATAAAGTCACACGATGCTGTTTTGCTATGGATTGTAACTGGCGGCTGATTTCAGCAGATAAACGTAATTCAAGTTTTTTGTAATCCGATGGTTGTCGTTGTTTTTCAGATTTAGCTCTATGTACTATTAGGGAAGTGGGAGCTTTAAAACCTCGCAAAGTTTGCTGCCAAAACTCGATAGCAGCTTTTTTGTCTTGAGAATGCAACCAAGTAATATAATCCTGATAAGGAGATGGTGTTGGCAAATAAAGAGTTTTACCACTCGCTGAGGCTTCGTAAAAACTGAGAACTTCTTTAAGGAGAATTGACAAACACCATCCATCAATAAGAATGTGATGATGGTTCCAGATGAATGTGCAACTGTCTTCACTTAGTTGAATTAACGTACACTTCATCAATGGTGCTTGGTTTAAATTAAACCCAGTTTTTCTTTGTGCATCCAAAAACTCTTTTAATTTCTGTTGCTGCTCCGTTAGAGATATTCCTCTCCAATCAAGATTGTTCCAAGATAAATCAACATGTTTTAGCACTATTTGTAGTGGGGTTTGTTGATTTTCCCACACAAAGAATGTACGTAACGCTGAATGCCTATCTAAAACTTTTTTCCAAGCATTTTTAAAAGCAGTAAAATCAATATTACCCTTAATACTAAAACTTATCCTTTCACTATAGACTCCGCTTTCAGGAGAATAAAGGCTATGGAACAACATCCCTTGCTGCACAGGAGAAAGAGGATAAATTGATTCAATATTTTTAGGGTTGAATTCATTCAATAACTCATCCAGTTCTTTTTGAGTCAGCTTTGCTAATGAGAAGTCACTAGGTGTACATCCAAAACTATCTTCCGAATGACAGTGTTCTATTATTGTTCTGACTTTTTCAACATAGCTACATGCTAATTTTTCTACCGTAGTACGAGTATGAAGATTACTACTGTAAGTCCAATCAATTTGTAGTTCACCTTCTACCACTAGGGCATCAATCTCTAACAAATAGCTACGAATTTGCTTTGAACTATTGTGATCACCGGTCGATTCTGACGTGAAATTCCAACCAGTTGCAGATTGTATTTGGTCAAATTGACCTAAGTAGTTAAAACAAATTTCTGGAGTAGGAATTGTCTGTAGTTGTTCACTAATGGTAATCTCTTCACACAAATAACGTAATATTCCGTAACCGATACCCCTATTAGGAATTCCTCGTAACTTTTCTTTAATTGACTTGATAACTGATGCAAGTTGATCTACTTCTGGTAGTTGTAATAAGACTGGAAACAAACTGGTGAACCAACCTACTGTCCGAGATAAGTCTACATCTGTAAAGAGTTCTTCTCTACCATGTCCTTCTAAGTCAATTACTAATGCTGCATTACCCGTCCATTCAGCCAATGAAAGTGCTAATGCAGTTAGTAGTATATCATTTATTTGTGTGTTGTAAGCCTCATTGATTGACCCCAGGAGAGCTTGAGTTTCTTCGACACTCAATTTTACTGACACAGAAGCTGCACTACCAACAGTATTTTCTTGTTCAGTGTGAGCGTAATCTAACGGTAGTTGTGTTGTTAATGACCACGGTTGGTTTACCCAATATCCTAACTCTTGTTTGATAATGTCTGATTGTGCATATTCTTTTAATTTTTTTGCCCAATCAATAAATGCTGTCGTTTTAGCAGCTAGTTGTATTGGTTGTTGAGTAATGAGTTGTTGATAAATTTGTTCTAGATCTGATAATAAAATTCGCCAACTCACACCGTCTACTGCTAGGTGATGAATAATAATGAGTAGACGTGCATCACATTCTCTACCCAAGTTAAACATCACCACTTGCATCAAGGAACCATCTGACAAGTTTAAACGAGCTTGAAATTCTGTGGCTATTTTTTCTAAGGCTTGTGGTTGCTCTAGCGTAGGAGTTGATGATAAGTCTATTACGGTGAATGGTACACCATCATCTGGGGTATGGTTTACTTGTTTGTACTCAGATGCAACTGATGTGAATCGTAGACGTAGAGCATCGTGATGCTCTAGCAATTTTTTCAAGGCTGTTTTGATTAATTCAGGTTGCAAATGATTGGGAACCTGCAATAACACTGACTGGTTATAATGGTGTGCTTCTTGCATGTTTTGTGCAAAAAACCACTGTTGAATTGGCGTTAGAGGAGCAGAGCCAGTCACTATTCCTTGTTGACCAGTGACAGTTAGTGTTGTATTCGCAACTTTGGCTAGTTGGGCGATAGTTTGATGTTGGAATATTTGTTTGGGGGTAATTTGTATTCCTGAGCTTCTAGCACGAGAAACTACTTGAATGCTGAGGATAGAATCGCCACCAATTTCAAAGAAGTTATCGTGGATACTGACTTTTTCTTTGAGTAGCAGTTCTTCCCAAATTTTGGTTAATTTTTGTTCTATTTCTGTACCTGGTGCTACGTATTCCTGTTCTCGGTCAATTTCTCCGTCAGGTGCTGGTAGTGCTTTGCGATCTATTTTGCCGTTAGCTGTTAAAGGTAGGGAGTCTACAATAACAAACGCACTAGGCATCATGTATTGTGGTAGTTTCGATGTGAGAAACTCACGTAGTTGGTTGCTGGTGAGCGATCGCTCTATCGTGTCTACATAAGCAACTAAGCGTTTATTTCCTGGAATATCTTCTCTGACAATAACTACAGCTTGTTGGATTTGGGGGTGGTTGTGAAGAACTGCTTCGATTTCCGTTAATTCAATACGGAAACCACGAATCTTCACTTGGTTATCGACGCGACCGAGAAATTCAATATTACCATCAGGCAAATATCGTGCCAAATCCCCAGTTTTATAAAGCCGCTCAGAAGAAACCAAGGGCAAAAAGTGCTGCAATTTCCCCCCTGCTCCCTTGCTCCCCTGCTCCCCTGCTCCCCTGCTCGCTCTCAACGGATTTGGGATAAATTTTTCTTTTGTCAACTCAGGGAGATTCAGATACCCCCGCGCTAACCCCGCCCCGCCAATGTACAAATCTCCTGGAACGCCAATAGGTACTGGTTCTAAATGTGTATCCAGAATGTAGATTTCTGTGTTGCTAAAGGGTCTACCAATTGGGACTAAACAATCTGATGGTAGGTTAAGTGCTGTGCTTTCAAAATAGCAACTGTCAATAGTGCTTTCGCTCACACCATACGAGTTAATGACACGAGTGCTTGAAGTACACAATTTCTGCAACTGTTTATACTCTTCTATATACCAGCTATCTGAACCTACTGATAATACTCTTAGAAAGTCTAGGTTCTGCCCGGTTGTTTCCAGATATCTCATTAAGTTCCTAATTACAGCCGGTACAAAATCGCCACAATCTACTTTCTCTTTTTGCATTAGCTCATAAAGCTTTTCTGGCATTAATAATAATTCTCTGGGACAAAGTACTAACTTTCCTCCAGAACACAACGCACGCACGATATCTCCGGTAAAGACGTCAAACGAGAAGCTTGCCATTTGTAGATAGCTGCTAGTGTGGCTCTGCAACTGATAAGCTTCTTCCCAACCCCAGTAAACATTTACCAAACTCTTATGACAAATCATCACTCCTTTGGGTTTTCCTGTAGAACCTGATGTGTAAATTACATAGGCTAAATTGTTAGCCTGCACATCACTAACAGGATTATCTTCAGACTCTTGAGATATGACTTGCCATTGTGTATCTAAATTAACTATCTTTACTGAATATTCTCTAAGCCTAGACTGCAACTTCTGTTGAGTCAATACTATCGATGCCTGAGAATCATTTAACATCTCCCTCAGACGTTCCTCTGGATAAGCCGGGTCAAGGGGTATATATGCACCACCCGCCTTGAGAATCGCTAATAAACCGACTACCATTTCAATCGAACGTTCCACAAAAACGCCCACTAATACTTCAGGTTCCACACCTAAGCTTTGGAGATAGTGAGCTAACTGATTAGCGCGGGTATTCAATTCGTGATAAGTAACTTGCTCATCCTCAAAAACCACCGCTATAGCATTGGGGGTGGACTCCACCTGGGCTTCAAATAGCTTATGGATGCACTCCTCCTGAGAATACTTGACTGTCGTATTATTCCATTCTCGTAACAGTTGATAACGTTCTTGCTCGCTTAACAACGGTAGAGTGGTTACATTTTGTTGGGGGTTGTGGAGAATTGCTTGCAATACAGCACAGAAATGACCTATCCATCGCTGTATGGTGGCTTCCTGAAATAAGTCCTTATTATAATCAGCCTCTAATACTAAGTGTGTCTTGAGATCAATCACGTTAAACTCAAGATCATAATGATTGAAATCTAAAGGTCGTGGGAGCAGCTTTATCTCTAAATCCCCCATTGGCGCAGTAGGAAGCGGTGGTTCTAGGTTAAAGGTTACAGACACTAAAGGCGGACGACTGCGATCGCTCCCCAGATCAAGTTGATTTAAAAGTTCTGCAAAAGGATAGTCCTGATGCTCGTAGGCATCAAGCAACTTAGTGCGAACACGAGCTAAAAACTCTTGGGCTGTGATGTTTTCAGGTTCTAGTAAACTTTGAATGGGTAATAAATGGGAGGCGTGACCAACCATTGTTTGACTTCCAGCAAGCGATCGCCCACTAGTCGGAATTCCAACCACAAGCTCATTTTGTCCAGTAAGGCGATGGAGTAGGATCAGATAACCTGTTAGCAAAGTCATGAACAAAGTACATCTTTGCTCCTGGCTGAATGATCGCAACTCTTGGCAAAAGTTTGGGTCAAGTTCTAAGTGCTGGCGTCCAGCTCTATAGGTTTTGACAGGAGGACGAATTTGATCTGTTGGTAACTCCAGTACTGGCGGCTCTGTTGCGAACTGCTCTAGCCAAAAAGACTTGTGTGCTGCCATAGCCTCAGTTTGGCTTTGCTGGTTTTGCCAGGTTAAAAACTCTCTAAACTGTAGAGGTGACTTAAAAGAAGTTACTAAACCCGTGCAGAGATCAGTATAGAATAAGCTAATTTCCTGCAAAATATTTTCTGCAGACCACCCGTCTACCACAATGTGATGAGCAACAATTACAAGAACATGGCGTTGAGGTGCAAGCTTGAGTACCTGAATACGGAGTAAAGGGGCAATTGTTAGATCCAGAGGTTGACAATTTATTTCTCTTAGCCATGTACTTAGTTGTACCTGCTGGTCATTTTCTGCTTTCGCCAACTGGGAAGAGTGATCAATTAAAGGTACTTCCAACCTGACACTGGGTAAAATTTCCTGCCATTCCCCTTGAGGATCGATCACAGTTCGTAGAGCTTCATGACGGTTCACAACTTGCTGGATAGCCTGCCTGAGAAACTCTAGCGTTAGTTGACCTCGTAACTCCATGTAAGCGCTACTATGGTAAGCAACTGATCCTGCTTCTGAAATTTGAGCTAAAAACCACAGTTGCTTTTGTGCTTCACTGAGGGGAATTCTAATGGGCGTGGTATCTGAAGAATTTACAGGGTTAATAAAATTTGACAAAAGTGGTCGTTGATTGATGCTGGGAGTTTGACTGAACCGTGACCAATTTATTGGTATAATACCAACTTGAGCAATTGTACTCTTCAGTAATTGTTCCAATACCCGAAAGCCTTGCTCAGGAGCAATTAACTGAATACCAGCCTCTTGCCAGCGCTGATTAAGATAGTCTTTCCAAAGTTGCTGAAGACGAGAATTAAAATGGCTGGTCACTTTAGCTTCACTCCAGCCTCCCCAGTTCAAGCTTAATCCTGGTAATCCTTTAGCCCGGCGGTAGTGTATTAAAGCATCAATAAAAGCGTTAGCAGCCCCATAGTTACTTTGACCGGGAGATCCTAACAAAGCTACGATTGACGAAAAGACCACAAAGTGATCAAGGGGTATGTCTTGGGTCAATGTATGTAGATTCCAGGTACCTAAAACCTTAGGATCTAAAACAGTCTTAAACTGCTGCCAGGTTTGCTGCGTCAACCCTTTATCATCAATAACTCCTGCGAGGTGGAAAATATTACGAAGCTCTGGAAAGTTGCTTTCTTGCTGTTTATTTTTTATTTGAGCTAATAACCCGGATACTTCAGTAGCATTAGTTACATCTGCTTGCGCTACTTTAATATTTATTCCCGCCTTTTCTAATTCGTCTATGGTTTGCTGAACCTCTGGTGAAGGCGCTTGACGTCCACACAGAACCAGATGTTTAACTCCTTGAGACACGAGCCATTGAGCCAACTTAATGCCTAAAACGCCCAATCCTCCAGTAATTAAACAAGTTCCTACCAATTCCCTACTAGGATTTGACTTAATCAAGCTATTACCAAAATCTGAGGCGCGAATGACTTCATCAGCAGTTGAATAGCGAGCTAAACGAGGGACATAGCGCTCTCCCTGATGTAGTGCAATTTGATCTTCACCCTGAGGGGTAGTTAGTTCGATCAGTAATTTTCTAGCGCGCTCCTCAAGAGAATGATATGTATCTAAATCAATCACACCACCCCAATTATTAGGGTATTCCATAGCCACGGTACGAGCAAACCCCCATAAAGAAGCTTGGACAAATCCAGTAGGGGGCGTGTTACCGAGCATAACGGCTTGCTGGGTAACAAACCAAAATTTAGGAGGGATATCCTGAGAATTAATTTTGCTGATAGTTGCTTGCACCACAGAAAGTGCACTACCACAAATGAGTTGTTGGACTTCCTCAAGAATATCAACAGTTAAGTTCTCACTTGTAGGAGCGTTGAGGCTCCAAAGATGGACAATCCCTTTAATTGGTAATTGGTCATTTAATGTATAGCTTTCTAACAGATCACTGAACGCATTAGAGTCTGTTGGATCAACTATGTGAATGTTATGAGTATCTGATATAGTTTGGCTACTTGAGGGATAAATAAGAGAACAAGCTTGACCTTGTGCAGCGAGTTGATCAGCTAAGGAATTTCCAATACCCTGTTTGTCTGCAAAGATTAACCACTGTCCTGCTGCCTGGGTTAGGTTTATTTGATCCCCAACAATAGAACTTGGTTTATTGTGCCATTCAATAGTATACAACCAGTCTAGATCTGGCGATCGCTCTGGAAAAGTCCGAGAGTTTTGAAAATTTTCCCTTAGTGCATTCAAGTAAGGCAAATTGGCTAAAACATTTTCTGAATCTACCCCAAAATCTACCAAGCAAGCAATTTCATCAACCCCAATGGCGAGTAACTTTTCTACAATTGGACTACAAGACTCGGGTGTGCCAATTAAGGCACTAGTCTGAACATAACGATCATAGGCAGTGGACAAGATATAGTTTTTGTCATCTTGGGAAAGCTGCTCAAATTTCTCGGCTGACAAGCCTTGACTTTTGAGCAGTGATTGGAATAATTCCAGAGATGAAGATAAGTAATTATAAAAAGGTTGACGAGCAACTTCAAGCACTTGTTGCAAGTTATTACCAACAAAAGTATGGAGTAACACTGTTACTTGACCAGATGTTGGCTCATGTCCGTGTTGAGCTAGAGTTTGCCGATAAAGTTGAATATTGCGAGCAAGCTCTTCAACAGTTTGACCCATGAGATTGGTTAAAACTCCAGCACCAATTTGCCCTGCTTTAATATAAGTTTCTGGATTACTAACAATTGTCACCCAAGTTGGTAGAGTTTTTTGCATGGGCATCGGAAAGATTTTGATCTCTGTGGGATTTCCTGCTCCATTAATAAACGGAATTGGTTCTCCTCGCCAGAGCTTATGAACTGTTTCAATGCCCTCAAACAACAGATCACGCCGATGGTCATAAGCATCTGGAGCAAAAATAAAGTCATTAGGATGCCAACCAGAGGCAACGGCAATCCCTACTCGTCCTTGAGAAATATTATCAACTACAGACCAGTCCTCGACAACCCGAATTGGATGTTGGATAGGGAGAACAACACTCCCAGCTCGTAGCTGAATTGACTGGGTTTCTCGACTTAAAGCGGCTGCAAGTAACGCTGGATTGGGTGAAAATCCCCCAAAAGCATGAAAGTGTCGCTCTGGAAACCAAATGGCAGTAAAGTTATTTCGATCTGCAAATTTTGCACCTTCAAATAAAAGGGAGTATTTATCCTGGGTAAATTCTGCGTTGTAGGTGCCAAAGTAATACAGACTGAACTGCATCACTTTATCCGTTTGTAAAGTAGTTTTACCTTGTGAGGGGCTTTGTTGAGGCTTGGCTAAAGTTGGTTTGAGATCACCCTGCTTCCCCAAAAATTCTGGTTCTTCAGTACGGGTAGTCTGAAAAGCTTGTTTTTGAATAATAGGATTGCTTTTAACAGCCTCAGATGAAGAGGAAACTACAAAGGCTTGATTTGTTGGTTTGGTATCAGTTGCTATACTCTGATTTTTTAAAACAGAAAGTTGCTCTGTCATTAGCTGAGACATCTGAGCAAGAACTTTCTCAGAAACTTGAGCCATAGTTTGCAACTGCTGGCTCATAATTAGTTCTAAAGCAGTTGTGGCAACTTGATTGGCGACAGGGGTATTATTTAAAAGGTTCGGCTGCTGATTTTCTGTAAAGCTTACTTTGGTTGGTTCCGACTCTATATTTGAACTTGTACTATGGTTCGGAGATTCTGGTTTAACAGGTGAGGTATTTACAGTAGAGGTGTTTACCTGATTGACTGCTGGATCTTCTAAGTTGAACTCATCAGGCAGATGACTGTCAATATACTTGCTAAGAGCATCTAAGGTGTTTAGCTCTTCAAATAACTGACGCATGGTAAAACTAACCCCGAAACTTTCTTGTAAGTTTTGAGATGCTTCTAAAAGGACAATAGAATCTGCCCCCATTTCCAACAAGGACTTGTGAATATCTACTTTATCAGGGGGAAGTTGTAACACACCACCAATCAGCGATCGCAATTCTACTAAAATCTTCTCTCTCCGTTGTGGAGTGTTTTGCTTTTGCTGTTCTTGAGAATAAACCCCAGATACTGCACAGGAGTTAGTGGTCATGGTTGTAGACTCTTTTGTATTACACCAATAGCTTTGTCTTTGAAATGGATAAGTGGGCAAAACTACTTTGCATCGTTGAGGATACTCTAGGTCAAAGCCTTGCCAGTCCACTTTCACACCTGTAGCGTATAGTTGAGCAAGACTGCTAAGCATCTGTTGCCAATCGTCTTGTCCAAATCTCAATGAAGGTAACCATATCCCTGCACCCTCCGGTAGACACGATCTTCCCATTGTCAGCAAAACTGGTTTTGATCCGCATTCTAGAAAGACTTCACACCCTTGTTCATGTAAAGTTTGCATTCCTGTTGCAAAGTTAACAGGGGAGAGGATATGGCGACACCAATACTCAGGGGTTAACACTTCTTCACTAGCTATCTTCCCTGTAACATTGGAAACTAACTTAATTCGAGGTTGAGAGTAGCTGACTTGCTCAGCGACTTGTTTAAACTCTGCCACTATTGGCTCCATCAAAGGAGAATGAAAGGCATGAGAAACTTGTAGTTCTTTAGTTTTATAGCCTTTAGCTTCTATTTGAGCAGCTATATCTCGAACAACATCCTCTTTCCCAGAAATGACTGTGCTGTGAGAACCATTGAAAGCAGCAATAGCAACATCTGGCTTGTCTGCGATCGCGGTTTTTACCTCCTCCACAGGAGCCATTAGGGATACCATCATCCCACCAGCAGGTAACTGTTGCATTAATTTACCGCGAGTAGCAATCAGCTTTAAACCATCTTCTAAACTGAAAATTCCTGCTACTGTTGCTGCAACATATTCTCCTACACTATGACCCATAACCACATCTGGGTTTATTCCCCAGCTTTGCCATAATTGAAAAAGAGCATATTCAATAGCAAATAAGACAGGTTGAGTATAAGCGGTTTGATTAATAATAGAAGTATTTAAATCTTGATTATCTTCAGGATAAAGAATATTTAAAATAGATTTATTTAAATAAGGTTCTAGAATACTTTCACATCTTTCTAAGGAACGCCGAAAAACAGGTTGTGTTTCATAAAGTTGTCTTCCCATGTTGATATATTGAGAAGACTGTCCGGTAAACAAAAAGGCAATTCTAGGTGATTTAGTATTACTATATATTGTTCCAAAAAATACTCCACTAGCTTCTTCTTCAGCAATAATTTTTGCTAATTTATCCGCTAATTCGTGTTTATCAGATGTAATAATTGCTAAACGGTGGTTAAAATGCGATCGCCCGGTATTAGCAGTGAAGCAAAGATCAGCAAGCGAAGTTTTTGGATGAGTATCTAAAAAGGTTTCATAGCTCTTAGCTAAAGATTGTAAAGCTTCTGAAGTTTGGGTAGAAAGAGTGAAAATGTGTAAGGGACGCTCAGTTGTAGGTGTTGGAATTTCAAGTTCTGGAGCTTGTTCAACAATCAAATGAACATTGGTTCCACTCATGCCAAAAGAGCTGACTCCAGCTAATCTACTCCCCCCTTTTTCTAACCAAGAAATAGGTTCAGTTGGCACTTCAAAAGGAATTTTCTCCCAAGGGATATGAGGATTTGGAGTTTGAAAGTGAAGATGAGGTGGAATTTGCTGATGTTGCAAAGCCAAAACCACTTTCATTAAAGATGCAACTCCAGCTGCTCCTTCTAAATGACCAAAGTTAGTTTTAACAGAACCAATGTACAGAGGAGAATCTTTAGTTTTTCCTGTACCAAAAACTTTGCTGAGAGCTAAAACTTCAATAGGATCTCCTAAAGATGTTCCTGTTCCGTGAGTTTCTACATATTGAATATTTTTTGGATCAACCTTGGCATTTTTGAGCGCCTGACGAATGACAGCTTCTTGAGCAGTCCCATTAGGAGCAGTGATACCATTACTACGTCCATCATGATTAACTGCTGAGCCACTGATTATAGCAAGAATATTATCTTTATCAGCCAAAGCATCAGACAAACGTTTGAGTACTACCATCCCACATCCTTCTCCGCGCACATAGCCATTAGCCGCAGCATCAAAAGTTTTGCAATGACCATCTGGGGATAAAGCTTTCAGTTTAGAAAGACCAATTGTTACCTCTGGAGTGAGAATGAGGTTGACTCCACCAGCTAAAGCAAGGTTAGATTCTTTAGCACGTAGGCTTTGACAAGCAAGGTGTATAGCTACTAAAGAAGAGGAGCAAGAAGTATTAACTTGAAAAGTTGGTCCTTGCCAATCAAACACATATGCTAAGCGTCCGGCGGCTAATGGTCGCAAAGTTCCTAAACTATTATACGGATCAATGCTCAAGTAATCACCAGAACTAACGGAAAAGCGTGAGTACTCTTCTAGAAAAAATCCCAGAAACACTCCTGTCTGACTACCTCTGAGTTTTTCTGGAGCTTGCCCACTATGTTCTAAAGCTTCCCAAGTGACCTCTAATAATAGTCTTTGTTGAGGGTCAATAGCACCTGCTTCTCTGGGAGAAATACCAAAAAACTGAGGATCAAATTGATCTATATCTTCTAGAAAAGCACCATGTCGAGTGTAGGTTTTTCCTGGAGCGTTTGGATTAGAATCATAATGTGTATTGTAATCCCACCGCTCTAAGGGAACTTCAGTAATAGCATCAATCCCATTGTATAGAAAATTCCAATAGGTTTCAGGGTGATTCACCTGACCAGGAAAACGACATCCCATCCCAATAATCGCTATTGGTTCAGTCTTGTCGTGTTCAAGAGCTTCTAGTTTTTTAATTGCTTCATTGAGAGATAGAAGCAACCGCTTTGATGAGTAAATTGGATCAACTTTTTTGTTGCTCATCTGTAATTATCCATCAATAAAGTTTCTAATCGTTGCAGCCCACCAGCAATTGACAGTGCAATATCATCTTCCGAAAGCTCGTCTTCCTCCAGTGTTCTTTGATTTGGTAATGGCAACGAATCAGGCTGTGATTTGCTAGCTAAGTGAATTGCTAGAGATTCTATTGTTGGGAAGTTCCAAGCGATAGTTGGATCTAATTCTTCTCCTAACCAGTCGCCTAAATTTTCTGCAAACTCTACTGCTAGAACTGAATCTAAACCGTATTCAGCAAAAGATTTACCGGGATCGATCGCTTGAGGTGTCAGTTTTAATTCTTTTGCGAACCACTCCACTACCCATTGTTTAATCGACTCACTAGTTGGAGATAGTGAGTCAGTAGTTGTTGGTAACAAATTAATACTGCTATCTTTCAGAGCGAGTGTATCTAGCTCAACTGGCTGAGTGATTTTGTGAGAATCTACAGCCGATTTGCGCAGCAGTTCATTAATTTCGTCGTCTTCTCCTGAAAGAGTCTGTTCGAGATCGCCAATAGTTTGAGTATAATTAGCAATCACATCAGTGACTGTGTCTGCCTCAAGTAGAACTGATTTTGTCGGAGTTCCATCCAAAGCTTTTTTAATAATTTGCTCAAATTGTAACCTAGTCCATTCAGCAGCACGATGCAACTCTGGTGAGGAAAAATTAGTTGCTTGATACTCTAATGCAGCCAACAGAAACCCATAAGTAGCTATTTCGCCAATCACTATTTGTCCCCAACCTATTGCTGACGAACGCTTTGAGAAAGGCGCATTAACTCCTAAACATCGGCTATTAATTTCATTAGCAAGATCTTGCAAGCGGTTTGCTATTGCAGGTGCGTGTAAACCGTCAACTAAAAATTTAAAAAGAGATTCGCTACCATGCAGAATACTCGAACCTAAATACATATAGAGAGTTTCTGTTGGACCTTCAAAAATCCGAAGTATTCTAGCATCGCGGAAAATTTGTGGTACTATGTTAGTCTCTATATATCCACGACCACCTAAAAGCTGCAGAGTCCAATCTACTGCTTGCCAAAGTAATTCTGGAGCAGATGTTTTACAGACAACAAAAGCTTCTTCTGGAACAAACCTGCCTGCATCCAAGAAACTAGCTACTGTACTGACAAAGGTTTCTACCGTTGTAATAGCTGCCGTGAGACTACTTAAACAGGTAAGAGTGAAGGGATTATTTAAAAGAATACCAGTACTGATTTTGCGACGACTAGCATAGCGCTGGAGCAGTTGAACACAACGTTTCATTCCACCAACACATATACCAGCAAGACCCAGTCGAGTAAACATCATAGCATCTTGAGCTACTATCATGCCTTTTCCTGGTTCGCTTAATAAATCTTCTGGAGTCACACGTACTCCATTGAAATACATGGTATTTTGCACCATACCCCGCAGTCCCATAGTCAGAGCTTCAGGTCCAGGACGCAAGCCCGATGTTCCTTGACGCACCACAAAGCCAGTCATACCTAGAGGTCGATTTTCAGCATCATACTGCTGCACAAAAGTATTAATAACTCCTGCCCAAGAAGAAGAACCGCTCCAAATCTTGGTTCCATGCAGGTGCCAACCGCCTGTAGTATCTGGGATGGCTTGTGCAGAAATGTTTCTGACAGCAGAACCCGCGACTGATTCAGTAAGCGCGAACGAAGCTAATTGACGACCTTGAGCTAGAATAGGCAATAGTTCATCCTTAACTGCTTGGGTGGCATAATTTTCGATTGGTCGAATTCCCAGAGAATTATTCAAACCCACAAAGATGGCAAGAGAAAGATCTATAGCCCCAAGCTGACTCATGATCCTTACTACATCAAAGCTTTTGAGTCCCAACCCTCCATAGGCTTCTGAAACTTGCATTCCCATAAGACCTTGGTTACCAAAATCCAAGACGATGTAAGGGGGAATACAACGACGTTCGTCAATCAAACGGGAGTTAATGCGGTTATTATTATATTCCCGAAGCCAATTTATTAGTGTATCAGCTCGCTTTTGGCTAGTTTTAGATGATGTCAATTGGTACATATTTACTGTATCTATCATCGAGATTTGTTTAAATTGCAATACTTTTATAAAAAAGAATTCAGGAGTCAGGAGCCAGGAGTCAGAATGATAAATGCTGGTTAAAACCTCGTCTACTCGTTATCGAGATAGGGTTGGAACTTTTCCTAAAACACCATCCGGGAAAGGGTTTTGTATTCTGACTCCTGAATTCTGTCTTCTGACTCCTTTTTATAAAATTAATTAAGCGATAACTTAAAAGACAAAGGAACGTTGTCAGATCTCCAAATTGCTACCGATTGAAGACCACCCTCTAGGAATAACTTACGACAAGCATAACGTTGAATCTTACCACTAGAAGTTTTGGGAATAGTAGCAGGTTTTAGGAGGACTATTCCGTAAACTTGTAGTTGATGATCTAGTGAGACAGCTTTACGGATAGCTCCCACTACTTCATCAACGTTTAGTTGTTTTAGGTAACTACGTTCTACTTCCTGCACAACTACTAATCTTTCTTCCCCTTGTACTTCAAGAGAGAAAGCTCCACCACAATTATGTCGTAGTGCTGGATGGCTGTTCTGAACTGTCAGTTCGATGTCTTGGGGATAATGGTTTTGCCCTCGGATGATGATCACATCTTTAAGTCGTCCTGTAACAAACAACTCCCCATTGAGAAAAAATCCCAAGTCTCCTGTGCGAAGAAATGGTCCGTTTCCCGTATCTTCTAGATAAGCTTGAAACGTTTCTTGTGTTGCTCCTGAACGATTCCAATACCCACAAGCAGTACTTCCACCACTAACCCAAATCTCTCCTACTTGCCCTTTTTCACAGCAAGTTAAAGAATCTGGATTAACAATAATTACTGTTGTGTCTATATAAGGACGACCAACACCGACTAGTACTCGACTTAGAGGTGATGAGTGTTCACTCTCTACCACTAAATTTTCTTCTAGCTTGCGGGCTGATACCGACTCAATCACTGGAAATTGATTCTTGTTCCCACCTGTAGCAAACAAAGTCGTCTCAGCCATCCCATAACAAGGATAAAAAGCTCGGTAGTTAAAACCACAACAGGCAAATTTTTCAGCAAATTGCTTTAAAGTTTCTGCCCTTATTGGTTCTGCTCCATTGAAAGCTAGATCCCAACTGCTCAAGTCAAGATCAGCTAATTCTTCTGGTTGAACTTTTTTTACGCATAAATCATAAGCAAAATTGGGACCACCACTGGTAGTTGCTCTATATTTAGAAATTGTTGTTAACCAACGAATTGGCTTTTGCAGAAACGCTATTGGCGGTATCAGGATGCAGGGAATTCCTAAATAAATAGGCTGTAAAACATTACCAATTAACCCCATATCATGGAATAAAGGCAACCACCCAACAACGATACTTTTCTCCGTATGACCAAAAGCCTGATGAATTAGCCTCTGGTTGTGGATTATATTTCCATGAGTAACCATTACCCCTTTAGGTGTTCCAGTAGAACCAGAAGTGTATTGCAAAAATGCCAAACTCTCTGGTGTCACTGATTCAGGCAGAAATTCTTGAACTTTAGCTTCAATGGTATCAGTAGCTATAAACGTTAATAGGGTTAAGTCTGCTTCCTCTTCACATAGTTTCTGAATGTCAATCAGTATTGATGTGGTTGTTAGTGCTAATTTAGCTTGAGCATCATTGACTATGGAAAGTAGCCGCGAGAGCTTCTGATTACGTCTGGGAGGATAAACTGGGACAGCTATTACCCCTGCATATAAACAACCGAAGAATGCTGTAATAAACTCTAATCCAGAAGGATACAATAATAAAACCCGTTCTCCTCGCCATTGCTCAAGATGCGATGCGATCGCTCTCGCTTGTCTATCTAATTCTCTGTAGGTGAGGCTGTGCGATTCAGTTTCTCCATTTTCGAGGAAGATATAGGCTTTTTGGTCAGGCTGTATTTGAACCCTTTGTCGTAAGATATCAACTAACACAAATACTTTTCCTGGTAAGTTTTTAGCTTGATAAACTAAAATTTCACTCTGCGTCAGCCAAGAACAATGTTTCTAACCGAGGAATGTTAATTATTGAACGCTGTTTTATCATTTTCCATCATAGCTTTACGTAAGCTAAGAGGTCGCATATCTTTCCATACATCTTCAATGTAAGTCAAACATTCTTCTTTCAACCCTTCTTTGCCAACAGATTTCCACCCGGTTGGTATCTGTTTTTTCCATTTCGGCCAAATTGAGTATTGTTCTTCGTGGTTGACTACAACTAAATAGATAGTGTCATTTTCTTGTTCATTCATTATTAGTATTTTTCCCTTTTTTGAATCACGATTTAACTAAACTAGTACCGCAAGGCGGAATTCAAAATTCTGTTAGGAATACAGCGTAGGCTTTTCAGAGATTTTGGATGGTATGCTTATTTACGCCGCGCTGCACTAGTTTTACAATACTGCCAAAACAGCAAATACAAAACCCAATAATTTTAGATTTAGGGAAGAAAATTTTTATTGCGAAAGGAGTTGCTGGAGCCAGTGCGGTGGACAGTGAATCCTGCGTTGCAGAAAGATAGGCGACTAGTACTAGGTAGCGCCCTTCAACGTCAGAAGCATTACCTTACCTCATATCTTGCACCAATAAAATGATAAATATAAATGCTACCGGGACGATACTGATTGTGTGACTGCATTTAAATCAGCCAGGGATTATAAATCCCTGTCTAAGAGCTAAATTCCTCTATAAGAGGAATGGAAACGAATGTTTTATAGTTCAATCTTTGATACCTTTGTGGCGTTAATTCAGTATTTATATTTAAAGGTGCAAGATCTGAGTTACCCGTAAAGCTCCTATACATGCTCAATTCTAAATGCTGACAACCACATTTCTATGTCAGTAAACCCGTCTGCAGAACTGGTTCTTCAAAGCACTGGCTTCTTCTGAATTCTTACAATAGGTCAGCACTTTCTGCACACTTGCTATTTAAACCATTTAATCTTTAATCCCACCAATTACGCTTGCTAATTCATCTTCTGTTAATTCATCTTCTGCTAATTCGTCTTGTATTAATTCCTGGTATGGTAACAATAAATAGAGATGATTAGGAGTTTGCTGTAGCACCTGAATTGTTAGATCAGGAGGTAATTGTTGACCAAGCTCTTCAGAGATAACTGCTTTGGGATTATTTAATAACCTTTGCTTATAAGCAGGATCAATGCTAGCTTTATTCTTGATGCACTGTTCAATTTCTTGAAAATCAAATGTTTCAAAATTTGTAGCCATGATTTATGCCTAATGAGTTGCTACTTGAATGATAATATGGATAAATCTCTATTATGTGGGCAATATTTTTGTAAATTGATAGCAGTATTTTTAGGGTTTTCTTTTTGGTATTATATACCTTCTGACTGCTAATTCCTGCGCTGCACCAAAGGTTGATAAAAAAACAGACTTGTAGATTAAGTATGCAAGGCCTTGGAGGTTTTGCACACTCAAGAACTACAAGTCATACACTTTAATACAAAGAGTGCTTATCTAAATTTGTTGGAAATTCTTCATTAGTGGACATGTAGAAATACGGTGCTAACAGTGAATAGACCAACCACTGCACTCAGCGTACCACCAGCAGCAGCTTCTAGCTGTTCATCTGTGAGTTCTACTTTTGAGAAATCAGGCTTTGTTGGGAGTACAAAGTAAAGGTTATTGGGGTCTTCTACTTTGATATTCACCTGTAATTCTTCTGGTAATTCAACACCAAACTCGCGCTCAATTACTGCTTTGGGATTGCTTAGCAATTCTTGCTTATAAGCCTCATCTTTCCATGCTTTAGCAATAATTGTGGCTTCAAAATCTTTACGATTTTTGCCTTTCTCAATATTTTCTTCAGTTACTTGGCTCATGTTTTTGTCCTTCTAGATTCGATGATTTCGATTGAAATTCTTCTTTAGTTAACTACGACGAAGACGTATTTGAAAGGTATAAAGACCAGACCACCACCAGCAGCAGCCTCTAACTGTTCATGTGTGAGTTCTACTTCCAAATTTGAGAAATTAGGCTCTGTTGGGAGTACAAAGTAAAGGTTATTGGGATCTTCTACTTTTACATTGACCTGTACTTCTGCTGGAAATGTAACACCAAACTCGCGCTCAATTACTGCTTTGGGGTTGCTTAACAATTCTTGCTTATAAGCTTCATCTTTCCATGCTTTAGCAATAATTGTGGCTTCAAAATCTTTACGAGTTTTGTCTTTCTCGCTATTTTGTTCGGTTACTTGACTCATGTTTTTGTCCTTCTAGATTGAATGATTTGGATTGAAATTTGAACCTAACTGTATAGAATTCTACTTAACTAACTTCTAGTAATTCCAATTATATTTAATTGGTAATTAAATTATTTTCGTCTTAGATTAGTTAAGTGAAATCTGCTCTTTACACTATAAGAATAACAATATAAATAATAGAATGATAGTTAAAAATTTTCGATTATTAGGGATTTTTTTTATATCTTTATTCTTTGTTGAGTATTAAGTAGATTAGCCAAAATGATTAACTTAGCTCACTGGATCGGTGAACACTATCAAGATTAAAAAATATTTGATGATATTGCTTCAGAGTAGGACGATGTCCGATACTAATAAAGGTTGTTTGTGTTTCTAGCAGAAGATTATAAAGATGTTCTTCATTGTTTACGTCTAAAGCACTGGTTGCTTCATCTAAAATTACATATTTGGGCTGTGTAACTAAAATTCGAGCAAAAGCTAATCTCTGTTGTTCTCCCAGAGAAAGAACATCACTCCAATCTTTCTCTATATCCAAACCCCCAAATCTTTCTGGTAAGCTTGACAAATTAACTTTTTTAAGTACTGCGTAAAGTTCTTTGTCGCTCAAATCACCCTTGCCATAAGGATAAAGTAACTGCTCTCGTAAAGTTCCTAATATCATGTAAGGGCGCTGGGGTAAAAATAGCATTTCTTCTAAGTCCGGACGAAAAATCACGCCCTTTCCTGAATTCCATAACCCAGCTAAGGTACGCAATAGAGAACTTTTACCACAACCACTATCTCCCATAATTAATAATCCTTGCCCAGATTGAAGTACTAAGGAAATATTTTTTAATAGAGTTTTTTCATAATTAGGAGTCTGGATTGTTAAATTTTCAAAAGCTAAACGGTCACCTTTAACAATATTAATGATATTAGTATTCTCAATTACTTTTATTGGTTTTTTGAGATAATCTAAAAAGATGTATAGACGATTGATTGAAGCAGCAAACTTTGTAAATTTCTCAAATTGATGCATAATCAAATTTGCAGAAAAAGCTACTTCCCCAAAAGCCCCTCCTGCTTCAGTTACTTTGCCTACTTCAATTTCACCTGAAAGAATTTGATTACCTAGAATCAATGCTGGTATGATCCAAGGTAAATACCCAAATTGATTCTTAAATAGATTTAAATAAACCTCTGTCCATAATATTAATCGCTTTAAATTCTGAAATACTTCATCGAAGAGAAATTTAATTTTATTTGATTCCTGAAAAATACCGTTATAAAAAGCTATGGATTCTGCATTTTCTCTGACACGAACTAATCCAAAGCGAAAGTTGGCTTCTTTTCTGATTTGTTCAAAATTCAGTATTGTTAGCTTTTTGCCATAAAACCCAATAGTGATAACGTAAGCTAATATAGAGTAAACCACCAGAGCAATAACTAAACTTTTGGAAATCGACCAAAGAATGAAACTAAATGTAATAACCACAAAAACAGATTCTAGACAATTAACCAGAAACTGAACAGACTGCTGGCAGAAGCTAGACACATCTTCAGAAATACGTTGGTCTGGGTTATCAATCTCTTTACAAAAATTGTGTATATCATAAAAAGCACGATTTTTAAAATATTGATTGAGTAAATAATCGGTCAACGACCGTCGCCAATAAACACCTATAACCTCTCGCAAATAGCCATAACCAGAATTGAGAAATGCAAAGATGAATATCCCCAGAAAAGCAACTAATATATCGTGTGAAAACCGTAATTTATCATGAGCAGAAAGTGCAGAAATCAAGTCTCCCTGCACATTATTTAATAATACCTTGATTTGAGTATTAGCAAATAAAAGAAAGGCTAGAAATACAAGTAAAACTAGCGATCCTCGTTTTTCATTGCCCAACCAATAAAGTTTTGCGATCGCCCAAAACTGTTTAACTGGTCTTAAGTTCCATCCATTCATCTATAAATACTAACGATTTAAATAAAAAAACTAGTGAAAAATTCAAAAAAATCGGTATTCGTTCATTAATAGCAGTATTTTTAGAGTTTTCTTGTACCGGAGGTACATAAGAAAAAAGATTTGTAGATTAGGTATGCAAAGCTTTGGAGATTTTGCACACTTAATGATCTACAAATCATGAATCTTAATACAAGGAGTCCTTATTTATTGGCTAGAATGTAGCTGAAAGGTAGAGGTATAAAGTTTAGACGACCACCAGCAGCAGCCTCTAACTGTTCATGTGTAAGTTCTACATTTGAGAAATCAGGCTCTGTTGGGAGTACAAAGTAAAGGTTGTTGGGGTCTTCTACTTTGATATTCACTTGTACTTCTTCTGAAAATTCAACACCAAACTCGCGCCCAATTACTGCTTTGGGGTTGCTGAGCAACTCTTGCTTATAAGCTTCATCTTTCCATGCTTTAGCAATAATTGTGGCTTCAAAATCTTTACGAGTTTTTTCTTTCTCGCTATTTTGTTCGGTTACTTGACTCATGTTTTTTTCTTTTTAGATTAAATGATTTGGATTGAAAATCGAACCTGTTCGTATAGAATTCTACTTAACAAATGGTTAGTAAATGCAATCATATTTGATTGAAGTACTTGATTTAATTGTCTTTTATCAGTCAAGTGAAATCTGCTTGATTCACTATAATAATAACTACTTTAAAAAGAAAATGTTAGTCAAAATATTTCGATGTTCAGGTGTTTATTTTATATTTTTTCATCTTTTAAAAATTTTTCGATACCTTCTAACTTCTAATCTCTGCCTTAACTCAGATCTCTTTAAATATAAATACTGAATTAACGCCACAAAATTATCGAAGATTGAACTATAAAACATTCGTTTCCATTCCTCTTCTAGAGGAATTTAGCTTTTAGACAGGGATTTATAATCCCTGGCTGATTTAAATGCAGTCACACAATCAGTACCGTCGCGGTAGCATTTATATTTATCATTTTATTGGTGCAAGATATGAGTTAAGCTGAAGATGAATAAAAAAAAGACTTGTAGATCAAGTATGCAAGGCTGGTTTTGCACACTCAACGACTACAAGTCATACATCTTAACACAAGGAGTTCTTATCTGAATTTATCTGAAATTCTTCATTAGTGGAAATGTATAAATATGGTAGCAGCAGACAATATCGAAAAAACTGCACTCGCTCCACCACCAGCAGCAGCCTCCAGTTGTTCATCTGTGAGTTCTACATTTGAGAAATCAGGCTTTGTTGGGAGTACAAAGTAAAGGTTATTGGGGTCTTCTACTTTGATATTCACCTGTAATTCTGCTGGTAATTCAACACCAAACTCGCGCTCAATTACTGCCTTGGGGTTGCTTAGTAATTCTTGCTTATAAGCTTCATCTTTCCATGCTTTAGCAATAATTACTGCTTCAAAATCTTTACGAGTTTTGTCTTTCTCGATATTTTGTTCGGTTACTTGACTCATTTTTTTCTCCTGATTAAGTAATTGTCTGCTTTTTATTTGCTGCGTGAAATCTACTTAATTCACTACAAAAATAATAACTAATTAAATAAGAAAAAAGAGGTAAAAAACTTTCGATTAATAGGTGCTATCTTAATATATTTATTTATGATAGGTGTGAAATAGTTCTAGTTACATTTCTCACAAAGTTAAAAGAAAGTGCTAGGGAATGAGGCTCATAAAAAAATGTATGCAGAAAAAACCTGCATACAAGTCTGTTTAAGGTTGGCTCATAGATATGACATTATTGCCAGAGCAATATAGAAGGTAATTTGTTGGGGTAGAGTAATCTCAACAGTTCATAGCCAATGCCCGCAGTTCCTTGACAAAAGTTAGGATGGTAAAGTTCTGCTGGTAAGTTAGGAAGAAGTTGAAAAGAACCAGTTTGCTTCGCTCTATCTAAGATTAGAACTGTTTGTTGACGAGCTATTTCCAGTAATTCTGGACGTGAAAGGTGTTTTGCAGCTACCAACAGAAGTTCAACACGACTTAAGTTACCACAGGCAAGATTATCGAATCCTTGTAAGCCAGACTGATAAATTTGAGGCAAAGCTATTTCAATTGCTTGACGAATTTCCTCTGTATCTAATATGCTTAAGCTTCCTAATCGAGCTAAAACAATACCAGGTATCCCATAACACCAACTTGTTAGAGCAGAAATCATCTCGCTATCAATGCCAATTGATTCTCTTTCTGACCAATTGTTAGTAGCAATCAAACTTTGCTCATAGCTAATAGTTTCTTCTGCTACTGACAGAAACACGGGATTTTTAGTAGCTGTGTACAATTGTATTAAGGCGTAGGCGATACCAGCTATTCCGTGAGAAAAGCCTGTTAGTGGTTTTCCTTTTGAGTTTATCCAGATGCGATCGCCTTTATCTGTGGTGACGAGCTTGTCTAATAAATGCTCACCCCAAGCAACAGCCTTCATTAAAATTTCAGGTTCTTGCGTTGCTTTATACACAGCTAATAAGCTGAGGATATTACCCGCTGCACCATCGAGAATCCCTAATCCTTGTTGAACAGTAGCTTCATTTACTGTAATCCAAGAAGTAACTCGCTTAGCATCTTCAATGAGCTGTGCTTCTCCTAAAAATTGGGAAACCCGAACGAAAGTATAAGCAACAGAGGCTAATCCCTTTGCACCACTAATAACTATAGCCTCTTTGAGCTTTTTCGTAATATCTTGCTCTTGCAATGTCTTGCGTAGAGTTTGCAACGCTCCTAATGCTAAATCCCTGTATTCGTCTCTCCCTGTGACAGATGCGAGTGCTGCTAGAAACACTGATATTCCACAATAGCCATTATCTAACCCATATTCTAGAGGTCGCAGTTGAAATCGCTGTGCCTCAGAATTGTATTGCATCCCAACCCAGGCTACGCTATTATTACTACCACAAATGGCTCGTTTCTCCAATTCTTGTCCGATGGCGATCGCTTGCTGTAAAATAGCTGTCTCACTGAAACATACAGCCTCGCTGGTAATCACCTCACGACTACTATCCAAGGTTAGTACATTGGGAGCTTCCTCTAACCTATCTGAGTAGAGTGAACCTTGAATAATACTAACCTGTGTGGCTAGATCATCATCGTTGAAATGTTGCAGTCGGGAGATGACGTCTTCGTAACTTGGTTTATTCAGAAAGTTTTCGAGAATATCCTCTGAGTTGATGGTGACAGTATCACTATCTGAATAAGCGCTGATGTAAGGAATGTCTAATTGTTCTATAGCTTTCTTTTCTGAAGCTCCCATTCTCCAAAAAGGAGGTTTTTCATCTGAAGTAAGAAAAGCTCTAGTAAGAATATCTAACTCAATACTGCGTTCTACACCATACCGAAGACATTCACAACTCAAAGAATTGCGTAAAAATGCATCGTAAACGCTAGTGTTACGAAGCACAAGACGTACTTCCTGAGAGCTAAAAGCAGTTAGAGGACTGTCAGGTGATAAAAGATCTTCTCTGCGTTCTACGAAAAACTTATACATTTGCTCAAACCCAGCAACAAGATCTTGAACATGGTGGTTGAGCAATGTATCAATTCCTTCTCCAAAAGGCTGATTTTTTTTCAGTGGTAACTCAACCTCTCCTTGTACTAACCTCATTCCATCTGTATTAATGTCCCCCCATTTCATCGCTTTCACTGAGCTATTATCTTCACCAAAATTTCCCAACCCACCGAAATCAAAGACTACTCCTTGAGTCTGCTGGTAAACGGAAGCATAAACTCCCGGTAAAAGCGCAGTAGATACGACAGAATCTAACATTCTTTCATTAGCTTTTGATTGAGCGTCAGGATCGTCTTTTGGTGTCCAAGCTTGATGGTGTAAAAGCGTCTCTACATCTATAAGAACCGGCTGTTCTCCACAAGCAATCAAGTTTTCACAATGACAATCTGTACCTCGTAATGCATAAACAATGCACAGGAGCATCCCAGCACGCTGGTAGTAGCGACTTACTGCTTGTTGATCTTCACAAGGCAATGTATTTACAAATTCTATCCAACCACCATGATTAGAGCAATTAACAATTTTCAGCGTCTTTAGAGGTAACGTAATTTCTTGCTCGTTTAACCAGGTAAGAAATTGAAAGTAAGCCTGTTCCAAGCCTAAATTCTTAGGTTTGTAAACAATTTTTAAGTCTGAGGCAAATTTGATGATAATAACAGAGCGTCCACGTTTGTGAGGATCAGAAAGTCCTAACTCAACATCAACAACTTGTCCAAGTTCTTTATCTGGTTGAAAAACTTGTTGAATTTGGTCGTAATCTGCTGATAATCGATAAAAGAACTCTCCTACAGTTTCTACCCAGAAATTTACCGCAGTAGCAGCTAACCTTGCAAGTGTACTATACTCTTTGAAAAAAGACAGTAAACCATCACTGAGCAACGTTTGCACAAATTCTATGTACTGATCTTTAGAGGAATTACCTCCAAGTTGTTGAATTAAAAGGGTTAAGTGAGAGCCTCTACTAGCGCGGAAAATTGAGAATTCTAAATCTAGTGGTAAACTAAAAATCTCCACTAAACGTTCTAGTAAATTACGCTCTAATTGAGCATGAGCACTGTCTGATAATAGTTGATAGTTAGAACCAATTTGTTTCAGTAGTTTCTGTTTCGCTACCTCTACAAACGATAATAGAACTTCTTCAAAAGCTATTGGTTTTTCAGGATCTAGATACTGAAAATTTTGTAAATTCCTCTGGGAAAAGATTTGCTGAGCAAAAAAATCAGCAAGTTCCATTACTTCTCTTAATGTATCAACCCAACTTGGTAAATACTCTTGATTTTTCAATCGAACAGAACCTAGTGCATGACGAACTTTGTTAATATCTAGTTCATCCCAAATCAAACGGTTAGAAAATTTTGTTTCGTCACCCTTAGCACTAACCTGGCACCATTTTTTCAATCGAGCATCAATTAAGTTTTCCTCTCTTCCTGTCTCATCATGAATAAATTCTTCACTAAGACGTTCAGAAAGTGTACTAGATTTTTCGACAATCTTTACCAGATCTGGCTGAGATATTTTAATCGAGGTTTGAGAAGATTTTTGTGCTTTTTTTGAGATGATTTTCATTTGATTTAATATTTATTATTAATCATATTTATAGACAACTTTGCCAAATCTATCTTTCGCATTATAAGTTCTTTCAAAAAAAGACTTAACCTGATTACCAGTGAATACAGAGTCAATCGGTATATTTAATTTTCCTGTGCTATAATCCTGGATGGCATTTTCTAAATCCTCTTTATCACCAAGGCAATTTCCAATGATTTGAAGATTTTTCACCATAGCGATGTTCATGATTCGATTAAAATCTAAAGAAGATAAATGAGGATCCTGATTGATTAATTCGAAGTATTGATCGTACAATCCACAGGTGATATATTTAGCATTAAAAGCCATTATTTGAACCGCTTCTTCTAAGTAGAGATCAAAAAATGGATCAAATACACAATCGAATCCTCCGTTTTTTTCAACAAATTCTCGAATAAATTTATTCTCCGTTAATTTATTGTTTTTGGATTCAAGTAAAATAACTTCCTTAATCCCCATTGCTCTCAGTTCTTCTTCAAAAAGTAATGAGGTTGTTGTTGCAAAAATATTAACATTATATTTTTTTAAAGCACTAATCACAAACAATGAAGTATTGGATTTAGCTGCGGTAACTAAAATGTTAGAACCTGGAGTTGGGTTTAGCTTTCTAACCACACTGTAGCTAGTTTGTCCTCCAATACTAAAAGCAGCAGCAACATCATCAGGCATGTCATGAGGTACTTTTACTAACTTTTCTTGATGAAGCACCTGATACTCTTTTGAGCCGTGATTACTTGGTATACCTGGGAGTGAGCCTGAAGTGCTTGAATAGGGATAAGCATTATTACCAATAACTTTATCGCCAATTTGGAAATTTATAACTTCTGAACCAAGATTAACTACTTCTCCAACAAAATCAGATCCGACAACATAAAATGAATCGTCTAATCCGAAATTCATCATTTTAAAGATAAGAGCTTTATCACGATAGTTACAAGAAAAGGCTTTCTTCTTTACTAAAACTTTAAATCGATTTTCCGGAGCATTTGGATTAAATTCAATATTCTCGCTATGAACCAACCCACAAAATACAGGGACATTATTCATTTCTATGGTATCAATAAAGTTACTTCCAGAAATGGAATTTCTTATTTTTTGACCACAAATAGCAATATTTCTCACAATAAATCCTCCTCAAAAAATTCTCTTTATCAAATTACTCAGTTAATAGTTTTGTCTTTGTAGGGGTTATAACAATACTGCTCGGAATCGCGAATTTCTAGGTTGAGGCAAGCTGTCTTGAGCAGGGGGAGAAATTGAGGCAGTTCAGGTCATTTTGGCCTCCCCTGCTTCAAGAGCACCCCCTGCCTCCCCTGCTTATCCGAGCAGTATTGGGGGTTATAACGTTTTGCACCCCTACAAAGATAGAGGCAGGTGTTGCATAAATGCCAGATGAATCAATCAAATACAGGTATGCTCAACTGGTGGTACATCCGGTAATTTTTCACCAACCTGCTTTATCTTGACTCAAATGAATACCCACCTCCATTGATTCTGACTAATGGAAGCGAAGACTTACAGCATAGCTGGCATAAGCAATAGTACCACTAAGAACTGCTGCGGAAATTTTCGGGGTTGTTAGATCAACACCACCAGCGATCGCTTCGAGTTGCTCATCAGACAGTTCTTGTCCAGGAATTTCAGGACGCATAGGTAGGACAAAGTACAAATTAGTGGGGTTCTCTTCTAAGACTTGTACTTTAATTTCTTCTGGAATTTGTACTCCAAATTCCTTCTCAACTACAGTTTTGGAGTTGTTCAGCAATTCCTGCTTGTAAGCGTTATCTTTCCACGCTTGTGCAATGATGTGCGCTTCTATTTCTCTACGTGTTTTTGGTTGGTTTTGTTCACTCATTTTTGTTTCTCCTATTGTGATTGCAAAATAAACAAGTCTTCAGACTCACTTAGTTTTTGATATGGATAAGTATCCTGCTGCTGCTGAAGTCAGTGCAGCTGAAGCAAATATAAGACTGAATACTCCAGCCGTCCCGCCACCAGCGATCGCTTCGAGTTGCTCATCAGACAGTTCTTGTCCAGAAATTTCAGGGCGTATGGGTAGAACGAAGTACAAATTGGTGGCGTTTTCTTCTAAAATATTTACTTTGATTTCATCTGGAATTTGTACTCCAAATTCCTTCTCAATTACAGCTTTAGAATTGTTGAGCAACTCTTGCTTGTAAGTGTTATCTTTCCATGCTTGCGCAATAATATGCGCTTCTATTTCTCCACGTGTTTTTGGTTGTGTTTGTTCGCTCATTGTTCTTACTCGTGTTTTGGTGATTTAAATCCGCAGAATCTTTCTAGAGGAGACTTTTATGATTCCTTTACGGGGAAGGAACTCAGTTAACACGGGAGCAGTACGATTTTGTGGGATGACACCAACATTAGGGTACAAAATTACCTGTCTTAGGTGGCGATCGCAACGAAAAATCGATTTTTATCGAGAATTAAAACTAGATCCAACAAAATCGCATCGCTCCCGTTAACAGTCAGTCAAAAGACATCTCCAGAAATTGATGTAGGGGCGTAGCTTCTGGTTTCTCGCAGAGTAGGGTGTTCGCCCTTAGCAAGGAGTTCAAGGAACGCATCATTAATTTTCGGAGATGTTTAAAGGAAGATTAGTCTGAATCTAGGAGGAGCTGACTAACCGAGGCGAAGACTTACAGCATAGGTCGCATAAGCAATAGTACCACTAAGAACTGCTGCGGAAATTTTCGGGGTTGTTAGATCAACACCACCAGCAATCGCTTCGAGTTGCTCATCAGACAGTTCTTGTCCAGGAATTTCAGGACGCATAGGTAGAACAAAGTACAAATTAGTGGGGTTCTCTTCTAAGACTTGTACTTTAATTTCTTCTGGAATTTGTACTCCAAATTCTTTCTCAACTACAGTTTTGGAGTTGTTCAGCAATTCCTGCTTGTAAGCGTTATCTTTCCACGCTTGTGCAATGATGTGCGCTTCTATTTCTCTACGTGTTTTTGGTTGGTTTTGTTCACTCATTTTTTTTCTCCTATTGCGATTGCAAAATAAACAAGTCTTCAGACTCAATTATTTTTTGATATGGATAAGTATCCTGCTGCTGCTGAAGTCAGCGCAGCTGAAGCAAATATAAGACTGTATACTCCAGTATTTCCACCACCAGCGATCGCTTCGAGTTGCTCATCAGACAGTTCTTGTCCAGAAATTTCAGGGCGCATCGGTAGAACGAAGTACAAAGTAGTGGGGTTTTCTTCTAAAACATTTACTTTGATGTCATCTGGAATTTGTACTTCAAATTCCTTCTCAATTACAGCTTTAGAATTGTTGAGCAACTCTTGCTTGTAAGCATTGTCTTTCCATGCTTGTGCAATAATATGCGCTTCTATCTCTCTGCGTGTTCTTGCTTGTGATTGTTCGCTCATTTGGCTTATTTCTCCTTAAGTAAAAGCTAATACCATTTTTATATGAAGCTCCATATATTGACCCCCGGCTACGCCGTCCCCCCTTGCCAAGGGGGGACTACAGGGGGGTAAAATTATGTGCAGCTTCACAAAAAATTGGTATAAGTGGTTAGACTATAGCAGTCCTAAATGATTTATGAAAAATTTTAAGTGGTGTAGGGTGGGCAGTGAGGAACGTATTTTGCTGACTACATCTAAGTTTTGGTAGGCACTGCCCACCCTACGTGTCGTTCAAAAATCAAGTAGGAGTCCTATAAGAAAATCAATTGGGTCTAGTAGCAATGGTAATAAGTGATGCTAGAAAACTAAGTGCACTTTTCAAGGCTTCGTAAGGTGTGGTACCACCAGCAATGGCTTCGAGTTGCTCATCAGACAGTTCTTGTCCAGAAATTTCAGGGCGCACTGGTAGGACAAAGTACAAAGTAGTGGGGTTTTCTTCTAAAACATTTACTTTGATGTCATCTGGAATTTGCACCCCAAATTCTTGCTCAATAACGGTCTTGGAATTGTTGAGCAACTCTTGCTTGTAAGCATTGTCTTTCCATGCTTGTGCAATAATATGCGCTTCTATCTCTCTGCGTGTTCTTGCTTGTGATTGTTCGCTCATTCTTCTTTCTCTTGTTTCAGTTTTACAATGTAATTTGTATGCAGAACATCCAGTTAATTTTCTGTTTTTTTTTACAGTAAATCTATAACAACAGCAATCTTTTGTGTTGAATTTAATAGATTATAAAACTGGATTATTCTTTTTACAAAAAACAGGATTGCTTCGTTTCATTAGTATATTAACCAGAATATTATGCGAATTACTATCAAGATTTTTTCGATACTTACCGGATTTTTTTTCGATTCATCCACTCCAAAAATACTCAAAAATCAAAATATGAGTCAGGAGACAGGAGTCAGAAGGCATCGACCATAACTCAGATCTTGCACCTTTAAATATAAATACTGAATTAACGCTACAAAAGTATCAAAGATTGAACTATAAAACATTCGTTTCCATTCCTCTTCTAGAGGAATTTAGCTTTTAGACAGGGATTTATAATCCCTGGCTGATTTAAATGCAGTCACACAATCAGTATCGTCGCGGTAGCATTTATATTTATCATTTTATTGGTGCAAGATATGAGATAAGGTGATTTACAGGAATAAATATACCGCCGCAGTTGGTTTCGACTTCGCTCAACCAACTGAGGGATCGTGAGTTGAGCGAAGTCGAAACTCGCACTCCCCAGGTATTTTCTTTCTCGCAAATCACCTAAAGGGATGGTATTCTAAGTACTTGTGAAAAATTAAACATACATTAGGACTTACGCACTATACAAATCGAATATTATGTGCGTTAACGGATAATGGTTGTTTCAAACCTGTAGCAAGGCCTTGCGCCCCTACAATGGATGGTAATACCCTCCTAGGTGAAAATATCTTTCGTTCAGGCGCTATTAATTCCTACCTCATATCTAATGATTTCTGTCAAGGCGTAAGTCCTATTTACTATGTGATGATCTCTGTGAATAAGTAAGTCAGGAATATTAGTTACACATCTTGCGTACTCCGTACCAATGTAATCTTTGTCTTAAGTACGGTAACTAGTTATTTCTAAAATAAATATTAAATTTTATATCATGCTGAGCGCAGATACTTTCTTTTTGCGTAGCAGTCTTGACCAAAATCTAGTCTTTTACATTGTTACGTTAACATTAACTCAGTTCACTTGAGCTAAAATAACTTTTGTGAACTGGTTTTTATAGTTAACTTAATCTTAAACTAAATAAGTTAACTTAGTAAACGAAGATCCTGATTAACTTAAGTTCAGGAGCATTACCTGTGACACAAAGTCAACACGTTTCAGAGACAGTAGTTGAATCATTAACTTCACGGAGTTATATGAATTTAGTCGATTCTGCCTTAGAGCAAGTTAGACCACGGTTAGAATTACAGTTTACTGAGTTGGTGCTTGATTGTGTTCCATACGCTATTTTCTTTGTAGATGTAAATGCACAATTTTTGTATGTCAACGATTTGGCATGTAGCTTAGCTGGTTATTCCCGTGAGCAATTGCTATCCACGACAATCTACAACATCAACCCAAGCTTCTTACCAATAGCTTGGTCGGATTACTGGACAAAAATAAAACAAAAAGGCTCATATATCTTTGAATCTCTACATCGGACTCAGCACGGTTGGAGTTTTCCTGTAGAGATTAGTATTAGATATCTAGAGCACTCTGGTAAAGAGTATGGCTGCATATGTGTCCGTGATATGACAAAATTTAAGCAGCAAGAAATGACCCTAGAAACTACAATTGAAGTGTTGAAACACACATTGTCAGTACGTAGATATCAACTATTGAAACTCCGAAAAGCGAGTAAGAAATTAAAATGTGAAATTTCAAAACTTCGTAATAAAGTCAAACAAGAACAAAAACTTAAAGAGCAGAAAGCCCAAACTGTTTCTATGGTTGCTCATGAGTTGGGCAGCCCTCTGAATATGATTTCATTCTCTCTTAGTTTACTGCAACGTAATAACCATCATTGGACTGAGGAGAAAAGACAACCCCACTTTGAACACATTAAAACTGGTGTAGAACAAATCAGATATTTAATAGATGAGTATTTGGTAATTGGTAAGTTAGAAGCAGGAAAATTAAAATGTGATCCAAAAAAACTTGATTTAGATCAGTTTTGTCATGAAATTCTAACAAATTTACAATTCAACAATACTAATCAACCCACCCTTGCCTTTGTGAGTCGAGGTAATCCTCGGACAGTTTGTTTAGATCAAAAGCTAATGCGAACAGTACTAACTAATCTTTTAAACAATGCGATTAAGTATTCTCCACTGGGTGGTACAGTTCAGCTGGAGCTTTGCTATGAGCAGGCAAAAGTTTTTTTGCGGGTTAAAGATGAAGGAATTGGGATTCCAGGAGCAGACTTACATAAGTTATTTGAGCCATTTTATCGAAGTAACAATGTGGGTGACATACCAGGTACTGGGTTGGGATTGACAGTTGTTAAAAAGTTAGTGGAAATGCAAGGGGGTCAAATCTTTGTGGAGAGTCAACAGGGCGTAGGAACAACATTTACAGTTGTTTTGCCTTAGAATTCAGTAGTTCAGCCTTAATATAAAAACTTTAACCGTCAAACGGCGAAAAAAGAATATTTCTTATTCCCTGTTTCCCATTCTCTCTTATAAACTTAGGAGTAAAGCAATGAGTAAAATTTTAGTGATAGAAGATGAGGTACAAAGTCGAAACCTGTTTCTAGAGTCTCTCTCTGAAGAAGGGTTTGATGTTATTGGCGCGGAAAATGGTCTGATGGGTGTTCAAATAGCTGAGAAACAAATTCCTGATTTAATAATTTGTGACATTTTAATGCCTCATCTTGATGGTTATGGTGTTCTTAGCCAACTGCGCCAAAACAATAAAACGTCAATGATACCTTTCATTTTTCTGACTAGTAAAGCTAGTACAGCAGAAATACGCAAAGGTATGAATTTAGGCGCAGATGATTACCTCACTAAACCTTCAACCATTGACGAAGTACTTACAGCGATCGCCACTCGTTTAGAAAAACAAGCAAATTTACGGCAGCTGTTAAACTCAGAGTACCAGACAGCTTCAGAATCACTGCCTGATCAAACTGCTCAACAAACAAATCCTGTGTCAATATTCCCTCAGTGTCCCAAACTTAGTCAAGTATTTAGTTTTGTTGAGGCTAATTATCATCAGCCAATCGGACTCAATGAAGTTGCTAATGCAGTTGGGTATTCTCCAGCTTATTTGACAGATTTAGTACGACGTGAGACAGGAAAATCTCTTTATCGTTGGATTATCGAGCGCCGTGTGACAGCAGCTCATTCTTTATTGTTAGAGACGAAGCAGAAAATAGAACATATTGCAGATGCGGTAGGCTATAATGACGCTAAGTACTTCAGCCGCATATTTCGTCAGATATACGGCATGTCTCCGCAAGCTTTAAGAAATAAGAACAAATTAAAAACAGCCAGTACTGAATCATACTGAATGAATACCGCGAACAAGATTCTCATAAAAAGATGTCTGTGAAAAGTGCAAAATCGTTATATCTCCGGTTAGTTACAGATATCGATTTTTTGATGCTAATTAGCCAAATATCCAGTAAGGAAGAATGCAAAAGAATTTTGCAGGAACTAGGTTATGATTTCACATGGGAAGAATGGGAAATTGCTACGACCAAACTTCAAATAGCAAACTCTGAAGATGATGAGCTAACAGAGGAACAGCTAAGATGGGTCAGTGGTGGTATAACTAGACGATCAGGAACAATCTTCAAATTCATAGAGGATCTTATGCGATAGCAATATACAGTTAATATCAAGCTATTTAAAAATTTCACGATGTGCTTCATTTTTATGTAATTTTTGTTTTGAAACAAGGTTTTAGTGTATGCTTGTTAGTGGAGGTGTAATAATACCTATACTATTTATTCATCATTTAATTTGAAAGCTATAAACTAGAAGTAACGTTTCTTCTGCTTTATGAGGTTTATTTACTCATCTGTATTGTTGCTTTTTGAACTGACAAATTGTTTGGCTCCAGTGCAAGCCCAAATTGCCACCCCATCCACTTGGCATAATGACTTCTTATTGCTAGCCCAAACACGAAATACACCGACTACCAAACAACAAACGGAGGTCAATAACCCACAACCGTTGCATAGAGAGAGTGCCAAAGAAGCTTCAAAAATTAACTTTATCCCACCGCAACCACCATACTATGAAGCACCTAGCGGTAGACGTAAAGGGGGAGCAAGTCGTTGCGCTAACTGCAATGTTGATGAGCTAGCTCTCACCGCCTTGGTACCTGGGAATCAGTCACAGTCTTTTTTAGCTTTAACTATTGCTAAGTATCCCACATTCTGGTTTTACATTCCACATACATTCGCCCACAAAGCCTCATTAGAGTTTGTACTGCAAGATGAACATCACAACTACATCTACAAGACGATCCTTACACCATCTACAATTTCAGGAGGGATTATTAGCATTCCCGCATCCCAGAAAGCAGCACCTTTAGTTATTGGCAAGAAATATCAATGGACTTTATCTATACGGGAGCAACAGAACTCTGTTTTTGTACAAGGTTATGTTCAAAGAGTTGCGTTGAATTCTGAAATGATGAATAAGCTAGAGTCAGCTAACTCAGGACAACGTCTGAAAGTCTATGCAGCCAATGGTATTTGGCAGGATACCTTAACTCTTCTGGCTAATCTCCATCGCAAATATCCACATGATACAATCGTAAAAAGTCAGTGGATTAGCTTATTGCAATCTGTGGGGTTGGAAGATATCGCTAGTGAGCGTATTATTGATTGTTGCAATCGTAGTAATTATCCCGCCCAGAACTGAAGTTCCGGGCTAATAGCGCGCATTCCATTGAAATGGACTGAAATCCTTGAGCAGTCCTCTTGAGAGGACTTTAGCTATCAGACAGCGATTTAAATCGCTGGCTGGCTGACAACCCAGGTGCAAGATATCAGGAAGGAAAATCCACACCCCAATTTGCCACCCATACCTTAAAATTCCTTAACATAGTTTGGAAATAATAACACCGACTTACTCTATTTCTAAAATTTATACACCCTATCTAAACTTACTCAGTTTCACATCTTAAATTTAGACAGTATTCTGATCACTATCAAGTAAGTTAAGGAGAGAAGAAAAATAGGCTAATATTACCACTAAAATTTATGATGCTCTAAAAATATCTATGCATTGCTCCTATGAAGCCTTTACTTCAGTGTTTTCGTCCAATTCGATGGTCTATTTCAGTCAAGATTACATCAGCGTTTCTCTTGCTGGGAATTTTACCAATGGGCGTAACTGCTTACTATAGTCTACAAAAAGGCTTAAACAGTTTAGCAATTACTCAGTATCGGCAACTAGAGCTTCTAGCAACCGGTACTGCAAGCCGACTCGATCAACTTATTATTGATGTTCAGCGCCTGATTGTTCAGGTAAGTAGTGATCCTATAGTTATCAATTTTCTCAGTACAACTCAATCTGTAAAACAACAACAAGTTCTAAAGCCCACACAACGGTTATTAAAGACTATTGTAAGTTCTCACCCTGGTTTTGACGCTGCTTACCTTTTAGATACGACAGGAAAATGTCTTGCTTCCAGTCAACCAAAATTTGTAGGTCAAGAGTACGCTTTTCGAGAGTATTTCCGCACAAGCATTCGAGGAGAACTTTATGTCTCCAGTCTTCTCTTAGGACAAACGACTGGACAAGCAGGAATCCATATTTCTTATCCGGTACGCTCAAATAGTGGTGACATTATAGGAGTGATAGTCATCAAGTCTAGCGCAAATAATTTGTGGAAGATGGTCAATCGCTCGAATATTAATACTTTCCTGATCGATGATAAAGGTATAATTATCAGTCACCCGAATCCCTCAGTTCTTTTCCATAGTGTTGTGTCTCTCTCTCCAGTAGAGAAGAAACAGATGATTGCTGATAGAAGCTACGGAAGCCAGAAAATTGAAAACTTAAATTTTCAAGAACTCGCGGTAATGGTAAGAGCAAAAGAACCAGGTCATGTTATCTATTCTCTTCCTAACAAGAAAATACGTCAAGTTGTGGGTTTTGCTCCCTTACAAGCGAAACCGTGGGTGTTGGGAGTAGAAGAAACTCATGATGATTTTGCAGTTCCCTTCAATAAACTAATTTGGCAATATACCAGTATTGTCCTAGTTGTGGGATTCGGCGCGATCGCCATTTCGCTACTTTTAGCACGGAATATTACAAGACCGATTCGTACTCTCATATCTGCTGCACATGCCTTAGAACGTGATGAATATGATCATTGTGTAGTGGAACTCCAAAAAACTTTAGTAGAGCAGTCTCATTCTCATGACGATATCGGTCAATTGATCAAAGTCTTCCTCAAAATGTCTGAAGAAATCAGGTTAAGATCTCAGCGATTAAAAATGCAGGTACTGCAACTACACGTTGAGATTGATGAAACTAGACGAGCAGCTCAAGTAGCCGAAATTACAGAAACTGAACATTTTCGCCAATTAGAGCATAAAATTCAAAAACTTAAACAGCGAGTATCTAATAAAGAAACGGAAACAGAATACTACCAAAGATTACAAGGCAAAGTGGAGGTACTTAAAGAGAGGATGCTGAATGGAAATCATAATAACTGATAAGTGTCAATTAATTCAGGTGAGTGGTAAAGAGTATGTCAGATGAGATTGATGAGTTAATTACACGAGAAGAAGTTTTATCAGGGTTTCCTGCCAGACGAGCAAGTACACTACTCTTTTTAATAGAGAGTCAGACAGCGCAACTTGCAGCGCGATCGCAAATGACATTTTCACTCACTCACAAAACTTCGCAAGAGCAAGATTTAGCTTTCTTCAAAGCATTTGCAGTAGAACAACAGTTGCTACATCCCACCATTCAACAACTAGAGCGGTATGCTCCACAGTGGGCGTCTCTAGTACCTGAAAATCCCAGAATCAAAGCTGCTCTTGCTCACGCCTTAAGTCAGAAATACTCCTTTCCCTACCATGTACTAAGGAATATTCGAGCAGCCTTGGGCTTAGATACACAGACAGTACGAGTTGCTTATTCTCGCTTATATAAAACAAGAATAGAGACAATTTTTGTATCCTCTCTACCTTTCATCGAGAAGTTACGTTGGACATTAGCCGCTATTGCTCAACGATTGGAGTCTCAGTCTCCGTTTTGGATTGCTTTACTTTTAACAATTGCATTAGGTCTACCACAAGCTATTTTAGCTTTACCAATCGCTGTTGCTTATATTGGGCCAATGGTAACAATTGCTCTTTTAATTGTTATAGGAGGTACGAATATCTTCACAATGGCATGTATGGCTGAAGCGGTGAGTCGTAGTGGTGACTTTCGTTATGGCAATGCTTCAATCAAAGAATTCGTCAGTAATTACCTAGGTAGAACTGGTTCGTTGATCTTCTCCATAGCAATTGGTATCCGAGTCTTTTTTATCGCTTTGGCGTGTTATATAGGTTTATCAGTAACTATGGCAAATTTCACACACCTACCCTCTACAGTATGGGGTGTGCTGCTATTTATTACTGGATTATATTTAGTCTTATACAAGTCGTTACGCTTTACCGTTGCCATGATGCTAGTGTTGGCAACGATTAACGTTGGATTAATTTTGACCTTGTCTATACTAGCATTTCAGCACATACAGTTAAATAACCTTCTATATATTAATTTGCCATTTTTCGGTGGTAACTCATTTACCCCGCAAATGATACAACAGGCTTTTGGAGTCAGTTGTATGCTTTATTTCGGACATACATATGTAGGTGAGTGTGCCAAATTCACTCTTCCTAGAGATCCCAGTGCAACTTCATTGATTTGGGGAACTATCACAGGTACTATTTTTTTAACAGTCCTTTTCTGTGTTTGGGTATTGGCAGTTAATGGTTCAGTCCCCCCATCTTTATTAGCAGAACAAATTGGTACTTCTTTGGATGTACTAGCAATAGAGATTGGTCCTATTGTGGGAATTTTAGGAACAGTTTTGGTTACTCTTCTTTTGGGAATGGCTTGGATTCGGAGTTCTAGCCTATTATTGAGTCTAGTACAAGAGTGGTTACCAATTCGCTCGCACCCTATCTTGTTGCTACCCCCTCATCAGGGAACTTTAATACTACGCCCTCGGCGTAATTTGATTCAAGTTCCCTGTTTAGGACTAACTTATTTGGGGATACAAGAAAACCAACCACAATTTCGCTTAGATATCCAATCACAAGGCAAAATTCATCGCGTACAGATTGCTACCGATGATTTTTGGGATATTCAAGCACTATTTCCACAGTTTCCTGAGTTGCAGAAACAACATGTTTGCCTGACCTTAAAGGTACAGTCCGTGGAACTCGAAGGTATATGGGTACAAGTTAAGTCATCGATGAATATGACTTATGAAGGTACACTGACGAGTAATAGTCACAAAGTTGTTCCAAAAACAACATCTCAAACGAGTTCAGTGCAGAAATGGGCGATCGCACCTAACGCTGTCCTCCGGACAATCTCTCAATGGCTCTGGAGCAACTTACAAAATAAGAGTTATTTTTTATTATCTATCAGCCCTCTAGTACTAGTTTTTCTACTAGCCGAATTGTTTTTCTTCGCTGGAGTGCAGTCATTTACCAGTGTACTTGCATTTGCAGGGGTATTGGGCAACTGTTTAGTAGGTGGGATATTTCCAATCTTGCTACTAATTACGAGTCGGCGTAAGGGAGATCTCATACCAGGAGTTGTTTTACGTATTCTCAATCAACCACTACTACAAGTCACTATTTACAGTCTTTTCATAGTTATTTTGGTAGTTCATAGTTTATTTATATGGCAGCATCCTATAGCTCGCGCTAGTGCCTTAAGTATTGCCTTTATATGCTTAGCCACAACCATAATGATGAAATTGCAAGGAATTTTTGCATCGCGGGTGACTGTAGAACTTAGAGAAGAACAGCAACCAGGTAAAACATCTATCTGCACAATTACAGGAGGTGGGAGACATAAGAGTGCGCAAGTGCTACTAGGCTATCCTGAAGGTGAGCAACAACACCAAGCTGCTACGGTTGAAATTCCTTCAATTTCTTCTTTACAGTACGCTATTTTTCAGTTACCAACCGAAAGAGAAGCAGAACTTAGAGTTTGGGTACACCGAACCAAATCCTTTGGTGATTCCAGAACTTTCCCAGCTATTTTAGAAATAGAAAACGGTATCGAGAAGATGCAATTTGATCTGAAATTATTAAGGGGACAAATTTTAATACCTCTACAAGAGGATAGATGTTGGTTGAAGGTAACTTTTCCGCCACCTTATCCTATTTCGGCTTAAGATGTCTAGAAATATAGGTATCGTTCAATCAAAGAAAATATTAGGAGGAAAATTATGACAACAATAGTATCAGTTCACTCATTTCGTGGAGGAACAGGCAAATCTAACTTAACTGCTAACCTTGGTGCTACCTTAGCACGTTCTGGAAAAAGGGTAGGGATTGTTGATACTGATATTCAATCACCTGGGATTCATACTCTGTTTAATCTCAATGAGCAAAGTATCAATCACACTCTTAATGACTATTTGTGGAAGCGCTGTTCTATTAAAGAGGCTGCTCACGATGTTAGCGACAAGTTGAGATTAGAAGAGAACAACGGAAAGAGTATTAAAGGCTGCCTTTACCTAATTCCATCAAGTATTAAAGCCTCTGATATTGCCAGAGTTCTCCGTGAAGGATATGACGTCATTCATCTCAATGATGGTTTTCATGAACTCAGTGATTGCTTAAATCTAGATTACTTGTTGATTGATACTCACCCTGGTTTAAACGAAGAAACCTTGCTTTCTATCGGAATTTCTCACATACTTGTAGTGCTTTTGCGCCCTGACAATCAAGATTTTCAAGGGACTGCTGTAACTATAGATGTAGCCCGTAAACTTAAAGTTCCACACATGATGTTGGTCATCAACAAAGTGCTACAAACTTTGAATTTTGAAGATCTTCAGCAACAAGTAGAAAGCACTTACAATGTTTCTGTTGCAGGTATGATGCCTTTATCAGAAGATATAGTGCAACTTGCTAGCCATGATCTTTTTTGTACCTGTTACCCGGAACATCCTATATGTCAAACATTTGAGGGAATTGCTGCACAAATTGCAAGTGTAGAGCAATCATAATTAAAAATGTCATAGTTTGTTGTTGGAAAAAATCATGGCAAATCTCCAAGAATTTCGTACTTCCATCCTAGCTAAACATGGTGCCAATAACGCAGAAGTAGAGGAATTGTTAACCTACAATAAAAACATCTTTGACCATAGCATCTTAGATCAGTCTATTGCTTTACCTCTAACTCCTGAAGCACATATTCCTGTTTGGGAAGAATATGTACAAAAAGCCACAGAGATTGGTGCCTATAACGCTCTAAAGCAATACCTTGTACAGTTACAATTTCCTATTCAAAAGGATATTAGTCAAACCGAGACATATCGTGCTGCAACTCGTAAGGGAATTTGCGTTGGAAGTGGAATAGAAAATAGTGGGCTTTCGTTACAGCAACCTGATAAGCTTGAGTTAATTTTGTATCCTAGCTTAGCTGGAACAATTCCTGTATTGTTAACTAGCAACCGAGATGATTTTATCAGTTTAGTACAGGCATTGACTTTCCATAATGAACCTCAAACAATCCCAGCTTCTATGGGAGCTTGTACTGTCTCTGGTTTCAACAATTGGGATAGAATTCATCGCTATCGACAACAGTGGGAGAAACTAGATCCAAAAAACTGTTCTAACGCTGCATGGTCGCAAGAGTTTCGCCAAATAATTCCCCGTAAAGAGCTTTATCAAGACCGATTCATGATCTTGAGTACAGGTTCCTATAGTAACGTCACCGCTAGTGAATTAGGACTATCAAGGGAGGAGTGGCAAAAACTATCCTTGAAAATTCGTCTAGAACATGAAAGTACCCATTACTTTACCTACCGATTGTTTCACTCTATGCGTAACAATTTGCTAGATGAGTTAATTGCAGACTACATAGGGATTGTTGCTGCTATAGGATATTATCGAGCAGATTGGTTTTTACGCTTTCTGGGATTAGAAGTTTTTCCTAATTACCGTGAAGGTGGTAGACTACAAAACTACCGAGGTAAGCCACCGCTGTCTAATCGTGCATTTCAAGTGCTTCAATCCTTAACAAAAGCAGCAGCAGAACAACTAGAAAACTTTGATACTAAATACGCCAATAAGCCAAGAGATCCATACATTCAAGCTTTGATACTCATGAGTTTATCTTACTTAACCTTAGAGGAATTGGCATCACCAGAAGCGAATGTTCGGATTCAATATCTTGTAGATAAATTACAGAAGATACATCCTCAGCAAGGACAATTAACGCTGAGTAGGTAAACAGTTTAATAAAAAGGAGTCAGAATTCAGGAGTCAGAATTCAGGAGTCAGGAGCCAGGAGTCAGGAGTCAGGAGTCAGAATTCAGGAGTCAGGAGCCAGGAGTCAGGAGTCAGGAGTCAGGAGTCAAAATTCAAGATACATCATTGTCCTAAAGCATCATAAAATCAAATCGGTTTTTGTCAAATTTTTTAAACTATAAATAATTTTTGGAAATTTGAGATATGAGACAAGTCTTACTTCAAGAACTGAACAACAATGATATCAAATGGTTAAATGAAGTTGGACGTAAGGTAGAAGTTCCTAGTGGCACAATCTTAGTGGATACAGAAAGAACAATTGATTTCTTTTATATCCTTTTGGATGGAACTTTAGTAATGACAATGCCACTACATACAGGTCATGCTTTGAACCGTGCTTTTTTAGCAATTGAAGGTGCAGAAACTTCAGAACAGGAGATTGTTCAACTATCTAGTGGTGAAGTTGCTGGGAAAATTCCTCTTCCTGGAACTCCCTCCCTTCCTACGAAAGTAACAGCAAGCAAACCATCATTAGTGCTGGCGGTACCGCAAAAGCAATTAACAGCGAAACTCCAACATGACACTTGGTTTGCTGCTCGTTTCTATCGAGCGATCGCCATCCTACTACTAGATCGTTGCCAGAGTTTAATAAATCGGTTTGGTCGAAGCAACCTAGTGCAGAGACAGCCTGTCAGAGATGCCTTATACGTTTTTGGGGAATTGTATGATAGTGACATTGACTGGTTTATAGCTCAAGGTCGTCTCGAACAAATAGCTCCTAACACCACGCTTATTTCTGAAGGTGGTTCTGTTGATTCACTCTATATTTTACTTGATGGAAGTGTATCACTGTCAGTTTCAGATTATGAACGTAATCCTCTTATACAAGCATTTGCAGCTATAGAAGAAACTGAAATTACAGGACGAGAAATTGGAAAATTGTCAAAAGGTGCAATTTTTGGTGAAACACCCTTCATAGATAACCGCCTACCCCAAACAACTGTAAAAGTAGTGACAAATTCATTAGTCTTAGCGATGAGCAAAGAAATACTCGCAGCAAAATTACAGCAGGATATTGGCTTTGCGTCTCGCTTTTATATGATTATTAGCTCACTGCTTTACCATCGTTTCCAAGGAATGCTCAATTGGTTAGGGTATGGTAGAAAGGTCTACAGTAATACTCAGCCTTTAACTACTGTATTTGAATATGAAGATGAATTGGATTTCACCAATTTAGATCGAATGACTTTGGCTGGTGCAAAGTTCGATTGGATGAGACGAAAACTTGTTCGATGAACAGTAAATATTTATCAAGGACTATGGTGTGAATTGATAAATTGTTAAAGCTTATCATTAATTTTCAGTTGTTTTTATGTGTTAAGTCAAATGTTAAGTCAACAGCAAAAAATTTTCCGCAAAGAGTCTGTAGAGCGTTTAGCTTCGCCGGAAAGACTTGATCAATTAATGCAAGTTGTTAATCCTAAAAGCTGGTTACCGCTTGCTGGTATGAGTTCAATTCTGACAACTGCTTTTGTTTGGAGTATTTACGGTCGGATTCCTGTCACCCTCGATGGTCAAGGAGTACTAATTTACCCTCACAAAGTTCTGCCAGTTCAGTCAAAAAGTTCAGGTCAATTAGTTGCTCTCAATGTCAAAGTTGGGGATGTTATAAAAAAGGGAGATACACTAGCAATACTTGACCAACCTGATCTACGCAAACAGCTAGAGCTAGCAAATGCTAAGTTGGTACAGCTAAAAAACCAAAACCGTAATGCTACTTTGCTACAACAGGAACGCCAAGATTTAGATAAGAGGACATTATCTTTACAGCGGCAGAATTTACAGCAAAATCTTGAGACTGTCCAGAGTATAACACCTCTGATTCGAGAGAAAGGACTAGTATCAATTCAACGGGATCGCATCAATTTGAAGGAACGCTTGTATACTATCAGACAGTTGCTTCCTACTCTAAAAAAAAGATGGAAGATTCGGGAAATGTTATTTGCTCAGGGAGCAGTTTCTGATGATGTTGTTCTGCAATCACGACAAGAATATTTAGATGGGCTAGCGAAAGTAGATGACGCTGAATCTCAATTGAAGCAATTAGATTTTAAAGAAGCAGATGCTCAACGACAGTATTTACAAAGTTTAAACTCCATTAAAGATTTTCAAGCTCAATTGAGAGATTTAGATAGTAAAAAAGCAACTGTAGAGCAACAAGATTTACAAACTATTACAACTAGAAACAACGAAATTAAAGATCTTGAACGAGAAATTGCAAAATTAAATCAGCAATTAAACGATAATAGCAAAATTATTAGTCAATCTTCCGGACGGATTTTAGAAATCGCTGCTGTTCCTGGACAAATTTTAAATCCAGGAAGCCGTATTGTAACAATAGAAACAGAAGATCCATCTCAGCGACTGGTTGCTGTTACATACTTCTCTATTGCAGACGGGAAGAAAATTCAACCAGGGATGGATATTCAAATTACACCCCAAATCATTAAACGCGAACGGTTTGGTGGCATACTAGGTACTGTAACGAATGTCTCAAGGTTTCCAATTACAAAAGAAGCTGCTGCTCAAGAAGTAGGTAATTCCGATATTGTAGAAAATTTGGCATCTCGCCAAGAGGGGTTGATCCAAATAACCTCTAACATGGAGGTAGATCACAAGACTTTTAGTGGTTACAAGTGGTCATCTTCTAAAGGTCCGCATGTAGAGCTTTCTCCTGGAACTACCACAACAGTTCGTGTCAAACTCGAAGAACGAGCACCTATTACTTTTGTTCTACCAATTTTAAGGGAAGTTACTGGTATTTATTGATCTTTATTATAGGTAAAAGGGAATGCTGTGGTTTCTACAAGTTTCGCAACCAATTTTTTATCCTCCCCTCTCAACCGCTTAAAAAAATTCCTACCAAATCGCGGAAACTACGTAAAAACGCCTACAGTATTGCAAATAGAATCAGTAGAGTGTGGTGCTGCGGCTCTAGGTATTATTCTAGCTTATTATGGCTGCTTCATCCCTTTGCTTGAACTGCGTCAAGCCTGTGGCGTTTCTCGTGATGGGAGTAAAGCATCTAATGTTTTAAAAGCAGCCAGAGCATATGGTTTAGAAGCAAAAGGCTTTAAGCGGGATCTAGAACGATTACAAGAATTAAGCCCTCCATATATAGTATTTTGGAATTTCAACCACTTTTTAGTTGTAAATGGCTTTCGCGGGGAGCAGGTTTATCTTAATGACCCTGCAAGTGGTTCTCGACAAGTATCGAGACAGGAATTTGATGAAGGGTACACAGGTGTGGTACTGGTTATGGAGCCTGGTGAGGGTTTTAAGCGACAAAACCGCAAAACCAGTATGGTCAGTTCATTATGGGAGCGGATGCAAAGTTCTGCTGGAGCTTTAGTTTACTGTATCCTAGCAGGATTTTTATTGGCAATTGTTGGACTGATCATACCTGTATTTAGCCAGATTTTTGTAGATGATATTCTCATTCAGGGTCGCCAAGTCTGGTTAAATCCATTACTAGTAGTGATGGTAATTACTGTACTCCTTCAAGGAATATTAACTTTGCTGCAATTGTACTACTTGCGTCGTCTTAAACTCAAATTATCGATCGCAATGTCTAGTCGTTTTTTGTGGCATATCCTACGGTTACCTGCTCAGTTTTACGCACAACGTTTTCCAGGAGAGATTAGCGATCGCAATCAGCTCAATGACCACGTTGCAGAAATACTTTCAGGACGATTAGCAACTACTGCCATCGATTCAGTTATGGTGGTGTTTTATGGTATAGTCATGTTTCAGTATGACTGGTTATTAACATGCATTTTAATAAGTTTTCTTGGTATAAATGTCTTATCTTTACAATTTTTTGGAAGTCAACGTGCAGACACCAGTCAGCGTCTGTCATTAGAATTTGGTAAATTGAGTGGTACAACAATTGCGACGATTCAAAGTATAGAAACAATAAAAGCTTCTGGATTAGAGTCTGACTCCTTTACTCGCTGGGCAGGATATTATGCTAGAACTATCAATTCCCATCAAGAATTGGAAGTTATAAATCGTCTTGTGTCTGTATTGCCATCACTGTTGTCATCTTTAGGAACGATGTTGCTTCTTGTTGTTGGTGGATTGCGAGTAATGGACGGACACCTTAGCATCGGTATGTTAATTGCTTTTCAAGGTTTAACACACAATTTTATCGAGCCAGTTGGTAATCTCATCAGTTTTGGTTCAATGCTGCAAGAATTGCAAGGTAACTTGGCTCGTCTCGATGATGTCTTGTGCAATCCAATTGATCCACAAATAGAAGAAAAAGAAAGCAAACAACACTCTTCAGATAACTTCAACAGACACAAATTACAAGGCTACATAGAGTTAAGAAATATTACTTTTGGATATAGTCAAGTAGAACCACCTTTGATTGAAAACTTTAATCTTTCGATCAAACCCGGACAACGTATAGCATTAGTTGGTGGTAGTGGTTCTGGTAAATCAACAATTGCTAAATTAATTAGTGGACTCTATGAACCTTGGTCTGGAGAAATTCTCTTTGACGGTCATCCTAGAAACGAGATTCCACAGCAGATATTGACAAATTCCATTGCTGTGGTTGAACAAGACATCTTGCTTTTTGGTGGTACGGTAAGAGAAAACCTCACTTTGTGGGACAGTACTGTACCAGAAAAGAATTTGGTGCAAGCATGTAAAGATGCGACCATTCATGATGTTGTGCAGTCATTAACTGGTGGTTATGATGGCGAACTTATAGAGGGTGCTGCTAACTTAAGCGGAGGTCAACGACAACGGTTGGAAATTGCCCGTGCTTTAGTGAATAACCCCTCGATTCTTGTGATGGATGAAGCAACTAGCGCTTTAGATGCAGAAGCGGAAAAGCTAGTTGACCAAAATTTGCGACAGCGAGGATGTACTTGCGTGATTGTAGCACATCGGCTAAGTACTATTCGAGATTGTGATGAAATCATTGTGCTTGAACGTGGCAAAGTTGTACAAAGAGGTATTCATCAGGAATTGTGGCAAGTTGATGGAGTCTACTCTCGGTTAATCCGTACAGAGGGTGAAGCAATTTCAGAAGGATAAACTATATATGTTAAATCAAGATAATAATAAAGATTTTCAAGGAAAAATATATCAATTACAAGGGAATGAGCCACTTCTGCTGGATAAACCACAAATGGTTTGGGTGATACAGTCTGGTGCTGTAGCATTATTTGCTGTAGAAGTTAAAGATGGAGCAATTATTGGCTCTCGGAGTTACTTGTTTAGTTGCGCTTCAGGAGAAGCTCTGTTTGGTGTTGCTCCACACAGTAATAGTCAAAATCGTAGTATTTTAGCTGTACCTATCGAACAGACAGAACTCTTGCTTTTGCATCCAGAATGTTGTATTGAATTGGTCAAAAGTGGTAATACTAAGGCGATCGCTTTAATAGATGATTGGGTACAAAAGCTTGGTAACACTCTTTCCCATACAAATAAACCTGCAATTCAGGTACAAGCTGAGGGAGAATCAAGACTTTCTCTAATTGAGAATCAAACGCTCCAACCAAAAGCTGGTCATAACTGTTGGATACACATTCAGCAAGGGTCAGTTTCTTTGATGGGATTAGCGGAATTGACCGTAACTTCTGAAACTGACTTTTTTCCTTTAAGCGATCGCATGTGGTTAAAAGCAAATGGTACAGTTCAGCTTATCACACAAACAACACTCTCACTTCACGATCCCAGTATTCTTTTAACAGGATTGTCCGAGCTTCATAGCAAACTTCTAGATTACACAAATCTTCTCAACCAACAACAAGCTCAAGAAGAACGCCAACGCTTGCAGATCCAGGAACGACTAAATCGACAGGTAACTGTAGAAGCACTCGGAGAACTAGCATCAACTTTAAATGCTAAAGATGCCAACTTGTTCATGGAGGGTGTACCTTTATTAGTTGTTGCTGGTGCAGTAGGCAGATCGCTTGGTATTACGATCAACCCTCCTGCTCGTTCAGAGAATCTTGAGCGAGTTAAGGAACCACTAGAAGCTATTGCTCGATCCTCAAAACTGAGAATTAGAAAAGTCTTATTAAGAGATAAATGGTGGCAGAAAAATTCTGGCCCTTTAGTAGCTTATACTTTACAAGATAAGCAACCAGTAGCACTTTTGCCGATTTCTCCTACTCGATACGAACTGTTTGACCCTATTAAACAAACTCGGACTCCAGTAGATGATCGGATCGCTGATACACTCGACCCCTTCGCCTATATATTCTGTCAATCTTTACCGGATAAAGCCCTTAAGGCTTTAGGACTAATAGGTTTTGCTTTTAAAGATACTGTTCGAGATTTATTGATAACATTATTATGTGGTATTGTCATTAGCGTATTAGGAATGTTAACTCCGCAAGCAACTACTATCTTGCTGGATCACGCTATTCCTGATAGTGATAGAGGATTAGTATTACAAGTCGGTGTGGGATTGTTCGTTGCTGCTGTGGGTGCAGCAGTATTCCAAATAGCTCAAAGCTTGTCACTGCTGCGGGTGGAAACAAAAACAGAAACTTTGATGCAACCAGCTGTTTGGAGTCGTTTATTGAATCTCCCAGTTTCTTTTTTTCGCAAGTACACTATGGGGGATTTACTATCAAGGGTTTTAGCAATTACCGCAATTTCACGTGAACTTAGTGGTACAACTGTTGTCAGTTTTATTAGTGGTTTATTTGCTGTACTCTACTTAGTACTCCTTATAAATTACAGTCTGCAATTATCTTTTGTTCCTATAGTTACAGCTTTGGTAACAGCTGCGGTCACGATTCTCTCGACTGTATTCCTATTTCAGGCAATTACTCCTTTACTAGAATTACAAGGAGATATCAATGGCTTAACCGTACAGATGATCAATGGAGTGTCTAAGTTGAGACTTGCAGGTGCTGAGGGGCGAGCTTTTGCAACTTGGAGCAAAAGGTATACTCAACAAATGAAACTGACCCTTAAATCTCAGAATATTGTAGATTGGGTGAGATTCTTCAATACTATAATACCAACAATTAGTTCTGGTGCCATGTTTTGGTTAGTACTTCAATTGATGCATGCGAATCAGACTGCAATGACTGTTGGTACTTTTTTGGCATTCCAAACGGCATCAGGTACATTTATACATGGTGTTTCAGGAGTAAGCAATACAGTTAGTGGAACCTTGCGTGTTATCCCTCAATTCCAACGAATGAAACCCATTTTAGCAGGAAAACCAGAAGTAGAGATGTCTACCACAGACCCAGGTAGGCTTATTGGTAGAATAACTGTAGACCACGTTATATTCCGCTATCGTAGTGATGGACCACTCATTCTAGATGACGTAAGTCTGCATGCAGAGCCAGGGGAATTCATCGCCCTTGTAGGGGGTTCTGGAAGCGGGAAATCAACTATATTTCGTTTGTTACTAGGATTTGAAACTCCACAAGCAGGTGCCATTTACTATGATGGTCAAGACTTATCAGGTGTGGATATTGATGCGGTACGCAGACAATTAGGCGTTGTTTTACAAAACGGACGGCTCATGTCAGCATCTATTTTTGATAATATTGCTGGTGGTGCGCAAGTTACATTGAATGAAGCATGGGAAGCAGCGTGGATGTCTGGATTGGCTGATGATATTGCCAATATGCCTATGGAGATGCATACAGTGATTAGTGAAGGTGGTAGTAATATTTCTGGAGGACAGCGTCAACGTCTTTTAATTGCACGCGCACTGGTCTTAAAACCCCGAATTTTGTTGTTTGATGAAGCAACCAGTGCTTTGGATAACAAAACTCAGGCAATTGTAAGCCAAAGCTTAGATCAATTGCAAGTTACCAGAGTGGTGATCGCCCACCGATTAAGTACTATTCGTAATGCTGACCGAATCTATGTTCTTAATAAAGGTCAAATTCTACAGCAAGGAAAGTTTGAGGAACTCGCTAATCAAGAGGGATTATTTGCTCAGTTAATGGCGCGCCAAATGGCGTAAGTTTAACAACAAAAATTTATCATCATCTCGCTCCAATGCATGCGGAACATCCCAATTTTCTACAGAAGCTTGATAGCCCTCACCCCTACCCCTCTCCCAAGTTTGGGAGAGGGGAAAAATGTTGCTAGTTCCCCTTCTCCCATTTATGGGAGAAGGGGTTAGGGGATGAGGGCTGTCAATGTTTTTGCATATTTGGGATGCTCATAACCACTTGGTGCAGAATACAAAAACTGCAAAATTTATATCACCAAAAATCACCAATAACCTAAAGAAGTTATTACACAACAAGAATATTTCTGATTTAGATTAGTATAAGTGGCTAGGTGATTTCCGAGAAAAAAATACCTGGAGAGTGCGAGTTTCGGCTTCGCTCAACTCACGATCCCTCAGTTGGTTGAGCGAAGTCGAAACCAACGGCGGTGATCACCTTAAATAAGTTAGGGCTTTCGCATTAGAGCGCTTTCCAGTTCCACTACCGTCTTTTTTACAAGACTAGGAAGCTCCCTATTTTTAATGCATAAGCTCATAAATTTGTACAGTATGTAAGTCTTATCAAACAAAAATTTATTATGTGTGGATTAGCTGGCTTTCTTAACTTAGAAGAAAATAAGCACCAGAAAAACGAGCGCCTAAATATTTTGAAGCGGATGAGTACACAATTGTCTCTTCGTGGTCCTGATGATGAGCAATTATTTGACTCAGAGCGGTTATCTTTAGTATTTAGACGCTTATCAATTATAGATGTTTTGGGTGGACAGCAGCCAATATGGAACAGCGAGCAAACAATGTTTGTAGCGGTGAATGGCGAAATTTATAATTACAAAGAACTACGCTCGAAGTTAGAATCTAAATACTATTTTAGCTCTCATTCCGATGCCGAGGTGGTTTTACACTTGTATACAGAAGGGGGTTTAGATGCTCTCAATCAGTTAAATGGAATGTATGCGATCGCTATTTGGGATGCTCGGAAGTCAGAATTATGTTTAGTACGCGATCGCTTAGGTATCAAGCCATTATACTATTGTCAAGTCGGTTCGCAATTAGTATTTGGTTCTACATTAGCATCCTTGCTAGTACATCCTGATGTTACTAACATTCCCCAATGGCAAGATTTAACAAATTTAAGTGCATTTAGCTCCTATGTAAAAGGAATCAAAAGATTACCCGGCGGATATTATCTGACTGTCAACACAGAAGAGAATGTAATAAGACAAGATTGCTATTGGAAACTGAGCAACTATTTTGTTAACTCATCTGTTGATGACTGTCGTTCACCTCAAGACTACGTTGATGAGTATCGCTCTCTGTTTGCTGACAGTGTGAAGAAACAACTGATGAGTGATGTACCTGTGGGAGCTTTCTTGAGTGGTGGTCTTGATTCCAGTGCTATTGTTGCTGCTGCAAGTAAACATACAAAGGATTTACATTGTTTTACGGTTGTATCAGATTATTCCATTTCCGTAGGAGATGCAAAAGCCGCTCAAAGTCTTTGCGAGCATTTGAATCTACCTTTTCATCCTGTCTGGTTTGACCCTGAAAGAATTTTAGAGGTCATGAATTTCTCTTTAGAAAAATTTGAATATTTTATTTGGTTAATAGATAGTCCAAACTTTGAGATAGAATGGGTATTAAAGCATGAACTCCACCGCTATGTTAAAACTTTGATACCTGAGTTGAAAGTAATTTTGTTAGGACAAGGTTCTGATGAATTTGCTGGGGGTTATTCAACTCCTGAAGATTTGCCACAGTCTAACTGGAATGCTTTTAGCAGTAACATGATGAAAATGGAGCAAGAAGTAAATAGCTCCAAACAACAGACCAACTTAAAAGATGGATCATATCTTTTTGATATATTAGGCAATGAGTCTATATCTTTTCCAGAAGAGTGTACTTTTTTCCAAAGAGAAATGCTACGACGGGTATTGACGCTACAAAGATATAATCTTTGGCACGAAGACAGAAGCTCTTCCGGTCAAGGAATCGAATCTCGTGTTCCCTTTTTGGATCATCGTCTAGTAGAATATTTAGCTGCTATTCCACCCAGTATGCAAGAAATTCTCTTTTGGGATAAGAAAATTATCCGAGAAATGTCAAGAGAATGGTTACCAGATGATTTAGCTTACCGAAAAAAATCTTATGCAGCCGATCCAGCTAGTTGGATGAAAACCAAACATAAAATTTTAGTGAACATTTTTGACGATTTTTACAACAAATATCAACATCTAAAATCTTTCCAGAACTTTCCTCTAAGTTCTAAGATAGCAAAGTGGTTTAAAGAAGCTAATACAGAAGATGCGCAGGGAATTCATACGATAAATAAATTATTAAATACTATTGCTATGATAGTATTTAATAACCTGTGTTTAAATCGAGAAATAGGGATTGATATAAGTAAGTTTAAAGGGCAATCACCTCTAGAAGAAATTCATAACTTTTAGCTTATGAGGCAAGAAAATTAAAGCCAATTACCCAAAAGAATGTAAGACGCCCAAAAGCGAGGATGCCTATAATTAGAAGAGTTTAAAATTTCAACTTGAGCGCGACGCAAAGCTTCTGCTTTATTTACACGATTTTTAGCTAACTCTCGATAAAACCGACTCATCAAGACGGCGTTAGATTCGTCGTCTATGTTCCACAACGAAGCAAGTGTACTGCGTGCATTGGCTCGCAATGCTACCCCAGCTAGTCCTAGAACTGCTCGTTTATCTCCTGCTGCTGTTTGACAAGCACTAAGCACAAGTAATTCAATCGCATTAGGATTATTTGGCTCTCTACTTTCAAGTAGATTACTTAGCTCATTAACTTTTATAGGTTTATCCCACGCTAGAATAAAATTCTGGTCTGGGTTGGAGCTAAACTGACCGTGAGTTGCCAGATGAACAACTGAAAATGGCAATGCTCTAATTTTACTTTGGAGAGCTGAACTAGTAAAATCTTGATTGAGTAAGAGAGTGCTTGGTGCTTCGGATTTGATTTGGTTTAATTCTTTTGATACATTCGTTAGTGCAGAGTATCCTGAGCGTGCTTCAGTCAATCCACCAGCCAAAATCCTTAAAGTCGAATCTTTTATGGGCTTGGGTTTTAGTAGAGCTAAAGCTGGAGTGATAGCAATACTATATTTTTCGACAAGATATTGTTTACCATCATGAAGGGCTGCTATGGGAATATTCCGTAACGAGCCATCTAAAAAGAAAACAATAGTTTGAATCTTATTCCGGGCTAGGTCTGTCTGAGCTGGTTGAACTAACCAATTATAGACTACTTGAGACAAAGCTTTACCCTCTGGTGCAGTGTAGGGTTTTTCCAGAGTTTGCCGCAACCTCTCTAGTATATCTTCAACTTGCTTCTGAGGTATATATGTTACGTAGTGTAACAAATCTTTTTGCTGAGGCAATTTAACCATCACCTCTATCCTATTTGGTAAAATGATAGGAGAAATAAAAGCTGCTGTTAGATTTGTTTTGTCAAGAACTTGGTCAAGAAGTATGGGTTGGGAAGATAAACAGGCAGTTTGAAAGAAGTTATCTAGTTCAGCCAGTTGTAAAGATTCTATAACTAGACGAGCTTGGACTAGGTTTTGTTGACTGGGTTGAGAATTATCTGCTGGGGATAATAGCAAATCTACAAGTTCGCGATATACTGGCTCTACTTGATCTCTAAAGTTAAATTGAATATCTGGATTGATGGCAACTAAATCATTACGCAAGGATTTTAAGGTATTGTATGCTTCAGTGTAAGAGGCGATCGCGGCTTTTCTATTTCTCTGAGCTTTATACAACCGTCCTAATTGCCATTGCCATTGATACGCAACATCTAGTGCATTAATTGCTTGGGCTTTGAGTAAGGCTTGCTGGGTTAACTGTTGCGCACTATTCCACTGCTGGGTTTGTTCATAAATCCCTCCCAAAGAACCAAGGGCGTACGCTTCTGCTCGGTGATCTCCTATACTTTTAGCTTGTTGCACAGATGTCGCTAACAGTTGAGCGATCTCATTCCAAGAGGGAGAATTTTGTGGTTCTAACTGTTTGAATTCTTTTAGACTTTGGGCAAAGTCAATCTTTGCATATATTGTTTCATGGCTGGGAGGCAAGTGAGCAATCTGAGACTGGATTTGTGGTAAGAAATCTCTTACAAATGATAATTGCTGGTTTTCCAGCAATAAATTTAGTTGACTTAGTTGTGATTTAAGCTTAGTGTTTGGGTTGGTAGATGTAGCAGCAGATCTTTGGTAGAGCTTTAATGCTGTTTGCGGATCTTGCTGAACTTGAGCTAAGTTACCTAAACTTTGTAAAGCATCACTTACGTCTGAAGGAGATCCCAATTGTTGCGCGATCGCTAAGCTTTGCTGCAAAACTTTTTTAGATTGGTCTAGATCTCCAACCACTCTCAGTACATTACCCAAATTCCTTAATCCAGCTGCTTTTAAGACTGAATCTGGTTGGTGTTGCAAATTTTGATTAATTTGGGTTAACTGTGCTAAAGCATTGCGGTTAAGTCCTAAAGCTTGCATCGCTTGCGCTTGGTTAATTTGATTGCGGATTCTTCCAGAAGAATCTCTAGCTTGAGTGTAAGCACTAGTAGCTTTTTCCCAAGTCTGTAGAGCTTGCTCTGGTTTACCCTGACGCATTTCTAGCAGTCCTTGGGTGTTTAGTATTTGAGCTTGAACTTGTGCGTAATCTTTTGAGTTCCTCGTTTTTCCTTGTGTTTCTAATAGCTTCACACCCTCAATTACCGCCTGACTTGCCTTATCCCACAAACCTAGTCTCTGATAGACCAATGAAATATGACTTAGAGTCATAGCTGTCTTGAGATCATCTCTTTGAGCTTTAAAAATTTTAACTGCTTGCTCTAAAACTTTAACTGCATCAAAGAGTTTTCCTTCTTCATAAAGAATTTTACCCTGTTGTACCAGATTGTTCGTGCTAGCTGAGTCAGGTGATAAAGTTGAAATTGTTGAGATTGCAGTAGGAGATTTTGCCAAGACAGAAGGTAAACCTACAGTGCATAAAAACCCGGTCACAAATGTAAGTATGAGTTGAATGAGCCGATTCCGAAACATTTTATTCATGACAAGCAGCAGAAGTAATACGGGGTTTTTGAGATGTAACTGTAGGTGCACTAGCAGTGAGTACCACATCACCATGCTCATCAATTACCCACCCTTGAGCTTCAATGAGCGAGTCTGATACGAAGGTAGTATTTTTTGCAGGCGTAGAATCAGTATAGTGTTTATTTGGATCATAATTTTTAGGCGATCGCTCAGCAGCAGTAAAGGTCAATTGACCCCAATCTTCAAGCAGACTCTCACTACTGAGAGCTTCTCTAGGAGTTGGTGGTAATCCTCCTTGTCCTATAACAGTAAACCTACTTTCTCCATTTACAAGATGACTTCCATTAACTGAACAGCCTTGAGCAATTAGCTTGCTCACATCAACTAACTGCGTTGGAAGTTTAACCAACCCATAAGTGGGGTCAGTATTTGCCTGTGCTTTGATTTGCACAATACCAGATAGACTTGGATTTCCACCTATTTCAGGGTCACCACCAATAGCAGTAATTTTACTATCATTTGAAACAAGTATTCCATCCGTGTTGATCATTACCTTACCACCAAAGCTGTTTCTTGCATTAGAAGTGATAAAGCTGTTACCTACTAATATCAAATTGTTACTTTCAATACTTACGCTACCACCGCGAAATTGACTAGCATCAATAGCACTGGTAACTATCTGACCATTGTTTCTTAGCAATAAAGTCCCTGCTTTAATAGCAATACTACCTCCTGATGTTCTAGGAGAGGCTGTTGTGATAGAACCATTGTTCAGCAACAGTTTTCCCGTGTTGATGATAACATTTCCTGGATTTCCATCCGCTTCTGACGAAGCAACCAAACGAGCACGATCGCTTATCGATAACACTTTGCTGTCGATTGTAATAGTTCCTGCATTACCCATGCCTTGATCAGCAGCGACTTGAGCAAATACATCACTGCCTTTTCCACTAAAGGTTACACTATCACTAGCTTTGATAGTTACATTGCCTGCATTCCCCCGTCCAAAAGTTGCAGTAACTAATTGACCGGTATTACCCGCTTGAACATCTTTTGGCACACCAGTTACAGTCACAGATTTTGCTGTAATATTGATGTCTCCAGCCCTACCTATAGCCCCTTGTTCTAACCTGCTGAGTACAAAACCTCCATCAAACGTAACCGCACCCTGAGCATTAATATTTACATTACCTGCATTTCCTTGCGATTGAGGAAATACATTGGTTACAAGAAACGCCTTGTTAGTTAACAATAATGAACCAGTGTTAATATTGATATCACCACCCTTCCCCATACTTCCAGGTATTAAGCTAGTTACTTCACTATTGTCAACAAAGACGCTATCACGAGCATTGATATTCACTTTACCTCCATTACCTCGCCCAGCTGCAGTAGCATCTAATGCTGAGTTATCACTTAAAGACAATGAGCCAGCTGTTACGTTAATATTCCCACTATTCCCATCGGAGTTAGCAACGTCTTCAATTCTGCTTCCTTTGATAGTAATATTCCCCGTTGCATTCAGTGTAATATCTCCGGCTTGGTTGCCAACGGCTCCCAAATTGCTTGATATTCCACCAGTCAGAAGGCTAGCTCCAGAAATATCTATGTTACGTGCATTGATTGAAATACTACCACCACTACTATCAAGCACGTTCACACCAGATTTGTTAATTAAGGAAACATCAGAAGGTATGACATTGTTGGGAAAAACGAAATTCCCATTCTCTTGAAAGGTCACTGTCCCTGGCTCACTTAAACCTCCCAATTGAACACGACCCCCTGGCGCTTGTAATAAACCACCATCTAATTGGACATTACCACCGAGCAGCGCCAAAGTTTTTCCTGGCTTGACTCCCAAACCAACAAAGTTATCAAAGCTACCACCTGCACCATCCAATCCTAAGGACTGACCTTGTCCTTTCACAACGATGTTTCCTGACTTATAGCCAAATTGTAAACCAATGGGAACATTTACTGTTAACAGTGGGTTGCTTTGAGGAGTCGTTGCACTAAACTGAGTTCCATCAGCAAATATAAGGCTCTGTGCTGTACTTGCAGTAAATGAACCCCCTATATTCAAAGAGGCATTAGGACCAAACACAATTCCACTAGGATTGAGTAAAAATAGGTTAGCTGTTCCATTTGCTTTAATCACACCATCAATGTTTGAGATAGCCCCACCTGTTACGCGAGTCAAGATATTGCCAATGGTAGAACTATTATTGAAGTATGCGGTGTTGCCACCAGGAACAGAAAATGTTGTAAAACTATGAAATAAATTATTTCCACGCTGAGTCCCTCCCTCAATTAGGCTTGTGGAACCTTGGAGAGTGACTGTGGAATTATTGCTTAAGGTATTATCAGGTTTTATTTGTGCTAGGGCATAGTTTTCAAAAGAAGTCATTGCGAGAGCTAAAAAGGTAAGGCAGGTGAGTTTCCTACCCCATATCTTTGAGCTTTGATATATTTGTTTCATTTGAGAACTAGCCTTCTTTATGATCTGTACAAGTTAGGTTCGCTTAGGGGAACGTACCTCCTGCATCTACGAGCCTCAAACCAACTTTTTTTAGCTATCATGACAAGCAGCAGGTGTAAGCAGGGGTTTATGGGATGTGACTGTAGGTGGAGTAGCAGTTAGTACCACATCACCATGCTCATCAATTACCCATCCTTGAGCTTCTATCAGTGAATCTGAAACGAAAGGAGCATTTCTTTCAATGCTAGAATTAGTATCATGTTTACTTGGCTGATTACTGTTAGGCGATCGCTCAGCAGTAATGTTGCTTAACTGACCCCAATCTTCAAGCAGACTCTCACTACTGACAGCTTCTCTGGGAGTCGGTGGCAATCCTCCTTGTCCTGTAATAGTAAATCTACTCTGTTCATTTGTCATATGACTTCCATTTACTGGACAAACTTGAGCAATTAGCCTACTCGCCTCAACGAGATTTGTAGGAAGTTTGACTAATCCTTGAGTCGGGTCAGTATTAGGCTGTGTTTTTATTTCCACAGTACCAGTTAAACTAGGATTTTCCCCTCGAGCACTGATTATACTATTACTTGAGCGGAGAATACCCTCCGTATCGATGATTACCCTACCTCCTGTAGCTCTTACCGCATCTGATGCGATAACGCTATTATCCAATAGAACCAAATTATTGCTTTGAATACCAATATCACCACCATTACTACTATAAGTACTAGTCACTATCCCACTACTGCCTCGTAGCAGTATAACTCCTGCCCTAATATCGATACTACCAGCTTCCGTTGAAGAAGCTTTTGAAGAGGTTGAGAGGAAGTTTGAAGAGATAGTAGCACCATTAGTGCTGTAAGTGCTGTTGAGCAAAAGTTTTTCAGTATTTATGATAATATTCCCTGCTTTTCCCTCCGTTTCGGATTGAGCAACTAGTCGAGCATCATTGGTTATCGACAAGACTCTACTGTTGATTGTAATATTACCTCCATTCCCTATTCCTCTATTAGTACCTACAAGACTATATACATCACTACCTTTTCCACTAAAAGTAACTGTATCACTAGCTTTAATAGTTACGTTACCCGCATCACCTTTTCCAAAAGTCGCCGTAACCAATTGACCAATACTACCTGCTTGAACTTGTGGAGGGACGCCGGTCACAGTCAGGGAGTTGGTTGTGATGTTGATATCTCCACCTCTACCTACCCCTCCTTTTTCTAACCTGCTAAATATAAAACCTCCATCAAAAGTAACTAGACCCTGAGCATTAATATTCACATTGCCTGCTTTTCCCTGTCCTCCATTAGTAACACTGAGATTAAATTGTGATAGGTTATTTGCTAATAACGAGCCAGTATTAATGTTGAGAGTGCCACTATTCCCTACTCCATTTGGTAAAATAAGGCTAGTTATGGCACTGAAGTTAAAGGAAGCTATATCACGGGTGCTAATATTAATATTGCCCCCATTTCCTCTTCCAGCAAGATCCGTGACTAGTTGTGAATTATTTTTTAGCGAAAGTGAGCCTGTTGTGATGTTGATGTCTCCACCATTGCCTACAGAGCCAGAACCAGTAGGACTGAGTAAATAGCTATTATCAAGAGAGACAGCATCGCGAGCATTGATATTGACTTTACCCCCATTTCCTTGTCCAGAGGTATTACCATCTAGTGCAGCGTTATCAGTTAAGGAAATTGAACTAGCCGTTACATTAATGTTCCCGCTATTCCCAATAGCATTAGGATTCGCGTTGTTTTCAATCCTGCTCCCTCTAAGGGTAACATTTCCCATTGCATTCAGTGTAATGTCTCCAGCTTGGTTGCCAACCGCTCCCAAACCGCTTGTTATTCCGCTACTTAGAAGGCTAGCGCCAGAAATATTTATGTTACGTGCATTGATTGAAATACTACCACCGCTACTATCAAGCACATTCACACCCGATTTGTTAATTAAGGAAACATCAGATGGTATGACACCCGTGGGAAAAACAAAACTACCATTTTCTTGAAAGGTCACTGTCCCCGGTTCACTTAAACCTCCTAATTGAACATGACCCCCTGGCGCTTGTAATAACCCACCATCTAACTGGACATTCCCCCCTATTAGCGCCAAAGTCTTCCCTGGCTTGACTTGAAGACCTACAAAGTTCTCAAAGCTCCCAGCTGCACCATTCAACCCTAAAGATTGACCTTGTCCTTTTACAACAATGTTTCCTGGTTTATAGCCAAATTGTAAACCAATCGGAACATTTACAGTTAGTAGTGGTATGGTTTGAGGATTTGTTGCACTAAACTGAGTCCCATCACCAAATAAAAAGCTATCAGCTGTACTTGCGGTAAAAGAACCCCCTATATTCAAAGAGGCATTAGAACCAAACACAATTCCATTCGGATTGAGTAAAAACAGGTTCGCTGTTCCATTTGCTCTGAGTACACCGTCAATCTCTGATGCAAATCCTCCTGTTACGCGAGTCAAGATGTTACGAATGGCAGGACTATTATTGAAGTATACTGTGTTGCCACCAGGAACAGAAAATGTTGTAAAACTATGAAATAGATTATTTCCACGCCGAGTACCTCCCTCAACTAGGCTTGTGGTACCTTGGATGGTGACTGTGGAATTATTGCTTAAGGTATTATCAGGTTTGATTTGTGCTAGGGCGTAGTTTTCAAAAGAATTAATTGCGATTGCTAAAAAAGCAAAGCAGGTCAATTTCTTAGCCCATATCTTTGAGCTTCGATATATTTGTTTCATCTGAGAACTAGCCTTCTTTTGATATTAAGAAGCATAACTTAATTTAATATCCAAATCATTTAGAAAAAAATACTAAAAAAGTAGTATTTTTTTACTTCAATTCAGATAAAATAGTTACTAAACTAATATATCTGAGAATTAGTAGCTAATTTTTTTATACTTTCACAACGATAACATAAACCAAATGAGTGTGTAAAGGTTAGTTAAAAAAATCCTAAAACGGTGTTATTAGCAACATAAAAATTCACAATAAACTCAAAAAAGTATTTTCTTGTTGAGATTTATAATTTGTAGTTCCTTACTATATAAAGTATAAAAATAATTGTTGATCAAAGAAGCTGTTATGAACTGCATTCCTGTTTTGGAGTAAGGAGTAAGAAAATGAGGGCTATCAAGGTTTTTACACCTCAAGAGACGCGCCCACCAAATGAGACTGCTATTACTCAGTTACCTAAACTTTATAGCTCTGTTTTCACCTGTTTACTTTGGTTTTACTATGTTGGGTAAATTGCATCAAAAATCAGGTATCGTTTATAAAAACTGGTATTGCTTAAGCTTAGTTGTACTTCCTATTGCAACTACAGATAAACCACTGCTAGCCGAAGTTACTCATATAATACAAAAAACACATCTACAAAATGATAGCTGTTCTGACAAGGCAGAGTGCAGTCCCAATGAAACAAGTTTCACCGGTAATCATGACAAAGGAAATATTCCCTGCTCCCTCTTTCAAGCTAGAAGCCAAGAGGCAGAACGTTGCGTTGATGAATTAGACCGAAAATGCCTAACTCCTATCCGCCTTGCACGTAAGGGGTACTCACCACCTATAGATTTATCTTCTGTAACACAGAACAAAATCTGTTACGAGATGCATAAACCGAGGAACGGCACGTCCTTGTTTGAATCTCACGTTTTTAACCCAAGTATCGCCCAGTCTTTATCTACCAAAAATTTCAATTCTCAGAATACTCAACCACCTTCCACAGAGCCATTACCAGAACCAGTATCACCCTCACACCTACCACCCCCAGAAGATCTGCTAAAATTTCCTCCCACCAGTCCTTTGACCCCTGAGCAAATTCCATCTGGTGTAGTTCCAGAAACTATCACTGTTCAAAAGTTTCAAGTAATAGGTAGTACTATCTTTAGTGCTAAAGATTTCGAGAGTGTTACACAAAGCTATACAAAACGCCCTATCACTCTAGCAGAGCTTTTTCAGGTATCCAGAGAAATTACGAACCTATATGTGAAGAAAGGATATATCACGTCTGGTGCATTTCTTCCACTACAGAAACTTCATGAAGGGGTGGTGACAATCCGAGTGGTCGAGGGGAAACTAGAAGATGTTAAAGTAACTGGTACTCGTAGGCTTAATTCAGGTTATGTACGTAGTCGTCTTGCTACGGCTATAGGTAAACCTGTGAACCGCGATCGCCTGTTACATGCTTTGCAACTGTTGCAGATCAATCCTCTAATTCAAAACCTATCAGCAGAATTATCTGTTGGTTCCCGTCCAGGAGTTAGTTTACTAGAGGTAAAGGTTAAAGAGGCAAAAACTTTTACGACTTCGATTATCTTAGATAATGCGCGATCGCCATCCGTTGGCAGTTTTCGCCGTCAAGTCGCTGTGAACGAAGCCAATTTACTAGGATTTGGTGATAGCATCAGCGCTGTTTACACTAATACCGATGGCAGCAATACTCTCGATCTTAATTATACCATACCTATAAATTCCAATAATGGCACTCTTGCCTTTAATTTTGGTACTTCAGATAATAATGTCATAGAAAGACCCTTTAGCGCTCTTGACATTCAATCCAACTCGCGATATTACGAACTTACATTACGACAACCAATAATCCAAACACCAGATAAAGTATTAGCATTAGGTTTCACTGCAACTCGTCGCGAAAGCGAAGCCAGCTTCTTCAACGGTGAAATTCCCTTTCCCGAAATTGGTGCAGATGCGCAAGGAAAAACTAGAATAACATCTGTGCGTTTTTTTCAAGATTGGACACTGCGTAACAGTCAGCAAGTGTTTGCTCTGCGTTCTCAGTTTAGTTTCGGGCTTGATGCTCTCGATTCTACAATTAATGCAAAACCTCCTGATAGCCGCTTTTTTGCTTGGAGAGGTCAAGCTCAATGGTTACGTTTGCTAGCTCCGGATACTGTTCTATTGCTTCGGGGTAATATCCAAGTAGCAGATCGACCACTTGTCCCGTTTGAACAATTCAGTTTGGGTGGTATAGATAGTGTTCGGGGCTACCGCCAAGATGCTTTATTGACAGATAATGGTTTTTTTGCATCTGCAGAAGTCCGAGTTCCTATTATTCGCTTCTCCCAAAGCAATAGTCTTCTACAGATAACCCCTTTTGTTGATTTTGGCACAACTTGGAATGTTTCTGATACGCCAAATTCCAGTCTCAACCGCAGATTTCCTAATACTTTAGCATCTGTAGGGTTTGGATTACGTTTGCAACTGCAAGATCGGTTAACAGCCCGCTTAGACTGGGGTATTCCCTTGATATTCTTTCCAGGAGAGAAAAATACATGGCAGGAGAATGGCTTATACTTCTCTATAATTGGCAATGCATTTTAAATGTGGATTGAGGGATGTAGTTGGGATTTGCTAGTAGAGAAGCTTTAAAGGATGAGAAAATATAAACACGTGAAATAGGGATTGTTCGTTAACTTCCTATTCTAGAAATTTCCGAAATTCAGAGTGGAATTTCTAGAATAAACTCTGTTCCTTCCCCCAGAACTGAGTTACATCTCAATTTTCCACCATGGGTTTCTTCAACGATTTGCTTCGCGATCGCTAAACCCAACCCCGTCCCCTTACCTACAGCTTTCGTCGTAAATAAATGGTCAAATATTTTTTGTTTGATTTCTTCACTCATCCCGTGACCATTATCAGCAATAGAAATTTTCACTAGATTATTTTCAACTGCTGTTGTAATTGTAATCCGGTTGGGATTAGCTTTAATTTCGTCAAAAATCCTTCCCTTATTACATTCATCCAATGCATCAATAGCATTTGCTAAAATATTCATAAACACCTGATTTAATTTTCCAGGGAAACATTTAATAGCGGGTAATTTACCGTATTTTGTGATGACTTCGATGGCGGGGCGTTCTTGATTAGCCTTAAGACGGTGCTTGAGAATGAGAATAGTACTGTCAATACCTGAGTGAATATCGAAAGGCACTTTATGGTCTTGATCAGCACGAGAGAAAGTACGTAAACTAGTACTGATATTGTTGAGCCTGTCAGATGCTATTCTCATGGAATCAAGCATTTTTGGTAAATCCTCTAAACTATATTCCAAATCTATTTCGACCGCATGCTTAAGAATTCCTTCAGTTTTATCTGGGAAACTTTCTTGATATAGTTTTAAGTGTTCAATAATATCAACAATAGAGGTTTTAGTCTGTTGCAGACTAGCAGAAATAAAACCCAAAGGATTATTCATTTCGTGAGCAACACCAGATACTAAGTTACCCAAAGCAGACATTTTTTCACTTTGGATCATTTGTAATTGAGCTTGCTGTAAGTGAAGCAATGCTTGTTCTAAATCGAGCGATTTTTGCTTTAGGGCAATTTCAGCTTTTTTCCGAGCGCTAATATCCAACAACAACCCATCCCAAACTAGAGTGCGATCGGCAAGTTGTTCAATTACAGATTCGCCGTGAATCCATTTAACGATTCCAGATGGTGTGACTATTCGCCCTTCCCAATTCCAGGGAGATAGAGTTTGAATTGAGTTGGTAAGTGATTTTTGGTAGCTAGCTGCATCATCTGGATGTATCGTATCTATAACCAGCTGCACATTAGCCATCGCTTGCTCTGGCGTAATTTCAAATAAGTCATAACAATCAGCACTAATGTACGGTAGAGACATTTTGCCATCAGGGAATATGCGGAATTGATAAACAACACCAGGAACGTTATCTACTAAGTTATGGAAGCGAGAGTTACTAGCGTTCAACGCATCAAGCGATCGCTCCATCTGTTGAGCATAGTGCTGTTTTTTCTCATACAATAGAGCATTTTCCAGAGAGATAGCTGCTTGAGAACACAGTAGATTCAGTAGTTCGATACGATCACTTGTAAAAGCTTCTGTCACCAGATTGTTTTCTAAGTACAATACGCCACGCAACTTCCCTTGATACAAAACCGGACTACACAAGATACTCTTAGGTTGCTGACGCATGATATAAGGATCAGTAGCTAAGCTTAGATCAGCACTAGCATCACTCACCACAATAGTCTTTCTACTATGCTTAACTTTGTAAATTAGTGTCAAAGGAATATCTTGGCTTTCTTCAATGAGAAGACTTTGCAACAAGACTGGTTGAGATCCCTCAGTAATTAACCCTTTAATTAATAGGCGATCATCTTGTGAGAGTATTAACACACATTTCTCAGCTCCTGCATTTTCTATAAGGATCGAGAGAAACAATGACAGTAGTTTTTCCAGTTCGATTTCACCGGAGATAGCATGAGAAGCTTTCAGAATAGTCGCTAAGTCGAGAGAATACGAGATACTGGTAGAGAGAAAAGTTCCCGTTGTGGAGAGAGTTTCGTTGACTAAAACAGTACAGCGGTTCTGGTGAAGAATAGGAGCCAACAGTTGTGGGTAGCAGGTTTCTAGGTGGGTGGCTTTGGCTTTGGCTCCCCAGCGAGCATAGCCGTAGTAGGCTTTAATCATATAGTCTTGGGCTAGATGCTGTCTGCCCCAGCCGAGGTAAAATTTAGCGGCGAGTTCATTGGCAAGTGCTTCTTCTTGGGTATATTCGTTGGCTTTGGCAAGAGAAATTGCCTTGTCGTATAATTCTATGGCTTCCGCTTTTTTTCCTAATACTCGACATTTTTCTGCTTCGATTAAATCAATTTTATGTTGATAATTCATAGGAGCATATTGCGCCCAGTGTTGTAGTTGAGTTTGGTTCTGCTCTACCCGTTGAAATATCTGTGATACTTGTTCTAATTGCAAATTCAAAGCTGCTATAGCAATCAAGGAATCATAGAAATAAAACGCAGGCTCGTATACTAATCCCTTAGCAGCAATTAAGTAGCGACTGCACTCAACAGTATGGTTTTGCGCTTGCTCAATTTCTCCAAATAAGTAATAGAGCATAAGCTTATATGAATGGAAAACACATAACTCACTTACATCATTCTCAGACATTAGCTGCGGCAGAATTTGTGTCTCTTGCACCGCTTCCCCAGACAAAATGCAAGGATCCGCCCCAAAACCCAGCAAATTTAATGCACACTGCCAAGAAAGACGACAAAAATTGGCTAGTCCGGCTTGGTTCAGTTGTATCAACCCATTGTAGTAAGCACGAGCATTCTGCTCTAAGGTAGCAAGAGGCTGATTACACCAAAAAGAAGCGTTACAAAAAGTACGGGCGTGATACCCAGCAAATTTCATGCTGCCAACTTCTAGACCAGTCACGTAGCCTTCTTGAAAGAGAGGGAGGATATCTTTGATATGAGATTTGCGGTGGAGAACAAAACCTCCCAACACCAGAAGTACTTCTGGTTTAATAGCTTTAGCGTCGAATTTGGAGATGATTTGAAGTGACAATTGACCAAACTTTGTTCCTGTATCTACATCTTGGAAAAGATTGCAGAGAATGAACCCATAGTTAACGTAACTAAATGCAGAAGTTCCTGTATTTCCATACTGAATGGATAATTTGACCGACAACGCCATCAGTAATGGACATAATATAGAACCAGAGTTGTAGGCTGCTGGGATGAGACTACTAGCAATCTGGATAATTGCCAAGATTTCCCGATTTGTCATTACAGGTAAATCAACTAAATCTGCAATTTCTTTATCTCCTATCAATTCCTTAATCTCTTGAATCGACTGTTGAATATCTACTGGTGTAGGTGATTCAGGAAAAGTTACGCCAAGCTGTTGCAGAAGTTTCTGTCCGATATCAAGGGCTTCTACTATTTTATTCTGAAAGATGTAAGACTGAATTCTAGTACAGTAAAGATTAACCTTTTCTAGTAGAGAGTCTGCTTGTTCAATAACGCTATTAACCAACCGTTCCATCACTTCAAATTCGCCGCATAAAGAAGCGATCTCTGCTGCCAATTCATGGAAAGTAAGGCTTATTTCATATTGTTGTTGCCAAGCGTGCTTTCCTAACAAAGATAATCCAACTGTAGCATATTCACCCGCAGCTTCATAAGCAGTGGAATTTTTGGCTTTGCGACAAGCAATTAAATTAAGTTGTGCTAATTCATATCGTTGTGTTTGTTCGGTAATTAAAGTAATTCCCTGATTTAATTGATTAACTATTTCAAAAATTCTCTCTCCTCGTGCTGCTAATGAAATTTGTTGCAGCAGTAGTTGTCCAATTTGGTAGTGAGTTGTCTGTTTTTGATCGTCCGGAATCAAAGAATAGGCAGCTTGTTGAATGCGATCATGTAAAAATTTATATTTAGCTAGTTGCTTATTAATATTTTTTAGCGGAAGTTGCTGATTATTCTCTCCGTGATAAAATTTATAAACATCACTGATTGGTAATACCAATCCTTCTTGTAAAGCTTTCCATAGACAGACTGATGTTTCTACCTCTGATTGTTCTGAAACAATAGCCAAAGTGGCGATATCAAACTGATTGCCGATACAAGCAGCTAATTGTAATATCTTTTGAGTAGATTCTGGCAATTTTTTTAGTTGCAATGCCATAAAGGCAAGAACATCATCTGTAACTGCTTGTTGATTAATTTGTGAAATGTCGCATTTCCAACATCCTAATTCAAAGTCGAATTCAATCAGTTTATCTTGGTGTAATGCTTTAAGGAACTGAGTTGTATAAAATGGATTTCCTTGAGTTTTTTGGTAAACCAACTGAGAAAGATTGGTCGCCAAATTTTCTGAACATTTTACAGTATCGGCAACTAACTTATTTATTTGTAATTGATTTAGTGGTGTTAGAGTAATTGTATTAATCGTGAAGAGTGTTTTTTCAATTTCACTCAAAGTTAACATTAATGGATGTCCTGGATTAACCTCGTTATCACGGTAGGCACCAATGATGAAAAGATGCCCGGTATCAGCCATTAATAGCTCCATTAATTTCAGGGATGCTGAATCTGCCCACTGCAAATCATCTAAAAAAATTACTAAGGGATGATCAGCATTGGGAAAAACTTGGGTAAATTTTTGGAATAAAAAATTAAATCTATTTTGTGCTGCTGTTCCTGATAATTCTATCGCTGGTGGTTGTTTACCAATAATGTTTTCCAATTCTGGAATAACTTCAATAATTACTTGACCGTTTTCGCCAAATGCTGATAATATCTTATTTTTCCATTGAGCTAACTGAGTATCATTTTCTGTTAACAACTGCCCCATTAAATCTCGAAATGCTTGCACAAAGGCACTGAAGGGAATACTGCGTTGAAACTGGTCAAACTTACCTTTGATAAAATAGCCGCGTTGTTTAACAATTGGTTTATGTACTTCGTTGACAACTGCTGTTTTTCCAACGCCAGAAAACCCCGCAACTAACATCATTTCAGTTGACCCCTGGCTGACTCGCTCAAATGCTTGTAGGAGGGTTGATACTTCGGCTTCTCTGCCATAAAGTTTATCGGGAATGAGGAAGCGATCGCACACATCCCTAGTTGCAATTTCAAAAGATTTTATTTCCCCAGTTACTTCTAGCTGCTGTAAACAATTTTCTAAATCGAACTTTAATCCTAATGCATTTTGATATCTATCTTCAGCATTTTTTGCCATCAATTTCATGACAATCTCACAAAGAACTGCTGGAATCTCTCCTTTCCGGCTGCTTAACTTCTTTGGGAGTTTTGCCAGATGAGAATGTACCAACTCCATTGGATCATTAGCTTGAAAGGGTAACTCTCCTGTGAGTAACTCGTAGAAAGTTACACCGAGTGAATAAAAATCTGTACGATAATCAATTCCGCGATTCATTCTCCCTGTTTGTTCGGGAGATATATAAGCTAATGTTCCTTCTAAAACCTTAGGATTGACTAGTATTTGGGTTTCTCGTGGTAGTAAAGATGCAATGCTAAAGTCAATTAATTTAACTTGTTTGGTTTCGGGATTAATTAATATATTGCTCGGTTTAATATCTTTATGAATAATATAGTTGCGGTAGAGTATATCTAAGGTTTCGCACAAAGCGATCGCTACTTGTAAAAATTCCTCTAGAGACGCGACATTCTGATTTTTGGCGAAATAATCTTTGAGAGAAACTCCCCCAAAGTCTTCCATGACTAATATATAGACATTTTGGTAGGTTTCAAGACTATAGGTTTGGATAACTAGAGGTGAGTTGAGATTTTTTGCAATGGTGTACTGATTGCGAAACAACAAGAGTTCATGGAAGGTGGGATAAGGATTTTTCAGTAGTTTTATCACTACTGATACTGAGTCGCTTTCTCGAACTGCTCGATAAACCAGCGTTCTAAAACCATTGTACAGTTCTTCAATAATGCCATATCCGGGAATACTGACAAGAGTACTAACCATATTGCGCTCATCATAATAGTTTCTGCATCTAGTATTCCCGGACATATCAAATCATCTTTAAGCCAGAGCCAAAATTTACACAGTCTTAAAAAAGACACCCTACCACAGTCATAAACTAGGGAGTAAGGTCTTCCTGCTACCGCTACATTAATCCTCTCCAAAATTGGAGAGGATTACGGACAACCTTAGAAAAAACCCACTATTCCACTCCCAAAAAATACCTGGACATTTCCAGACAGGTGCGTTTTTTCGCATCCTCTCCTAGAAGTCTACATCCCAAACTGGGACAAAGGTTGTCCGATATGTACCGGGTTCATCCCAACCCTCTGTTTTGCAAAATCGGTATGCTTCCACAGAATTGTTCCTCACCACTTAAAATTTTTAATTCGTAAGAGTTTCGGGTATTATAGTCAATTTATCTATTATAATAAGTCAAGTTTGAACAATTATTGTTTCTGAATTCTTAATATTTTTCTACTAAACGGGGAAGAACAAGTTAAAAGCTCATGCATTTTTCTGACATTATTGTGGCGCAAGTAGCTTGTCGAAGATAAAACTTGCAAGAAAACGTGGAGCCTGTCTCCCTTTAAAGCGTTGAGAATTTCTATTCCCAGAGATATACTGTGCCAATATTGTAAAGCTGACTCTACTCGTTTGATGCTGCACAGCAAAGCTCAAACAACTGTACTACACCTAGCTGCTGAGCGGGGTGCTGTAGAAGACCTCGAACTGGAAGAAGTGATGCTAACTGGTTTCCGGGGTGTGAAGTGCGTTGAATCTGGTGGTCCAGAACCTGGTGTAGGTTGCGCAGGTCGTGGTATTATCACCGCTATTAACTTCTTGGAAGAAAACGGTGCTTATCAAGATGTAGACTTTGTTAGCTACGACGTATTAGGTGACGTTGTTTGCGGTGGTTTCGCTATGCCTATCCGTGAAGGTAAAGCACAAGAAATTTATATTGTGACCTCCGGTGAAATGATGGCGATGTATGCTGCTAACAACATCGCTCGTGGTATTCTTAAATATGCTCATACTGGTGGTGTACGCTTAGGTGGTTTGATTTGTAACAGCCGGAAAGTTGACCGAGAAATCGAACTCATCGAAACCCTAGCTGAACGCTTGAATACCCAGATGATTCACTTCGTACCTCGTGACAACATCGTTCAACACGCCGAGTTACGTCGTATGACTGTTAACGAGTATGCACCTGATAGCAACCAGGGTAATGAATATCGCACATTAGCTAAGAAGATCATCAACAATACAAATCTTACCATTCCTACACCTATTGAAATGGACGAGCTAGAAGCATTGTTGATCGAATTCGGTATTTTGGAAGACGATTCTAAAGTTGCTGCCAAGATTGCTGCTGCTGAAGCTGCTACTGCCAAATAAGTAATGTGTTGGGTGGGTAGAAGCCCACCTTGATTAAAGTCGCAGGGGGGACGGCTTATTACTCACCCTTATCCCCTCCCTCTTACCAGGAATTCACCAGCAAGGAACACTATGACCTATACAGAAGACGATAAATCTCTCGATGAGAAAAAATCCATTGTAGAACAAAGGAAAGAACTCGTTAAAGAAGTTCTAGAGGCTTACCCCGATAAAGCTAAGAAAAAGCGGGAAAAGCACATAAACGTATATGAAGAAGGCAAGTCCGACTGCGGCGTTAAGTCTAACATCAAATCGCTTCCTGGTGTGATGACTGCTCGTGGTTGTGCGTACGCTGGTTCTAAAGGTGTGGTTTGGGGTCCTATCAAAGATATGATCCATATCAGCCACGGTCCTGTAGGTTGCGGTTACTGGTCTTGGTCTGGCCGTCGTAACTACTACATCGGCACCACAGGTGTTGACACCTTTGGTACAATGCACTTCACCTCTGACTTCCAAGAACGAGATATCGTCTTCGGCGGTGACAAAAAACTTTTAAAGTTGATCCAAGAACTCGAAGTACTCTTCCCTCTCAGCCGTGGTGTCTCAATTCAATCTGAATGTCCTATCGGTTTGATCGGGGATGATATTGAAGCTGTAGCTAAGAAAGCAGCAAAAGAGATTGACAAGCCTGTTGTTCCCGTACGTTGCGAAGGCTTCCGTGGTGTTTCTCAGTCTCTTGGTCACCACATTGCTAACGACATGATTCGCGACTGGGTGTTTCCCAGAGCAGACAAGGCTAAGAAAGACGGAACACTTAAGTTCGAGTCTACTCCTTATGATGTAGCAATTATCGGTGACTATAACATCGGTGGTGATGCATGGGCTAGCCGCATTCTTTTAGAAGAGATTGGATTGCGCGTTGTTGCTCAATGGTCAGGTGATGGCACCATCAACGAGATGTTGCAAACACCTAATGTGAAAATGAACCTGATCCACTGCTATCGGTCGATGAACTACATCAGCCGTCACATGGAAGAAGCTTACGGTATACCCTGGTTAGAATACAACTTCTTTGGTCCTACCAAGATTGCTGCTTCCTTAAGAGAAATTGCCTCTAAATTTGACGAGAAGATCCAAGAAAACGCTGAGAAAGTTATTGCTAAGTATCAGCCAACAATGGATGCAATTATTAAAAAGTATCGTCCACTTTTGGAAGGCAAAACTGTCGCTATGATGGTTGGTGGTCTGCGTCCCCGCCACGTTGTTCCAGCCTTCCAAGATTTGGGTATGAAGATGGTTGGTACTGGCTATGAGTTCGCTCATAACGACGACTATAAGCGCACCACGCACTACATTGAAAATGGCACTATCGTTTATGACGACGTTACCGCTTTCGAGTTTGAAGAGTTCGTTAAGGCACTCAAGCCTGACCTGATCGCTTCTGGTGTGAAAGAGAAATACGTCTTCCAAAAGATGGGCTTACCTTTCCGTCAAATGCACTCTTGGGATTACTCTGGTCCATACCATGGTTACGACGGTTTCGCAATCTTCGCCCGCGACATGGATCTAGCACTCAACAGCCCAACCTGGGGATTAATTGGTGCTCCCTGGAGTAAAAAAGCTGAAGCTAAAACCAGCGTTGCTGTTTAATCTTAATCGATTAAAAATTAAAAGTTAAAAATTTAGTATTTTTAATTTTTAATTTTTAATTCTTTTCCTTCCACAAAACTAACCACCAGCTTGCTTAAAGAGATACGGAAATGCCACAAAATCCAGAAAAGATTCAAGATCACGTAGAACTGTTTCATCAGCCAGAATATCAGCAGTTATTTGAAAACAAAAGACAATTTGAAAACGTACACGACCCAGAAGAAGTAAAGCGTGTTGCAGAATGGACAAAAACCTGGGAATATCGTGAGAAGAACTTTGCTCGTGAAGCCTTGACGGTTAACCCTGCTAAAGGTTGCCAACCATTAGGAGCAATGTTCGCTGCTGTTGGTTTTGAAGGTACTCTACCATTCGTTCAAGGTTCACAGGGTTGCGTTGCTTACTTCCGTACTCACTTAACCCGCCACTATAAAGAGCCATTTTCTGGCGTATCTTCTTCAATGACTGAAGACGCAGCGGTGTTTGGTGGTTTGCAAAACATGATTGACGGTTTGGCAAATGCCTACGCTCTTTATAAGCCAAAGATGATCGCTGTCTGCACGACTTGTATGGCAGAGGTTATTGGTGATGACTTAGGTGCGTTCATCGGTAATGCTAAGGGTGCAGGTTCCATTCCTCAAGACTTCCCCGTACCTTTTGCTCACACCCCTAGCTTTGTTGGTTCCCACATCACAGGTTACGACAACATGATGAAGGGTATCCTTTCTAACCTCACAGCAGGTAAGAAGAAGGAAACTAGCAATGGTAAAATCAACTTTATACCTGGTTTTGATACCTATGTTGGTAATAACCGGGAATTAAAGCGGATTTGTAACTTGATGGGTATTGATTACACAGTACTCGCAGATAACAGCGACTATCTAGATTCACCCAACACTGGTGAATTTGATATGTACCCAGGTGGTACTCCCTTGGAAGAAGCAGCTGACTCAATTAATGCTAAAGCTACTGTTGCTTTACAAGCACACTCCACTCCCAAAACCCGCGATTACATTGCCAAAGAGTGGAAACAAGAGGTTGTAGTTTCTCGCCCTTGGGGTATTAAAGGCACTGATGAGTTCCTGATGAAACTCAGTGAACTAACAGGAAAACCCATCCCTGAGCAACTGGAAATCGAACGTGGTCGTGCAGTCGATGCGATGACTGATTCTCATGCATGGATTCACGGTAAGCGCTTCGCTATCTACGGTGATCCAGATTTAGTCTACTGCGTGGTTAGCTTCATGCTGGAAATGGGTGCTGAACCCGTGCATATTCTCGTCCACAACTCCAACGACGACTTTGAAAAAGAACTTAAAGCGCTTCTAGAATCTAGCCCCTATGGTAAGAGTGCTACCATTTGGCCTGGAAAAGATTTGTGGCACATGAGAAGTCTAATGTGTTTGCTATCAGGTAAAAATTTCAATTCTTAGGACTGACATATATAAAATGACAGATATTGATTTTTGTTATTTGTTTGTTATAGTAGATTCATTATTATAAAGATAAAAGAACACTATGTTGTTACGTCAACTTGGAGCAAACGGACCAACGGTATCAGCCATCGGACTTGGCTGCATGGGGATGTCTGATGTTTATGGTTCAGCCGATCGCGCCGAAAGTATCGCGACGATTCATACAGCTTTGGATGCAGGTATTACCTTGCTCGATACAGGTGACTTCTACGGGATGGGACATAATGAATTGCTGTTGCACGAAGCTCTTAGCGGACGGCGGCGGGAAGATGTCTTCATTGCAGTTAAGTTTGGTGCGTTGAGATCGCCTGACGGAAACTTTATTGGTTTTGATGGTCGCCCAGAAGCAGTTAAAACCTACCTTGCCTATACCTTGAAACGTCTAGGCACCGATTACATTGACCTTTACCAGCCTGCCCGTATTGATCCAAAAGTACCGATAGAAGAAACCGTCGGAGCGATTAGTGAAATGGTCAAAGCTGGGTATGTTCGTCGTGTTGGTTTATCTGAAGCAGGTTCAGATACAATTCGGCGCGCCCATGCGATTCATCCTATTAGTTGGCTTCAAATCGAATACTCGCTTTTTGATCGGGGTATTGAAGTTGATATTCTGCCAACAGTTCGCGAACTGGGGATTGCAGTCACAGCTTACGGTGTGCTGTCACGCGGGTTACTGAGCGGTCACTGGTCAAAGGAACGCTCACAGCAAGCGCAGCAGGATTATCGAGGACATTTACCGCGCTTTTCTGGGGAGAATTTAGAGCGCAACTTGTCACTGGTTGAAGCTCTGCGCCAAATCGCTCAAGAGCAAAATGCGACAGTTGCCCAAGTAGCGATCGCCTGGGTATTATCTAGAGGTAACGATATCATTCCATTAATTGGTGCACGGCGTCGCGATCGTTTGAATGAGGCATTGGGTGCGTTGGATCTGCACTTAAGCAAGGAAGAACTTGCTCAGATCGAGGCAGCTATTCCAGCAGATGCAGTTGCTGGCGATCGCTATAATCCAGAGCAAATGGCGATGCTAGATAGTGAGAAAAGGTAATACAATACTATTGTGAATGATTCAGCGTTAACACCAGAGCGAATTCTTGATGCCGCAGAAGAAGTTTTACGCCGTTACGGTCCAGTAAAGGCGACTGTTGTCGATGTCGCTCGCTTTCTTGAGGTTAGTCACGGCACTATTTATCGACATTTTCCCAGCAAGGCTGCTCTACGTGATGCGGTAGCACAACGATGGCTGCATAGAGTTTCTGCACCACTAGCAATAATTGCACAAGAACAAGGTTCTGCTGCTGAACGCTTGCACCGATGGTTTCAACAACTGATGACCCTCAAGCGTCAAAAAATTCTCGATGATCCAGAGTTATTTGCTACCTATAGTGCGATCGCGCAGCAAGCGCAGGGTGTGGTTCAAGCTCATGTTAACGAACTAGTGAGTCAAATTGCCATCATCATTGAAAGTGGCATTTCCCGCCAAGAGTTTAAGGTGACTGATGCGCATGAAGCAGCCAAGGCTATCTTCGACGCAACAGTGCGGTTTCATCACCCTGCTCACGCTGCTGAATGGAGTAACCCTGATATTAAAACTAACTTTGCCTCGGTCTGGCGCTTTATACTTGCTGGTCTTATGATCCGTGAGTAACTGTTTACTTTCGGCTATTCAACAGTGACTCCTGCTTCTAATTCCAGAGCTTTAATCAAAGCCGATGCATTTTCGTCTCCCCAACCTTGATTAACTGCAGCTTTAATTGTTTCTCGTACAGATGCAGCGGCAGGGGTGGGAGAGTTGAAATCTTGAGCCAATCGAGCAATTAAATTGGCATCTTTAAGCATATGTTTTAAGGCAAAGCTGGGTGTAAAATCGCGATTGATCAGCATCTTACCGATGCCGTCAAAAATAGGCGAGCGAAAATCTACCACATGCAACACGTCTAGTACATCCTTTGGATTCAGCCCAGCTTTCTTTGCTAGAGTCATTGCCTCCCCTAAAGCCTCAATCTGTGTAGCGACAATAGAATTTCCAATAAGCTTCATCGTCGCGCCTTTGCCAGCCTCACCCATGTAATGAATTGTTTCGCTTATTGGCTCTAGAATTGATTTAACCCGCTCAAATACCTCTTGCTTACCGCCTACAACAATCCACAATCCTCCAGCAGCAGATTCATTTTTACTACCGAAGACGGGTGCATCAAGAAATTCGACTTGCTTTTGCGCATATGCTGTTGCCTCCCGACGAGAAGTATCAGGATGAACAGTACTCATGTTGATAGCTATTTGATTAGCTCGGACATTCGATATAATGCCATCCTGTCCAAAAACGACTTCCTCAACTGCTTGATCATTCGCCAAACAATACATGATGACATCGACATCTTTAACTGCTTGTGCAGGAGTTTGTGCTTGGGTTGCGCCTTGTTCAACCAGAGTTTTACCTGCTTCTGGGCTACGATTCCAGACAGTAACCGAGTATCCCGCCTTGAGCAGATTAGTAGCCATACCACTGCCCATAATCCCAAGCCCTAAGTAGGCGATCCGTTCCATAAATAATATCCTAAATAATTTTTGGGTGATAATGAAATTTAGTACACTTCTACATTCCGTTTCTAAAGACTTGAAAACATCACCCTATAGAAATAAGTGCTTTAAAGCATCATTTCTAATCTACTAATTGAGGAATCGGGTTGAGAGAAACTGTTCATAGTCGGTTGGTGTGTCAAGATCGATCGCACCCTCCGGAAAAGCGATCGCTTCCATCTCAGAACGATGTTGTAGAATCAACTGCTTTGCACCTGTATTAAGCTTCAAACTCATGAGTTCAGGATAAAAAGCTCGACTAAATAAAGCAGGAACACCAAGCGTATCACCATAAGTAGAAACAATCATTTGCTTCCCAGATACTTTGTATTTCGTGATCAAGCGATCAAGCAGTTGATCTGAAACGAGGGGTTGATCGCATAGCATCACAATCACTGCTTCTGGTACTTCTGATAGTGCACATACTGCTTCAACTCCAATTTTAATCGATGCCCCCATTCCTTCAGCCCAATTGGAATTGTGAACAATTTGGATTGGGAAATGATTAATTTCTGGTTCAATTTGGTCAGCATACGCTCCTAGAACTACGAGAACGTGTCTGCACTGCGATGCTAAAGCAACTTGAATCATGTGGGTGATCAAGCTACAGTCGCCATAGCGCAGTAATTGTTTAGGATAACCCATACGAGTGGAACTTCCTGCTGCAACCAAGATTAAACCAACTGAAGAAGATCGCTCAATCAATTTTGGCACTTCCTTCATAGAAGCTTGTCAAGCGTGATTGGTAGTTCACGAATACGTTTACCTGTTGCATGATAAACTGCATTAGCGATCGCGCTGTTAATTAAGACCGCGTGGACTAAGTCAGGAATTGGTATTTCGGCACAGTAGTGTGCACCCCCGGTCACTTTTAACCGTCCGTCTACGCGATCTATCGCTTTACCTATGACCGGATTCATTGATTTCCTCCACTAACAGTTGTCAATGCCGCAACCGAAACTAATGCGAAATCGTAAGAGGCGCGATCGCGCACTTTGAAATAGCGTGAACTAGTAGCAAAGGGGAGCGGTAGTAACTCAACAGCAGTAATCAGTTCGCCGGGTTGCAATACAGTTTCGCGATCAGGTGTATCTCTTGGCAGTAAGTAAAAGTCCGAGATTGGAATTTGACGGGTTCCATTAGAATTCTGGGTATGAATCACTGCTTCTAAGGCAGTTAATGCAACCGCCATATCAGAAGGATGGGTAGCAATACAGCTGTCGCTTGTACCAAAAATCGCGTGAATGCGGTTATACCCAGAAATTGCAGCACAACCGGAGCTTAGAATCCTTTTGTTACAAGACGAAAAACCGTTATCTGTGAAGTAGTAACAGCGAGTTCGTTGCACTAAATTTCCACCAACCGTCGCCATGTTTCGCAATTGAGGTGATGCTCCAGATAAAAGAGCTTGAGATAGTACTGGGTACTGTCGCTGAATATTCTCGTCGTATGCAAGATCGCTATTTCGTACCAATGCTCCGATGCGAATTCCCCTGTTCGGCAAGCGCTCAATCCTGGATAATGGCAAATCATTGATGTCGATCAACTGTTGCGGGGTTTCAACGCCTTCTTTCATCAGATCCAGCAAATTCGTTCCACCTGCAATAAATTTTGCTTGATTGTCTTGTATCGCAGTTCTAACTGCAATACCTTCGTCTGATGCGCGTAAATAGCTAAAGCGATTCATCGGTCGGTAACTTCTGCATTTGACTGACCATAGCAGTATTCCCCATTTAGAATTAGTTATTAGCTGATCCTGGCTCAGCAAGTTTACGGTGCTGTTCAGCCTTAACGGTATCAGGTAAAACTTTGCTGATATTGCCTATAACTTTTGTTTTCAGTGAGCCTGCAACCACATCGTCTTTATCTGCCATCAAAGCTTCAAAACCTTGCTTAGCAACAATTGCCGGATCATCTTTCTTTTCTGCACCCACCTTGGTATCATCCATCCCTGCCCGGTGGAAAAAGTTAGTGTCAGTTGGTCCTGGCATTAGCGCTGTGACGGTGACACCTGTATCTTTTAATTCGTTACGGATTGCTTCTGCAAACGAGTGAATAAAAGCCTTAGACGCTGCATATACTGCTTCAAATGGTCCGGGTAGGATTGCTGCGATAGAGGATGAGAAGAGAATCTTTCCCTTATTACGAGCAACCATATCTTTGAGTACTCGTTTAGCGAGATGAACTGACGACACCACGTTCAGGTTGATTAAATTGAGTTCATCTTGTAGATCAGTCTCACTGAACTTACCACCAACCCCAACTCCCGCATTAATTGCGATCGCGTCCACTGGGCGGTTAGTTGCTTGAATTTGATTGTAGAGTGTTTCAACTCCGTCATACGTGGTAAGATCTGCTTGTACAGTTTCAACCTTTGCACCTAATTTCTCGAAAGTTGGAACTGCTTCATTAATACTAGATCCGGTAGATGTGACGACTAGATCAAAGCCATTTTCAGCAAATTGTTTAGCCAGTTCGTAGCCAATACCGCTGGATGCGCCAGTTACAACAGCCAGGGGACGGGTTAATGACTGATTCATAGTTGTCAAAACTCCTATGTAACTACCAATAACATGCTGAGAGCCTCCGGCTTTTAGCCGGGGGATGAAAGCTGACGGCTAGTTTAAACTAGCCAGTATCCACCAATAACATGCTGAGAGCCTCCGGCTTTTAGCCGGGGGATGAAAGCTGACGGCTAGTTTAAACTAGCCAGTATCCACTAAAACACTTATAAGCGCGTATCCTCTAAAGATTTTATATAGTCCCTTAAAATCTCCGCCATTGACAATCCCGCCTTCTGTGCATAATTCTTGAGTTTTTCGTACTCTTTCTCTGAAACATTAAATTGAATCTTTTTTTCCCTTCCCATAACTCTAAAAATGGAGTATTATTTAGAGTATACTGCACCTTGAAAACCTAGTCTAGAGGGTTCCAAGAAGAATGCTTTCTTGGGTAAAAGCCTAGAGCAATATGGAATAGCTCTAGTTTTATGCGTACAGGATGAACGATATCAGCCCATAATTGTCTGGGTGAAAGTGCAACACCCTAAAGGGTTCGCCAGTAGCCTACAGAGGGAAACCAAGAGTGCAGCGCTGGCTCACAAAAGTACCCGGTATTTATTAATTCCAAGGCGGTAAAACTAATCTCACAGCGACGAAAAACTCGCACAGATTAAAAGGGAGCTATGAGATGCAAGTAAGACCACAGCAGCAATGCCGAGGGTATAAGGCGTTTTTGACTGCGCCAAAACAGTATTGCTTTCGAGTAGTATTGTGAACAAAGACGAAGCGGCACGTCTTTAGACTGCCGGGTAGTAACAATTCAGAATCCTCCGTTTTCAAACGGGGGAGAAGTCAATTAAAGCTCACTCGCTATAGCTTACTTTTCTTTTATTAGTAGTCTATACAGTTGTCAGCTTTTAACCCTTATCATCCTAGGGAGGCAATTGTGTGATTCCATCCTCCCAGTGAAGGAGGACGACTGTGCATTTCAGGGCAATGGTTAATACATTTATGAAGAAGAATTCAGGAGTCAGGAGCCAGAATTCAGCATGAATTCTTTAGAGTGGCGGATGAATATTGGTTTAAAACCTCGTCTAAGAGTGGACGAAACAGGGGTTGGAAATTTCGTTAAAACACCATCCCCTTATGGGTGGTGTATTCTGACTCCTGTATTCTGACTCCTGACTCCTGTTTATTTATACTTAGCTTAAACAATACTTTACTTTATCCCCAGTTGCAACTTTTGATAGAGGAAGTAGAGCTTGTAATAGTTAATGTTAAAGAGTTAGGCTTGATATTAAGTCATCATGGCCCCTGCAAACGATTTTAAAAATTACTACGCCATTTTAGGAGTCAGCAAAACCGCAACTGCCGACGACATTAAGCGAGCCTACCGTAAACTTGCTCGCAAGCACCACCCTGACGTGAATCCGGGGAATCAGGAAGCTGAGGAAAAATTCAAAGCCATCAATGAAGCCAACGAGGTTTTATCAAATCCTGAAACGCGCGAAAAGTATGACCAATTTGGTCAGTACTGGAAGCAAGCAGGAGAAGGCACTACCCCTCCAAGAACTGGTACGACTTCACAAAGATCTGACCAGTACAGCAATTTTGATCAATACAGCAGTTTCGATGACTTTATTAATGATTTACTGGGCGGTTCAGGAGGTAGGACAAGAACCGGACGGACTTATTACCGTACCTCGCCTCAACAGCCTGATGACTCTACTGGATTTGGCACTCAAGCACCAGCACCCGATACTGAAGCAGCGATCGCGCTCTCTTTGTCGGAAGCATTTCACGGTGTTCAAAAGCGGTTGCAGTTAGATGATGAGACTATAAACATTCGTATTCCCCCAGGAGCTAAGCCAGGTAGTCGAATTCGTATTAAAGGAAAAGGTCGCCCCAGCTCATTTTCTCAACAGCGAGGCGATTTATATCTTACGATCAACCTTCTTCCACATCCATTTTTTCAGTTTTCCGACAATAACCTATCCTGCGAGGTTCCTATCCGTCCAGATGAAGCAGTATTAGGCGCTCAAATTCAAGTACCAACACCAGATGGTCGTGTTACACTAGCTGTTCCTAAAGGTGTGAATTCTGGTCAATTACTGCGCCTGCGAGGAAAAGGCTGGACGCAACCCAAAGATGGACGTACTGACCTAATTGTGAAACTTCAGATCGTGTCTCCGAAGGAGTTGAGCACAATAGAGCAGGATTGCTACGAAAAAATTCAGGCAAATACCAGCTTTAACCCGCGCACTGCATTAGAAGAGGTGACATTATGACCGAGTTTAGCCTTTCGAGTACTGTCGTTTCCGAAGCAGGTGATCGACTTTATACATTTGAGTATGCAGCTTCCGTGACGGAAACCTCAACAGTCTTGATCGAGCGCTTTGTGGAACTAGGGTTGATTGAACCGACTGGCTCAATGCTCCATTCACGAGAAATTGCGCGAATTGCTCAGATCCAGCGGTTACGTCACGACTTGGGGCTAAACCTTGTAGGGGCGGCGATGGTGTTAGATATGGCTCAGGAAATTGCACAGCTGCGAGCACAGCTAAAAGCTCTGCGATCTTGACCTGAGTTAAGTTATTGACGCTTTCATTGCAGCCCTAGTAGAAGCAATAAACACTCGCTGACTTGTAGTAATAATATTGTAGAAAGTCGTAGATATTCACAACATCTGAATACCACCACTAACAGGTAAATAAGCACCTGTAATAAATTTAGCTTGCTCAGACGCTAGTAGCAAAATTGCACCTGCGATATCCTCTGGCAATCCGTTTCTTTTCAAAGGAGTGCTTTGAGCAGCGGCGTCTTTGTTTTCTTGTGGTAAAAAAGACGTAGCATCTGTGAGGGTTAATCCTGGTGAGACAGCGTTAACACGAATTCCATATGCTCCTAACTCTAATGCAAGGCTTTTCACAAAAGCATCTAATCCAGACTTAGCCGTGCTGTGAGCACAGAACCCCTTATCAGGGTAGCGGGATAACCCACTACTCACCGCAATGATGCAACCCCGCTCATGTTCAATCATTGATGGAACAACTGCTTTGCAGGGGAAAAAGGCACCTTTGAGTTCTCCAAGTAATTTGGCCTCAAAGTCTTCCCAACGATAATCTATAAATGGAGCCACCGGAAATGATGCATTGGCGTTAATGACGAGGGTGTCGATCGCGCCGAATGCTTCTGAAAACTGTTCCACAATTGCGTTTACTTGCTCTGGGCTTCTCACATCTGCTTTGAGTGCCAAAGCTTTACCCCCATGTGATGAAATTTCGTCAACCAAAGCTTGAGCCTCCGCCTCACTGCTATAGTAATTAATACCTACGGTTGCACCATGATGCGCTAACAGTTTGGCTGTTGCTGCACCAATTCCGCGACTTGCACCAGTAATGAGGACGACGCGATCGCTCATTAACTGATGAACATTTGAGTTCTGATTTAGCTGAGTTTGTGTAGTCACCATATTACTTTCTGGATATCGTCGCAATACACTTGAACTTTGAGTAGTACCTAAGACATTGTAACGGCTAGATACAGGGCTGAGCAGATTATACTTGTGATATCTTATTTAATCGCTGGTTTTAGGAGAAGAACCATTCGCTTGCTCTTTCGCCTCCACTCAGTATAAGAAACTAAAAAATTTTGCTCGTCTAACCAAGGATCAAATTACAGGAGATTTTTATTCAAAAAGATGAGACAAATTTCCATAAATAACTAGATGGGATCTGTAGTCAAGAGATTTCAATTTTGTTTAGATTTCCAGCAACAGTATCTGTATCCTTCTTCTAGAAGATTGGTATAGCTAAAAAAACTTTGGAAATAAAAATGCCTAGTACGAGAAGCTAATGCGCCTACCTCTTTTGGCAGATTAAATCAAAATCAATAAAGGGAAAATATAAGACAGACCTTTAAAGGCGATAAGCACACTAAATAAATAACTACATCCACAAGGAGGTAGGGTTTATGGGAATATCAATGAACTCAACTTATAACTTTCAGTACTTTCAAGGGAATTCTCTTTCTGATCTGTTTGCTCAAGATCTCGCAGATGCATCTTATGGGTTTATCTTAAATTACCCTGCAACTGCTAGTTGGGCTGCTTATCCGAATACGAAAAAATATTTTCTGCAAGATGGTAGTAGTGAAGCTACTAAAACTTCCTTTGATAAGATTTGCCAAAAAGAACCTTGGAAAAATTTGGCTGTTTTAGGCGATCGCATTCAGGCAATTGTGATTGTTCCACCGTCAAAATCGTTAATCAACTACTGGCGAGAGCATTTAGACTTCAGCGACTCTAGTAGGTTGATGATGCATTGCTCAACTTATCTCGATGATCTCAGCCAGAGCGAGCATTTTGACAAACTGATCACTCTATTTCCCTTTGATAATTTAAAACCCGAAAAACACGCTATTAATTCAGATACCCATTACCGCTTACTCAGCAAAGTGACGCTGGCTGAACTGGGGGTATCATGTCCAAAATACAAAAGCTACAATTTACACGATTGTAGGCTGGAAGATATTCATCTACCAGAATTTCCATACCTAATCAAAACTTCTCACGGGCTTTCAGGAGAAGGCACTTATATTATTAATAATACGAGTGATTTAAATTACTGCCTTGAAGAAATCAGGAAATATCTTGATATCAAGTTGCTTGATACGATTATTGTGTCGGAGTTTATTAAAAATGAAGTACAGAACTACTGTGTACAATTCTACGTCAATAAAGTGGGGGATATAACCCTTATTGGCACCACCAGTCAACTTGTCACTCCAGAGGGTAACTATTTAGGAGGAGTGATTGACTACCGCCACACCAACATGGGCAAGTTTTTTGAGATGATTGCTGCTATAGGTCAGTATGGGAGCAAACAAGGTTATTTCGGCGTAATTGGCTTTGACGTGCTGGAAACCCAAGACGGACAACTGTACGCGATCGATGCTAATTTCCGAGTTAATGGTTCGACTCCACTATGTTTGCAGCGTCATACTCTACTGAATATAGGAAAGGAGGTGGCTAAATATTCTAGTAGCTACCGAATGGACGGAACATTAGAATCAATTCTAGTGTCTCTAAAACCAGAACTTGATCGCAAAGACTTTATCATTCTCTCAGCTTTGGAAAGGGTCAAGTATGGAAAAATATACACCGAAATTTATGCGATCGTTACTGGAGAAACTATCGAAGAAATGCGGCACGTCGAGCGGAAATTACAGAGTAAGGGATTGCAGTGGCTAGCGTAGGGATTTTCATAAGTTACCAAAATAGTACAGGGTTTTCAGACTCTCATAGCTAATCTGAGCAAGCCAAATGGCACTCTTGGGGGTGTCGGATCGCTCCATTGCCATGTACAGTTTTCTGTTTATATCATAGTTCATGAATTATATCAATCATTCTTTTTTATCAAATTAATAAAAAAAAGAGATTGCTTTCATGCATAACAGTTTCTTAAATTAAAAATAATTATTTTAAACATCCTTAAGAAGAAAAATACCATTAACATGATAGTCACTCAAGAAAGTACACAAGAGCAAAATACAGCTTCCGAAAAACTAAAAATAGATAAATCTCGCTCATCTTGCTTAAAACTTGTCAGCCAACGTTTACGCTCCAAACCATACACTTGTGCTTTATTAGTTAAGGAAATAAATACATATAGCTCATCTCACATTAGCTATTGCCTGAGAAAACTCAAAAAAGCGGGACTCATTGATGCTAAATGGGATAAGAGAAACCTTTGCTTTGTTTATTACAACATCCAACTTTAGATTAAATATTTTTACTAAGGCTTATGCATTACGATCGCGAATGAGGAGTAAGTTCGCGATCGCGTAGACTTAAGGCGGCAAGATTCTGTCGATTACCAGTATAGTAAACTGTCAGGAGAGTAGCAAGCTCAAAGTCTTCTCAAATCTCGTATACCCGGTATTTAGGCTAAGATATCAGTTTGTAGTAGAGCCTTACGTAATGCAGTTACTGCTTCTTCTGTCTGAACCAGCCTATCGAGAGAAAGCGCAATATCATCTTCAACCTTCAACAGCCTCGCTGCTTTCTTAACGGCTTTTTGCTCTTCATCTGAGTAATTTCCCCCAGAGTCGTCGTTAATTTCCTAAGCGGAACGGTAATATTGACTTCTTAATTTCTAAAATAAGCAGACAGCGAGTAATAAAATCACAGTTCACTCTTTGTTTATCTAATGTTAGAAATGATGCAAATGAACTGGCACACGATAAAGATATTTATAGAAGGATAGTTAAGTAGCTAAGAGAAAAAGCTTGCCGCTAACAAAAAAAAAATAACTATCAGCTATCTTCAAAGAAGTGATAGAAATTAACTATGAAAGGTGAAACTCTAGCAGAATTAGTTGCTCGAACTATAATAGAGTTTGAGAGACGTGAGGCACAGCTACAACAAGGCTCACAAATGCAGCCAAAAAAGGAGAAAAAACCCAAACGCTACAAGCATAGCGCTGCTTAATACGCTTAATGTAGATGTAGCAATTCAACTCCCGTAACTATGCTGCCATCTACCATTATTTTCTTTACACACCCTTTAAGTAAAGCTTGTTTATCCTGCGGTTCTAAGCCTTGCCAATACCTCTCATTTGAAAAAGCAACAACAATACGTTCTTTCGCAATTAGATATCGTTTAGATGTATTGTTTGTTGTAGCGATCGCGTCGGCAATCTGCCCCAAAATATCATGTTTAGCTTTCTCAATTGCTGGATTAGATGGTAGTGCTTCGAGAGTATTTAAAGATGCTCGAAGCGTTTTTACCTCTGGTGATTCTTCTGTTATTTCAACTTCTTTTTCTACTAAGCCAGCTAGACGTTCAGCTTCACGAACTAGATGATTAATAACTTGTGCTTCTAGTTCGTCAGAAGAAATCATTCTCCCATTACTACAAGCGCCAGTACGGTAGAAGCTACATTGGTAGTGGTGTCTTACAAAATTCTTTTTCTTAACTAATTTTTTACACTGGCGGCTATAAGCAGCACCACAGTGGACACACTTCACTAAGTGGGCAAAGGGGTTAGTATATTTCTGTTCAGTAGCCCATCGATTTTTACGGTTGTCACGAATCATTGACTTGATACGTTCGTGTTCTTCACGGCTAATAATTGCTTCGTCATCATGAGTACCCCAGCTCACCTCCCATTCATCAAATGGTTTCCTGTGTCCTTTTGAGTGAACTATGGTGTTGTATAACGTCCCCCCCGCATAAACTGGATTGACAAGAATGGAGCGCAAGCCAGAGACTGACCATTTTAACCCAGTGTGAGGATAACGCAGATTTAATCCACCGCTACGAGATTTGTTAATATTCTCTAATACAATTTCATCATCTTTGAGAAGCAAGTTCACTTCATTATTCTTAGACTTCGCTATTGCGTTTGCTTGAATGCCTAAAATCTCGTGTAATCGTTTAGTCGTTTGTGACACTGTACCTACTGCTAAGAAAGTGTCAAACACAAATCGCATTAACTGCGATCGCGTTAACTCCTTCTTCCCTTCAATCAAGCAAACACAAGGACGCTCATCACGTTTGTACTTGTCATTTTCTACTACATATCCCAAAGGTGCGTTCCAATGAGGTTTTTTATTAGCTTTGCGTGTATCTCGCTCTTTCTTTACTCGCATACCCAGCATTTTAACCTCATACTTACTTGCTGCTAATCGAACATCAATTGTCAACTCACCCCCAATACTCGACATATCAAATGGCTCATCCAACGCGCAGGCTTGTATACCCTTCTTTTTCAACGCATCCATCAACAGATAAAAAGTCATTGAAGAAGATGTCAAACGATCAATCCGAATAAATAGCAGCTTGGAAACTTTGCCTGCTGGAGATGCGTTAATATCGTCAATTAATTTTAGAAGCCCTTTGCGCTTATCACTAGTACGACTTTCTACGTCGTAATATATTTGTGTTGCTCCAGCACTACGCAACCGACGCATTTGTTTTATTAAAGCACCTTCGTCCTCGTTTTGCTCATCCGTCGAAACCCTTGCGTAAGCCCAAACGTCCATATAGAGTACCTAAGAAAGGAGTCAGAAGTCAGAATTCAGGAGTCAGAATAAATCTCGCCCTTGGCGAGCCCAACAGCGTGTAGATGTTGGGGAGATTTAGATCCTACGCTCGTACTGTAGGAGCCATTCTGTCTCCTGGCTCCTGACTCCTGAATTCTCTCTATATTACCTGATAGCAAGCGCATTAGTAGTCTACTGTTCACCGAGCCTGTAGACTTACTCATTGGTAACACCTACGGTAAATATCTGTGGCGTGATTGCAAAGTTCCCCTCGTAAGAATTGGTTATCCAATCATGGATCGCCACCACTTGCACCGCTACGCCACTATTGGATATGAAGGTACGATCAACTTACTGAACTGGGTTGTTAATACAATCTTTGAAGAAATTGATCGCAACACCAACATTCCTTCTAAGACTGATATTTCCTACGACTTGATTCGTTAGGAATTGTATTAACCTGCACCGTGCTAAGAAAGTAAAAAGTTAAAAAGAAAACTCATCAAAAATCTTTTTACTTTTTACTTTTTTCTTTCTCAGAAGGTATCGACCATGGAAACTGTAACACACAGCCACGAACACCATAGTTATCATCTACCTAAATATGAAAAATCTCGTTGCTCCAAAGTTCTAGCTCCCTTAGGTTATTTGGTAGATGCTATTCCGGTAAAAAATTCTCGCTTTGCCCATTTAATTTGCCAAGTCATTCCTTGTTGTTGTCCCTTTGAAAGAGATATTAAATTATTTGGGCGTAGGTTCCACATTCCCTCACTGTGCAAACTCAATCCCTTGTATGACAATTTTGTGGGATTGCGTTTCCGTGCTTTAGCTTACCTCTCCGACGATTGTGGAGAGGATATCACGAAATATATTTGTTAGTTGTTATTAGTGCGCAACAAGAAACAACTAACAATAAATAATCAATAATTAATACAAAGAGAGAGAGATGAAAATCACCCAAGGCAAAATCAATGAGCTATTAACCGAGCCTGGATGCGAACACAATCATAAAAAGCATGGGGACAAGAAAAACAAGTCATGCGCACAACAACCTAAACCTGGAGCAGCTCAAGGAGGTTGTGCGTTTGACGGTGCAATGATAGCCCTTGTACCAATTACCGATGCAGCTCATTTAGTCCACGGACCAATCACTTGCTCTGGTAACTCTTGGGGAAGTCGGGGTAGTCTCTCCTCTGGTCCATTATTGTACAAAACCGGTTTTACCACCGACATGGATGAGAATGATGTCATCTTCGGTGGCGAAAAAAAGCTGTACAAAGCCATTCTAGAAGTGGAAGGACGCTACAAACCCCCCGCAGTATTTGTCTACTCTACATGCGTTACCGCTCTGATTGGTGATGATATAGATGCAGTATGCAAAGCCGCTGCTAAGAAAACAGGAACACCTATTATCCCCGTAAATGCTCCTGGATTCATTGGCAGTAAAAACTTTGGTAATCGCCTTGGTGGAGAAGCTTTACTAGATTATGTTGTTGGTACAAGTGAACCAAGACGCTCAATACAACACATTTTATGATATTATCTTGGAACTGATGAGAACAGTTCCCTATGAGAGTTTACGGTTACGCTCGCGTTAGCACACAAGAACAAGCTGAGGAGTTCGACGCATTAAACCAACAAGTTGCTAGATTAAAAGCAGCGGGCGCGACGGAAGTATTGATAGATATTGAATCGGGACGAAGTGATTCAAGAAAACAATTTAACGATTTACTGAAGCTGGTACAACAAAATCAAGTTGACGAAATCATCATAACTCGTATTGATCGCCTGGGTAGGAGTGTCATCACCATTCATAAGGCGATCGATATTTTCGTTAAGCATAATGTTAACCTACGCGTACTAGATGCACCGGTTGATCCAAATAGTCCTTTTGGATGGTTCAGCATCAACCAAATGTCAGGACTTGCTGAGTTTGAATCCAGGCTTTTATCTCAGCGGGTTAAACAAGGAAATGAATACTTTCGACAACAACTAAAATTTTGCACTCCTCCGTTTGGATATACTAAAGACGAAAACCATCACTTGACTCCAAATAAGAATATTCACGAAAAATCTGGTAAAACTTACTTCGAGTTAGCAAGAATTATTATTGACTTAACACTGGAGATGCGATCGCTCAAGGATGTGTGTGAGTATATTTATACCAAATATGAAATAGTTTTTACTGTTGCAGGCTTGCGAGATTGGGTTAAAAACCTAGCACTGCAAGGACATACAGCTTATTTCATGAAGAAGAAGAAAGGTATTAACCGGGAACCGATAATAAATTTCAACACGCACGAAGCTTTAATTACCCCAGCAACAGCAGACGCAATCCAAGATAAGTTGTCAGCCAATAGGAGATATCGAAGCTCTGCAAAATCAACTCGTGGTGATTACCCCCTAGCAGGGTTAATTAAATGCGCCCATTGTGGATCTGGGTTGTATCGCAACTTTTCCCAGCACAAAACAAAAATAGAATATATGCGATGTGTGAATTACAGTAAACCTGGTAAGTACAATTGCGAAAATTCAAAATGTGCTAAACTGCGGGAAATAATAGCTAAAACAATCACAGCTTTGTGTGAAAATGCACCGAAGTTAATCGAGCATTTAGAAAGTCAGTCAGCGACGACACAAGTTGTTAATACTAACAAAATTGAAGCCTTAACCAACGAGTTGACTGTTTTACGGGGGCTTCGTAGTTCCAATCCTGATATTATTCAAGCGATCGCCAAAATAGAGATGACGATTAACTCCCTATCAACCCCGGTGAGAATTGTTGATAGGGATGCTTTTGAGAATGCTAAGAGGAAAATAGCGATCGCGTCTCAAGCTGCGTTTTGGGAATCATTGGATGATTCAGAGCTGCGATCGGCGTTAGCTGAGTTTGTAGAGAAGATAGAAGTTGATTCGTCAGGGGCTATAACTCCTGCTTTTAAATTACCATTAGCCCTGTCTTCAATGCGTCCGTAGGTTTTAATGAATTCTTCGGGAGACATATCCCCAATCTTCAAGTCCCCGTAGTATTTCTCATAAGCTTCGAGTAACTTGTCGTTAAGCATTTTTATCACTTTTTGAGAATGTGTTGAAGTCATAAACCTTGTTCTAGCCATACTTTTAGGTTATTTGTTGGCTGGAATTTTTCTGTTAACGGCGAACGAGTTTAATGGAAAGTGACTGCATTTAACTGGAGTTTGGACTAATCCGGTTTCGACCAGCAGTTAACAAGCAAGGGCAGGACAGAGGGACTCAACTTCAAATTTGAAGCTGAGTCAAGCGGCAGGATCAAGAAATTAGCCGAAACTAAGCAGCAG
>NZ_JAAKGC010000310.1 GCF_017591665.1 Aetokthonos hydrillicola CCALA 1050 | reverse complement strand
AAATTGAGGCTCCACAGTTAGCCTTCCAATGAGCGCGATCGCACAATAAGGAAAATGTTCGAGCAGCAGGGAGATTTCTCAAAGGAGTTCAAATTAATAGCATCCAGCCTACTTTCTTTTTGAATGAGTGCAAGAAAAAAAACGTATTTCTTGCACTGAATAAAATCAGGTATGTTTTCAGGCGATCGCCTTTTATTTTGTAATTCGCTCTCACCAAAAATTCTCAAGGTGTCGCCAGCGCGAAGAAAGGTAGCGTGGCGCTATGACACTAGGGATAAACTTTATCATCCAGTGAAATAAATTTCCCCCCCCCCTATGAAGCGCAAATGTCCTCATAGTAAGGTTTAATGAAGAAGCATTCAACATAAGAAAGCCCTATGTTGAATGATTTAGTAGGAGGTAGATGGCAAAATGTATAAAATATACCTTGTCTTTTGGCTGACTGTTTTTAAACATGCCTTTATTCAACTTTTTGCCGTCTGCCAATAGATGTTGAATTCCCCGGCTACCCTAACTAACTCCGAACTCATTGACCTTTGGTTACACGGCAAAAGCCCCAACACGGTTGATGGGTATCGTCGCTATGCAGAACGCTTCAGTCGTCATATCGAGTACAAGCCTTTAAGCGATGTCACTTTAATGGACATTCAAATGTGGACAATGACACTTGGGGGAAAGGATAATTCTAAGCGTGTGGCGGTGGGAGCAATTAAAAGCTTGTTTTCCTTCGCTAAAGAGTTAGGGGTAATATCTTCTAATTTGGGAATACTGGTTAAAACCCCATCGGCTCGTAATAGATTGGCAGAACGAATTTTAACTGAAGATGAAGTGCAACGGGTGATCGGCAACACGACCAACGAGCGCGATCGCACCCTGATCCGTTTACTCTACTTTGCTGGTTTGCGCGTATCAGAATTATGCGCCCTAAAATGGCGTGACCTCAAGCCACGTGGTGATGCTGGGCAAATAACAGTGTTTGGTAAAGGTGAGAAAACAAGAACCGTCTTAGTTGGTGCTGGTATATGGCGAAGTCTCCTTGAATTAAAGAATAATGCCCGTAAGGATGATCCAGTGTTTGTTTCCAGTAAAGGTGGACATTTATGCCGAAGTATGGTATTTCACATTGTAAAAGATGCTGCCAAACGTGCTGGGTTGGAAGGTAATGTATCACCACATTGGTTAAGGCATAGCCATGCTTCTCATAGTCTAGATAGAGGAGCACCTATTCACTTGCTGCAAAAAACTCTAGGTCACAGCTCAGTTGCTATCACTGAAATGTACCTACATGCCAGACCAACTGATAGTAGTGGTTTGTATTTGCAGGATGATGAGTGATGTGTGTGGGGAAGAAAAGCATTGCCCTACAGGGGCGATCGCTCTCCATAGTGTTTACCTTTGTGGAACTTGTAACAGTGTCAAGCACTCGGCATAATGACTGGAATAGGTTGATTCTTGTGCTTTCGATAGATAAGGAAGTCACTGTCTAGGGTCAAGACTTCGCTCTGTGGATACAGCTCTGCCATTCGTACCAGACTTGCATCAGCTAAGGAAATGGGAACAGAAAGATATCGGGTTAATAGCGAAGTTATTGACTCAATTTCCTCATTAAACTGAAAAGCAACCAAAATTTGCTGACTCTTGAGTAATCCAATTAAAGTTTCTCGCCCGTTGCTCACGCGCTGCAATAAGAACCATGCTTCTGAAATAACTGCTTCACAAGAAAGTAGTGGAGGTTCGATTGTGGCAAGTTCTGTTTTTACCCAAGAGTGATAGTGATCCCGACGATCAATGAGTGCTACAAGAGCACCAGTATCAAGGAGAATTTGTTGACGCATTAAGCACCATACCCTTCCATGTACTCAGGATTAGTAGAGAGATCTCCGGGACCTATACCTGCACCAATATAGGCTTGGGCTGTTTCTAAAAAAGATTTTACTGGTTCGATGTTCGTGGATGATAGTCTTTGCCGTTTGCTGTTGAGAAACTCTGCAAAGTCCAAAACCTCTTGTTGTTCAGCAGGAGAGAGTGTTTGGAGTGCTTCAATAACTTGTTGTTGAATGGGTTGCA
>NZ_JAAKGC010000309.1 GCF_017591665.1 Aetokthonos hydrillicola CCALA 1050 | reverse complement strand
ACAAAGCCTCTTCACCGTTTGATGGAGTATGAATACCATGTAAAGCACCAGCGTTAATCACCCAGGTATCATATTTATTACTGTTATAAGTCAAGCAGAAGTAAGGATCGCGATCGCGTACTGCACCACCTAAAAAAGCTTCGTTTAAATCCTGTATATCGGTTGCTTCAATTTCCGGCGATTGCTCCTGTCTTTTACCGCTTACCAATGCACGGGTATTGTTGAGTAAATCTGTGTAAGATAAATTAGAAGCACTTTCCAGTGTTTGCATCAGAAAGTAAGAGAAAACACCTCGTTCTTGACCGTCTTCGCTTTTGTACTCTTTAGCAGTTTGATGAGAACTGCAAGCGGCGATCGCGATGTGTCTTCCTGGTGTATAGCTTTCGCTTGAGCGATTGCGCAACCACTGCTCAGAAAAAATAAAATCTTTTAAATCTCGTTGTCTTGTATCAGCCGGAACTTGACGCACAATCGCTTCTGGATCTCTTGTCCCACTACCAGCATGACAACAGTCTAGTATTGTGACGATATGTGGATTATTCTTTGCTATTTGATCAATTAAATAATTTAATTCCTTATCTGCTAGATGAAAACCATTTTTTGTCCGGCTGTCATAGCAAACCAAGTTTTCTAGGAGAGTGTCAGGTTCTTCATCGCAAAACTCTTTTGGCACAGATTCTTGCGATCCATGACCTGAAAAGTAGAACAACACAACATCTTCACTATCAGCCTTATTCAAGTGCTGCTGCAAACCATCAATAATTGCTTGACGTGTAGCTAATTCATTTAAAAGTATCCAAGGAACATCAGAGTTATCTACTAACTGCCATTTTTTATCAATAGCAATTCGCTTTCGGAGATATGCTTCAATAGCTTTTATATCATTAACGCAACCGTATAAGCGCTGAACCCCAGAATCAGGATGATATTTGTCAATACCAACAAGCAGAGCGTAAATCTTCTTCACCATAAGTATTACACTTTATTAAACTGTTGCATTTTGGATTTGTGATACAGTCTCCCGCTCTTAAGTAGGTGTAAGTGATGTCAACTGATGCACCTTGAAGAAGGAGTCAGAATACAGGAGTCAGGAGTCAGAATATAGGAGTGCGAGCATCTTGCTCGCGTACTATATGCAACAAGCGAGCAAGATGCTCGGACTACCTTAACTCCTGAATTTTCAAAATAGCTTCAACCAAATTGGGAGAGTCACAAGCAAAACCATAGATCCTCCAGCTAATGCAGTGACTGTAAGGTCACGATCAAGGTCAAAAGTTTCGGCAATGACTAGTGTGGCAAAAGCTGGAGGCATCGCCATTTGTAATACAATCACAAGGGCTGGTGCACCAGTTAAGCCAAAAACTGGTAAAATACTCCCTAAAATCAGCGGTACTATTAGCATTTTGATCCCCAAGCTGAGACTTGCCCATTTGACACTACGCCAAGTACGAAGCTGCGCAAGTCGCATTCCAATTAACGCCAGAGATAAACCAACCATAGTCCAGGCTAATTTCTCTAAACAGAACTCAGCTAAAGGAGCGATCGCCACTTTCCGAAAAAGTAAACCAAACCCAAAACTCCACAAAGCTGGGTTAATTAAAATTGCTCTTGCAATCTGACCATGGTTTTGAGAACTACCGCTAAAATAAGCAGCTAAAGCAACACCAAGGACATAAACGCCTAAAGTTGTTCCCAGCAAATCGTAAAATAATGCCCAGGCAAAGTATTGATTGCCAACGACTGTAAGAATAACAGGATAGCCTAAATAACCGGTATTACCCACCATTGCTGCTAAAACAAAACTACCCTGAGTTGGTAGTCGAGGAAGGTTGTTTGTAAAATATCCTTTTCCTTTGACCAGTACCCAAGCCAAAAATGCACCAAGTAAAATAGCTGTATGGGCTATTATGGGAGCTATCCAAATTTGTCCAGATAAGTCCGCCTTACGTAAAAAAGTTACAATGCTTATTGGTACACCTACCCAGAAAAGAAACTGACCTAAACGAGTCGGAACTGTAGCAGGTAGTTTGCGTCCCAGAATAAATCCCACTAGGACCAGTCCAACTAGCTCGACGTATAGTTCTAGAATGTTTGTCAAG
>NZ_JAAKGC010000308.1 GCF_017591665.1 Aetokthonos hydrillicola CCALA 1050 | reverse complement strand
TATCGTTTGCATCTTTCAACTATCCCAGCTACTATCTACGCCATCGTAACTTTGAGTTCTGGATTGACCCCCAGGCTACTGATGACCTATACACGAATGATGCTACCTTCAAGTTAGTCACTCCTTGGAAAATAGGAACCGATGACTTGAGTGGTTTACAATCTTTCCAATCACTCAATTATCCATCTAACTACATTGGAATTGGACAAACCGATTCTCTAGGTTATATCCAATCAGTTAGTAGTACTAGTGATATATTGACGAAAACTAATGCCACTTGGAATGTCGTACCTGGACTAGCAAATTCTACTTGTATTTCTTTTCAGTCAAAAAATAACCCCGTCTACTACTTAAGACATCAAGGTTATCGCGCGAAGCTAAATCAAAACGATGGCACAGATTTATTCAAAGCAGATGCCACATTCTGTCCCAAAGCAGGATTAGCAAACTCAACTGCGGTGTCATTTGTATCTTTCAACTATCCCACCTACTATCTACGGCATCGAAACTTTGAGTTGTGGATTGACCCCCAAGGTAGTGATGACCTATATAAGAATGATGCATCTTTCAAAATTGCCCCACCTTGGGCACCATAATCTTAGCTAGTACAATATAGCTAATCAGTTTCTTTCGAAATTGGTATTAATTTCTGATAATCTGCCGGATTTTTATCCAGCAGATTTTTAATGACCTTAGAACCTTTTTCACAAATTGACACTGTGGGTTTATGGTTTTGGAATGGTATCAGCTTTGTGGATGAAACAAGTCAACTGGCTTGGTGTAACTTATCCAGTTAGGGGATCATGGGATATCCGTGTACTCAAATATTACCCTTACTTAACTCTGAGGATAGATGAATAATTTAAAACCTCGATGGCAGATAATAACAATGAAACCCATAAACTAAAACCATGGAAACAACACAGCTTGGAAGAACCGGTGTCTACGTGAGTGCAATTGGACTAGGAGGTATGCCAATGTCGTTAAGCGATCGCCCAAGCGAATCAGAGTCTGTTAATGTGATTCATCGGGCTTTAGATCTCGGCGTAACATTCATTGACACTGCTGATTCTTATTGCAAAGACGAATCTGACAAGCATCACAACGAGCGACTGATTTATAAAGCTTTGCAAAGCTACAACGGCGACGTTAACGGTGTGGTTGTTGCAACTAAGGGCGGTTTAATGCGTCATAATGGCAACTGGTCTCGCAATGGCGATCCAAACCATTTACGTGAAACGATCCGCATCAGCTTTGAAAGCTTGGGTGGAGAAAAACCAATTGACGTTTGGCAATACCACGCTCCCGACACAAACTACACTATTGAGGAATCTCTTAAGCCAGCTAAAGAAGCGGTAGCTAACGGCTTGATCCGATTTGTGGGAGTTTCTAATTTTTCCGTTTCCCAAATCAAGCAAGCGCGGGATGTGGTTGATATTGTATCTGTACAAAATCAGTATAATCCTTGGAATCGTCAGCCAGAGTTTGATGGTGTGCTGGAATATTGCGAAACTGAGGGTTTAACGTTTCTACCTTGGAGTCCATTTGGTGGTAGTCGTCGCCACACAAATTTAGAAAATTTTCGGGTGATATCACAGTTAGCCAAAGAAAAAGGCGTATCGGTATACTGCATTGTGCTGGCTTGGTTGCGCTCTAAATCTTCTAGCATCTTGCCTATCCCTGGTGCTAGCAAGACCAATAGCATTGAAGATTCAGTACGTGCTGTCGATGTCAAATTATCTGATGAAGAAGTACAAAAAATTGATCGGGAAACTGCATCATGATCCGATGAAAAGAAGCCTTAAATAAACAATAGCTAGAAGCTTTGTGTATAAGGCTTTTAAGAATTTCATCAATGTCTTATTTTGTGAATTGGTTAAACCAACAGGAAAGTTATTCAGGCAATTTTCCCACAGCAAAATTGTCCGGAACCGGAATGACCCGTGGTAAAATGTAAGATACGATGGTGTTTGGGAGGAATAAATATGTCACACACTGACCAAACCGTCCAACAAATCTACCGGAACATTATTGATACTTTGAAACCGAGTGAGCGACTCCGTCTAGCCGCTCTGATTTTGAATGATCTAACCGAACAAGA
>NZ_JAAKGC010000307.1 GCF_017591665.1 Aetokthonos hydrillicola CCALA 1050 | reverse complement strand
TGTACTTTTCTAAATGGCGGAATTTAATAATTCATTAAGAATTAAAAAAAGAACAGTAAATTGTTTCTGCCAAACGCAAAATAATTTGATTACTCTCTCAAACTTATCCGCTGTGTCTACCCGTGAAAGAATTGGTAATAATGTTAAGATGACTACTGATTCTCTGTTTGACAACCGTTCCCGCTTGCAGTTTTATTTAGATTTGCTATATGGGAAGGATAAGCATACCAATGAATCAACGGGTGCTATGGATATGGTGAGGCGCGATCGCTTCGAGTTATTGAGTGCTTACCTCGATGGTGAGGTAACGGCTGCAGAACGTAAACAAGTTGAACAATGGTTAGCTGAAGACCAAGAGGTTCAACGCTTGTATACCCGACTGTTGAAACTAAGGCAGGGCTTGCGGACTCTGCAAGCCCCGCCGTCAAAACAGTCTGTAGAAGAAACAGTCAAGCAAGTTTTAGCACGGTCACATCGCCGTTCTAAAGTGGTTTGGCTGTGTGGAGGTGCCACTATTGCTGCTTGTGCCATTAGCGCAATATCTGTCTTATTTCCCAATGCGAAATTAACAGAACCTCAACTGGCTCATCAAAGCTTAATACAACCCGCACAACAGGGAAAATTAGCACCTCAACCTCCACCCGTTGTAGCGTCACCCCTAATGATTGCTATAAACAACTCGGTGGTTCCAATTCCTAAAGCAGCAGAGGCTTTTCCTCAAAACAAGGAAAATAAACTAAATCAGGAACAATCCTTGCCGCAGAATGTGGAAAAGGAAATAAATTAAAGAAAAATTTATATTTATAAATTCTTAACAGGCTTGCGAAAGTCCCCATCTTCAGCCTTAGACAAGATGGGGTACTTCACGAAGTTCAAAGACCATCACTTTGGACTACACCTCCTAATTGAGCAAGTGAATAGTTACTGATTAAGTAAGCCCAAGCCCAACCAAGCGATCGCCCTTGTTGGTCGTACACTTCTATCTGTCGTCGATTATAGAGGTTCTTTGACTCAGGTCTTTCTGGTTGGTAATCTTCTAGATCATCCAGTTGAGTGAAAATTTCTTCGTCGTAAAAAGTAAGTAAATATCCATGAACAGGGCTATTACCTAGTGTCATAGCTTGGTAACCCATAGGTAAAGCAAATAGTTCTCCTAATGCTATTGCTGGAGTTGCATCTACGACTTTACCAGCGCAGTATTTTTGGTAATTGACTTCACCTGGTTTGAGAGTCCCGTAAACAAAGACTCGCAATAATGGAGAGGCTTTTTCTTGAGATTCAGTCATCCTTATTTTCAAAGATTTTTTGAATTTTTATCTTACATACTTACGGCACTTTGCCGGTGCATGAGGTAAATTGGTAGGGGTAAACGGCGGTTGCCCTCAGGCTGTTGGTGTAATACCAATTCACTTAAATGTTGATACACATTAAACATCTGTGAGGGGGTAGCCTCCGGCTTCTCGCAGAGTATGCGATTCGCCCCTACACACTGTATTTGTATCTGGATTTTCGGATTTTCCTAAAATGGCATAACTCATTTATCCGAAAAATTCTATAATTTGCGTATATTTGCGCAGTGATATCCAATACCATTAAATTCTAAGTAATTAATAGTTATTTCGACACTTATTTCGTGATTCTTTTTAGTCTTGAGAGTGGATTCAAAGCTGAAATAGGCTTTGTGTTTCAATTCCTCCCAATGAGATCGCCAAATTTCTGCGGGAAAATTGGGGTTAATATCGTGAACAGTCATGGTGAGGAGTTGTTCACGAGAGTAGCCAAGAGTAAAACAAGCAGCCTCATTGACGTAAACAATTTGAGCATCCGAATCAACAAACAAGATAGAATCCTTAAACTGGTCTAAGTAAAACTGACTCAAGCGTAGTGCTGACTCAGCTTTTTGCCTTTCTCTGATCTCTTGTTGCAAACGAGCATTTTGCTCAATAAGCTGCTTTTGTAGTCGTTGAATTATTAGATTATTCTCTACGCGGGCAAAAACCTCTTCTTCGCTAAAGGGTTTGGTAATGTAATCTATCCCTCCAACAGCAAAGGCTTTAACTTTGTCAATAACCCCATCTAATGCACTAATAAAAATAACAGGAA
>NZ_JAAKGC010000072.1 GCF_017591665.1 Aetokthonos hydrillicola CCALA 1050 | reverse complement strand
ATTCAAGTTATCGACACAGGAAAAGGCATTAGTCCTGATTTTCTACCCCATGTGTTTGAGTGCTTTCGCCAAGAAGATAGTGCAACAACTCGTAAGTTTGGCGGTTTGGGTTTAGGACTGGCAATTGTAAAACAACTCGTCGAGCTACACGGAGGTACAATTCACGCAGATAGTCTGGGTGAGGGACAAGGTGCGACATTTACAGTCAAGTTGCCACTTATGGAGGATAACGTTAGCAAAATCAGCGATCAAGGATCACCTTCATTTCTTACCGAAGCGAGTTTGAGACTTAATAACCTCCAAATTTTGATAGTCGATGATGAACCGGATTCGCGTGAGTTCCTTGCTTTTGTCTTAGAGCAAGCAGGTATGAAAACTACACAGGCGGCTTCTGCTATTGAAGCATTGACCTTTTTCGAGCAATATAAGCCTGATTTGCTGATTAGTGATATTGGAATGCCTGAAATGGATGGGTATAGTTTGCTACAAACAATCCGCACTCGGTCCCCTGAACAAGGAGGGAGAATTCGTGCGATCGCGCTGACTGCTTATGCAAGTGAAACAGATCAAAAACGAGCCCTTGCTGCTGGCTTTGATCAACATATTGCGAAACCGGTTGATCCAGATGCTTTGTTGAGTGCGATCGCTAATCTTATATCTTAGATATAGGTACTTGATAATAAGTACTCAAGAGTCTTTATCTCTGAGTTAATTAAATAGGAATGAAATAGCTCTTTGCCACAAACTATATGTTAATGGATTCGTGTATAATTCTTTTACACTCATATTATAATAATGCAGTTTCAGTACAAATAATGTGTAAAAAAGACCTAAAAAATAGATTATAGAAAAATGTCGTAATAAATCCAGATTATACAGATAATTTATAAATTTTGAATAAGTTGAGAAAATAGGAAACAGATATTTTTTTCTGCCTTGATTGTGATGATATCTAACTATTTCAAGGTAAATTAAATTAGGACTTAAAAGACAGAAAACATAACTAACAGAAGTTATGAAAAACCATCTCCCCCAATCAAGTGCAATGACATAAAGAATGAAAGAAAAAATAAAAGGAATAAAGGCATATTTGAAGCTAAAATGCGTGACTATATTAACTGGAGATAGAAAATGACCCCCTCCCTGTTGGGCAATTTTTCGATTTAGACTTGTTACTGAATTTATAATTATGGTCGAAGAGGTACGCATCAAGATAACTATATTCATAAAAAAAGCGAATATCCAACTGAAAAAAGCCGAACCTTTTCCCTGAGAAATATTCGTTGACATAACTTCTCCTATAATGTCTTTATTTGAAATAGCAATATATCTTAGAACTCCTCCCGACATAATATTGCTACAGTCTTTGGGTAAACTACTATAAATATGACTATATTCTTGCCAGGAATGGCATATTCCTAATGCTATTGTATTATTACCTTTAAACATAAGACATAGAAACGATACGAGAATAGTAGGTAAATAAATTATTATAGTTTGCAACGAAACTTGTTTTTTAGACAAAGTTAAACTAAGAAAACTAGACGTAATCACCATGTTTAAAGGAAGTCCAAGAAAAATAATTCCCTCGTGACTTAATGCAGTAGGAATAGATAGTAAATTGTACCAAATAAATAAATTGTAGCAATACTTATTGACTGCCTCTACTGAAATTGGGTAATTCTCAAAAGAATTTTCTATATCTCTATCTATCTTCCAGATTCTAATAGTTTTTTCTAGAAAAAATAAATTTATAAGCAAGCCAAAGAAAAAGAAGAACTCTTTTCTTCCAATTACACCAGAATTATATATGGGAAATAGAATTAGAGAAGGTAAAAATAGCACAACCATCAATGCTTGCCAGTCTAATATTTTTTTACATTGTCTGACTTTGAATATATATATTATCGAGAAAAGGAAAAATGTAATGTAAGAAAAGTATTTAATGATTTTATCTATATCTGCATTATATTTTTTTTGTATAAATAGAAAAAAAGTGCCTGTTAGTCCTCTTCTAACAAAGCCTTGGCTATAATTAACGAGCCATTCTTGAAAAACATATCCATGAAAAGTATTCTTTATAATCAATATTTTAATAAAAAAGCAAGCAAATAAAAATACAAAAATATAAAAAATTGTATTTTTTATCAAATTAATTTTCTGCATTTATCATAAACCTCTATATTAATGTGGATTTGCAAAAGCGATTACTAGATTTTTCGCCTTCTCTATCCTAATATAGATTGACAAAAATTTAATTATATGTATTAAGAGAAAACCTTAAATCAAAATGGAGAAAGGTTTTTGAGTGTTCCCTCATCCCTTAATCTATTAATACTGATACGGATATCATGCAATCAGCATGTCTTCCAATTGTTGAGAAATTCAATTGATTTGCAATTATCTCTAACACTACAAACGCAATATTCGGCGAGGAATATATCATGACAAAAATAGAAGGCGCAAATGTAGAAGTCTATCAACGCATCGTGGAATCTGCGAACCGTTTGGGGGTTCAACTCAATGAGCAAGAATTAGAACGCTGGATGAAGTCAATTGCGGAATCGACAGGCGATAGCGATATTGTTGTCGATGAAGAAACGGGTGTCTTTGGGCACAAAGTCACGATGTTGGATTTTGATCCGCAACAGTTAGCATACTTTCGGTCTGTTGGGAGAATAGTAGAATTTGACGACGTTCCTGGTGTTGTAGAAACTGCGTTGGCGCTTTCTGGCTCAGCTGCTCAATCGAAGATCCAAACCTATCCAGGCGACTGTGACTACTTTGAGCGAGTAAATATCATCGCCCCCACCCGTGCCGAAGCTTGTGAGATTCTTACTAAAATCATGCGCGATAAGGCTCTCAACACCTTGTCGGGACCAAATTACCAATTAGTTGATGTTACGTTTGGTAGCTACCCTCAGAAAGTGGTTCGGGAAGGACGGACGCGGAGAGCAAGTACACCAATTAAATGGCTACCTCATGAAGTTATAGCTGGTCAGATAGATGCGTGCGACGCTGATGGCAATCCTGTAGTTATACAGTGGGATTCAGTATCACATGATCCAGGTTGGTATAAATTAGAATGGATTATTGCCGATCCAATACGCGGTCAGTTGTCTAATGCCAGTAATGTATTAGATGTTACTTGGGAAGCCCCAGATGGTACCATCACTGCGCTGGACGGTTATCTAGACGGCTACTTCCAAGAGGTTTATCTAGACGCTAGCTCTGCACCCTTATTTTCCAAACTGGCAAAGCAGGTTTCTCCTGATGTCATGGATACCTATATGGAGCGATTGGAAGGTGAAGTCAAAAAATACGTCAAAGCCAATCACCTCAACTACGGTAAAGTAGCCAAACGCCTATACAACATCTTCCGACTTAACGGGCGTTATGAGGAAGCAGCCTTTTTGCGTGAATTGTTCGATGAGCCTACTGCCCTACTTTATCAAGTTCACGCTCTGGTAGGAACTGTCCAACAAGCCAGCGATAACTGCACTGTCTTCGATCTTGACAGTATTCTCAATCAGGTAGATGAACTGATAGTAGCGGTCGTTAAGGTGCTCGAAGGTGAAGAAGAGTTAGAGATTGTACGTCATCTACTGCGCCTATACCGCAGTCTATCTAGGCAAAAGCCTGGTACTCCCCTTAATAACGAAGTGGAAGTAGCTCAAGCAGAAGTGATGAAAATTGTCAACAATTTCTTCTATGAAAAGATGACAGGAGTACCGGAAATTAAAGCTTATCTCGATAGTTGTCACGAGGTATAGGGGCAGAGGATCTCTTAGCAGGAGAGCAGGGGAGCAGGGAGCAGGGAGCAGGGAGCAGAGGAACAAGGAAAAAATTGCTTTGAGACTTCTCAACTTATATACCCCAATGCCCCATGCCCAATGCCCCATGCCCCATGCCCAATGCCCCATGCCCCATGCCCCATGCCCAATGCCCAATTATCCCCGTAAATTCGCTTGCAACAAATTACAAAACAAAGTCCCTTGCTGGATAGCATCATCTAAAGCAACATGGGTCAATGGAAGATCTTCAAACCATTCAGCTGGTAGATTCTCCTTGCCCGATTCTTTGTAGTTTCGTTTTAAGTATGCCATTGCATATGAACGGATATCCAATGCTGAGTGCTTAAATGGGCTCTCACCTACAAAATTCATTAAGTACCAATAGACAAACATAAAGTCAAAAGCGGCTGGATAACCAACAAAAATTGGTTTACCAGGTAAAGCCACAAGCCAAGAGTGATAGGACTGCATAACCTCTTGTGGAGGTTTTGGATTGGCTCGACAAGCCGCCCAAGCTTCGGGTTGCTGTTCCGACCACCATTTCATCGCTGTGGGGTGTCCTTGTGCGCCTGGTAAGGTTTCTAAATTAGCTGAAAAAGTCGCAACCAATTGTTTCTCTGCTGTGTACGCTGCTGAGCCAATACTAAGCATAGAGTGCGGTCCAGGAATAGGACCATCCGCTTCTATATCGGTGCTGACGTAGATTTCAAGTGTCACTTTTTATTTTCCCCGTCTGTTTGCCTTTACCTTCAATTAAAAGCTTACCCAAGGTTGGACGGTAACTATCTTGAAGGGGAGCATTCCAAATCTACAAAAGCATTGATAGTTTCAGATTTTCATTCCCTCAAAAATCATACAATCAAATTTTCCAATGCTATTTGTAAGTCTCGTGTCAGATCATTCACTGCTTGTTTAGCTGCGTGACGGTTCTCGTGATACTTTGACCAACGTTGTGTGACTGAGATTGGTTCCCCTACAGTTAGCCTTGCTTGTCGCCAACCCATGCGAGGGCGTCTTGGATTTTTGTTTCCTTTAATTCTCTCTATGAGATCGAACAAAATTAAAGTAGTTTCCGCAAATCTTTCAAAAGAGGGCTTTTGTTGAACATAGTTTCCTGTAACTGCTACGAAACTTTCGACTAGGCGCATATGTAACATACGCAAAGAAGCTTCTTCTGCAATCCAATCAGCTAAACCACGTTGCAAAGGGGATAAGGTTTTCAAATCTGGTAAATCTCCTCGGTAAATATCATTCCAGCCTGCTGATTCTATTCGGCGACAGCGTTCAATGATAGTTCCTTTAGGTTCAAGACCAAAATATTGCTCAGCAGCTTGTAGAGATCTATTCAGTAAAATTTCAAGGCGAGTTGCAAGCAATTGATTAGGGTTCGCTGATGAATCTTCGCTCTTGGTTGCGGCTTGATGTCTTGGGTGTTGATGATAGAAGCGATCGTAAAACTTTTCCATCTCGGAAAGGACATATTCGCCCAGGTGAAAAAGCCGTTCATAAAAAACCTTTTCTCGGTTAACAACGCCAGACGGATCAATTCGCTTTACTTCTAAGCCGCTATCAGCTTCCAATTTGCTTAAAAGCCTGTCTAATTTTTCCCAACGTGGATTGATGTAACGATATTGAAGACCAATTGGTAAAATTAGAACTTCTTCGGCTCGATGCTCTTTGATTAATTCTTCTACACACCAAAAGCTTAACTGAGCAACCCCTGGTTCCAAAGCACTTACAGATTCGCTATGTCCGTTGGTTGCGCCTTCCGGAGCAACAGATATAGGATATTTTCCACTAGCAAACAAATCTCGTGCTGTTCGCAAGCTCACCCGATCTACCTTCCCACGAAAAATTGGTAAACCTCCCACTCTGGAAAATAGCCATCCGAGCCAATCTCCAGCCCACAGTAACATTCCTCGATCATAGAGAAAATGAGAATGAGTTGGGTATTGTAATGAGATCCCTTTTTGACGAGCTACTTTTGGTACAGCGTAACCTAACATATGCATCATGCATAGAGGATCATCAACTTCGCAGTGGCGAAACGCCATCAAAAAGCGAATCTTCCCATTCTGAAATTTTTGGTAAAGATCGACGAGAACCTCAACATTTACGGTTTCGATTTTTGCTATCCCGGTTGGTAACCACGGACGTAATCGCAATAGAAGCAAAAGCGGTAATAACCCTCGTATTGCGTAGTATACCAGAGGGTTGAATTTTTGTGGGATAAACTCTAGGGGTGGTTGAGCGCGATGAATTGGATGAGCCACGATTCTTTAAAGGGGATTGGGTACTGGGGACTGGGTACTGGGTACTGGGAGGAATTGAGGACAGGGATTTAACACGCCCTATTTCTCGGACTGGGTAATGGGTACTGAGATTTTTCGCAATCCCCAGTCCCCAATCCCCAATCCCCAGTCCCCAGTCCCCAATCCCCAATCCCCAATCCCCAATCCCCAACAAATGACAACCTCCCTGCAAAAATCGACTATCCATCGCACTGTTTTAAACAATGGTATTGTAGTGCTGATGGCTGAAAATCCAACAGCTGATATTGTGGCGGCGCGAATTTTTGTTCGTGCTGGTAGCTGTTATGAAAGCCAAGAGCAGGCTGGTTTAGGACATTTACTCTCAACAGTCCTAACAAAAGGATGTGATGGACTTTCTAGTTTGGAAATCGCGGAACGAATAGAGTTTGTAGGAGCAAGTTTAAGCGCCGATACAACTGCTGATTATTTTTTGGTGTCCTTAAAAACTGTGACGGCGGATTTTGGAGAAATTCTCTCATTGGCAGGGCGGATTTTGCGATCGCCAACTTTTCCTGAAGCTGAAGTAGAGCTAGAAAAGCGTATTGCCTTACAAGATATTCGTTCACAACAAGAGCAACCTTTCACCGTTGCTGTAGACAAACTAAGGTTGAGCATGTACCAAAACCATCCCTATGCATTGTCGGTTTTGGGAACTGAAGCCAGTATGAGCAGCTTAAACCGTAACGATATAGTACAGGCTCATCAGACTTATTTTCGTCCAGATAATGTGGTCATTAGTATTGTTGGTCGAATCACACCAGCAAATAGCATGACTTTAGTCGAAGAAATTTTTGGAGACTGGCAAGCACCTGTTGATCAACCAGTGCCAAAATTAAATTTACCGAATCTTCAAGTTCAACCACAGTCTACAATTACACCCCTTACAACCCAACAATCAATTGTCACACTAGGTTATTTAGGTCCCTCTGCCGATTCCCATGACTACGCCGCATTAAAGTTGATGTCTACTTACTTAGGAAATGGGCTTTCCAGTCGCTTGTTCGTGGAGTTACGAGAAAAGCGCGGTTTAGCATACGAGGTATCTGCATTTTATCCTACGCGATTATTTCCAGCTTCATTTGTAGTTTACATGGGTACAGCTCCAGAAAATACCAAAATAGCCTTTTCTGGACTGAAAGCAGAAGTTGATTTACTGTCTAGTGTCCAGCTTGACGAAGATTCGCTCCAGACAGCTAAAAACAAGATATTAGGACAGTATGCCCTAGGTAAACAGACAAATGCCCAAATTGCTCAACTCTACGGATGGTATGAAATTTTAGGGCTAGGAATTGACTTTGATCGGAAATTTCAAGAGATGATCGCCTCTGTTAGCGCAGTAGATGTTATTGAGGCAGCTTACCGATATTTACGGGAACCTTATGTTTCTTTAGTAGGTCCACAAAAAGCAATTACTAGTGCCCTTCCGTAAGGACAAGGAGCAGGGCAAGCGGGGGAAGCAGGGGGAACTTTCTTGAGCAGGGGAAGCAGTAAATCCAATCCCCAATGCCGTTGATTGACATTGACAATGACTACTTCTTAAGTCATTGTACAAAGTTGATCAGCTTTTTTGAAGGGTAAACTTGATGAAAGAGAGTGCAAAAACCAGTATATTAAAATACTTACAAGGGCAGAAGGAGCAGAAAGCAGGAGTTAAAATACTGCTGTCGTGCTGTATAGTTATGTTTTTTAACCTCGTTAGTGTAGTCTCGTTTGCAGCAACACCACAAATTGCTCAGGTAAATACAGCAACTAACATCAACCGTCCTACACTAAAACTTGGTAGTCAAGGAGACTCAGTATCAGAAGTTCAGGCGGCTCTAAAACTTTTGGGCTTTTATACAGGAGCCGTGGACGGCATATATAACAGTACAACTGCGAGCGCTGTTTCTAAGTTTAAACAAGCAGCTGGCTTAAATCCTGATGGTATCGTTGATGGAAATACTTGGCAACAACTTTTTCCTAGTGAATCAACTGCCACCCCTGCCTCTCCACCTCACACAGGGAATAAAGTTCCTAATCACCCTGAAACTTCCAATACTAGTAAAGTTGCTCCCACTCCTGAACCAAAGCCATCAACAAAACCAAATAATACGACTTCCAAAGTTGTTAATTCTTCTAATCCTGAGCCAAAACCTGCAACACCAAATACAGGTTCACAAAAACCACCTGCTCGACACAATACTACAACCGCTCGTGCTGAGTCAGATCCTACAATTCAATATACTCAAAGCGGATTCCCAATTTTACGTTTAAAAATGCGTGGTCCAGAGGTGGTTAAGTTACAAAAACGATTGCAAAAGCTTGGTTTTTTTGAAGGTAGTATCAGTGGATATTTTGGCACAGAGACCGAAAGTGCGGTGAAAGCTGCTCAACAACGTTATAGTCTAGAGGCTGACGGTGTAGTTGGTGGAGAAACTTGGGAAGCTCTTATGCGACGACGCTAAGTTAATGTACGAATTTATTCCGTTCATTCTTTACAAAACAATACATCTACAAAAAGGGTATGTTACACTTTCTATTGACGTGGGTCGGCACTGCGGTGGCACTGCTAATTACGGCTAACATCGTTCCTGGGTTTTATATCAAGAATTTTTTTACGGCCCTGATTGCAACTCTTATTATCGGGTTAGTAAATGCTTTTGTTAAACCCATTTTAGGCTTTTTGGCTTTTCCTATTACCTTAATTACCTTTGGGCTGTTTACATTTGTCCTGAATGCCCTCACCCTTTGGCTAGCAAGCGCCCTTACTCCAGGTCATAGTTTTGAGATTAGAGGTATTGGTGCTGCTTTATTAGGTTCAATAGTGTTGGCAGTTGTTTCTAGTGTAATTAGTTATTTGCTTAGGTCTGTTGAGTAGAACAACAAAAAATCTTCTGGGAAATCAAAAGATAGAATGCTATCTTAGCAGATTTCTGAACTTTGTGAGGTGGTAGCTTTGTGTTGGCTGCTGTGTTACAAAGGTATAAGTCATAACCCAAAAAGAACAAGTCGCTCCTCAATTCTCTTGTGCTCCTGCTGATCTGAGAATGTTTATCACACCTTTATACCCATTAAACTCTGCTAGCATCAAAGCTGTATAACCACCTCGATTTTTTAAATTGAGATCTGCACCAGCTCTTACCAAAAATTGCACCACCTGATCATATCCTCGGGAAGCCGCCCACATCAACGCCGTCGCATCCGCAAAATCTAGCAAATTAACATCTGCCCCTTTACCTATTAGCTGTTGAATCACACCTGTATGTTTACGCTCTACAGCCTTGATCAGCGCGCTTTTGCCATCATCACCTTTAGCATTGACATTAGCACCAAAGCCAAGCAACACCCTTACCGTTTCAGTATGTCCCTGTGTTGCAGCTAGAGTCAAAGGCAGTTCACCCAAATTTTTCTCATTCACGTCTGCTCCATAATGTAACAGTGCCTCAACAATCTGGCTATGCCCTTGTAGAGCTGCTACTAGCAACGGTGTATCACCTAATTTGTTTCTTACGCGTACATTTGCATTATGCTTCAGTAAAATTTCTACAACATCCGTGAAACCTTCTACCACGGCAAGGTGTAGGGCTGTTTCACCCTCTTTGTCTTGAACATTAACATCAGAACCATAATCAAGTAGCTCTGACACGATCGCTACGTGTCCTGCGGCTGATGCTGCTAAAAGCGCAGTTTCACCATTAGAATTTTGGGCATTGATATCAGCTTCTCCCGCCAACAGTGCTTGTACAACTTCCAGATTTCCGGAGTCCGCCGCTATGAGCAATACGGTTTCACCTTCTTGATTTTGAGTATTGACATTTGCACCTGCTTGGAGTAAAAATTGTACAATACGAGCATGTCCAGAATTTACTGCTAGTGTTAAAGCTGTGTCATCATCTTTATCTTTAACATTGACGTTAGCACCAGCAGCTAGTAAGACTTTTACAACCTCAGCATAACCCTTCATCGCTGCTGCCATTAACGCTGTAGAGCCATCCTCATTAACGATATTTACATCGGCACCTTTATCTAGTAAAAGCTTAAGTGTATCCAGCCTGTTAGCGCTAGCTGCCAACATGACAGCCGTTAAGCCGTAACGTTGTCGCTTTAAGTTGATATTTGCTCCAGAGTGTAAGAGCGATCGCACAATTTCCGTGTAACCTAAATTCGCAGCAATCATTAACGCTGTCGTACCGTCGCGATCGCTTGCGTCAACAGGCGCGCCTGAAGCTAGTAACGCTTGTACTCGCTTGATATCGCCACTTTTACTAGCTAACAGCATATTTGTTATGAACACAGCTAATTTTTAATTCCGCAAAGTAGTATTTTTTATTTTCCCATCTAGAGACTTGTATTAGATTCATGCTAATTTTTATGAAGGTTTAAAAATTTAGAATTATGAATCTTGAAATTCCGGCATCGGTTAAATTCGCTTTACTCTTTGTGCACCCAATATTAATGTCGGCGCTATTGCTACTATCCATTTACGCTGCCTATTTAGGACTCCAAGTCCAGCGTACCAGATCTGCTGAAGGAGAACAAAAGAAAGAACTAGTTAAAGGTAGATACAATGTCAAACACTACCAAATCGGTTCCGTAATTTTAGCCTTAATGGTATTAAGCGCTCTTGGAGCTATTGCTATCACCTACCTTAGCGATGGCAAGTTGTATGTCGGCACCCACCTGATAGGAGGACTTGGGATGCTCGGTCTAGTCGCTATTTCTGCCTCTTTAGCTCCTTTTATGCAAAAAGGAGCTAATTGGGCGCGTGTAACTCATATTTCGCTTAATTTCGTGCTTTTAGGTCTTTTTGCGGTACTGGCTTTCACTGGCGTGGAAATCGTCATAGAAATTGTCGCTCACGCTTAGAGAGGTAACTCTTAACAGGGAGCAGGGGAGGCAGGGTGAGCAACAGAAGAATTATACCAAGTTCGCAATCCCGAATCCCCAATGCTCCATGCCCATTGCCCAATTCTAACGAGCTTTTTCTAATTGCTGGGGTTGAGTAGGACATTCAAACTTATACCCAACGCCGCGCACGGTTTGAATCAAAGCAGGCTGGCTAGCGTCGGCTTCAATTTTCTTGCGAATTTGACCTATATGTACATCCACAACCCGTTGATCACCGACGTATTCATAATCCCAGACTTCCTGAATTAATTCAGAACGTCGCCAAACTCGACCAGGATGGCTAGCTAAAAAATGCAACAAGTCAAACTCTAGAGCAGTTAAGGGTACTGGTTGATTGTTAAGTGACACCTCTCGCCGCACAGGATCAATCATGAGTTTTTCAAAAATCAGGCGTTTTTGTTCTGCTGTGGTCACAACGCGCTGACGCCTGAGAATAGCTGCTACTCTGACTTCTAGTTCTCCCAAACCAAAAGGCTTGGTGAGATAGTCGTCAGCACCTTTGGAGAAGCCGCGAATTTTATCGGCTTCGTCTGCGCGACTAGTCAGCATCAGAACAAAAACACCATTACGGCTTTGCATTTCCTGGCAGAGGTTAAATCCAATTACATCTGGTAAATTCACATCTAGAATTACCAAATCAGGATTGAACTGCTCAAACATGGATAAGGCCGTCTTTCCATCTTCAGCAGCCTCCACTTGATAGTTCTGCTTGATCAAAAAGCGTTGGATTAAATTCCGAACCGCAGGGTCGTCGTCAACTACAAGAATCTTGGCAGGAGCCATGACCATTACTTTGCACAATGATTTATAGGATTAACAAGCCGATTGCTGAAAACAGCATATCCGCTTTAAGGGGAATAAGAAACTACAAGGCTAAGGTAATAAATCCCAGATTATTCAAATAATTAGTGTAATCAGGATTATCGGCGATATAAACGCCTATTTTATGGTAATGCGACCCTAAAACTACAGTTTTAGGCTTGTAATTATCAATTTTGTGTTTATTTTCTAAACACGCTGAACTTAACCGCAGCAACAGGGTAAAATATAGCACTTTACACACTTACTTGCTTAGTTATTTAAAACGCTTTAATTTTAAATCCATATGCGACTCGATGACATAAGGCAAAAGTACGGAAGTAGGATTTTAAATTTGTTTAAGGCACGGTGAATTGCCAAATCTGAAACACAAATGATAATTTTTTCATAAAATAATGCCTTTTAGATACTCTTAGCTCAAATTCTAGAGTAAAGCTCTGTTTCATGAACGACATGAGGGGATACACGGAGTTCTAACAATATGTTAAAGTGACTATAGTGAAAAATACCACCTCTACTTAAGCTGACCCGTGCTACTATCCTGGTAGGGCACAAAAGTCGAACGAAACACTAGTTCCGACCGACCTAAAACCTTAAATAAGGAGTCAGGATTCAGAATTCAGGAGTCAGAATCAATTGGATAACGCCAAAAGGATTCCACTATTTGTACAAAGTTCATACTGAATTCTGTTTCCTGACTCCTGAGTTCTTTATTATAAAACCCTGCCGCTAATTAGGCTGAAGTTATCAACTCCCATGAGCGATCAAAATCCCTACGAAAAACTTGGGGTATCAGAAGATGCTAGTTTCGATGAAATTCAGGATGTTCGTAATCGCCTATTTGAACAATACAAAGGCGATACGAAGCGTCAGGAAATAATTGAAGCAGCTTATGATGCAATTTTAATGGAGCGCTTGCGGATGCGCCAAGAAGGCAAAATCAAAGTGCCTGAACGCATACGCTTTCCAGAGCTACGAGTACCAGTACCTCCAAAAGAAAATCCAAGTTCTATAGAGAATTCGTCAGCATGGCTGCAACGAATACTCGATAAACCAACTCCTATAGACGTAATTTTACCTGGAGCTTGGTATTTAGGTTTGAGTGCCATAAGCGTGTTTTACCCATCGGGCGGTGATCAAACCTTACAGTTGGCATTGGTTGTAGGTGTCGGTATTAGTATTTACTTTCTTAATCGCAAAGAAGGTAAGTTTGGTCGAGCAGTTTTGTTCACCCTGCTCGGTTTAATAACCGGCTTAATTACTGGGGGGCTAGTTGGTAACTGGCTGGTACCAACCATACAACAATTTATCCCTCTGACTGTCAACCAATTTTCAACTGTCGTGACATTTGTATTGTGGTGGCTGATCAATAGCTTTCTACGGTAGCTGCTGCTGGTGGGGCTATTCTCTTAAAATGTTGTCCCGCAGTTTTACGGTGACGTTACGTTTCAGCGCTCGTCACTTAAATTTTTTTGTGCAAAATTTGATACAAATGTCAAAAATAGCGGTTACGCTGCGCGCTAAGCGTAGCGCCTAGCCTAACCTGAATATTTCTTTGGCTATGAGCTTAAGCCATGGATGTTAACCACCTAAAACTAAATCTACAGATGACATCAAGTCTTTAGCAATTATGTCGGGGTTGTAAAGTTCTAATTGAGCGCGATCGCGAATTCCACACTCGACTGCTATGACTTTAATATTGTGTCTTTTAGCAGCAGTGATGTCAGCTTCCGTATCACCTACCATCCAAGTATCAGCAACAGTTGGTAGTTCCTCTATCGCTCGTGCCATCAGTAAAGGTTTGTCATCAATATCACGAGTTTTGACGTAATGATTACTGAGGCAGTAACAGCGATTTTCTGGGAAAAATCTATTTAAATCGAATTTTTGAAACGCGTAGTCTAACTCCCGTACCCGACGCATTGTCATAACAACTAAATCTACTCCAGCCTGTTGAATTTTTAACAGTGCATCTACAGCACCAGGAGCAAGAGTGTCATACTGAAAGTAAGGCTCACTATGTACGGTTTGACGCCTCATTTTTGAGAACTCCTGTGCTTGTACCTCATCCAACCCAGAGATAATGCCTATTTGTTTTTCTGGAACGCATGAGCGCTTTAAATTCCAAAATTCCTCTTTGGGCAATTGTTTCACCTGTTGGTCTGATCTTTGAATTTTCTGCAAGCAGTATTGATAAACGCGGTAGTAGCGCTCCGAAACATCAATAATGGGACCATCAAAATCTGTAATAAGTCTTATCATTTTGATAAATATTAAAGTTTAATCACAGATTATCTCAGGTAATGTAATTTTGTGGTTTTGAATAGTTGATGAGTAAGTTAAGATTTTTTAATCTAAGAAGAAAAATCTTGTAAACTGCCTCGTTTGAGTTGTTCTTGCTCCATTGCTTCAAATAAAGCACGAAAATTGCCTTCCCCAAAACCTTTAGCCTGGAAACGACGCTCAATAAACTCGAAGAAAAACGTTGGGTACCCAAACACAGGCTGGGTGAAAATTTGTAGTAACAGTGCATCAGCACTTTTCTCATCCCAATCGACCAAAATTTCTTGCTGGGAGATTGCTCTGATATCTTGCTCAGACAGAGGAAACCCTTCTCGCTGTACTAAACGTGAGTAGTAGCTTGCTGGTACTGAAAGGAAAGATAAACCACAAGCGCGAAATTGGGCGATCGCATCGACAATATTACGTGTTTGCAGCGCAATATGTTGAATACCTGGTCCATTATTCACATCTAGAAACTCTTGAATCTGGGAATTAGCTGAAGCTGGTTCATTAATTGGTAATTGTACACAACCATTACGCGAAACTATCACTTGACTGTATAAACCAGAGTAATCAGTTTGAATTTTAAACGTTTGCTGGCGCTGAAAATCAAGAACATTTTCATACCAAGCCACAGCACGCTCTAAGTCACCTGATGCAACGTTAAGTACGACATGATCTATAGCCGTGATAAAAGAGGAAGGGGAGAAAACTTCTTTCTCTCCCCCTCTTTGTATCAGAGTATGAGTTAACCCACCCCAAGCAGAAATTTTAGCCCACTTGAGAGCGGCACTTTGTTGGTGTTGCTGGGTGGATTGTAAAACTTTGGCGTTATGTGCTTTTGCAGTGGCGATCGCTGCTTCCACATCCTCAACACAAAAAGCAATATCTACCACACCAGGAGGGTGCTGGTGCAGAAACTTAGCAACTGGACTAATAGGTAAAAGTGGCGAAGACAAAACAAAGTATACAGAACCAGCTTTCACGACTTCCGTACTGGTGTGAAATGATTCTTCTGAAGAAATCGGAACCCCGTAATCAGCTACGTGCTGAAAACCTAGATGGCTTATAAACCAATCCCGCCATAGTTTGGCATCGCCTACATAGAAGTGAACGTGATCTATATTCATCAGTTACGAAAATCCAGTGTAACAGCCTATCTCTGATAAATTTTGCCTTTTTTACTGAATTTTCTAGTCATTCTAAAGCAGGAATCTCAAATTTTGGGGCATGGGGCGTGGGGCATGGGGCATTGGGCATTGGGCATTGGGCATTGGGCATGGGGCATTGGGCATTGGGCATTGGGTACTGGGGATTGGGTACTGAGGACTTGGTTTAATTCTTCCCCTGCTCCCTCTGCTCCCCCTGCTCCCCCTGCTCCCTACTCCCTACTCCCTGCGCCCTCTTTCATCTAGAAACCAGGATATTTTTTTGGAGATATTCTTTGACCTGATTTTGTAGCCAGTTCTCAAACAGTTCATTAATCAATCGCTGCTGGATAGATTCGTCTAACATAGCCGGAAAAAACTTTTCTAGTCGTACGATGACGATCCATTCTGCCAAGCGTGTTGGTGGCAAAAGCTGACCTGGTTGACTTGATGCGAGGAGATTTGCTAGCATTGGGTGTGGTGTACCTAACTCTACAGGACCAAGTGTCCCACCCGTTTGGGCTTCGGGTCCTTCAGAAAACTCACGAGCTAGTTCGCTAAAAGATTGTTCACCTTCTTGAATGCGGAAGTAAAGTTCTTGAGCAAGACCCATATCGTTGACGCGAATGAGTGAATAAATCACCCGATCCAGCTTTGCTTTACGTTGAATAAAATAAGAATCTAGGTTCTCACCCCAAGTGCTTTTTTTAAAGCGCTCTAGTTTGATATTACGTGTTGCTAAATGATTTAGGTGTTGACGCTCTAACCCACGAGATTCTAACCACGCCTGCAAATCTACTTCAGCATTAAGCTTATGCTCTTGATAGAACTGCTTATATGCCTGCATGGTTTCTTCTTGTGTAAGCTGAAAATTAGCAAGTGCATTGTCAATAATTACCTCTCGTACTAACTGTGGGAGTAGTCCGTACTGCTTAAGTAGAGGAACCATTTCATCACAAGTGATTGTGCGATCGCCTACTTTTAGAATTTTACTCATAGGCTGATAAGTCATCAACCGAAACGTCCAGAAACGTAGTCACGCGTACGCTCATCAAGAGCATTGCTAAAAATTTGAGTTGTTGCTCCAAATTCTACCATTTCACCAATGCGACTTTCATCAGTGCTAAAGAAAGCTGTAAAATCGGAAACACGTGCTGCTTGTTGCATATTGTGGGTGACGATCACAATTGTGAGTTCGTCGCGTAAACTATAAATCAGCTCTTCGATTTTCATTGTAGCAATGGGGTCGAGAGCGGAACATGGTTCATCCATCAACAGCACTCTAGGTTTAACAGCTAAAGCACGAGCAATACAGAGTCGCTGCTGTTGACCTCCAGAAAGACCTAATGCTGATTTATGGAGCTTATCCTTTACCTCATTCCAGATAGCAGCGCCTTTGAGCGCTATTTCGACAATTTCATCTAACTCTGTTTTCGGACGCCATCCAGCGATTTTTACCCCGTAAGCAACATTGTCGTAAACACTCATCGGGAAGAGGTTTGGCTTTTGGAATACCATGCCAATTTGGCGGCGCAGCCGATTTAAATTGACTCGAGGATTATAAATATTTTGGTTAAAAAATTCTACCGTTCCTTCAACCTTAACTTCTGTCTCTAGTTCACTAATACGATTAAGTGATTTAATGAAAGTTGATTTTCCACAACCACTAGGGCCTATAATTGCTGTTACATGGTTTTGGTAAATTTCGATTGACACCCCTTGCAAAGCTTTAGAAGTGCCATAATAAAAGCTGAGGTTTTTAACTTTAATAGCCGGTTTTAACTTATTCATAAGTTGAGTTCAATAATCAAAAAGGACTGCTACGATATTTATCTGTATTTTTTTTCAAATAAGAACATCTTGTAGGGTCTTACAACAGTTTGCCCCTACAAGCCTAGATTAGTATAAAAAAATCAATCATGATTGGTTCTTCCTGCTGGTTACTATACGAGATAAAAGACTAATCAATAGAACGATTCCAACTAACACAAGAGATGCAGTCCAAATTAATTGAGTTTTTTCAGGAGCAGGATCATTATAAAAATTAAAAATTAATACTGATAGCGAAGCTGTTGGACTTAATAGATTTTGTGACCAATCTAAACTGAATAACGAGGTAAAGATCAGAGGTGCTGTTTCGCCAGCCGCACGAGCTAAAGCTAGCAAAACTCCTGTTGTAATTGCGGGAATTGCAGCAGTAACAACAACGCGAAAAGTGGTTTGTAAGCGAGTACCTCCTAAAGCTGCAGATCCAAGGCGTAAAGATTTGGGAACAAGTTTTAAGGCTTCTTCGGTGGTTAATACCACAACAGGTAACATAATCACTGCTAAAGCAAAACCACCTGCGATCGCACTAAATTGCTTAGTTATTAATACTATAACACCATACGCAAAGATCCCCACAATAATTGAAGGAACCCCGGTAAGGATAGATGTGATAAAGCGAACAACGCGACCAATGTTAGTTCCCTGAGCAATTTCCGACAAAAATACTCCAGTCATCACCCCAGTAGGAACGCTTATTAATGCAGCAATTGCCACCATAACTAGGGTACCAAGAATCGCATTTCCAAAACCATTTTCAATCACTGACGCTGTAAACATTGATGGTTTAAGGCTACCAATTCCCTCTGTGATTATTTTCCATAATATTGACAGCAAAGGAATTAAGGCTAAACCTGTCAGAATGAATGCGATCGCATTCATCCCATAGTCAAATAATCGTCTTCTTGCTGGTAAAGGACTGTGCAATTCTGCTGCTAGAGACTCATCTATTTTAGATACTTGATTTCCACTCATCTGTGTTACCCGTTCTCATATTCAATTTGGGGATTGGGCTCTTAAACAGTGAACAGTAATCAGTAATCAAGGCGTATAGTGCAGTGTTTCGCGTTCCGATAAACACATTATTCTTGACTGATAACTGATAACTGTTTAAGGAAACTATTTATTTTTCCTACTAATAAACTGCACAATTGTTAAAGCAGCAATATTGACGGCTAAAGTTAGAGCAAACAAAATTAAACCCAAGTAGGTTAAGGCTCCGATGTGCAAAGGATCTTGAGCTTCAGCAAATTCATTGGCTAAAATTGAAGGGATAGTATACGCTGGGTCAAGCAATGAAGCACTAACTTGTGCCGAATTACCAACCACCATAGTAACAGCCATTGTTTCGCCTAAAGCTCTTCCCAGTGCTAGCATTGCTCCACCAACAATTCCAGAAAATCCAGCAGGCAAAATCACTCGAAAAATTGTTTCCCATCGAGTAGAGCCTAAAGCCATAGATCCGGTACGTAACTCTTTTGGGATTGCTAGTAACACATCACGGCTAATTGCTGCCATTGTAGGCAAAATCATAATCGCGAGAATAAAGCCCGCCGTCAACATATTAAACCCACTAGGATCTTGGGTGTTGAATAAGGGTATCCAGTGAAAAATGTCAAATAGCAATTTTTCCAACGGGACAAGAAACGGAATGAAGACAAAAATACCCCATAAACCGATAACCACACTAGGAATCGCAGCGATTAGCTCCACAATAAAAGCTATGATTGTTCGGACTGAGGGGGGAAGGAAATTTTCGCTTGTAACTAAAGCTACAGAAAGTCCTATTGGTATAGCCACTAAAATGGCGATCGCACTACTTACCAAAGTCCCGTAGATATAAGGCAATGCACCAAAAACCAGCTTACCAGTATCCCATTGTTGACTCCATAAGAACCCCAGTCCAAACTTATTAATTGCTGGTTGCGCTTGGTGAAAAACTATCCAACTCATCCAAAAAAGCACACCAACCGTGAAGGCTGCAAAAATATAAGTTAGCCATGTAAATCCTTGGTCTAGCCTCAAATTTCCATCACGGGTAACTGTAAGATCAAGATTTTCGTCAACCAAACTTGGCTGCTTTGTATAAGCTGATTCAGAGGAATTTGCCATAGAAGGGAGTAGGGAGCAGGGAGTAGGGGAGCAGGGGAGCAGGGGAGCAGGGGGAGCAGGGTGAGCAGGGTGAGCAGGGTGAGCAGGGGAGCAGGGGAGCAGGGGAGCAGGGGAAGTAGAGTTCGAACCCCTAATCAATAGCCATGCCCCATGCCCAATGCCCCATGCCCCATGCCCCATGCCCCATGCCCAATCCCCTTAAAAATTACTTAACAGAACTATTAACTGTTTGCACCACTTGGTTTGCTACACCACTCGGAATGCGAGTGTAGTTGAGGCTATCGTTGTACTGCTGACCCTCAGTTAATATCCAATTGACCCATTTTTTGACAGCTTCTGCTTTAGCAGGGTTAGGGTAATTTTTGTAAACCATTATCCAGGTCAAACCAACGATAGGATAGCCTTGGTCTGGATCACCAACAAAAACACGGAAATTATCTGGAAAATTGACTGTAGACAAGGCTTGGTTAGCGCCTTCTAAAGAAGGAGCCACAAATTCTCCTTTCTTGTTTTGCACTAGTGCTGATTTCAGTTTATTGGTTTGAGCATATTGATACTCAACATAGCCAATAGAACCAGCAGTACGAGACACTAAGTTAGCTACCCCTGGATTTCCTTTACCTTTTAGAGCATTTGGGATAGTCCAGCTTGGGGATTTGCTGGTTCCAATTCTGCCTTTAAAATATGGACTGATGCTAGTCAGGTGATTAGTGAAGATAAAAGTTGTACCGCTACCATCAGCACGAACCACAGCTTTGATAGGAGTGCTTGGGAGATTTACACCAGGATTATCTGCTTTAATTTGTGGGTCGTCCCATTTGGTAATTTGACCAGAGAAAATGCCTGGTAGTGTCTTGCGAGATAGTTTGAGTTCACTTACACCAGGAATATTATAAACAATAGAAACCGCACCACCTGCAGTAGGTACGAGAACAACTCCATTCTTGACTTTAGCGATTTCTCCATCTGTCATCGCAGCATCACTAGCACCAAAGTCAACTGTTCCATTAGTAAATTGACTTATACCACCACCACTACCGATAGCTTGATAGTTAATCGAAAGCTCTGGATTTTTTTTCTTGACTTCGCGAGCATATTGTACATAGAGTGGAGCTGGGAAAGTTGCTCCTGCACCATTAAGAGTCTCAGCTTTAGCAGCTGCTGTAAAAACAGGTCCTAATGCAACAGCTGTCGCAAAAACTGAGGTAACTGCTACACGGTTTAAAAGAGTAGTATAAAAAACCATATCTCCTCATTCACTAAAAAAACGCAGAATTTTGTTGGTCGTGAACACGAAATTAGACTACAATGTATATGGTTAACAAAAGTTTAAGAATAAATAGATGGGAATTTAAATATTGGTTAAAAGTAGACTGAAATGATAAAAGCAGGAGTCAGGAGTCAGAATTCAAGAGTCAGAATAAATAAAATTATTGTATTTAAACCCAACGAGATTTAACTTTTGAATGAGTGACTTTTGACTTGGAGCGAAGCGACTGGCTCCTGTATTCTTCAAATTGAGACGTTTTACTAAAACAATGGCAAGAGATTTACGGGGATTTATCAAACTCTTAGAAGAAAGAGGACAATTGCGGCGAATTTCAGCTTTAGTTGATCCAGATTTAGAAATTGCTGAAATCGCAAACCGGATGTTACAAAAAGGTGGTCCCGGTTTACTATTTGAGAATGTTAAAGGTGCTTCTTTTCCAGTCGCGGTGAACTTGATGGGAACCGTGGAAAGAATATGCTGGGCGATGAATATGGAGCAACCTGAAGAACTAGAAGTTTTGGGTAAAAAGCTGTCGATGTTACAACAGCCGAAACCGCCTAAAAAGATTTCTCAAGCGGTTGAGTTTGGTAAGGTGTTGTTTGATGTGCTTAAGGCAAAACCAGGACGTGACTTTTTCCCAGCGTGTCACCAAGTTGTTGTTCAAGGCGATGATTTGGATTTGAACACTTTACCCTTGATACGTCCATATTCCGGTGACGCTGGCAAGATTATCACCTTAGGGTTGGTGATTACTAAAGATTGTGAAACAGGTACACCAAATGTGGGTGTGTATCGTTTGCAATTACAATCCAAAAATACCATGACCGTTCACTGGTTATCGGTGCGCGGTGGAGCAAGGCATTTGCGCAAAGCCGCAGAACGTGGGAAAAAATTAGAAGTGGCGATCGCGCTTGGTGTAGATCCCTTGATTATTATGGCTGCTGCTACACCAATACCTGTAGATTTATCTGAGTGGTTGTTTGCTGGGCTTTATGGTGGTTCTGGTGTGCAGTTGGCAAAGTGTAAAACTGTAGATTTAGAAGTTCCAGCCGATTCAGAATTTGTGCTGGAAGGAACAATCACACCAGGGGAAGAATTACCTGATGGTCCCTTTGGTGATCATATGGGATATTATGGCGGGGTAGAAAATTCACCGTTGATTCGTTTTCATTGTTTGACGCACCGCAAAAACCCGATTTACTTGACTACATTTAGCGGACGTCCACCTAAAGAAGAAGCGATGATGGCGATCGCGCTCAACCGTATCTACACTCCTATTTTGCGGCAACAAGTATCAGAAATCGTCGATTTCTTTTTGCCCATGGAAGCTTTGAGTTACAAAGCGGCGATTATATCTATAGATAAAGCATATCCAGGACAAGCACGACGCGCTGCCTTAGCATTTTGGAGCGCATTACCCCAGTTTACCTACACTAAGTTTGTGATTGTTGTAGATAAAAATATCAATATTCGGGATCCGCGTCAAGTTGTGTGGGCGATTAGTTCTAAAGTTGATCCTACGCGAGATGTGTTTATCTTGCCAAACACACCGTTTGATAGTTTAGATTTTGCCAGTGAAAAGATTGGCTTGGGTGGAAGAATGGGAATTGATGCAACAACAAAGATTCCACCAGAAACCGAACATGAATGGGGTACAACCCTTGAGTCTGATCCAGATGTTGCAGCGATGGTTGAAAGACGTTGGACAGAATACGGTTTGGCAGATTTACAGTTAGGGGAAGTTGATCCAAATTTGTTTGGGTATGATGTTGGGTGAAGCGGGTGATTGAACCTCTAGGGTGATTATGATAAACTCTCTCATAAGAGAATATAGGGCAAAACCTTGTATCTTTGAGAATTTGCACATCGCGTAAAATATGTCTACTCATCAACTACCTGACGGTCCTCAAACTCACCCTTTGGTACAAACATTCCAATGGATGACTCAGCCCGTAGAATACATGGAATCTTGTGCTCAACGCTATGGTGATATCTTCACTCTCAGGCTTGGTCCAAGTTTTCAGCCACATGTGTTAATAAGTAACCCTCAGGCTCTTCAGCAGATTTTTACCACCGATTCAAAACTGTTGGAATCTGGTGAATCAGCAGGTTTTGTCTCGGATTTCTTTGGGCAACAATCAATACTAGCGTTGGAAGGCAAGCGTCACCAGCGACAACGAAAGTTGTTGACACCTCCCTTTCATGGAGAAAGAATGCTAGCTTACGGTGACATAATCTGCGATATTACCAAGCAAGTGGCGAGTCAGTGGCCGGTTGGTGAACCTTTTTCTGTCGTGCCTTCTGTGCGATCACTCATCTTCGATGTTATTGCAAAAGCTATCTTTGGTACAGAGGAAGATGCATTTTACAAAAAGTTCAAAGAACTTTTCATTGCATTCCTCACTCCCAAGAGACCTTTATTAAGAGCTAGTATGTTTCTTTTCCCATTTGTCCAAAGGGCTTTAAGTCCTTTGAGTCCTTGGAAAAAGTTGATACAGCAACTAGAGGAAATAAACGAACTCCTCTACGCCAACATTCGGGAACGCAAAGAGCAACCAAACGATCCATCTCGCAGTGATCTTCTCTCTATGATCATGTCGGCTCGAGATGAGCAGGGTCAGCCGATGACAGATTTAGAGATACGCGATCAGGTGATCGCACTATTGGTAGGGGCTTACGAAGCCCCTAAAACTGCCGTATCTTGGGCACTATATTGGATTCACTATCACAGCGAAGTGCACACAAAATTACTGCAAGAACTCGATAGCTTGGGTGAAAACCCAGATGTGAATACTATTCTTAATTTGCCCTATTTACATGCTGTCTGTTCTGAAGTACTGCGCCTTTACCCAGCGGCACTCTTGGGCTTCAATCGAGTGATTAAATCACCGCTAGCAATTGGGGGCTATCAGTTTGAGCCTGGTACTCTCCTGCTTATCTGTATTTATCTAACTCATCATCGCCAAGATTTATATCCCAATTCAAAACAGTTTAAACCAGAGCGTTTTCTGGAACGTCCATTTGCGTCTTATGAGTATTTACCATTTGGCGGTGGTAACCGACGCTGTATTGGTATGACATTTTTCTGGTTTGAAATGAAACTGATTTTGGTAACAATTTTGTCGCACTTTCAGATGGAATTAGTTGATAGCAAACCAATCCAGCCAGTACTTAAGCCAGTAATTAGAGGACTTCAATTATTAGGACCAGAAGTAGGACCTAAAGATGTGCGGATGGTGATAAAGGGGGTAAGGTCTCAAAATCAGCGTGTTTTGGTGACCAAATGAATTCCGGCTTCTACCACCAGTTCTGCTAAAGCTTTGGGTAGTCCTGCATAGTAATGGTAAGTGGGTACGAGCAACGCCACCTAGCCCGGATTTATCACAAAGAATGAGAAAATAGGGATCAAAAACTACCACAATCTATACTGCACAAGTATCCCAGCAGTCTAAACATATACCAAATTTTGCTCAAACCAATGATTTTTTCTCACTTGTGAGAAATCCGGACTAGAACGGGAGCAAGATGCTTCCGCTGACTATACCCTGACCAAAATAATTACAATATCTCAAACGATGATTTTATTTTTTTTAGCTGGAAAGGCAGAGAGCAGAAGGTATTTATGGATTTATCCCTGCCCCTTATCCCCAGAGGGGACCCCACCTTCCCCGGAATGGCCGAACCCTCTGGGCGACCGGAGGAAGCGCTCGTGTTTAAGCCTCTAGTACTCTATTTTGCTCAAAATGAGAATTGCTGCTTGTCAAGATTTCAGTGAGAATTAGAAGCTATAGTTGCTTCAATAATACAAATCTCTTCAATCGTAGGAACAATCCGAGCTATTTCCAACCCTGCTTGCTCTAGGATGGCTTTAAATTCTTCCTCTGTACGTTCTTTTCCTCCTGGACACATTACTAACATATTGATATCGAACATTCTCGCTAATGGAGATGGAGAATTCTCTAAAATAACTTTTTCTATAATCAAAATTTTGCCGTGAGCAGGCATGGCTTGACGACAGTTTTTCAGGATAGCGATTGCCCGCTCATCATCCCAATCGTGAATGATATATTTGAGTAAATATGCGTCTCCACTAGGAGGAACAAAATCAAAAAAGCTACCACCAATTACTTTACACCGCTCTATAATCCCATGTTCTTTGAGTATAGGTAAACAACGATCAATCACATGGGCTTCATCGAAAAGAATGCCGTGGCTATGAGGATATCGTTGCAACAGAATTGCAATCATCTTTCCATAACCGCCTCCTACATCCACAAGAGTTTGAAAACCTGAAAAATCATACGCGTCAATCATCGCTGCGACCTCCAATTCTGCAGAGTTATTCATAGACCGTTCAAAGATTTCTGCAGCAGTAGGATTTTGTTGATAATACTCAAACAAATTCATCCCAAAACGTTCCTCAAAGGCAGGTTTTCCTGTTTTGATGGTATGGAGTAGCCCTCCCCACGTCTGATAAAATTCAGGTTCTCCCCACATAATCACTATGTTCCTTACTGAATGGGGAACGTCGCTACATAAGCATTCTGCCAAGGGTGTCAAAGTGTATTGTTGGGATTCTGTTGCTGTGAAAATTCCCAGACTTGTCAATGCATTCATAAGCCGCTGGAGAGATTGAGGATCGCTTTGAGTAGCTGAAGCCAGTTCAATACAGGATAGGGGACTCTTCTTAAGATGATCAGCAATTCCCAATTTTGCGGCTACATATACACATTGAGATAGCAAATATCCCTTACTCATGTGGAGTAATTCAATATGGAGAGGTAGTTGAGACATAACCATAAGTCCTAGTGTTGAGACAATATATTATTCTTGCATATAAGTAGGCAGCACCTGAAAAAACATGAATTAAGTAGTCGTCATGAACTGCGTACACCAGCAGGCATGAAAATGGAAATTGTCGGTGGAACCATAATATTGCCGTTTTTACGTGCTTATGCTTCCAATTGGCTTTGGCAACATTATGCTTCTGATGCTTCAAATCCTTATAAATTATTTCATGGCTGCATGAGCGATCAGGCATTGCACCTGTTACCTACTCTCTGGTTTCGCAATACTTGGTCTTGGAATGGAGATGCGGATAAACCTACTTTAAAAGAGATTAAATCAGGTAATAACTGCAATATTATTGAAGCATCTCACCCAACTTTAGGAAAGAGATGGCTGTATTGTCCTACAGGGTCTGGTAAGATGATGACACTTTGGGAAGTTGCATCAGAATTATCTCAAAGGCTGACTAGAATTTTCTTGCAAAATTCCTCTGGTCAACGTCCTGTTTATGGTGGGATACAGAAATTTCAAAATGACCCCCACTGGCAAAATTTGATTTTATTCCATGAGTATTTTCATGGCGATAATGGAGCTGGAATTGGAGCCAGTCATCAAACTGGCTGGACGGGTTTAGTCGCTCAACTTATTCAGCAATTTGGTGAATATGAGATACAACATCGCGAATCAGACATTGAGCAGAATAAAGAGGTGATTGCTCTAGCGTGAATCTGGCCTAATCACTGCTTTTATAGCAATCTTATCGGGAAAGGCAGAGGGCATTCCGAGAAGGGGTTCATCCCCTTCTCGGAATGCCCTATGACTGGAAGGAACAAAGGTTTAAGACCCCAACTTCAAATTGAAGCTTCGGCTTCGCTCAGCTTCAAAGAAAGAGCAAAGCCGAAAGATAGCTAAGCGACACGTTCAATTAAATGCTCACCTACCCGTAAAGCATTAGCAATAATTGTCATTAAATATCCAATACGATCTGAGAACTGCCAGGTTGAGAAATACAAATTAATACGGAATCGTGATCAATATCCGCAGTTGCTTCCTCTATATAATCAACGGTTCCCGCGCTAATTTTACACATACAAGTTCCACAAATCCCGGCACGACAACTAAAAGGTGGATTCATACCATTAGCTTCAGCAAATTCTAAAATAGTACCATCGCCCTGTTTCCAATTCAAAGTTTTACCTGATGTTGCAAACAAAATTTCCGCTGCGGTTACACCACTATTAGCAGTGAGATTAAGTTCTTTTTGCTCAGATGAAAGTTTGAGTGGTTTGCTAAAAGATTCAAAGAAAACTTGACTACTTGGTACTCCTAACTCCTTCAATCCTGTTATAATTGACTCCATAAAACCTGGAGAACCGCATAGAAAATATTCAGCTTTTTGTCCAACTAACTGTTGAATTAAAGCAGCATCAACATAACCAACGCTATGGTATTTTCCTTGATCTTCTGGCGTGGGGCGACTGTAACGATAATGCACATTGAAATTCGGATTTTGTTGAGAAACTTTCATTACCTCATCAACAAAAGCATGATACCTACCATCCCTAGCACCGTGTATAAACCAAATAGGGCGATTTGGATTGAGCCGAGTACAAGCTTTTGCCATACTGATCATCGGTGTAATTCCCACCCCATTGCTAATTAACACTACAGGAATAGACTTTTGTACATCTAAAACAAACTTACCGGTTGGTGGTTTTGCAGCAATTATCGAACCTTCATGAATAGAATCGTGCATAAAATTAGATGCTATTCCTGGCGGTACGTCTAAATCCTTAGGTGCTGGCTCTCGCTTAATTGAAAGACGATAATATTCACAATTTTCACTATAATCAGAGAGAGAATAAGTGCGAATTACAGGTTTATCTTGTCCAGGGATGTCAAGCTTAATGGTTAAAAATTGACCTGGTCTAAAATTAGGAATTAGATCATTGTCTTCTGGTTTCAAGTAAAAAGAAGTTATTTCTTCGCTTTCTTTTTCTTTGTGGAAGATTACAAAATTTCGCCAATCCTTCCAAGTATCATTGTCTAATAATTCTGAAAAAGATGTTTGTTGATTTCCACGAGAAATTGATTTTTTTTCATTTGGCTTACTTGTATAAATTAAACCAAAAACTGCACCACAGCCCGCACCCAGCAACGAAGAATATATCCCGAAGCTATAAGCTGATTTATCCTTAGAATTCGTCACCCCAATTACTAAAGCTGCTGTTAAAGTTGTAACAGAGAAAATTGTAGCTGCTGCCGTTAAACTTCTTATTAATCGGTTGTTAATTCTTCCCAAACTTTCTAGCATAATTATCCCCTCTGTTTACGATAGTATCTGTAATATGCGTGGGAAGGTTGCGCGATCGCAAACAGGTTTTTCCAAATCTGCTTTCAAGGTGTAACCATGAGATTGAGGACAATTAGCCATATGACAATTACCACCAATAGCCTCTACCTTTGCTAGGGTTTCCTCTGCTCCTTCTGGGTGAGAGCGATAGTTAATCACAACATTTGCTCCTGCTTGAGCCAGACGTAAGACAATTCCTTGTCCGATTCCTTGACTACTACCTGTAACTAGGGCAACTTTACCTTCTAAATTCATAAATTTTCTCCTGATAAAGTGTTTTGCGGTCACGAATGGAAATCCCTGAAAACAGCAATGATTAGATTCGCTTTGAATTTGAGCTTTAACCTGATTATTGATTGAATAATTACTTCAAATAGAATAAGTCGCTATATTTAGCTGAGAATGAGCCGTTGCTGAGAAGAAACTTAAATTTAGCTGTGACTGGATACACATTTGTCAAAGATAGTGCAGGTTAAGAATTTGTAGCTTGATTTTAGACGGTTGGTCTGATTTGTTGAGAAAATGCTGAGAATTTACTAAATCTAATTAACAGAAAAATTCATCAAAATCATGAAATAGCTTCAATAAACTCTCAGTTCCAACTGCAATAGTTTAGCTGTTCGAGGTAAGTTAAACATCTAGGAACTACACATTTTTCTACTGTTCAACTTTCGGTCTTGTGGTAGCAGTAAAAGAAGGTCAATTTTTTGAGGAAGTTTGTTATGGAAGCGAAAGATTTCTTGGCTTTATTACATCCGGCGCTCGCAGTTTTTTTTGTTTTCCCTTTAATCGGGATTGTGGTTAATTTTGCTTGGCAAACTCGCCAGCGTCGTCTAGAAAGTGCATCAGGTGGTAAAAGCAAAATTCCTCCAGTTTTTGGACGAGAACACGTTAATATTGGGCGTTTTTTAAGTGGTTCTATAGTAGGTTTGACCCTCTTAGGACTTGGATATTCTATCTTTTCTAAAATGTTGAAAAACCAAGTATTTGTAAAAGAGCCTTTGCGGGAAATTTTTGTAGTTGCTATAACTTTTGCGACTATCGCTTCATTGATACTACTATACAGGGCCACAACCAAAATATGGAGAGGAGTGTTTGCAACTTTAACGGGTATGGGGTTAATTTTATTAGGTTGTCAACCAGAAGTATACCGTCGAGGCAATGAGTGGTATGTATCACATTATTATTATGGTATTACTGCTGCAATGTTAATGATTTTTTCCCTAGCAATTATTCAAGAAATTTACAAAGATAGAACTAATCGTTGGCGAACGGTTCACACAGTCTTAAACGTTTTTGCTGTGCTGCTGTTTCTCGGACAAGGAATGACAGGAACCCGTGATCTATTAGAGATACCTCTAAGTTGGCAAGAAAAATATGTTTATAAACTTTACGAACTGCAATGTAATGTTAAGCATTGTATAATTCAGGTCAGTCCAGAGACAAAATAGTCTATTGTAACCCTTCTAGTACGTTCTGATACTGTGGAATTTTTTATGGCTTGTCCAAATAAGATTGGTTCAATACTTCTATAACGGTAGTTAGCATCTTCTAAATCTTTTTGACTGGCTGACAGGAGTATGATCTTTACTTGGTCGCTGCTACTATTAAAGTGTTGAATGCACTGTTTGTTCTCATTCGGACAGACCATTTGGTAGTGATTAATCGTGAGGATGAAAAAGCTGCATGAAAATTTGTACGCTCAGGTGATGTTGGCACAAACGCCCAGTTTATACCAAGAATTAACTGTTAGCACACAAAGCTAAGTCCTTTAATATTAGATACAGATATTTGCTAAATGTGAATGTATTGGCAGTGTAATTGCTGTTGATTGATTTGCTAAGGTCTTTGTTTACCTTCTAGTTCTAATCTCATAACTAAAGACTTAGAGCGATTATACAAATACATTGTAAAAATTATACTCCTCAGTTTATAGTTTAATAATCAGGTTACAGCTATAGCATACCTAAGTCAAAGAGGTTAATAAAGTCACTGACCCCTGCTTTAAAGCAGAGGCTTGAAAGAGAAAGACTAACCACCTTTTAAATTCAAGTTAAACCAGTGTCTAGACGCTAGAAGGCAAGTCTTCTAGGACAAACAACTGAGTAGATTAAGCGTGGTAGCTAAAAAGAATGCTATAGCTAAATCCTACTTAATATATGATCAAAAAATCTGCATTATTCTCTTATGAACTCACCACAATCTATAAATTTTTTTAATAAATTATTACTAATTGTAAAGCGCCGTTGGTTACCAGCTTTAGTAATCTTTTTTCCTGTTTTATTGATTTCTAATTTTATTTTTTCTTTTAAAAGACCATACTATATCTCTGAAGGTAAATTGCTTTTTCAAAGAAAAAAAATAATATCATCTTTACCAGACTCTCCAGGAGAAGTAAGTAAATTAGAAACAGTAGCACTGGACAATGGTAATCCTTTAAATACAGAAGCAGAAGTTTTACGTTCTATCTCTCTTGTCAAAAAGACTATAGATCAACTTAGTTTAAAACAACCAGATGGAACCCCCCTAAAAACGGAGGATTTTCTTGAACGATTGACTGTAAGTGATATAGAAAAAACCGACATTCTCAAAGTTTCTTATAAAGACAAAAACCCTGAAACAGCAGCAGCAGTAGTTAATACACTGATAAATTTTTATTTAGACTATAACGTATCTTCCCAGAGAATGGAAGTTGCGGCGGCTCGGAAATTTATAGAAGAACAAGTACCAAAAGCTGAGTCAGTTGTGAGCCAAGCCGAAAATGAACTAGCAGATTTTAAAGAAAAGAACAAAATTGTTTCCCTATCAGAAGAAGCAACTAAAGCTGTCGACATAATTACAGATTTGCAAAAGCAAATGAGCCAAGTTCAATCTGATATTGCGAATGCTAATGCGCAATCTCTATTGCTTCGTGAAGACTTGAGTACGAACCGTAAGCAAGCAATAAATAAGACTTCTATCAGCCAATCTTCTGGTGTACAAGATATTCTTAAAGAAGTTCAACAGTTAGAGTCTCAGCTAGCAGCTAAACGCACTCTCCTCCAAGATACCCATCCCGAAATAATTAATTTACAAAACAAGTTAGCAGCATTAAAAGACTTACTACAACGGCGAATTAAACAGGTAGCGGGAACTGCTCAACAGCCAGAAACAAATACAAACCTTCAAATTGGAGCTTTGCAAGAACAACTTAGTGGAGATCTTTTCAAATTAGAGTCATCCAGTATCGGTTTAACTAGCCAATATGCTGCTTTATCTAGTATCCAAGCTAAGTACAAGCAACGCCTTAACAGTTTGCCTAGATTGGAACAACAACAGCGCCAGTTAGAACGCAAAGTGCAAGTAGCACAATCAAACTACTCACTACTGCTACAAAAGCTACAAGAGAGCCGAATCGCAGAAAATCAAAATATAGGTAACGCCAGCTTAGTGTCTAGTGCACAAGTTCCTCAAAAACCGATTGCTTCTCCTATAGTTTCGTACCTGAGTGCAAGTTTGTTGAGTACTATGGCTGCTTTAGCAACGGTCTTGTTTTTAGAAGCAACAGATAAATCTATTAAAACTGTTGATGAGGCGAAGCAATTAACAGGATTAACTTTACTGGGAATAATTCCTTCATTTAATAAGCCAAAACGTTGTGGTGGTCATCAACAGACGGAATTATTTAACTCTGGGCTTGTTGTTAGGGATACTCCTCGATCCGCAATTAGCGAAGCTTTCCGAATGCTGCGGGCAAATTTGAGGTTTGTGAATGCTGATAAACAGGTAAAAGTTATCGTTGTCACTAGTTCCGTACCCAGAGAAGGTAAGTCAACAGTTGCTGCAAATTTAGCGATCGCAATGGCGCAGACAGATCGTAAAGTTTTACTAATAGATGGGGATATGTATCGCCCAGCTCAGCACCAGATTTGGGAAGTACCCAATAATCAAGGTTTAAGCAATGTGATTATCGGACAAACCCAGCTCAACAATGCTGTTCAACAAGTCATGGATAATTTGGATCTCCTCACGTCTGGCTTTGTTCCTCCTAGCCCAGCATCTCTCCTCGACTCAAAACGAATGGCATATCTAATGGAAACTTTTGTTGTCAATTATGACTTTATAATCATCGATACTCCCGCGTTAACGGTTGCAGCTGATGGTGCAATTCTAGGTCAAATGACTGATGGTGTTTTGTTCGTAGTTCGTCCAGGAGTTGTTGATTCTGTGAATGCACGTGCTGCTTGTGCGCTATTAGCAAAATCTCGTCAAAATGTTCTGGGACAGGTGGTGAATGGTGTTATACCAAAAAACGAACCCCACAGCTACTATTACTTTACTGAAGAGTACGAGCAGGACAATACTAAACTGTCACGGCTTTAACTTACTGAGCAGATAAGTGAATAAAGATATCAGTGTTGAACTTCTCTAGCTGCCTCACTATAGCATGATAGGGAATCTGATGAGGAAAATTTGCTATGTCCGACGACTCAAAAACACCATCACCTGCCCTATTTTTAAACACAGTCAACGCTTACCAGCGCACCAGAGCAATTAGCGCTGCAATTGAACTTGAGATTTTCACTACCATTGGGGAAGGAATTGAGTCGGTTCAATCACTGGCACAAAAATGCCAAACCTCTGAGCGAGGAATGCGGATTTTATGCGATTACTTAGTAATTCTTGGGTTTTTAGTTAAGGAAGCCCAAAGCTACGGACTCACGCCTGATTCAGCAATGTTTTTAGATAGACGTAGCAAGGCTTATATGGGAGATTCAGTTGAGTTCTTATTATCTCCCTTCATAACTAACGCGTTCGATGATCTGGCTACGGCTGTTCGCCAAGGTGGTACTGTAATATCCTCTCAAGGAACTTTGTCACCCGAGAATCCTGTATGGGTAAAATTTGCTAAAGCCATGTCACCGATGATGGCAATGCCAGCAAAATTAATCGCCGATATGGTGAATGGGGATTCTCAAGAACACATAAAAGTGCTAGATATTTCTGCAAGTCACGGTTTGTTTGGTATCGCTTTTGCTCAACGCAACCCTAATGCTGAGATTTGTGGTGTTGATTGGGCACCAGTTTTAGAAGTGGCTAAACAAAACGCACAGGAGCAAGGGGTTGGCGATCGCTACCATACAATTGCTGGCAGCGCATTTGATGTAGATTACGGTCATGATTACGACGTAGTTCTACTGCCAAATTTCCTCCATCACTTTGACGTGGAGACGTGTGAAAAGCTTTTAAGAAAAATTCATAACAGCTTGAGTGTTGTTGGAAGAGTCGTTGTGTTTGAATTTATTCCTAATTCTGACCGCATTACACCACCATCAGCTGCTGCTTTCGCATTGACAATGTTAGCAACAACACCGAGTGGTGATGCCTATACCTTCGCAGAGTACGAAAGTATGTTTAACAATGCAGGTTTCTCCCATTGCCAACTCCATTCACTTCCACCTACTGACCATCAGCTAATCATTGCCAGCAATAAGCAATAAAAAAACCCAACCCACATTCAGGGTATGGGATGAGTTTAGATTCTGCGTATACTAAGAGTTAATAGTAAAAGCTTCTCAAGATAATTACATGGGAAAAAAGTCACGTGAACTAACTGACAAAAGTACTAATTTCAGATTGACTTTTGACTTCCAAGGCACCGCTCCTAGTTATTATGTGAGGCTTAGTGTAGGGAGATCTTGTAATAGATCAGCAAGGCTACAAGATTGATAGTCAAGTTCAAACGTCTTGCGGGAACATTTACTGACAAAATAATGTCTATCGGAAAATAAGTGGAACAACAAGCTGAAGACCAGAATCTCGTTGTGGATAATATCGGCCATTGTAATATCTCCGAGGATAATATTCTCGGCGAGAGTAATTATGGCGATCTTCTCGGCGACGATTTTCCCAACGATGATCTCGGTAATCTTCGCGCTAATACCGTGGACGATGGTCGTAGATCGAGTCAGCTTTAGCACTTGGAGAGAAGGCTACAGTACTTGCAGTACTCAAAGCAGTTGCCAAAACACCTAAGATAATCTTTTTCATATAACGACCCCCTGAAGTAGGAGTTTTTAAAGGACTTTGCTCGTTCACTTGATTGTTAGACTAGCGAAAGCTGATATTTTTATATTAAGAATTCAATTGCTTAGTACCTAGCGAAAAATTTACTAATTTATTTATGATAATAGTGGATAAATAAAGATGACATTAGTACTAGTCAATATTAGGAAATTTCCATAAATTAAATGACGAGTATCTACCAATAAAGTTAATTTGTTTTTAGGTTCGGAAGCTTGCTAATTTTTGGTGAGGCAAACCATACAAATTGTTTTTGAAAAATTTATGAATATAAGACCATGCTGTAAAAAAACAGCATGGTCTGTGATTAGGTATAGTGATTTTTAAGTTAATTAGATTTGCGTATAACTTCAGCTTATCGTATCTCCGTTCTGTTATCCGAATATGTTCATTTTGTGTTTTCATAATGTAAACACAAAATGAACATATTCATGCTATCATAAACGAGTGATGGTAAAGCCTAACTTGCTAACCACACTCTGCACCTTGACAACTGAAGATATGGTGCGATTCGTTTAGCCGAAACCTAAAGAGGATGGCTAGCTTTTGATTGAACACTTATCAATCAAATGACAACTCACTATACATGTAGGTGATAAAATAGAGGAGTTGGAAAATAATTTTAATACGTAACTTACAATTATAATTCAATCCGAATAAACTCAAGTCCTACCATCTCGGTGCGAGATTGAAAGCACACAGCGCCCTCTACCGTAAGGTAGAAGAGGAGTTTCCCTTACATCTGGATTGACAACTCAGATGTAAAAGCGGGAGTGAACGCAGTTGAGGCGGTAATAGCTGAAAGCGCAAGCTGCTAGCAAGGGTTCATGGGTAGAAAAGACAAAGTGTCGTCAAAACCATCGTTATCAGTTGCCAAGGGATATAAGCTTGTAGACCTCGTTCTACCTCTTGGGTCAGAAATAGCTGGCATGGGTAAGGACTATCAGGATTCTTATACCGAGATAGCGCACTTCCTACACCCCCGGTGGACAGACACGCCCTAAAAGCCCAATCAATGAATAGTGGGAACGAATAAACCCCTCATATGCTCCTGGAATCAGTAACAGGTAGGTGTCAGACCATAAGCAATGAGGGGCAGGATGGTTCAAAAAGCCAATGCCTAACTCGAATTAACGGGTAAAGCCTGAAAAGGGATGGTGTAATTACCAGGATAAGCAGACGTGAGCCGCAGTGCGGAAAAGCTAGAGGTAACAGTAGCTATGCATAAGCCTAAATCGGATTCAGAAATGAATATCGAGGGATGGAAGGATATCAACTGGCGACAAGTCGAGCGATATGTCTTTAAGTTGCAAAAACGCATCTATGCTGCTTCCCGCCACGGTGATGTCAAGCGAGTCCGCAAACTCCAAAAGACACTGATGAGGTCTTGGTCTAATAAAGTACTAGCGGTTCGTAGGGTTACAGTCGAAAACCAAGGTAAAAAGACGGCTGGTGTGGACGGTGTGAAAGCACTATCCCCAAACGCACGTCTTGAACTTGTAGGACAACTTAAGCTCACCGGTAAATCAAAACCCACTCGTAGAGTGTGGATTCCTAAGCCAGGTAGAGACGAAAAACGCCCACTAGGAATACCGACGGTGTATTCATATTGCACCTCAATTCAAGGAAGCTTAGGGATATTTTGTTGAAGCAAACGTATGTGCTTATGGTAAAGCTTTTTTGGTCAAAGCACCTAAAAGCGAAAGAAAAAATGAGGTGGTGTTGAGCCGAATAAGTGTGCTACTAGTGAGCGACTACCAGGTTTAGCGAAAACTGTGGATCAATTTCCAAGGTCGTAAGAATTGCGCTACTAGCAGAGGGCGATCGTATGGAAAAATGAAACAGAAAAATTGATGAAAAAGCCCGAAACTTGTAGCAGATCAGACATCTAGTAGACAGACGTCGGGTATCTCTTAACCGCTTCGCTTTCAGCCGTCGGACAAACCTCCGCTCTGGAATTGACTTCTAGGTGTTGCAATTGGCAGGGATCTCCAGAGCGAAGGTTGCCGCGTCTAAATTCCCAGATACCCTTAATTGCGGTGTAAGAGTATTGAAGGAAGGGGTAGACATTGTCTCACAAGGAGCTTTGCAAAGTGAGGAGCAATGTTAAGAATTCTCCGCTTTCCTATAGTAGTAGATTAGGTGTGCCACCAAGTGAGCTATGAGTCCCTAAGTGAATCACCAATACGCGGAAAGACCCTCATCTGGGTCAAAGACTAATTGTCCTTGGGGGTCATATACATAACCAGTAGGTGGAGAACAACGCAGTTCTCCTTTTTTGGCTTTGTTGAGTTTGGCTCCTTGTAAGCGTAGACGCATACCGTGCAGTTCTGTGTGGCTCCAAGTTCCCTTAAATCCCAATATCACTCGGTCATTAAAATCATTTGGGTCGTAAACCCCATCATGGTCAATTATCAAAGTATCTGTGAGCGCACAGATATCTAACAGTTTATGCCAATCTGCTTGAGAACGAGAAAACCGTGATGCTTCCAATGCAAAAACAGCTCCTACCTCGCCTAAACCGACAGCAGCCATAAGATGATGAAAATCTTCTCTTCCTGCAGTGGTTTGGCCACTTTTCCCCAAGTCACCATCTAGGACTTTGATCTGGGTTGTATCCCAACCCAAGCTATGAGCGCGGTCTGCTAAGGCATATTGCCTTTGTGTACTTTCACGGTTGAATTCTACTTGTATTTGTGTCGATTGTCGTAAGTAGACTACAGCACTCCGTTCCAGATGAGTTGTTCTGATTTTACTGTTCATCATTTTTACACCTCTTCTGGACATCCACTGGCAAGGCTTGTGGAAGTATTTTGTCCACCATCTGTGCTGTCAGTTTTATCAGGCGTTGCATGCGTTCTGAGTTGTTTTCTGGTAGAACGCCCTTTTTTGTGTTTTTTTGTGTCATTCGTTTTCTTGTGCGAAGCTTCTTCATCTTCTGGAACACAAGAAAAGTTTGACGATACTGATTTTGAACGAGCTGCCACCCACTCGCTAAGGCGCAGTAACTTCTCAGGGTCAAATAATCGGGTTGTATCTGCTCTCATTACACCAGCAGCTAGATCTACGAGGGTGGTTTCTTCTGCTGGCAAGCACAAAAATCCACCGTCTGGATGTTCTACGGTTATTTTAATCGTCAAGCCAACTTTCCGCACCTGCCTCACCACTACGCTCTTACCATACAACGGATGAATGGGATTCGTGACAGTGATAGCAGATCCCAAAAGTGTATTGAACTTTTGTGCAGTTTTATTATAGCGTGCCTACAATGTATGACCGCGCACTACAAGGTGTAGTAAAAGCTACGCTGGAACCAGAATGGGAAGCGGTCTTTGAACCAAATTCTTATGGTTTTAGACCCGGAAGGTCTTGCCACGATGCGATAAAACAGATTAAAAACTGTATTCAAAACAAAGCAAAATACGTGCTTGACGCGGATATAGCTCGTTGTTTTGACCGCATCAACCATGAAGCACTACTCCAAAAGCTTAACATCAAAGGAAAGGTTAGGCAACAAATTAAATCCTGGCTTAAATCTGGTGTTATAGATTCTGGAGTATTTACTGCTACATCTGAAGGTACAATGCAAGGTGGAGTAATTTCTCCATTACTTGCTAACATAGCCCTTCATGGCATGGAAACACGGATAAAACAAGAATT
>NZ_JAAKGC010000306.1 GCF_017591665.1 Aetokthonos hydrillicola CCALA 1050 | reverse complement strand
CTATGCGATTGATCGGCCAAAAACGAACACTTGCACGACCAATGATGCGATCGCGGGAAACAAAACCCCAGTAGTGGCCGTCACAGCTATTGTTGCGGTTATCACCGAGAACTAAATAAGAATTACGCGGCACAACCTCTGGTCCCCATAAATATTGAGGCTTAGCGGCAATATATTTCTCCTGTAAAGGTTGTGCATTAACATATACGTGCCCTTCCTTTACCTCTATTTTCTCCCCAGGCAGTCCAATCACTCGCTTGATCCAAGGATCCGAGGATTTGCGCGATAAGCCACATGTGGCGATCGTATTATCAGGTGGCCAAAAGACGACAATATCACCTCTGTGTGGATTTTTGAAGTGATAACTCACTTTATCTACCATCAATCGGTCATTAATTTGTAGCGTTGGTTCCATTGAACCGGATGGAATGAAATAAGCTCCTGCGGCAAAAGTCCGAATTCCAAATGCTAGCAATAAGCTTAACCCAAGAGTCTTAAGACCTTCAACCCAGAGACTTTCGCTATTTGCCTGCTGGCGATTCCGATTCCGCTTTGGAGACATGAGTACTCGATTAGATCTAGTTCTAGAGGCTTGAGACTTTATTTTATGTGCTTTGTTCCAAGTACATTAACACCGAACCATAGACCTTGATCACTGATAACTGTTTACTGCTCACTGCTCACTGTTCAACCCATCCCAAGCTAGTTGGTTGTTCATAAACTCGCTTAAGGGTATTGACATCTCTAGAGGAAATGGGCGGCGGGTTGCGAACCTGAGAAAAATATAAAGCATCACTTTGCAGCGGGCTGTGTCCCCAAATGCCCAAAGCATGACCCAGTTCGTGACGAGCTGCTGCTGTGAGATAATTGTCTACTTGGCTGGGGCTGAGTAAGATTTTGAAGCGGTGAGATAAAAGATTATTTTGATTAACGTACAACTCGTAAGTCGTTTGTGCCGAACGAGCACGAATTATTTTGTTGTTGGGGGAAGTGCGTAATGGTGGTGCTTTTCTCACAATTGTAATATCAGCACCCTCTGGATTTTTTGTAATCTCCAATGGCAAATAAGCATTCCAATCTTTTACCGCCTGTACAACAGCATTAACCCATGCTTCAGCCTGTTGATTATTAATTGACGAAGGTGGTTCTACATAAACCTGAACAGGGAACTTTGACCAGACTAGATAACCAACTTGGCTTGGTTTCACTTGAGAAAAGTAGTCACCACTGTTGGTATTATCTTGCCATTGTATGAGTGTAGGTGGTAGAGGGTGAGGTTTAAAAGAAGCAGGGGGAGATAAGCTAATCATTTCTTTACTATACTCAGTTGTTTTTGTCAAGTTATCGATAAAAGCCCCAAGTACGATACCAGACTGGATGTTTGTCACAATAACTAACAGTCCAGTAATAATAGCTAATTCCAAAGCTGCAATTAACCGACGCAACACCCCCACTACTCCTAATCTCTACTTAGGAAGCCAATTGGCGCTTAAAACCACTGTTAAGCCAAGAAAAATCACTGTCAGAGCCCAAGTCACACGGTTTAATGTATTTTCAGCACTTTTAGTACTGCTGAATAACTGTGCTTGTCCGCCAATGGCTCCAATACCATCACCTTTAGGGCTATGTAGTAAAACTAAGACTATTAAACCAATAGCTGAAAAAGCCCAGATGGCTCGTACGACGTTAGTAATTGTCATATGAATAACTTCTAAGTTGAAACTCCGCGCTGCTCGTGAGAGGCAGATTTTTGCACAGTGACTTATTATATCAAATAGCTAGCGATTATTGTCACTAGCGAACTTCTCCAGGATACTTCAAGGTGATTCATTAAAAATCCACTTTAACCATTGTCTAAAAGACGAGAGAGCATTTAAAGAATTTACTTTAGGCGCACGAACAGCAGCTAAAGTATCCACCGATTTTAAGGAAGAATACTGCAAACCGAGAAAACTGTCAACTGGTGCAAAGGAATTACCATGAGTAATAGCTCCCGCCCCATACATTTGACCTTTGCCATTACGCATCTCCACCAACTCAAAGTTATCGGCTACAACCAGCCGACCTAAGTGATTTAGTGGTAAATTATAGTGCTTTACCAAGTCATCGAGC
>NZ_JAAKGC010000305.1 GCF_017591665.1 Aetokthonos hydrillicola CCALA 1050 | reverse complement strand
AACTACCAATCGCTCCATACAGTTGTTGTTAGCAGCACAGGTAGACTCTTAGAAGTCCAAATACGAACACTAGAAATGGATTATTTGGCAGATTACGGAATTACAGCATACTGGAGACTAGCTCAGTCACTAGATTCTTCTAAATCAGAGACTTACGACAATCAACAAAATTTAAGCAATCTTGGTTGGTTGAATGAACTGGTTAAGTGTAACGAAGAAATTTGTGATGCCTCTGAGTATTTGCGAAGTATAAAAAATGATTTAACAATGGAAGAAGTTTATGTATTTACGCCTAAAGGAGATTTGATATCGCTACCAGCAAAATCAACACCTATCGATTTTGCATATAAAATTCACACCAATGTTGGCAACAAATTAGCTAAAGTAAAAATAAATGGTGAATTGGTAAATGAAATAACTATTTTAACTAACGGTGACACAGTTGAAATTGTTACAGATACTGACGCAGAACCTAAGTTAGGGTGGATTAAACAAGTCACGACTAACAAAGCTAAGAATGCGATCAGAAAATGGCACAAGTCTAAATACGCCACTAAGTCCATGCCAACCCTACTCCAAGAGGATATTCCTCCAATTGTTAATTTTAGTTTTATTTCTGTAGACAGAATAGGCATCTTAAAAGATATTATAGAAAAATTTTATAAATATAAGATTAATGTCCAGTCTGTCGACCTTGAAACAAATACTAATGGAATTGCCAAAATTAACTTATGCATTGAATCAACTGAGGCAGAAAGGTTAAATGAATGTGTTCGAGAAGTAGCAAGAATATCAGACATTCTTGATTTCAAAGTTCTTTAATTATGAGGATAAAGGATTGTTGGAATTTCGTCTCTCTTAACCAGCGATGTAAAAATCTCAATAAATCCTGAATCTTCTGATTGTTGTTTAGTAAAATTAGAGAAACATTAACTACCACGATAGTGGAATAGATACCTATCGCCATATTCTCAGGATAGATTTTAAAGATTCATGGAATAAAAAATTAGAAGATTAACGGTAAGGTGACTTATGACCTTAGTTTCAGGAAAAATCAGTAGCAACTTTAGCCTAATTGCTTTAATAAAAAACCAAGGATCAGATGTAAATGATGAATTCTTGATTTTTTTAAAACACTTAGAAGAACGAAATTTTTTTTCCACAGAAATTGGACATATTGTAGAACTTGTTGCACAGGAACTCTATAATCTCACATCAGATTTGAATATAGCTATAGCAGGATTTGTTTACACTTATTCCACAATCATTACTCCTGGTATTGAAAAAGAAATAGAAGGGATTGTCAATATCAATTCAAATATTTCTAATCTGTTAAAAAGTCTAAAAATATTATCTAAGTGTGTATCTAAGTTTAAAATAACACCTACATCTAGTATCAACTTTTTTGAAGGAGAGAATTTTAGAAGACTTATAATCGTTGTAACCAGAGATATAAGAGCGCTGGTGATTGAACTTGTTTATAGACTAGTTATTTTAGAAAATATCAATCGTGTTGTTGGGTTGAAAAAAAATTTAAAAGACAGTTTTACGATAGAAACTTTCAAAATCTTTGTCCCGATAGCGAACAGATTAGGTCTTTGGAATCTTAAATGGAAATTAGAAGATTTTTCATTTAGAGATTTAGAACCAGAAATATACTTTAAAATTGTGACTCTTCTTGCTGAAAACCGCGCAGCGAGAGAGAAGTATATGAATCACTGCATTGAAGAAATACGAAACAGACTTTTAGAAAATGGCTTTACTGGTAATAAATTTGAGGTTTCAGGTAGAACCAAAAATATATACAGTATATATGCAAAAATGAAGCAGCTTTACTGCTACAGTAAGGGGATACTTCCTAGTAAGTTACCATACAATGAGTTTAACAAGTTTCTGTACAGTAATTTTAATTCTTGTTTTGAATCAGTGTATGACTTGTTTGGCATTAGAGTTCTGTGCAACTCAATTCCAGACTGCTATGCTGCATTAGGAGTCATACATAGTTTATTCCGTCCAGCACAATCTCACAGCAGCAATAGTCGCCATTTTATTGACTAGATCGCCGCGCCTACGTCAAATAGATATCGTTCTCTTCCTACGGTTACTGACTGA
>NZ_JAAKGC010000071.1 GCF_017591665.1 Aetokthonos hydrillicola CCALA 1050 | reverse complement strand
ACACCATTTGGCTGGGTAATATCTATACCGATACCAATTGCTGCGGCTATGGGTTCGTGTACCATATAAACCTCCTTTGCCCCGGCATGCTCACATGAATCTTTTACCGCACGCTTTTCAACCTCTGTAATACCCGACGGAATACAAACCACCATGCGGTGGGATGGTGTGAAAAAACGGCTTCCGGTATCGATCATTTTGATCATCCCGCGGATCATCATTTCCGCCGCTGTAAAGTCAGCAATTACACCATCTTTTAAAGGCCGGATTGTTTTGATATTTTCATTGGTTTTCTCGTGCATTTGCATAGCTGTGTGACCAATCGCAAGTACCTTACCAGTGGTTTTGTCCATGGCGATAATCGAAGGTTCATCAACAACTACTGTATCTTTATGGATGATGAGAGTATTGGCCGTGCCCAAATCTATCGCTATATCGCTAGTCAAAAAATCAAACAATCCCATATATTTTATTAAAATTTTCGCTCACTTTGATTTCAGGTTGGCAAAATTACAGATAATTACCCACAAACAAAGGCATTTAAAAAATTTAGCAAATGGGTTACATGAATGCCAAAAATAGGTCAGGAGGGTATGTTTGGAATGTAATTTATAAAACCTGTGTACATTTGTTTTTACTATGGGAATCAGATCACTTCTAAGTGAGCCGTTGGCTCTGTTCATTATAAAACAACAGCAGGATTGGATTGCGCGCAGCATTGAAGTGCAGCATAAATGGATGAAAAAGCTGGTGAAAAAAGCCGAAAACACCCAGTTCGGTAAAGACCACTTTTTCAGGGACATACATTCCTATGATGATTTTAAGGAGGCTGTTCCGGTCAGTGACTATGAAGACCTGAAAGGATATATTGCCCGGATAAAAACAGGGGAAAACGATATTCTCTGGCCTGGAAAACCGCTCTATTTTGCCAAAACGTCAGGTACGACATCCGGCACCAAATACATTCCTATTTCAACGGATTCTATTTCAAATCACATCGATTCGGCCCGGAACGCTATTCTCAGCTATATTGCCGAGACTGGCAAGTCCGGATTTCTGGATAAAAAACTGATTTTTCTTTCCGGCAGCCCGGTACTGACAGAAACCGGCGGGGTACTGACAGGGCGGCTGTCAGGTATTTCCAATCATCATGTTCCTGCGTATCTGCGTGCGAACCAGATGCCGAGCTACGAGACCAATTGCATTGAAGACTGGGAAACAAAGCTGGATAAAATCATTGATGAGACGCTCGATCAGCCGATGTCCCTGATCTCGGGAATCCCTCCCTGGGTCCAGCTGTATTTTGATAAAATCACGGAACGGACCGGGAAAAAAATCAAAGACGTTTTTCCTGATTTTTCTTTGTTTATATATGGCGGGGGAAACTTCGAACCTTACCGCGCCAAGCTTTTTGAATCTATCGGAAAGCGTATCGATTCCATTGAATTGTACCCTGCTTCCGAGGGCTTTTTTGCGTACCAGGATTCTCAGAAAGAAGAAGGGATGCTGCTGTTGCTGAATACCGGCATTTTTTATGAATTTATTCCAATAGAGCATTTTTTTGATGAAAATCCCAGGAGACTATCGATCGGAGAAGTAGAGGTTGGACGTAATTATGCTGTGATCGTTAACAACAACGCCGGATTGTGGGGTTACTCCCTCGGAGATACGATTAAGTTCGTTTCTACCAATCCATACAGAATCCTTGTAACGGGCAGGATCAAGCATTTTATTTCGGCTTTCGGAGAGCATGTAATCGGAGAGGAAATAGAAAATGCGCTGCGTTATGCTATGGAACGCCACCCGGAAGTAGAGGTGACGGAATTTACGGTTGCGCCAATGGTAAATTCGGATCAGGGCGGACTTCCTTATCATGAATGGCTGGTGGAATTTGGAAACCCACCCCGGGATAACGACCGGTTTATCCAGGATATCGACGACCGGCTCACAGAGCTCAATATCTATTATAAAGATTTGATCAAAGGAAACATCCTGCGTCGCCTGGAACTGGTTCCGTTGAGAAAAAATGCTTTTATCGACTACATGAGAGCCAATGGCAAACTGGGTGGCCAGAACAAAGTCCCCAGGCTGTCCAACGACCGCAAGATTGCCGATGAGCTAATCAAAATTAATAAGTCCTAGCTGGCTGATTTGAGAACAGTATGAAGAAAAGAATAGCAATTTTAGGATCAACAGGCTCCATCGGCACACAGGCGCTCGAAGTGATTGATGCGAATCCAGATATTTTTGGCGTGGCAGTGCTTACTGCCCGTGACAATGCGGATTTGTTAATTCAACAGGCTATTCAATTCCGACCGAAAGAAGTGGTTATCGGCAATGAAAAGCTTTTTGATAAAGTCGATGCTGCCCTGTCTTCCTATTCCATTAAAGTTTATTCAGGAGATTCAGCACTGGTTTCGGTTGTTGAAGCAGAGGACATTGACATGGTGCTTACTGCGATGGTAGGCTATGCGGGGCTACTGCCGACTATTCATGCAATTAAGGCGGGAAAGGACATTGCGCTGGCAAACAAGGAAACACTTGTTGTGGCAGGCGAATTGATCACCAGTCTTGCCAAACAACACGAGGTTAATATATATCCCGTTGATTCTGAGCACTCGGCGATCTTCCAGTGCCTGGCTGGTGAGGGGGATAACCCTATTGAAAAAATTATCCTTACCGCTTCCGGCGGGCCTTTCCGGGGAAAAGACAGGGCCTTTCTGGCGGACGTTACCAAGCAGCAGGCGCTGAAACATCCCAACTGGAGCATGGGCGCTAAAATCACGATCGATTCCGCTACCTTGATGAATAAAGGTCTTGAGGTGATAGAGGCGAAATGGCTCTTTGATCTGCGGGCGGAGCAGATTGATGTGATCGTTCATCCCCAGAGTATCGTTCATTCGCTGGTACAGTTTGAGGACGGAAGCATTAAAGCACAAATGGGCCTGCCTGATATGAAGTTGCCGATCCAGTATGCCATGCATTATCCTTTCCGGCTTAAATCTTCTTTCCCAAGGTTTAATTTTATTGACTACCCTTCCCTTACTTTTGAGAAGCCTGATCTGGATACATTTCAAAATCTTGCTATCGCCTACCAGGTTTTGGAAAAAGGCGGAAATGCCGCATGTATCGTGAACGCTGCCAATGAAATCGCCGTCGAAGCTTTTCTTCAGGATAAAATCGGCTTTCTTGGCATATCTGACGTCATTGTGGAAAGCCTTGCCAAAATCGAGTATATCGGAAACCCTACTTACTCCGACTATGTTCAAACAAATGAGGCGACAAGGCGTTTTGCTTCTGAAATGATCCAGGTAAAAGTTTAAATGAAAACCACTTTGCTAAAATACTTGTCCGTAGCGCTTGCCAGTACGCTTAAATTTTTCGGAGGACCGATAACCGGCGTGATCCTCAAACTTACCTGGCTTGAAACCGCTTTATGCTCGGCTGTGGGGATGATGTTCAGTGTGTTATTGCTTACTTATGTAGGAGGAGGGGTTCAGGCGCTGATTAAAAAATATCGAAAATCGCCGCCCAAAAAATTCAGTAAGACCAACCGGATTGCGGTTAACATCTGGAAGAAATTCGGGATCATAGGAATAGCTTTTCTCACACCACCTTTGTTTACCCCTCTGTTCGGACCTATTCTGGCGGTTGCATTTCGTGTTCCGCGGCCCTCGATTTTCTTATGGATGTCGGCCAGCGCGCTGATATGGGGGCTGGCGATTTCTTATATTGCCCACAAAATGACGTTTATCCAGGAATGGATCCGCTGATCTTACCGGCTGACTTCTTTCTTCGGGGCCAGGTCTTTTTTCATAAAATCACCTTGCGAGAAGTATTTTTCAATGAGGCAGTACATTAATATAAAAAAGTACCTGCTGCCCATCTCTTTGATTTTCAGCTTCGACTCCCCGTATTTGCGGTTGGTCCAGCTGTTGGGAACGACCGCATAATTATAACCGCGCACCATAGCTTTGAGAGGCAACTCAATAGTAAGATTGAAATGCGGGGCCAGAAACGGTTTGATGCCATCTATGGTTTCCCTTTTATACAGTTTGAAAGCATTCGTAGTATCATTGTATTTGATGCCCATCACAATACGTACTATGAAATTGGCAACTCTGTTGATGACCTTTTTCAAAGCAGGATAGTCGATTACCTTACCTCCTTTTTCCCACCGTGAGCCAAAAACGCAGTCATAGTCGCCATCCACCATTTTGAAATAATACTTCACCAAATCTTCCGGATCGTCGGACATATCGGCCATAAAAACGGCGACACAATCTCCTTTAAACCGCTCCAATCCGTATCTTACCGCGTAACCAAATCCATTTGGGCCGGGATTGGTATAATAAACCAATGTTGGAATTTGTAGCGAAAGTTCATCCAGTACCCTCAGTGTGCCGTCCTTTGAATTATCGTTTGTAACACAGATTTCGTGAGGGATATTGTATTTATTTAATGTAGCGTGTAGAGATGTGAGAGTATGGGTAATCGATTCCTCCTCGTTATAGGCTGGTATTACAACGCTTAGCTTCATATTATGAAAAATGTTAAACAGTACAAATTAAAGATTATTAATTCGATCTGCCAATTTTTTCCAATTGCGAGAGTTGATCATCGTATTTGGCCAATGTCTTTGAGATTGTCCCATGATATCTGTTTTCAAGCCATTTGTCCACGTTTTCAAACATCTGTTTTCTGTTTTTCAAAAATGGTATGTTAGTTACCGCGTGAATGTTGCTCAATCCCGCGCTATGTTTTCTGTAAACGCCCATGGTTTCCGGCAGGTATCCGATTTTTCCGCGCGCAGCCAGCTGTATCATAATCGCCCAGTCGCCGGCTGCTGCTTTTGCATGCCAGCCTGCGAAGTCATTTGTCAAAAAATAATTGCGGTAAACCCAGCTCGCGGTTGCCATAAACCAGCTGTCTTCCAGCAGATCTTCAATGGTGGAAGTTAATTTTTGATCAGGGTTATTGAAAAAATGGCTGGCAGATCCATCCTCGTAAATAACCTCCATATTGTGATGACAGATGGCAAAGTCAGGATTTACGTCCAGAAAATCGACCTGTTTCTGAAGTTTGAAAGGATCCGTCCAATAGTCATCGCCCTCGCACATCGCGACGTATTCGCCTTTGCAGGCTTTCAAAAGAAATAGCACATTATTGCGGCCCGCAAATTCCCTGGGTTCCTTTGGTCCGAGATTTTCTTCGTGCAGATACGCACGGATTCGTCCAGGGTTTGCTGCAACATATTCCCGGATAATCGCCTGCGTATTGTCAGTGGAAGCATCGTCGCCGATCACAATTTCGAATGGAAAATTGGTCTGCTGCATCAGTGCACCGTCGAGCATCTGAGCAATATATTTTTCATGATTATAAGCGGGTACACAGACGGATACTTTCATAATAAAAAATAACCTTGATCTCCTGTCAGAAACCAAGGTTGTTAAAAGGTCTATATCAAAAATTTAACTAAAAACTTCATTCAGCTGCGCAACCGTAGGGAAATCCGGCGTTACCAGTTCCGTTTCGGGTTTGTAAATATAGGCCATCGGGTAACCTCTTTCTATAAAGGTCGGTTCGTCCAGGTTGTTATACCTCAGCTGTACCGACCAGCGGATATTACGGGTAATGTTGTTGCCGGATTGGTGTATCAAAAAGGCAGAGAAAATAAGAATATCGCCCACCTGAAATTCTGTCTGGACAAAGTCCTCTTCCTTTAATGTAGTGGTAATTCCGCCCTGATAGCCCGACGTAGAAGACGCCTGCAATCCGGTTTTATGACTGCCCGGAATCACCTGCAAAGCACCTATGTCAGCTCCTGCATCGACCATCGGGAACCAGATCACCGCACTGTCCAGGGAGCCCTGACCTGTGCGCCAGTCCTGGTGCGCGTCCAGTTTCCAGTGCTTGCTGCCATCTTTGGATAAAAAGCGGCTGTTAAACTGCATAGCAGCACGAGCACCAATAATAGGATTCGATAAACCAACTTCTTTCAGCAGGTTTTCGATTTTCGGATCAAGTCCCAGACGGTGCAATGAAAAAGCATGCTGCACGGTTTTTCCGGTATTGACAAAAGCATTAAAATCCTTCTCGAAAAATTCGAACATCGCGTTTTCAAATGCGTCGCGGTCATCGATATCGACAGATTTTCCCGTCACATGCCTGATTTGAACCGCGAAGATCTTCCGCGCTTCCGTATAAATATGATTGACTACTTCCTTATCGAGGAAATTTTTTAAAAGAATATAACCGTCCCTGTTAAATTGCTCTTGTAGCGTGCTCATTGTTGGATCACATTTGTGATGTTTAAATTAAAGAGGTTAAAATTTCAATTTCATGCCAGGTAATCGATAGTCTGCAGAGATTGAATTTGTAAACGATTGATTCTCAAATTTAAAGTTCTTTTGATATAAAAATAATGACTTAAAACAGTCTGTATCGGAACATTAATCTTCCCAAACTGCATAGGCAAATCCGGCAGCACCGAACCCGTTACCGTTATAGAGCAAATATTTTTTCCCGTTGTGTTCGTAATAATTGGCATAATCGATCATCTCGTAGTCAAAATCTTCCGGATTTTCTGATTTTGCAATACCTACCAGATTATCTTTCCGCTCCCAGTTCGTACCGTCTACCGACTCTGCATAACCCAAACGGTAGCTTTGGTTGCGGTCGGTGCGGTAGTCCCTGGTATGACGGTAGGAATAATACATCTTGTAAATCCCATTTTCCTTGAAAACACTTGGCCGACCTACTGCATGTAAAAAATCGTCAAAATCGAGGGTAGGAATATCGCTGATCTCCCAATGAATTCCGTCTTTTGAAGTTGCCGATTGTCCGCGATAATAGGGTTCAGGATAATCGTGAATGTATTCGCATTTGTGGCCTGAAATGTACCACATCCGCCAGGTACCATCTTCCTCGCGTAGGACAGAAGGCTGTGCGGCCCAAAGCGGGTTCTGGATGCTGCGGTCCATAATTGGGCCAACAAACATTTTTTTGAATGACAAGCCGCCATCGTGGCTAACCGCCAGTCCCATCGAAAGCCGGTAAGAATTCCAGGTACGGTTCCAGCCAGTATAATAGAGCCAGATATCACCGTTGGGCATATCCAAAAACCAGGAAGGCATAGCGCCCGTTTCGTCATATTCCCCCGGCCCGCCGAGTTCCAGAACAGGCTTGTCGTGTATGTAAAGTATCTTTTTTGGATCGTCGTAATCCACGTCCAGAAACGTTGGCCTAGACTGGCCGCTGGCATCGCGTGAAGAAAAATAGATACGAAGAAAATCTTTATGCTTGTATGCAAACGGAACCTGCGCATGAGAAAGGCTGTGCGGCAAACTTCCGTCTGGCTTGTATATAACTCCTTTTTTAACCCACATGGATCAACTGTTAAAATCTTAAAAAACTGTGAAACAAATACCTAGTCTACTGCTTTTTCAGCCCGTAAACGCCAGGTATCCACGAAATCCTTGCCAGGTATCGGCAGGTCTATATCCACTTCGGGAGCTTTGGCAGTAACCCGGTATTCCATCACATAAAATGCATTGCCAAAAACATAATGCAGTTTGAAATTCTCGATATTGGCCGGCACGTCTTCGATAGGAACCTCCGCACGGAAAAGCGGGTTCGCCTTTAACAAAGTAGCATAAGTAGGTGTGTTCCGAAGCCATGGGGCCACACTTTCGTCCCCAACCACCACTTTTCCGCCCGGCTTAACAACCCGGGTAAGTTCATTAAAAGCCCTTTTGCGTTCGGAAAAGGTATTGATTCCGCCAAAATGGAAGACAGCATCAAAGGTATCATCAGGAAAAGGAAGGTAAGAGCCGTTTCCAAGGAAGTAATGAACATTCACATCTTCAATGGAAAGCTTTTCCTGCGCAAGCTTAAGCATATTGGGAGATAAATCAGAAAGAACCGCAGTTCCGCCGGGGCGCACTTTATCCAGAATCAAAGCAGAATCTTTGCCCGTGCCTGCCCCTACTTCCAGCGCCTTCATGCCAGGTTTCAGCTCCATCAGGTCAATGAAAAAACGACGGGTTTCAGCTTCATCAGAATGGTTCAGGGTCTCGAAGACCCAGGAAACACCTCTGTCGTAACGAAGGAATGCCTGGTCGTACAAATATTGTTCACGGGCATCTTCCGGAAGTAATTCTTTGGGATAAAGCATATTAACAATCCCGGTATCGCCGATGTTGTAAATAGTGCCGTCTTCGCTGACAAGTGACTTGCCATCTTCTGCTAATGTTAGTGCGGTTCCTGTAAGCGGGCAAACCAACGATTCTAAAAATTCCTTTTGACTCATTTGTGCTTTGCTGATTGATTTATCTGGTCAAAATTACCTTTTTTCCTGATAACAACATTCAATACATAGTGCCTTCTTGGGCGAAGCACGGGGATATTGTCTTTGTGATTTGGCTGTTTGGCGCCATTTATTTCTTTGTACCTTTGGAGAAATTGTATTCATTATCATCTGAAAAGAACGATTTCCACCACATGTCTCAGCTGCAAGAAAAGATAAAAGCACTCGCCAAGGATCAATCGGAAGATATCATTGCTCACCGTCGTCATCTGCACAGTAATCCTGAACTTTCATTTGAAGAGTTTAAAACCGCCAAATATGTAGCAGCTGAGCTTACGGCAATAGGGCTTCGGCCCGAAGAAGGCATTGCAGGAACAGGGGTAGTAGCATTGATAGAGGGAAAAAATCCGGGCAAAAGAGTGGTGGGATTGCGTGCTGATATGGATGCATTACCTATTTTTGAAGCCAACGAAGTTCCATATAAATCCAAATTCCCCGGTGTGATGCATGCATGCGGACATGATGTGCATACCTCATCCCTATTGGGAACCGCCCGTATCCTGAACCAGCTGAAGGAAGAATTTGAAGGTACTGTAAAATTGGTTTTTCAGCCTGCGGAAGAAAAAGCACCAGGCGGAGCATCCTTGATGATCAAGGAGGGCGTACTGGAAAACCCAAGACCTGCGAGCATGGTTGGCCAGCACGTGGCGCCCAATATTCCGGTCGGCAAAATCGGTTTCCGTGAAGGGATGTACATGGCCAGCACCGATGAACTTTATCTGACAGTGAAAGGAAGAGGCGGGCACGCTGCGGCTCCCCATCAATTGATAGACCCGGTACTGATCGCTTCGCATATCATTGTTTCTTTGCAGCAAATCATCAGCAGAAACCGCAATCCGGCCAATCCGGCGGTACTTTCTTTTGGCAGGTTTATCGCAGACGGCGTTACCAATGTAATTCCGAATGAAGTAACCATTCAGGGAACGTGGCGTTGTATGGATGAAGAATGGCGGGAAGATGGTTTAAAAAGAATGAAAAAAATGGCGGAAGGAATTGCAGAAGCAATGGGCGGAAGCTGTGTTTTTGAGATTGTTAAAGGTTATCCGTTCCTCAAAAATCACCCGAAACTCACCAGGCGGACAAGATCAGCCGCCACAGAATATATGGGGGCAGAAAATGTCATCGATCTCGATCTTTGGATGGCCGGGGAAGATTTTGCCTTTTACTCTCAGGTAGTAGATTCCTGTTTTTACAGACTGGGAACCCGGAACGAGGAAAGAGGGATTATCTCCGGTGTACATACCCCCACTTTCGACGTAGATGAGAGTTCACTGGAAATTTCCACCGGATTAATGAGCTGGCTCGCAATTGCCGAGCTCAATGCTTAGGGATATATCTCTTGAAAAAACTATTGACCTTCAGGCTGATCACACCAAAGATCGCCTCTTTGAAAATGCCACGTGACATTTTCGAAGCACCTTTTGTACGGTCGGTAAAGATGATCGGAACTTCAACAATATTAAAGCCGTATTTCCAGGAATCGAATTTCATTTCAATTTGAAAGGCATATCCGATAAAACGTACATTGTCCAGATTGATGGTCTTTAAAACTTTGCTGGTGTAGCAGATGAAACCTGCCGTCGGGTCCATGATTTTCATACCGGTGATCATCCGAACGTAGTAACCAGCGAAGTAGGACATCAATACCCTGTTAATGGGCCAGTTAACCACATTTACACCAGTAATGTACCGGGAGCCGATCGCCATATCATGGCCGCCTTCCGCACACGCGCTGCGCAGCCGGACGAGATCTTCCGGCGGGTGTGAAAAATCAGCGTCCATTTCAAAAATATATTCATAGCCCCGGCCAAGTGCCCACTTGAAACCATGGATATAGGCTGTACCAAGGCCAAGCTTGCCCTTTCTTTCGATAAGGTGCAGTGATCCTTCAAATTCAGGGAGTAATTTTTTTACCACTGCAGCGGTACCATCGGGAGATCCGTCATCAATGATCAATACGTCAAATGCGCTTTCCAGGCTAAATACTTTTCGTATTATGGCTTCAACATTTTCAATCTCGTTGTAGGTGGGGATGACTACAATACTGCTATTCACAATTAATAAAGGTTAAGGTTAAAAGTGTGATATAGAGTGGATTCAAAGGTTCAGAGCTTAATATTATTGCTTTTCTCTCTCAACTCAATTTTCTTGTTTACTTTTTCATAAATCTGGGTCATCTGCTGTGGATGAGTCATATAATAGGAATAACTCTCCCTGTAAGCGAGCGTGTCAACTTTATGCTTTTTCCAGATCTCGCTCTTGAGTTTGTTGAAAATCATGAGGGAAGAATCAAGTGATCTCAGCTGCAATTTGTTTACCCGTGCTTCTGCCAGATGAATGTCTGTCAGAATTGTAACCATCTGATCCTGTGAAAGCGTATTTTTCGGAGCTTTTTCCTCATTTGCACAGCCGGAAAACAGCACGGTAACAGTCAGAAAAAGGATTAATCCGCTTAGGAAATTCTTGGCCGGACGCATCATAACTCTCAAAATGCCTATCTTTGTTTAGATTCACTGCACAACAAAGGTGGTAATTTTTTCGCAAAACTTATGTTCGAACAATTTCTGGGAAAACTTAGAAAGTATGAAATCCGGATGCGAAAAGCGGTTACCAGTGAACGCCACGGAAACTTCCACTCCGTTTTCAAAGGATCAGGTCTTGAGTTTGATGATCTGCGGCTTTACCAGTACGGCGACGATGTGAGAGCTATCGACTGGAATACTTCCGCCAAGGGTCACGGGACTTTTATCAAGATTTTCAAAGAAGATAAAGAACAGACCGCTTTTTTCATGCTGGATGTGAGTGCATCCCAGCAGGTAGGGGAAGTGCAGCGGCTCAAAATCGATATTGCCAAGGAGATTTGCGGAGTGCTCACTTTATCTGCGATTCAGGAAGCTTCGCGGGTCGGGCTCCTTTGCTTTTCAGACCGCAACGAACGGTACATCCGGCCTTCTGATGGCATGAAACATGGATATAGCGTAATTTCCGAACTTTACAAACTGGTGCCGGAGTCTACTAAGACCAATATTGCGGATGCGATTTTAGTTACATTAAATGTCCTGAAACGGAGGAGCCTGATTTTTCTGATCTCTGATTTTATCGATAATAATTACCATCACAACCTCAAAGCGCTCGCAAGAAAGCACGATCTGATCGTAATACACCTGTACGATTCCAGGGAGGTAAATTTGCCCGGACTTGGCATTATCCCGCTTTTTGATGCGGAAAAGCAGACTACGGTTTGGGTTAACACTTCATCACGGCGCTACAAAGAGGAAATGGCCAGCAGGTTCGGGAAAAGAAGTTCCGAACTGCAGAAACTCTGTCATCAAAATCGGGCGGACTATATTTCTATCAACACGCAGGAAGATTATGTACCTGCCCTCATCCATTTATTCAAAGTCAGGCGTTACACAAAAGGTGGGACACCGTCTTCATAAAATGGCAGCAATATCAGCATTTATACATGGTTTTTCCCGGTTAAGCCGGATTGCAAAATTTTGTTCGAATCTTCCGGGGTTTTTTGCTTTCGGAATGTTGGTCTTGGGTATTTGCATACCAGGTAAAGGGCTTGGCCAGGATATTAAACCAGTAGGGGTGTTCCTGACCGACAGCGTTGAGGTTGGGAAACCTCTTTACTTTTCATTGAGCTACCTGCATAAGCCCGGTAAAGAGATATTCTTCCCGGATTCATCCTTTGATTTTTCGCCCTTTGAGATAATTTCACAAAAAAACTTTGTTTCCCGTACTGACGAAAAAGGCAGCCTGGACAGCGCAGTTTATCATCTGGTATCCTTCGATGTATCTCCGGTCCAGTCGTTAAAAATGCCGGTTTATGTATTTGGGAAAAAGGATTGTACTGCGGTTTTTACAGCTCCGGATTCGGTTTTTTTGGTCAAAAGCAACATCCTGGGTGTTGGAAAGGAATCTATTTTACAGGCTGAAACCGGCTTGCTGCCACTTAGCACAGAATTCAATTTCTCTGTCATGATAGGCACCATCGCGCTCATCATTGGTGGCGTGGGAAGTATCTATTGGGTTTTTGGCCAGGATATATACAAGCAATGGCAGTTGATCAAATTGCAGCGAAGGCACCTCGAATATATCCGGTCATTCAATCGGCTCATGCGTAATGCGCGCGACCGGAATAATATCAAGGATGCGGAAAAAGCGATCATTGTCTGGAAAAATTACCTGGAAAGGCTGGAAAAGAAACCTTTTGCCACTTACACTACAAGGGAAATCGTGGATAATATGCCGGACGAAGCGTTAGCCGAGGCATTGAAAAACATGGACGGGATCATTTATGGTCAGGTTAAATCGAATAAAATGGATGTTTCGCTGGAGGTCCTGAAAACCGGTGCTACCAAGATTTACAGAAGTAAAAGAAAGTATATTCTCGACAGCCCGATGAACTGAATATGGAAAAATGGTTTTCTTTAAAGTGGTTCGGATATGATGTGCTGAAGTCATATGAATGGGTGTATCCCTACTTTTTATATTTGTTGCCTTTTGTCCCGTTGTTGTTTTGGATACGTAATGCACTGCACAGGAAGCACAAGCAAAGGCTGGTCATTACCTACAATCCGGTACGCGGTACTGCTGATTTACTCACATTGTTACGTTTCGTGCAGCCGATAGCTGTCGGCCTTGGTATTTGTCTGATTTTGGTTGCATTGGCCCGCCCTCAGATTATATCAGAACGCACAGACCGGTTTTCCGAAGGAATTGATATCATGCTGCTGCTCGATATTTCTGACTCGATGATGGAAAAAGATCTCAATCCAAACCGTCTTGAAGCGGCAAAAAAGGTGGCACGACAGTTTATCAAAGGCAGACTGCAGGATCGGATAGGCTTGATTATTTTTGCAGGAGAAGCAGTGTCTCTTTGCCCGCTTACTACGGATTATGAGCTTCTTTACGGCTTCTTAAATGAAATCAATCCAAGCATGATCCCGACGGCCGGCACCGCCATCGGCAGTGCGATCGCGGTAGCGGTAAACCGTATGCGGGAAACCGATGGCGAAAGCAAAGTAGCGATACTGATCAGTGACGGAGATAATACCTCTGGTAATTTAGGCCCTACAACATCTGCTCAGCTTGCCAATGCGTTTGGAGTTAAGGTTTATACGATTTCAGTCGGACGGCCCAAGGTCGTCTCAAAAACAGATACAATCAGTATTTCCAGTGCACTGGTGGATGAAGGTGAGCTTAAAAATATCGCCGGATTGGGGAATGGTAAGTATTTTCGTGCATCGGATAATAATGCACTTGAAAGTGTGTTCAAACAAATAGATCAACTTGAAAAGGTAAAATCCAGAGATGTTTTGTCACGGGATGTGAGCGATTTTTACCGGATTTACCTTTATTGGGCGGTATTTTTCCTGCTTATGGCGATCGGAACGAAAAGTACATTTATGGCTAATATCCTAGAAGACTAATGCTTAAATCATATTATAACCTCAATGCTATTGAAGCAGGATTGGACGAAGTAGGAAGAGGATGTCTTGCGGGACCGGTTGTTGCAGCAGCGGTTATATTACCGCGGGACTACCGACATTCGTTCCTGAATGATTCAAAACAGCTTAGCAAGCTGCAAAGGCAGGAGCTGGAGCGGGAAATCATCAGAGAATCCCTGTCATGGGCGGTCGCCGAAGTAGATAATTTTGAGATTGATAAAATCAATATTCTCAAAGCCAGCTTTCTGGCCATGCACCGGGCTGTAGATAAGCTCAGGATGAAACCGGAGCATTTGTTAGTGGACGGAAACCGGTTCACGCCTTATCCTATGATCCCGCATACCTGCATCATCAAGGGGGACGCGCACTATCTTTCCATTGCGGCGGCTTCTATTCTTGCAAAAAATTACCGTGACGAGCTTATGAGCAGACTGTCAAGCCAGTTTCCTCACTATGGCTGGGAGCATAATGTCGGATATCCGACCATTCATCACCGCAAAGCAATTGGCCTGCACGGGCCATGCAGCTACCACCGGATGACTTTTAAGCTGTTAAAAGAAGATCTTCAGTCTGCCGGGGAGGGAGAAGTTCAGGATTTGGGTTTCTTGTAAAGCGGCACAGTGCTGCACGGTTCTCCAAACATCAGACTCTGGACGATTGGTTTAAGCAGTCGGGTGATTTCAACATAAGCTGAAACAGGTACCGAAACTTTGCTGCATCCTTTCACGACAACCCGCTTATCGCGAAATTCTTCCAGGTTAATTTTATGAATAGCGTCCGAAAACAGCTTGTCTTCCAGCATATTAAGTCCTCCGAATACAAAAGCATTAGCATAACGTTCCAGTTGAACGGCCAGCAGCATATAGGCCCATGTTGGTACAATAGCGTCTTCTGAACAGATGATCGCCACATTCTTTCCTTCATACTGACTCCAGTCATGAGTTTTCAGAAACTCCCTGAAATCTTTTTCACGGAGGATCATGCCTTGCCATAAATTATCTTTTATATCGTAAATCTGCCGTTCTCCCGGGTGATAAAGCTCCTCAAGATCCAGGGAAACGATGCCGCTGGTTGCTACCCGATTTACGATTTCCTGTGTTGTTTCCATTAGTCGAAAGTTATTTGCACCTGCATGACAACACTGAAAAAGGACAGTTTAGTTTTCGATTTGCATATAAAAACATCAAGTGGTTAAATTTTGCTTGCGTGGAGGCGGTGACATAAAGTCTTTGAGATAGTAAGGCTCAAAAGAAGATACGTTTTCAAATTGATTGTTCCTAAACGCGTTGACAGCAAGTTCTCCTATGGTTTTGGCACTCGGGCGAATTTCGGAATCTGGGAAAACTGCATTGGAGTGATCTGCCAGTAAAGGCTTGCATTTGGCTGCTCCGTCACCAAAAAATACGATTTTATTATCTTTTAGCAGATCGGTGAAAGAATCTTCTTTCATGATAATGGCCTGTGTAGGCCAGACAATAGCATTGCGGTCATCAAAAACAGCAGCGTACACTTCCATTCTCCTGGCATCGATCATCGGACAAAGTAAATGTCCTTTAAAAAAAGGATTGATTTGTAAGGACATTGCCTCAAGTGTATTAATGGCGATCAAAGGTTTGTCCAGGGCATAACAAAGCCCTTTCGCGGTAGAAACTCCAACACGTAAACCCGTATATGAACCCGGTCCTTTTGCAACGGCTATTGCGTCAATATCTGACAACGCATATCCTGAGTGTTCTATCGAGGTTTTGATAAGTGTAGTAAGCATGGCCGAGGACGATCGGTCCGTGTAGAGATCGTAGCCTGCAAGCATCCCGGAATCCGTGTGCACTGAAACTGAACAGCCCCGGGTTGAGGTATCAATACTTAAAATGAGCATAAATAAGAAAGTCCGTCGTTACTGTGACGGACTTGTAAAATTATTTCTTTTTTAAAATTTCGTTGTAGCGGGCGGGTTCTTTGAACAGGGCCAATGCAGCCTTTACCTCAGGGTCCTCGTTAAATGAAGCTTCCCGCATCCCTTTTTCGAGGTAGTAATGCTTGATAATCTCTTCTTCCAGGATTTGCTTGATCTCCGGCTTGAAAATCTGAAGATCATTATCCTTGCTGTGCGTCAGTTTGGATTTTAGCGCTTTAATCTGATCCTCAATTACTTCCAGAGACTTTTCTTTCTTGGCAGATGCTTCAAGATTGTTTAAATCTCTTTCTACCTGTGTTGTATAATCGTATTCTTTGTCACCCAGCCATTTTACGAAAGCGGAATATTCCGAATCGCTTAAATGAAATTCTTTTGCGGGCTTTATCGTCGGATGTTCAAAATGATACTTTACGCTATAATCAAAAAATAACCTGTTTCGTCCCAGGGAAGTAGCCAGGGGTGAATAATTTTCCTTATCAGTCAGGATATCCGGAAGAATGCCGCCCCCATCAAAAACAGACCGGCCGTTATGTGTTTTGAATTCCGTCATCAATGAATCGGAAATTTTACCCACACTCCCGTCTTCATTGCGATGGCTGTAATCAATTGCCTGGATACATCTTCCGCTCGGAATGTAATATTTGGCAGTCGTGATCTTCATTTTTGTATTGAAAGAAAGGTCACGGGTTGTTTGTACAAGGCCTTTTCCATAAGTACGCTGACCGATCAAAACTCCTCTGTCGTAGTCCTGGATTACACCTGAAACGATTTCTGCTGCCGATGCACTGCGATTATTGGTCAAAACCACCACAGGTATTTCAGTGTCCATTGCAGGATTGTAAGCAGTGTAGGTTTTGTTCCACTCGCTTACTTTACCTTTCGTTGATACGATTTCTTCTCCTTTTGGAATAAAAATGTTAGAAATTTCAATAGCCATGTTCAACAAACCGCCAGGATTATCGCGCAGGTCAAGGATCACATATTTCATTCCTTTGCCTTTCAACTCCTGGAACGCATTTCGTACTTCCCGGGAAGCAGTTGCAGTAAAGTCTTTGAGGTCAATGTAACCCACATCCTCGCTGATCATACCATAATAAGGAACATTGGTAACCTTTACAATATCCCTGTTGAGGGTAATTTCCAGCGGCTTGGTAATGCCGTAACGCTTCACGGTCAGGGTAACACTGGTCTGAGTCTGGCCCTTAAGCAGTTTTCCGGTATCGAAATCTTCGCGTGTTGAAAGATCAATTCCGTTGATTTTTGTTATTTCATCTCCAAGCTGTAATCCTGCTTTTTGCGCCGGCGTATCCTCATAAACCATCATCACGGTATGCTTGCCTTCTGAGGAATTGATCATTGCGCCGATACCATTATACTTCCCGGTGGTCATGGTCATATAATCCTCAATGTCGTCCTCGGCATAGTACACGGTGTAAGGGTCTAGGGAACGGAGCATATTGTCAATGCTGGTCTTGATCAACTGGTTCGGATTGATCTCGTCTACATAATATGCATTTAATTCCTTAAACAGCGTGGCATAAATATCAAGGTTACGGGCTATTTCAAACAGGCGATCGTCTTGTCGGAAAGAGACGAACAGCAGGCCGGCAATGACAGGGATGGACAGCCAGATGGAGCGAATATACTTTTTCATCAACGTTCAGGAATTGGATTGATTTTTCTGAATGGCAAGGGACAATTTTTCAAGTCTTTTGAGCGACTGGGCCATGGCCTTTTCAATAACGTCGTAAGTTGTTATTTCTTTCGCAAGATACAAAAAAGCAATGTAGGATGGTCTTGACTCCGGCGGAAGGGAAATCAGCGGTTCTTTGTTCAGCCTGTATGATTCCCGACAGCGGCGGCGGATCAGATTTCGATCGACTGCTTTTTTAAATTGCTTTTTGGAAACAGAAAAAAGGACCTGCGGAAGAGGCGGTGGGGACTGCATATCATGAATATACAGTATTCTAAAAGGAAAAAGGTAGAACGTCTGAACTTCCGCACTACCTCTCTGAAAAAGCCTTCCGATTAATCGGGGGCTGCATAAGCGCTCATTTTTGCCAAATGTTTGTTTCAAGTTCTTGTAGAAAAAAAGTCTGATAAGTTTGAGAATATCGAACTTATCAGACTATGAAAGACTAGGCGTCCCCGACTAGGCGTCCCCGACTAGCGTCCTCTACTTCAAACTTTCAAACCCGGATTATTGCTTATGACGTTTTTCGTCAGAAACGGTTAATTTCCAACGACCTTTTTTACGGCGGCCGGCAACTACTTTGCGCCCGTTTGCCGTGGACATTCTTTCACGGAATCCGTGCTTATTTCTCCTCTTGCGATTCGATGGTTGAAAGGTACGTTTCATCTCAGTATCAAATTATTGCGCTAAAAAATCTCTTCTACCCTTAATTTTGGCTTGCAAAGGTAGACAAATTTTCAAATTAAGGCAAAGTTTCACGCATTTTTATTAAAACCTTAATTTCAAAACGGTTAGATGGCCGTTTGTGAGGCTTAATCGTTATTAAAAAGGCTATTTGTAAAAGAACTTTTTACCAAAATACCATTCAGCGCAACCATTATTTTTCTCCACAGATGCCCAGGCGGGATCCATATCCCCGGTTGGCATTAGTATGGTGTAAGGCAGGTTTTTTAGTTTTGGCACATAAATCTGATAATCCTTTGTATTCAATACCATCTCAGTACGACTGATCATTTCCTCGTGATAGCGTTTTGCGCGGCCTGTCAGGAGGTCGGACCATGCTGAACGATAATTAAAATTTCCGCTGTACAATAGCAAAAAATAGAGACCTACCACCCATTTATAAACCCCCACATGGGTTATGATTTTGATGTCATGTTTTTCCATCGCCCAGAAAATGAGCACAAAGACATTAAATGTCCAGCCAAGCAATGTCCAGAAATTGATCACACACTGGCCGCGGAGATTGGGCGGTTCTGCAATAGACCAGTAGGAGGGAAAATAGCTCAGGTAAAGGCATCCCGCAAAAATCAAAATCGATATAGCCGGGTGAATAAACAAAAAACGGAATTCATTTTTTTGCCGTGAATGATACATCCTGGCTGCATACGGAATCAGGACCAGCGTCAGAAGGCATAGGGTCGGTGCCATTTTGGTAAAGTTATGGATCGACCATAAAAAGCTGTTTTTCAGGGAAAATAAAAGATCGTATTTCAAGGGAGTAGGATAGAGACCGGATTCGGCCCGGGCAAAATTGCCGGGAGCAGTCACCGAAAGTATGCCGAATGTCAGGGCAACCAAGGCAAGTATCAGTTCTTTCCATTGAATTCTTTTGCGTGTGATGCTGCTGAAAAAGAAAAGCGAACCGGAAAGTATCACCAGCCAGACCAGCGTATACTCATTCATGCCGACGAGCAAAATCAGCGCGAAACACATTGCCGCAATATTGGTACGGGAAATTTTGGAATAGTTTCGGAACAAGTATCCGAAAAAATAGAGCGTCCCGATATCAGCAACAGTGTAGTAATAGCCTGTGTACCAGTAGAAGTAGCCGGAAATTACGGGCATTTCTGCGAGCATTGTAAAAAGGAGGAGAAATGCGAATAGGCCTGTCTGCCATCTGGTGAGTTTGTCCAGCGTAAAGGCGCGAACAAAATAGATGAATGCATGTACGTATACAATAAGCAATACGATCGGGGCAATTTTGTAGCCTGTGTACGATTCGTAAATCAGCGGCTGGGTGGCTGATATGAGCGTTCCTGTGTAGCGGCCCGACCATGTTTTCCAATAGTGTTCCTGATAGCCCCAGTAACCTAGATCTTTAACGGCCAGCGTATGGCAATAATCATCAGTGGACGGAAAGGTAAAGAAGGAGACGGCAATGAAAGGAAGAAGTAGCGTGGAGAAGGCTAATATCAGCAAAATCAGCCTGTTATCGGGATTTTTAAACCAGGTAGAGATCCGCATATTTTTCATTAATTAAAAGTGTGTGTTCAAAAGTAAAATAATAATTTGAACAACCTAGGGAATACGCGGGAGATGTATGTAAATGGTACCGCGGCGGATGCCTCTCAGAGGAGTAAAAAGAAAAAAGCCACTTAAAAAAGTGGCTTTCTGTGTAGCGGGAGCTGGACTCGAACCAGCGACCTTTGGGTTATGAGCCCAACGAGCTACCAACTGCTCCATCCCGCGGTGTTGGTGAATCGGAGTGCAAACATACGACTTTATGTTTAAAGAAAACAACTATTTTTGTTAAAAATTTCTTGAAAAGGAATCATTAAAATAGCTGCAACAACCATCGGATTGATAAAAAATCACCTATCTGATTTGATTATGAGCCGATTATATTGGGCGGAGCCGGACGTATTTCAATACGTCAATGAAATCTGTAATTGCAATTTGCTCCCCGGAAAACTGTAAGTTTGTATAATTTTAGAAGGACAGCTTCTGTGAAAGATATGGTGGGAGGCTAATATTTTGCTCACCGTAAGAACAAATAATCTATTGTAGAAAATATCAGTATGAATGATAAACCAGAAACAAATAACCCGTTCCGGAGTTTCCGGGCAGGATTTGTTAGTATTATCGGCAGGCCCAATGTTGGCAAATCGACGCTGATGAATGTGCTCGTCGGCGAACGGATGTCCATCATTACTTCCAAAGCGCAAACCACCCGGCACAGGATTATGGGTATTTTGAATGGCAAGCACGAGGACATCCCTTTTCAGCTTGTTTATTCTGACACGCCCGGCGTAATCAAACCGTCTTATAAGCTGCACGACTCGATGATGACCTTTGTAAAAGGATCCCTGGAAGATGCAGATGTGGTTCTTTTTGTGGCAGAGGTGGGAGAGAAAGCTGCCGATCATGAGGTTTTGCCGTTACTCAAACGTGCCGACGCGCCTATTGTTCTGGTTTTGAATAAAATCGATTTATCCAATGACGATCAGGTAAAAAACAAAATAGAAGAATGGGAAAAGGAAATACAGCCTGCCGCTATTGTCCCGATTTCTGCCTTGCATAACGCGAACATTGCGACGCTGTTTGATGCCGTGATCACGCGACTGCCTTTTCACCCGCCATATTTTGATGAAGATGAACTTACAGACAAGCCTGAGCGTTTCTTTGCTTCGGAAATGATCCGCGAAAAAATCTTCCTCAATTACCGCCAGGAGATTCCATACAGCTCCGAGGTAGTCATCACAGAATTTAAGGAACGGGACGATATTATCGTAATCCGGGCGGAGATTTTGGTCGAACGTAAAAGCCAAAAAGGAATTATCATTGGGGAAAAAGGTGAAATGTTAAAGAAGATCGGCACCCAGGCCAGGATCGACCTTGAAGAATTTTTCGGCAAAAAAGTCTTTCTCGAACAACATGTAAAAGTAGAGCCCGACTGGAGAAGCAAAGAAAACAAGCTCCGCCAGTTCGGATATGAAGAGTAATGTTAAATTAAGTAAAACGAAGGGAAAACGGTAAATCAAATCAATCCGTTTGGATCACATTTAATAATGTAATAAAAAATGGCAAATATAATATCGATTGTTGGTCGTCCGAATGTGGGCAAATCCACATTATTCAACCGCCTTACGGAAAGCCGTAAAGCAATTATGGACAACCAGAGCGGTGTAACCCGCGACCGGCATTACGGTTATGGTGAGTGGACAGACCAGTATTTTACGGTAATTGATACAGGAGGTTATGTGGTAGGCTCGGAAGATATTTTTGAAGGAGCTATCAGGGACCAGGTGGAGCTGGCGATTGAAGAATCGACGGTTGTTTTGTTTATGGTTGATACCATGACAGGCTTGACAGATCTTGATAAAGATTTTGCCAACGTGCTCAGGCGATTTAACAAGCCCGTTTACTTGGTTGCAAACAAGGCGGAAACGACAGAAAGATATCAGTCCGCAGCGGAGTTTTATGAACTGGGCCTTGGCGATGAGATTTTTGCAATATCTGCCCAAACCGGTTTTGGAACGGGAGAGTTGCTGGATAAGGTAATTACACATTTTGAAACTGCCGGAATAGAGGATCCCGAAGCAGGAATCCCGCGTATTGCAATTATGGGGCGGCCTAATGTTGGAAAATCATCCTTCCTGAATGTGTTAACCGGTACCGACAGAAGTATCGTTACGGACATAGCCGGCACTACCCGTGACGCCATTCATACGCATTACAATGCGTTTGGAATGGAGTTCATATTAACAGATACAGCCGGAATTCGCAGAAAATCAAGGGTTAAAGAAGATATAGAGTTTTATTCGACGCTTCGTTCGGTAAAAGCGATGGAAGAATCCGATGTCTGCATTATTCTTTTGGATGCTACATTGGGACTGGAAGGACAGGACCTTAACATTATCGGGCAGGCGGACAAAGCAAAAAAGGGTATTGTCATCATGGTCAACAAATGGGATTTGGTCGAAAAGGATTCCAAAACCGCTGATGCGTACAAAAAAGCACTGCTCGAAAGACTCGCGCCGATGAACTACATGCCCATCATTTTTGCTTCGGTTGTCGAAAAGCAAAGGATACATCAGGTGATGGAAAAAGCAATGGAGGTATATCAGAATAAAACAAAGAAGATTTCCACTTCCAAGCTGAACGATGTGATGCAGGCGGAAATAGAAAAGTACCCACCACCGGCTGACAGGGGTAAGTATATCAATATCAAGTATATGATACAACTTCCTACACCTTCACCAACTTTTGTGTTTTTCAGTAGCAACCCTAAACATGTGAAGGATCCCTATTTGCGCTACCTCGAAAACAGGATGCGGGAAAACTTTGATTTTTCCGGAGTACCGATCACAATTTTCTTTCGGGAGAAATAAACTATACAGATTTTCAGTACCAAAGCGCCGGGCAAGTTTTTGTCCCGGCCTTTTTTTGTTTTAACTTTAATTACCTACTGTTCAGCGGATAAAAAATGCAGTTCGTCTTTTTTATTCAAAATCCTGCAACCTTTTGATTTAACTTTACATCTGTTATCCGGACACAATAGGTTCATCCACTGGTACCAAAAAAATTTTTCATAAAAATTGTTAAAAACAAGGTACTATGTATTGCAAGATACCTAATAAAACATATATATTTGTAGCGTCAATTAGTTACAATGAATTCCAATAGGATTTTTTCTAAACGACTGAAAAACAAGAGCTATGAAAACCATAAAAATATTTACTCTTCTGGTACTTTTCAGCTTGCAAGCGGGCGCTACCGGATACTCCCACAACATGTTCGTTGCGCACAAAAAGTTACAAGCGGGAAAAGAATGTGTTCGATCAAATGAAAAAATCGCAGCACAGAAGGCAAAGGCGTCCAGGAAACACGTCGTCAACGTGAAACAAGTCCCTGTGTCATTTACCAGCCAGTTTACCAATAAAATGGCGGAGGAAATTACTTTGAATGAGCGGATATTGGAAGAAGGCCCTGGGGCATTTTTTCAGAGCGAAAAAGAAGACGATAAGCAGAGTGCGATTGTAACCAAACTGGTGAGCATGGTACGCTGCGTGATATACGCTTTTATCGGCTCACCCAAACTTGGCAATTCATAAGCAACGTATTATATGATGCTAAAAGCCGCAGCAATTTATTTTGCTGCGGCTTTTCTTTGTTAGCTATCAGCCTACAACATTGGTCAAAGTCCCGATTGGCTCGATGGTAATGTGTACTATGTCATCCTTTTGCAGCGTAAAGTCAGAAGGTGGGATGATTCCGGTTCCTGTCATGAGGTAGCAGCCATGAGGAAAGCTCATTTCACGAAATAGATAACGAAGCAGCTCGTCCGGTTTACGTTTCATTTGTGATAAGGTGATTTCTTCGTTAAAAACTTCTTCCCCCGCCCGGATTATTGATAAGTCGATGACGGTATCGTCTGGCAAAACCTCTGCCGGAACATACAAACAAGGTCCAAGTGCAGCGCTGCCGGTGTATGATTTAGCCTGTGGTAAATACAATGGATTTTCTCCCTCAATGCTTCGCGAGCTCATGTCGTTGCCAATGGTATACCCTACCAAAGTACCTGATTCTGTGGCAAAAAGTGTAAGTTCCGGCTCGGGAACATCCCAGGTGGAATCGCGGCGGATCCGCACTGTTCCATGGTTACCTACCACCCGCCAGGCGGTTGATTTGAAAAAAAGCTCAGGACGTTCTGCCTCATATATCCGATCATAAAAACTGCCGCCACCAGCCTTTTCCGACTCTTCCATCCGCGCAGTCCTGCTCCTGAAATAAGTAACTCCCGAAGCCCATACTTCCTGGGAACCAATCGGGGCAAGAATTTCCGGCATTGGTGTATCGTCTGTAAAAGTCAAAGGAATCAGATTCTCCATTTGAATTTCAAGCCACTCGTACAGATTATCCCTATTCACCACCAAATCCCAGTCGCCTTCTTGCAAGCGATAGAAAAGGTCGTCGCTTTCAAGTAAAACGCTGTTTTCAGTTTTATATAATTTCATAATTGCGGAAGTTAGTTAAATTTTAATAAGGCTTTTCCCTATTTTCTTTACTCTAAAAACGGCTCTGATAAGTGGGGATTGAAACGGAATTATAAGTTCTGATCATTTATTTTCCAAATGCCATAGCCGTCTGTCAACAGGGATTTTTTCCTGTGCAACCAATGCTATTTGTGAAAAAAGAGGATGTTCGGGATGAACAACGATGTTGTGGGAAAAAGGTACGATCACCGACGGAATGCCGACTGCCAGAACGTCGGGCTTTAAAAGCCAGTCTTTAAGCCAGTACTGCGTTCTTTCGTAATTTTTGTCCTGCCAATAATCGGGCAATTGTTCTCTGGAATAGTATCGGATATCGTCGGGAATGTTGATTGAGGAGAGCCAGTACACGGGCAAATCCTCATATCGGACTCCAGGTGCGTGCGCCAGTGTTTCAAGAAGTCCTAGCTCCGGTGTTGATGTTGTATAGAGGACGCCGATACCTTTAGGGTTCCAGCGCGCACCAAATAGTTTGCTTCCCTCGGAAGAAAGAGGTTGATGTAGAAATTTTTCTCTGATAATCCGGTAAACGAGTGGCATATGCTCGGAGCTGTCAGGCGGGAAGGCCATAATCAAGCCGGCCCAGAACATCTTCAACCAGCCCGAAGCCGGTGAGTGTGTCCATCAGCTGTAAAGGAGACTGATCATTTAGTTCGCTGACAGGCGTTCGGAGCCAGTTGCGAACAATAGCGTCTTTTCCTTCAAAGGTATCCAGTGCATGGATCAGTATATTTTTTAGTAGCAGCAGCCTTTCTGAAGCATCAGTTCCAAGCCGTTTTTCGGGTTGTATGCGATGAAGGTTTCGGGGTGTCATGCCCAGTACGTATGCAATTTCATTGTCGGTAAGGCCGACCAATTTTGCAACGTCATCTGCGGTTGAGCGGAGTATGCCTTGCCTGGATGTTTGAATGAGGTTGAAGTCTGAGGCTGGTGTTGAGCCGTAGGGAACAAATTCATCTCTAAACATGAGCGGTTTCATTCTGGCTAACTTTAAGTGAAGTATGTCACAAAGGTATGTGACATACTTCGAATTTCCAATTTTTCAGATTTTTTCTTTCAAAAATGCGGCGGTGTAATTACCATTTATCTTGATCATTTCTTCCGGGGTTCCGGCGAATGTCAGATACCCGCCTCCTTCGCCTCCTTCGGGGCCCAGGTCAAGAATCCAGTCGGCGCTTTTGATGATCTCCATGTTATGCTCGATAATGATGACGGTATCGCCTTGTTCTACGAGCGCATTGATCGCTTTGAGCAGCTTCTTGATATCGTGAAAATGCAGTCCGGTGGTTGGTTCATCAAAAATGAAGAGTGTTTTTCCTTTGTTGGAAGAGCCTTTTCCCAGAAAAGAAGCCAATTTTACACGTTGCGCTTCTCCTCCCGACAAAGTATTTGACGACTGGCCTAATCCTACGTATCCCAATCCTACTTCCTGCAAGGGCATGAGTTTGTCGGCCAGTTTAGGTTCTGATGTTCTGAAAAATTCAATAGCCTCATCTACAGTCATATCAAGGATTTCGGCTATATCTTTTTCCTGATACCGTATTTCCTGGATCTCCTGTTTAAACCGCTTTCCGTTACATCCTTCGCAGGTCAGATATATATCGGCCATGAACTGCATTTCGATTTTCACCTGACCCTCACCCTGGCAAATTTCGCAACGCCCACCATCCACATTGAATGAAAAATGCGAAGGCTTGTATCCCCTGGCTTTAGAAAGCGGCAGGTCGGACATCATCTGGCGGATATAATCGTAGGCTTTGATATAGGTTACGGGATTGGAACGCGAAGACTTCCCGATAGGATTCTGATCGATCATTTCAACGGCTTCAATCCGGTCGAGGCTTCCTGATAGTTCATTCAGTTTGCCTACTTCCTCGCTGAATTCTCCTTTCTGGCGCATCAGGGCCGGATATAATATCTTGCGTATCAATGTGGACTTACCCGATCCGCTGACACCAGTCACGACGGTAAGCACATTTAATGGAATTTTTACATCGACATCTTTGAGGTTATTTTCCCGCGCTCCCTTGATTTCCAGAAAATGGAGGCTCTTTCTCCGGACAGCAGGCACCGGAATAGAATCATTCCCCAAAAGAAAATCAAGTGTATGAGATTTGACTTCATCCTCTTTGCCAGCGTGGTTTCCTGCGTTTTTGATCTCAGAAATATCTTCCCAATTGCCCTGAAATACAACATGCCCGCCTCCCGTACCTGCTTCCGGGCCAATATCAATGATCTGGTCCGCAGCATGCATCACCTCTTCCTCATGTTCAACCACTATAACCGTATTGCCGAGATCGCGCAGCGATTCAAGGACACCTACCAATCTTTGCGTATCCCTGGGATGAAGGCCGATACTTGGCTCGTCGAGGATGTACATGGAGCCGACCAAAGCACTTCCCAGTGAGGTAGCAAGTTTGATCCGTTGGAATTCCCCGCCGGAAAGAGTACTTGTAAGCCGGTTCAATGTCAGATATCCCAGGCCTACGCGGTTCATGTAATCCAGCCGGGTTTCGATTTCGGTGAGCACCCGCCGGGCTATTTGCCGGTCGTGTTCATTGATTTCAAGGTTTTCAAAAAACACAGATACATCTTGAATCGGCATCAGAACCAGATCTGTAATGGAAACACCACCCACTTTGACAAAAGAAGCATCTTTCCGCAAACGGGAACCGCGACAATCAGGGCAGGTGGTACGGCCCCGGAACCGCGACAGCATTACCCTATACTGAATTTTATGAGTCTGCGATTCAAGCTCAGCGACGAAATCGTTGATTCCCTGGAAATATTGGTTACCTGTCCAAAGTAATTCTTTCTGGGCTGGTGTAAGTTCTTTGTAAGGGCGGTGTATGGGAAAATCAAACTTGATCCCATTGCGGACAAGAGGCACAAGCCATTCGCTCATTTTTTCCGTACGCCATGGCGCGATCGCACCTTCGTACACGGACAGGTTTTTATCGGGAATCACCAGTTCCGGATCTATACCCAATATTTTACCGAAACCTTCACATCTTTTACACGCGCCAAAAGGATTATTAAAGCTGAAAAGGTTAACCGTAGGTTCTTCAAAAGTAATGCCGTCCAGCTCGAATTTATCGGAAAAAGACTTTTTTTCACCGTTTAAAACATGGACAATGCAAAGGCCTTCTCCCTCGAAAAAAGCAGTTTGAACAGAATCGGAAAGACGGTATTGCGTGTCTTCGTCATCATGTTTCACGCCCGCCCGGTCAACTAATATATAAATCTGGTTGCCGGCTTGCGGGTAATTATCAGGATTCTCGAGAATATCCTCGATAGCTGTAACCTCTTCATTCAGTATAATGCGGTTATAACCTTTGGATAGGAGAATAGTCAGTTCCTCCGGTTGCGTCCTGCCTTCTCTGATCAATAGGGGAGCCAGGATCATTACTCTTGTGCCTTCTTCGTGGCTGAGGATATAATTGACAACATCCGTAACCGAATCCTTCCTGACAAGCTCACCCGAAACCGGCGAATAAGTGTGGCCGATACGTGCAAAAAGCAGTTTCAGGTAATCGTAGATCTCCGTTGAAGTCCCCACGGTCGATCGCGGGTTGCGGGTATTAACTTTTTGTTCAATGGCGATAGCAGGAGAAATACCTTTGATATATTCCACCTCCGGTTTTTCCATGCGGCCGAGAAATTGCCGGGCATAGCTGCTCAGACTTTCCACATACATGCGCTGCCCTTCCGCAAACAGCGTATCGAAAGCCAATGATGATTTTCCCGAACCCGAAAGCCCCGTAATCACAACCAGTTTGTTGCGTGGAATGGCAACATCAATATTTTTAAGATTATTAACACGGGCACCTTTGATCAGAATATATTTTCTTGGATCCAGATCATCGAATTGGGAAGCCTCAATCCGAGGTACAGGTAAATGCATCATAGGAGAAATCGAATAGATATTCGGGCAAATTTGTCAATGCACCGATCTTCATATTAACCAAAAGTCGGGCCATTTAGTTTAACCCCCTACAGAGGAATATAGTCTGGGCTATTTCGCTAAACGGACATCCCGGCTGCTTTTGAAAAAGTCATTCCCTGTGCTGCCGCGGCCTCAAAAATCGGATCGGCAAGGTGGCCCCAGTTCGTTACGTCCGACATACAGTCTGTAAGAACTGTTACCTTAGGGACCAGGGAAGGCGCATATTTCAGGATCTGGTTGATGCTTGTGGCCACACAGTGGGAACGCGCTTCACCGGCAATGAGTATTTTATCGAATTCCTCGAGCTCTTCCAGAAAAGCTTTGTTGAGTTCCGTAGCGGGATCTTCTGCAACCGGAATTTGCGCCCGAAACACCCCAAAATGTTCTGTCAAAGGATTGATACCTTTTGAAACCACCTTGTAATCCCGTCCTGTTTCGTGGGTCCAGGCCAGGAGCGCGTTCATAATTGTATCGTCCAGGGACGCGCCTTTTGACCCAATCAGACAATGTTCAGGCCATATAAAATGTTTGAATTCGCCCTCGGATTCCAACGTTTCCAAATATTTCAAAACATAGTCCTGCTGATAACGCGGAGTCCATTTCCCTGCTTTGACGGCAGCCGGGGTGATCAATGTGAAAGGGGCAACGGTATTGCCGTTGGCATCTTCCCAAAACAATGGGTGCGCAATATCGATAACCTTGTGCGTGTCAAGTGTAACAAAAATGCCGTCTATTTTTTTGCCTTCAAGAGCGATTAACCGGGCGATGCGTTCGACGTCTATTTCAGCACCGGGAACAAACAATGCACCTCCCGGATTGCAAAAGTCAAACTGTGCATCAATGATCAGTAAGGCTGTTTTTCCCATTTTTATGGTTTCAAAAATGAATCAAAATCCTGAATATTATTCTTCCAGTACCTGGGGCAATTCCATCTGCCGCGCGTACATTTTGGAACAAAGGCTGTACACCAGGGTCAACATGTTATTGGTGTCCTTGATATAATCCACCCGGTAATCCTCATCCAGTTTGTCGAGGCCGTTGAGGATAGTCTGTGCTTTTTTCGCAATGTATAATGCACAGGTATCCGCCCTGGAAGAATAGGTCTTAAGTATATCCCGGTAGCTTTCCAGAAAGGTATTGAGCAAAAACAGATTGAGTTCAAGCCCGCCGATTTTGTCTTTGGTCACCTTCACATGATAAGAAATGTCGCCGCTGAGGTTACGCATATCCATTAAAACCCAGCCCGGTGTGTTCTGGTTAAATTTCGAAGTCCGTACGATCCGGCCCGAAATCTCGTCCCTTCGCTCGGGAATGGTTGCACTGTCTTCGATCAGCTCAAAATGCAGCTTGTCGGAAAGCGTTTTGTCCTTGGTAATTAGCCTAAGTAACAGTTTATCCTTTTCTTTGGAGGGCATTTGAACAATGGCTTTTTTCAGCTGGTCGGGTAATGCCATAGCAATGCAATAGTAATTTTATAGATAATCCGGTAATCGCCTTAACTTTATGTGCTTCGGAATACGCCATAAAGTTTTTTGACAAAAATATCAGATATGCGTAAATATCTCTCAACCAGTTTGAGTATTGCCCTTTTTTTAATTTTCTTATATACGCTTATTACAAATGTTCTCAATGTACCCTCATTTGATGATTACGACACTACATTAAACTTCATCAGACGCTTCTATTTCGACAATAGCCTGTTTTCAGAGAGATTGGAAACCCTTTTTGGCAGGCATAACGAACACCGGATATTTTTTTCAAAACTGACGGCGGCAACTTACTACGGGCTGTTCCATAGGATCAACTTTGCGCATCTGGTCCTTTTCCAGAACATTTTTCTGCTTGCTTTTTTTGGTTTGATGCTTGCTGTCATGAAAGGGCAAAAGCTCCTGTTTCCGGAAACCGTTCTAATTGCCTGTATTTTTCTGTTCAGTCTGTCCTTCTGGCAAGTGACATATTATTTTTGGGGCGGTATTCAGCATTATGTGGTTTTCTTTTTCTCCTTTTTAAGCCTGTATATGCTAAATAAAGCATTTAGGTCGACTGGAATACATTTTTGTCTTGCGGTACTGGCAGCGGCCGTTGCCGTTTTTTCATTTGGGAACGGTTTCATTACACTTTTACTGGGCGGGTTCTTATTGGTTGTTCAAAAAAAATGGCCTTTGTTGATGTTTTGGGCGGTTATTTCGGCTATGCTTCTTGGTGTGACATTCTTTGTAGAACCTTCGGTGGATGCTAGCGCCCACACAGCATTTAATCCCGAATGGATGGCCCGCCTGCTATTTACTTTTATGGGAAGCTTTCTGTTTGTGAATCCGCCGGAAGGTCAGTATATCAATATTATTTTTTGCATGGTGGTGGGTTTCGCGGTTTTGGGTATCTGGATCTGGCTGTTCTTCAAGGGATACGCCTTTCGCAATCCGCTTTTATACTGCCTGCTTTCCCTCCCGGTCTTGACGGGCATCATCATATCCATTTCCAGGTTTGAGACAAAAGCCGCTGGCGGGATAGCCCCGAGATATATGTTTTTCACGGCCACGATCCCAATTATTCTTGTATTGATTTTATTAGATTTAAACATTGTTAAAAAACACCATCTGAAATATGTGATCCCGTTTGGGCTGCTCGTTTGGGGGGCAGTTTTTTACAATAACAAAATCGCGTTACAACAAAACAATAATGAATTGATGACCACCATCAGCAGGTGGGAGAAAGACCGTAACACACCATTGATTTATTATAAAGACTCAGGTACTTACTCAGAAATACTTCAATGGGCAACAGACCATGAAGTTATAGACGTTCAATCCTCAGAAAAAAGTTATTTCAATGATACCAACCGAAAATAGTTGCCCGATTTGCGGAAAGAGGGATTTCCATGTTAATTTGTACCTTTTTAGAATGGAAAATTTCGCATACACATTATGATTTCAGTGGCGATGTGTACCTACAATGGGGAGGCTTATTTGTCTGAACAGCTGAGTAGTATCGCAGGTCAGACGGTTCCCGTAGATGAGTTGGTTATATGCGATGACAGGTCCAAAGACAATACTGTAGAAATACTCAAGTCCTTTGCCGCAAACAGTAGTTTTCCGGTTTATATACACGTAAATGAAGAGAATCTGGGTTCTACCAGAAACTTTGAAAAATGCTTGTCTTTGTGCAGTGGTGATATCATTTTCCTTTGTGATCAGGATGATAAATGGCGAGAGGACAAGGTAGAAAGGCAAGTGGCGTATTTGAATGCAAATCCGGACAAAGACGCTGTTTTCTCGGATGCATTGATGATCAACGATGACTCGGTTCCGACGGGGCAGACGATATGGGAGGAAATCGAATTTGACAGGACAGGCCAAAACAAGTGGAAAGAGGGGAAACCACATGAAATTCTTTTCAACGGGTTTGTAGTTACCGGAGCTACGCTTGCAATCCGTAAATCCTGTCTTGAGAGGCTGATGCCTTTTCCAACACACGTTCCCGACCTGATTCACGACGCCTGGATCGCTATGGTGCTGAGTCTCGAGAATAAGATCGATTTCATCGCCGATACCCTGATCTCGTACCGCATCCATTCCAGCCAGCAGGTAGGTTTCGGAAGCAAAGTTGAAAAAGTGCATCTGAAGGATCGTTTTTCACGGGATCGCAGCGAGAAGTTGGTGCCCCTGGAAGAAAAGGCAAACAAGCTGCATGAAATTTATTTATTACTGAGGGCAATCCCTTTTGTGCCACGCGAGAAATTGATAAAATTGTATTTGTCGCAAAAACATTTTTACAGGCGCGCTTCCCTGCCCGAAAACCGGTACAAAAGATTCACCCCGATCCTGAACCAGGTGATACGGGGATATTACAGGTTTAGCAGCAAAGATTGGTGGCTGCCGGCAATTGGGGATTTGTTAGAATGATTAAACCGTCAGGAGTGAAAGTTACAGATCCGTCCGTTGCGATTGTGATTCCCGTTTACAGGCCGGAGTTCACGGAAGCCGAAGAGGCTTCTCTGAAACAATGCATGAACGTGCTTTCTCGCTACCCTGTTAAGATAGTAAAACCGCGTAGCCTGGATTTGAAGTGGGTCGCAGCTGAATATCCGGCTATCGAATTTGTCTCTTTGGACGACGCGTGCTTTTCCGGAATAGAGGCCTACAACAGATTGCTGACATCTTCCGGTTTTTACAAAGTTTTTTCGGAATACGAATTTATCCTCATCTATCAGTTGGATGCTTTTGTTTTCCGGGATGAGCTTAGAGACTGGTGTAAAAAAGGATTCGATTACATCGGCTCGCCATCTTTGCATCAGGAGGAATTTGATAGTCTGCCGGCAGGCTCGGGGCAAATTTTTGCGGATGCACTTTCCAGCCGGCGTTTTGTTTTAAACGGAGGCCTTTCGCTTCGCCGGGTTCCGGCTTTTGTACGGTATCTGAAAATATATGATCTTTTTTATCCTGCCTGGAAAGGAAATGAAGATATGCTTTTTTCGCAGGAAGCCACCCGGCTGATTCCCATGAAACTGTTCATGAAATTACCTACCTGGCAGGAAGCACTGAGATTCTCGTTTGAAAAAAGCCCTGCGGCGAGTTTTGCGCTCACAAATGGACAACTACCATTTGCCTGCCATGCCTGGGAACGTTACGATCCCGAATTTTGGTCTTCCTATATTGTTGTAAACCAATAGGTTTCAGAGTTTTAACAATTTTTAACAAACTATGCGGATCGTTTGGGCGTTCTTGCAATTATTTATTAAAAATTAAGATATCCCTTAGTCATGAATTTCAAGTCGCTTTTGGTATTCCTCTGTGTAATTGGATTTTCACTGAATACCAGTTTCGGACAAGTTACTGATAGCCCCAAAGTTGAAGAGCAATCTGCAAGGTATGTGAAGATCCAGCGAGTCGAACTTACGGATAAGTACACGGTTGTTTACCTGGAATTTACGGAAAGAAAAAGCCCTTCGCCCCAATTATACGGGTTTCCGCAAAAGCTTAATCCAGGGTCAAGCCAGATTTGGCTGGATCCTGAAACGAGATTGTATAAACCTGGCGAAACGGACAAAAAATTTAAATTTATAAGAGCAGAAAACATTCCTACCGACCCCACCCGCAAACGTGTCACGCCCGGCGAAACTGTGGAATTCGTAGCTTATTTCGAAAGATTAACGCCGGGAATCGAAGTTTTTGATTTTTATGAAGGCAGAAGTACACAGGGTCAGCAATCTTGGAACTTTTATGGTGTACATATCAAAAATCCTCCTAAAAATCAGCTCAACAAATCAGCCAAACCTGCCCCCAAAGCAGAGGAGCCGATTAAAAAGCCGCTTGAACCCGCTGTGGTTCCGGACACAAGAGAGCCGGAAAATACATCCCCGGAATTTGCAGTAATGAGAGGAACGGTTTATAATGCAAAAACAAAACAACCGATACCAGCCCAGATCGCCTATATAGAAAAAGGCGATTCACTTCAGATCAGATCGTCTTCCGGAAAATACCGTATCGGCCTCGACCCGAAGGAGACTTACGATTTTCGTATAGCCGCAAAAGGATACTACGGTTCGTTATTCAGTGTTTCACCTGCTGATTCGGCGAGCAGGTCGGGTTTCAATCATGACGTTTACCTGACGCCGCTGGCGATAGGCGAAACGATTACGATCCCTAACATTTATTTTGCTACCTCAGAATACACGCTTTTGGCCGAATCCTATCAGGAACTTAACAAGCTTGCCGACATGATGCGCGAAAATCGCGAAATGCAGATCAGAGTGGAGGGCCACACAGACAATGTCGGAGATTTTGATAAAAACCTTGAATTGTCACGGAAAAGGGCAGAAGCAGTTCAAAAATTCCTGATTGAAAAGGGAATTGATGCCGGCAGGATTGAAGCCAAAGGATATGGCGGAACGCGCCCTATCAACAAAGGGACGTCGGCCGAAGAAAAAAGTAAAAACAGAAGAGTGGAATTTGTGATTACGAAAATGTAGTCAGGTATTGTCATGAAAGGCGTTTTTTGGTCATGAAGTCATTTATAGTCATGAAAGTCATTTGTTGTCACTTTTGGTCAGAAAGTCATTTATTGTCAGGTGTGGACTTACACCATTGTAACAACAAATGACAATTCCTGACAACTCTTGACTATAAATGACAACCCATTACCATAAATGACCACTCCTGACCAAAAGTGCTTACCTAGCCTTGATGATATTAGTAAACTCCCTTGATTTCAGGGATGCTCCACCTACTAACCCGCCGTCGATATCCGGCGCGGAGAATAATTCAGCTGCGCTGGCAGCTGTTACACTTCCCCCGTAGAGGATGGAAATTTCGTCGGCAAGCTCTGCTCCGTATTTTGAGGCAATGTGCGCACGTAAAGCTGCATGCATTTCCTGAGCTTGTTCGGCGCTGGCAGTCAGACCGGTACCAATTGCCCAGATGGGCTCATAAGCAACAACCACGGAAAGTAATTGCTCCGGTGTAAGATGAAAAAGGCTTTCTGTGATCTGATTTTTCACAAAACCGATATAGTCTTCATTTTGTCTTTGCTGAAGCGATTCTCCGCAGCAAAAGATTGGAGAAACCCCATTTGCCAATGCAGTATTGACTTTTTCGGCCAGTAAAGAATTGGTTTCATTGAAATACTGTCGGCGCTCGCTATGTCCGATCAGCACATATTCCACACCGATAGATTGTAACATCTGGGCGGAAATTTCGCCTGTAAAAGCACCTGATACTTTATCCGAGCAGTTTTGAGCCGCCAGGGCGAAATTGGGGGAATTCTCAATATATTTTTTGATGGTAGTCAGGTAAATGGCTGGAGGGCAAAGGATGATCTTTACGTCGCTCTGTATCTCATCATTGGCCATATTTACAAGCTCCGACGTAAGCGCAACTGCTTCATCCAGAACCTTATTCATTTTCCAATTACCTGCAACTATTTTCTTGCGCATAAAAAATTTTTTATTGTGAAAAAAGGTCATTCTACGCAACAAAATTAGTATAATTTCATCATTTACATTGTTATCAATAAATGTTTGAAAAAATCACAGAAAGTTTGGACATATAAAGAATTTTTTGTGTTTAATCTAGACAAAAAAGAATTAATTTTACTGTAGTTACAGACGAAGCCGATTTGATACTTAGTTTACACAGAAGATAAAAATGGCAATCAAAACATTTATAATCAATGTGTTTGGAATGTTGACATAGTAGTTATCATCAGAATTTAAAGAAAGGAGGCCACGATGAAAACGTCTAAGTGGTTTATACTAGCGATCACACTTTTCACGAGTACCATATCGTCCGCCAAATCGGACGATGTTCCGCCGGTTTCAGAAGAAAAGTATGGTTATTTTCTGGATAAGAATTATAAATCCGCCCGGATACCCTTCGAGCTGCATTCAAACCTGATACTTTTATATGCGAAAATCAATGACACGGATTCCCTTCGGTTTATCCTGGATACCGGTGTCAGCTCGATTATTATTACCGATCCCTACGTTTTAAAGCCGGACAGGCTGCAGCTCACCCGCAAAGTGAGCCTCACCGGTGCGGGCGAAGGGAAATCCATTTCTGCGCATGTGGCCATCGACAACCGGTTTTCAATGGGGCGCCTGAAAGCCAACCATCAGAATATTGTGGTTCTTGAAGAGGATTTTCTACGGCTGTCCGAGTATGTCGGGGTTCCGGTACATGGTATTTTCGGCTACGAAATATTCAATAATTTCGTTGTCACCATCGATTTTTCGAGAAAGGAACTGATATTGATGCGTCCTGACAAGTATACTTACAAAACCAAAAAAGGAGATAAGCATCCACTGATCATCGAAGATACTAAGCCTTTTACGGATGCGGTCACGCTCTATGCCGATGGCAGGGAACATCCGATCCGCGTACTGATCGACACGGGTGCAGGACATGCTTTACTTTTGAATAATACATCCAAAGAATCCTTCAGGCTTCCCGAAAAGGTGATCCGGGCGCAGTTGGGCCGTGGCTTGAATGGGGTTATCAATGGTAATCTGGGCCGTATAGACAGGCTTCGCCTGGGAAGGTTCGAAATGGACAACATAGTGGCCTCCTTTCCGGATAGCATTGCTTTTGGTTCGAAACTTCATCCGGGGTCGGACCGGCAGGGTAATATTGGCTGTGAGCTTTTGCGGAGGTTCAAAGTAACAATGAATTACCAGGAGCGCTACATGGTGCTTAAACCCATTAGGAGCCGCCTTCGCGAGAAATTTGAACATGATATGAGCGGTATGGAGATACGGGCGGAAGGCCGTGACCTGCATTCTTATTTTGTTAACCATATCCAGGAAGATTCGCCGGCTTCCAAGGCAGGTTTGGAGGAGGGAGATCAGCTCCTGTTTATAGACGATAATGCGGCATCGGACCTGAATGTCAGCGATATATACAAGCTCATGCAACGGGGCGACGGCAAAAATATAGACTTGCTGGTGAAACGTAAAGGGGAGATTTTCTTTACGCAGATTACACTCAAAAGAATGATTTAATTACTTTTAAGTCAAACTAAACTTTGGCTTAATTGGAACGCTTTATTTTAACAGAGGACGGTTCGCATTCTCTGTACAGCCCACAATATAACCAGCAATATCACTCCCTGCAAGGTGCTCTAACAGAATCGGAGCACATTTATATTCAACTGGGACTTTTCCCGATTTTGAGCCAGGCATCTTCTCCCGTCCATGTTTTTGAGATGGGTTTTGGTACCGGGCTCAATGCATTTTTAGCCTGGAAACTGGCCGATCGATTGCAAAAACAAGTCGATTACACCTCGGTTGAGGCCTTTCCCGTTCCCGTAGAAGAAGCGGTTTCACTGAATTATGAAACCCTGACCGGTCAAACAGGTTTTGCCCAACTGCATGAATGTGGTTGGTCCGCCGAGCATCAGCTTTCCGAAAATTTCACATTTAGGAAAGAAAATGTATATCTTCAAAACTTCAGGTCTGACCAGTTATTTGACGTTATTTTCTATGATGCTTTTGATCCAAGGGCCCAGCCGGAACTTTGGGTGGAAGAAATTTTCTCACAAATAGCGGCCCAAACCTGCACTGGCGGCGTATTAGTTACATATTCTTCAAAAGGAATTGTAAAGCGTGCACTAAGAGCGGCTGGTTTCAATGTGGAACGTCACAAAGGACCAGGCCGAAAAACGCATGTGCTCAAAGCCATTAAATATTAAACTTTCAAAAATGACTTTTCAAAGTATTA
>NZ_JAAKGC010000304.1 GCF_017591665.1 Aetokthonos hydrillicola CCALA 1050 | reverse complement strand
CGTCCTCCTTTCTGGACTCGTCCAACGAATGATGCTTTAAATTTAGCCACCATTAGCTTGCCTAAGTTACTGCACGAGCGTTTGCAAGAAGCAGGTACAGATTTTGCTGTTGTGTACCCCAATTTAGCAACACTTGCACCCCATATCAATCATCCAGATATGCGACGGGCTGTTTGTCGTGCAGCAAACACCTACCATGCTGATATTTTCCGTGCATACTCTGACCGCTTAACACCAATCGCTACTATTCCCATGCACACCCCGGAAGAAGCGATTGAAGAGTTGGAATATGCTGTGAAAGTACTGGGATTGAAAGCAATTCAAATTCCTGGTCATATTCGCCGTCCAATTCCCGCTTTTGAGAAGTATGGGGAAGAAGTTGCAAATGAAGCGATTTGGATTGATACCTTTGGCTTAGATAGCAAATATGACTATGACCCATTCTGGGCGAAGTGTGTAGAACTCAAAGTTGTTCCCACAACTCACTCCAGTGGTATGGGTTGGATAAATCGCCGCTCAATTTCCAACTACCAGTACAATCATATTGGTCACTTTGCATCTGCGGGTGAAGCATTGTGCAAATCGTTATTCTTTGGAGGAGTGACTCACCGTTTCCCAACTTTGCAGTTTGCATTTTTAGAAGGTGGTTCTGCTTGGGGTGCGAGTTTATATACTGATTTAATTTGGCACTGGGAAACCCGTAACAAAGACCACATGTTGGAAAATAACGACCCATCTAAGGTAAATCGTGAAGAACTTATAGAGTATTACCTCCGCTACGGTGGAGAGTTAGTTGATGGTCGGATAGAACAATTAGGTAGTGGTTTAGGTTTCCACTCTCAATTACTCTCTCCCCTTGATCCAGGTGATTTAGATGAATTTGCCAAAGCGGGAGTTAAGACTCCTAAAGATGTACAGGAACGTTTCGTCAAACACTTTTACTTTGGTACAGAGTCAGATGATACCCGTGTAGCCCACGCGTTTAACCGTAAGGCAAATCCTTATGGTGATAGAATTAAAGCTTTCTTGGGTTCTGATTCTGGTCACTGGGATGTACCCGATATTACTGCTGTTACTGCGAATTCTTACTCATTTGTTGAACGCGGTATTATCACGGAAGAAGATTTGCAATATTTCCTATCCATCCATCCATTGGAGTTGTATACCAGTCTCAATCAAGACTTCTTCAAGGGTACAGTTGTTGAGCAAAAAGCTGAAGAATTTTTGGCTACTCGATAAGAATACTCCCCAACTTCTTCAAGAAGTCGGGGAGATCAACACTTTGAAATCATTAGGGTGAAATATCATGACAATTGCATTAGACCGTCCAGTACAAAAAACTAGATCTGCAAAAATTCGCGAGCAGTTGGGTTATGCGATCATTGATACTGATGTTCATACTCAGGAATTTGAACCGGCGGTTCTCGATTATTTAGAGCAAGTTGGGGGGGCTGAAATTGTAGAACGTTTTTAAGAACGTTTACCAGGTGCTTCTCGTTTTTAATGGTATGAGCAAACTTGGGGAGAACGTTTCGCTCATCGCACTAATCGTCCTAACTGGTGGGGTCGTCCAACCAAAAATACCTTGAATTTGGCAACTATCAGTTTACCGAAGTTGCTGCACGAACGTTTGCAAGAAGCTGGTACCGATTTTGCTGTTGTCTATCCCAACTTGGCAACAATGGCTCCAAATATCGGCAATGAAGCGATGCGTCGGGCTGTATGTCGCGCAATTAATATATACCATGCTGATATTTTCCGCCCTTATCGCGATCGCCTATCTCCAATTGCAGCTATTCCCATGCATACACCCCAAGAGGCGATTGAAGAGTTGGAATATGCGGTGAATGTTTTGGGATTGAAAGCTATTCAAATTCCTGGTTACGTGCGCCGTCCAATCCCTGCTTTTGAGAAGTATGGTAAGGAAGTTGCTAACGAGGTTGTTTGGATTGATAACTTTGGCTTAGATAGTGAATACGATTATGATCCTTTCTGGGCGAAGTGCGTAGAATTGAAAGTCGTACCCACAACCCACGCTTCTAGCCAAGGTTGGACAACTCAACGGTCGGTGACTAACGCTCAATACAACCACATTAACCACTTTGCCTTTGCTGCGGAAGCACTGTGTA
>NZ_JAAKGC010000303.1 GCF_017591665.1 Aetokthonos hydrillicola CCALA 1050 | reverse complement strand
AAAAAAACTAGAACCGCAAAATTTGCTAGAGAGGGTCACATATTCAAGTAAACTAGGAAAAATAGAGAATATGTGCCAGGACTTACGCAACTGGCACAGGGGAGCGCTAAATTTTAGTACATCTGTATTGCATAACTGACGCAACTGGGACAGCGTGGTCGCTATTGCATGAGAAAATGGCGATCGCTAGGACTGACGCAACTCGCACTTAGGCGATCGCGGAGAAAAACCAGTTTTTATTGAGAATTAGGCAATCTAATTGAGAATTCAAACCCGATCTAACAAAATCGCATTGCTCCCCATGGAAAGAGAAAACAGTAGTCGTGAAAACCGTGTATTACACGGAATTGACCTGAGTCTGACACACGTCCTAGCTGTGATAATAATAATCATTATTATAGAGAGGGTGTTCTATATTTTATTTTCTGGAAGTCGCTGAATTTCGCTTCTGAGTTAAGGGAGTGTTATTATTTATTAAACAAGAAGTGTCTCAAGATTTGCCAAGTAAGCTTCGGGATTTCGACGGAATCGTAGTTGTTCAATACGACTTAGTTGATGTTGGCGTAAATCAAAGCGCAATTGTTGCCAAGTCTGGACACAAACTTGTGCCAAATCTTCAGATGAAAAGGAATGAAGTGCAGTAGCAATAGCAGAAGCTAACTGAACTGTGCCTCGAATTACAAGTGATGAAGGGGCAACTTTTCGACCGGTACAACGGCGTTGATGATGTCGTAAAACACCAAATACCTGTTCAAGATCATTATTAGTTCGAGGTAAACCTTCAACATCGTAACAATGAAAAAGTCCAGACCAATAACTACGAGTAATTTTTAAGAAATGAGTAATACCAGGTTCTAAAGTACCTGCTTCATTTTTCGCATGTGACATTGAGTCAAGTAAAGTTTGGAAACTTTGTTGGACTTCAATTGCATTAAGACCAGTTTCGTTATCTAGAATTTCTGCGGCTTGATGAATCCAGTTATAAGCAACACTAATTGGAGTGAACAAAGATGCTGTTTTTTCAAGTCCTTTAGCAACAATTTGTTTGAGTTTTATTAAGGGTTTTGGTAACCCCCTTTTTTAGCTAGCCGTTCTAGGCTGTCTTCAATTAAACTTAGGCGTTCTTGTAGTTTTAATCCAGAGGCATCTAGCGGTGGACGACCATCACTGGTCAAGGAACCACGTACAGCCAAACAATACCCACGAATAACTTCGGACGTAGTTTGGTCACAATCATTAACACTACGTTCAATTTCGCGTATACCCCGAACATGCTTTTTCAGTTCCTTTTTTGCGTGTCTATCTGCTTCATAAATAACCTTGGCGGCTTCCTTCAAATAGTGAAAATGACACAAACCATGAGCAATTCCAGGTAATGCTGCTTCAACGGCTTTACGAATTGATTGTTGACCGTCACTAATCACCCCATCAATCTTTACACCAAGATTATTTTTTACTGACAACAACAAGGCTGCTAAATCCTCACTTGTTGACGATAACAAAGTTTTTGCCAGCAAAATTTCTCCTGATAAACAATCGCGAATCACCCACAGTACTTCATGTCCAACATCTGGTTGCATCCCGTCAATTGCTAATATCAATCGGTTTTGTTTTTTGACTATAGATTTGAGTCTTGATTGGTCACCTAACCACAGTGCAACTAATTCATCATATCTTTCTAGCAGGTAAATAACGCTTCGCTCGCTTACTTCTACACCGTCATTGCAAAGTTGTTGATGAATTTGAGGTATGCTTTTGTGTTCTTGGTAGCGTAGCGCTCCCACCAATGCAATCACATCTAGACCAAATTCTTGTTGTGGTAACGCCCATGAACCTTCTTTTTCTGGTCGATATTTAATTCGGTAACGCTCACAGGATGTATTCTGACAACGGCGGATTTTTAAGAGCAGTTTTACCACTCCTTTTAGAGTTCTCACATGTCGGAGATTATTGTACTCATTCCACATTAGTTTGCCACAACTAGGACAATTCTGTTGCACGCATTCTAGTACTTCAAACGATGTCGCTTTTGGTTGAGGGCTTTTTCTTGCCATTTTCATACCACATATTCTCTGTGTTCCCTAGTTTACTTGAATATGTGACCCTCTCTAGCAAATTTTGCGGTTCTAGTTTTTTT
>NZ_JAAKGC010000302.1 GCF_017591665.1 Aetokthonos hydrillicola CCALA 1050 | reverse complement strand
TTGGGGAGCATTTCCTGGTTGCTTTTTACCACGACGTTTTGGTTTACCAATAGGATTAGCTTTAACATTTATTTTATCTGCAAATCCAGTCAAACACTGCTCAATCTGAGCGTCGCATTCAGTAATTTGTGTCTGGTAAAATTTATAGAGTGCTAGTTCTTGTGACAATACAAACACTAGTTCTGGTCGATAATCTCCAGTCAAAGCAGCAGCGATGTTCGTACTACTAGCTTTAATATGCTCATCTTTTAGGGTTGCCAACTTTTGGGGGTTACGTTCACCAGAAACAATGGCGTTGATAATTGCCATACCCGTGATACCTGTAATATCACTAATGACTCGATGTAATTGTACGTTCATTTCAGTCAATGCTTTTTGCATCCGCAGTACGTGAACAGAAGCACTTTTAATTAGGTTGTCTCGTTGCCGAATATAACTGCGGAGGGTGCAAATTTGGTCTTCTGGACGAAACGACCCTGCTAACAAACCGTAAGTATGTAATTGTTGCAGCCACTGGCAATCTAATACGTCAGTCTTACGACCAGGCACAGTTTTCACATAGTGAGCATTAACAAGCTTAACTTCAAACCCCCTGCTTTCATCGATACTTTGCACACAAAGCTTTCAAGTCAAACAAAGTCATAGAGATCACTCTAGCCATTCTTGGGTCTATGGCTGCTCAAGGACCTGTAATTTTTTGGGTAGCTACTCATAGATGCCATCATCAGTACAGCGACCAGCCCAACGATCCTCATTCACCTCGTCTTCATGGAAACGGAATTTATAATCAATTACGCGGACTATACTATGCCCATATTGGCTGGCTGTTTGAGAGCTTGATTGTGAATCCATTAATTTTTGCCAAAGACTTGGTTCACAACTCTAGCATTGTCAAAATTAATCAGCTTTACCTAATTTGGATAATACTAGGTCTTGCTATTCCTACGGCTATAGAAGGGATTGTTACACGAAGTAGTATTGGAGCATTCCAAGGGTTTATGTGGGGAGGAATTGTCCGAATCTTCTTATCTCACCACATGACTTGGTGCATCAATTCCGTTACCCATGTCTTTGGTCGCCACCGTTTTGAAAACGCTGATCAAAGCGGAAATATTATTTGGCTTGCCATTGTAACTCTTGGAGAAGGGTGGCATAACAATCATCATGCTTTCCCCAACTCGGCAAAGTTTGGGATGAAATGGTGGCAATTCGATCTAGGTTACTGGGTTATCCGGTCTGTTGAACTAACAGGTATGGCTTGGGATGTTAAAAGTCCAACACCAGGCATGATACAGGCTAAACAGATTACTTCTTTCTAAGGGAGATCCATAAAAACAAGTGAAGCATCCAATAAAAATTCACTCACTAATTGTGTCTGTGTACCAAGGCAGTTGCCGTCAAATCAAATACCAGCCGCTACATTGTCTAGGCTCAAAAACGGACAATAGAGCGATTGCACGCACTATTCCACTGCCAAAAAATACAAGGGAGGAGGACTAATACTGAGAAAAAAGGGAGGCTTCTTGCTTAAAAGTTCTGGACTTAGACGCCGGAGTACCGGCTAACGCTCCGCTATCAGACCAAGTAGTTGTGCTGATCGCCTCCCTTTTTTCTTGCGTCAACGTGCGTGTACCTGGACAGAATGAGTGCGTGCAGATTGCATCCTCTCCTATTCGTCTACATCCCAAACTGGGACTCAAGTTGTCCGATATGTACTGTCTTTCACCCCAACCCATTGGTGTTAATTACAATGGGACTATTCAAGGCGTTGTTCATCCTCCAATATGAATGGAAGGACGACGCTGGGGATTTTTCTCAGCCTGGCGCAGCACTTCACGGGTAACCACAGCTATATCGCCCTCCCCAAACAAAATAAAACGCAGCAGGTAATCCATCGGGTTGCCCTCTGGCCAGTTAAAATAGGCATGTGGAATTTTACCGGTCAAATCACGAAGATATAGAAGTATGGCAGCAATGGTGTTAGGGACAGCTGCACTCTCAGCACGTAGAATTCGGTAGCCACCAACTTCCAATCCTTTGAGTGTCACAATGTTTTCAAATTCTGAAGCGTCAGATACCAGAATCTCTAGAAAAAGGATGGGATCGCTCAGCGGAATATGATTATCATTGCGCATCTGTTGCTCCTTT
>NZ_JAAKGC010000301.1 GCF_017591665.1 Aetokthonos hydrillicola CCALA 1050 | reverse complement strand
CATCCAAAAAACTCGTCTTGGACGTGTATGATTCTTCGGTTTCAATAAACTGAATCCCGATTTCTTCACACAGTGTAAGGATGCGTTCTTTAAGCTTGGATGTTGGGATCTGTACGAAGTTCTGATTGTTACGCTTGCCTAGAGTTATCTTGTCCTTAACTTGCTGACCCCAGCCAAACACCACATTACCAATCCTATGGTTAAGGCAATAATTGACAATGAATCTAGCTGTCTTGTTGATAGCATCCCGCATTTGACGGTTGCGCAGTTCTGTCAGATGTGCCAGTTCATCATTCCAAAAACCCTGTGGTTTTCCCGTCTTAATCTTCTTAACTTTGCGGTTGTAATTAGTGTTAAGGGACTTGAGTTGTTTGCCATCAATGATGAAAGATTTACCCAAAGTTGAGACACAAGTTAGCCAGTTGTTGGTTCCTGGATCTATTCCCAGTGCTTGAGAATGATCCAGTCCCAGTAAACAGCTTGCCTCCTCGTTACCAGATTTGTAGACGTACTCAGCATATAGCTCGCGGTTACGTGGAAGTATACGAACTTCAACCAGTTGATGAGGTTTAAAGCCGTATCCCCCTGGAATCCAAACATCATTTAAAATGTCCTTGGACAACTCCCGTGAGATTGCTAAACGACACATCCCTGTTTCTATATCTAACTTCACGGCTTGAGCGGGGAATGTGACAACGGTTAACCCATCTTTGCGATAGCCAGGAATACGAGGAAAACCATTGAGTTCTCCATTAAAAAACAATGGCAGTAATTCATTATAAGAACGAAAACTCTCAATAACCGATCTAATCGTTTGCTGTGCTTGCTGTCCTCCCATAATTTGATAGTGTTCACTGTTGGCAAACTCTTTACACAATGAAGCGTAACTATCAACACTGATTTTCTTAGTTTTAAACCCAGAACGGTAAAAGCCATCCTTATCAAAGAACTCAACCCGCTCGCAGGTTTCAAAATGTTTTTGCCTGATTGAGTAGACAACCTGATTAGAAAGCTTTGAAGATTGCTCACAAAGCAAAACTAAGAAACTGTAAGTCTCATTATTGATAGCGTCAGTTAACCTAATTTGTTGGGTCTTGTACAACTGGTAATTACCTACTTAAATTTAGCTTATAATGCAAGTATACACGCTCAAATAGAAAAAATAAATGCCTTTTCATAAAAATAACGAGTACACTTTCAAGCCACAAGGTGAAAACAAGTTAGACCCTAGACCTTTATGTATTAGACTGGATTCAGAAACTAAACAGCGACTCATAAACATTCCGGACTGGCAGAATAAGTTAAGAAGCGTTCTGCCCAGTTTAATAACCGAGTGGTCAGAGTAGTGACGGGTGGATAAATTCACCCGTGTCGGGTTTCATCCCCTGGCTGAAGCTCAGGGGCTCTCACCCTCCCGCTATGTTTTTGGTAGTAATCCTCAAATTGATCAGGAGTTTTTGATGACCAAAATACGTGCTGTGGTTGTTGATCCGAGCGTCACTGGGCGTTTGGTACTGCGTGACGTAGATGCACCAAAGCCAGATCCCAACGAGGCGCTTGTGAGAGTTTCAGCAATTTCTCTAAATCGAGGTGAAGTGAGACGTTCTACCGCAGCTGATGCAGGTTGGCGTCCTGGTTGGGATTTGGCAGGTACAATTGAAACCCCATCTGCTGATGGTTCTAGCCCTCCGCAGGGTACACGTGTTGTTGGTTTACTGCGTTCTGGTGCTTGGGCAGAAGTGGTATCGGTGCCTACCCATTCTCTAGCTGAAATTCCATCATCAGTATCATTTGCTCAGGCTGCTACCCTTCCCGTAGCGGGCCTAACAGCATATCACGCGTTACTCAAAGGTGGTTCTGTTTTAGGTCGTTCAGTCTTGATCACTGCCGCCTCTGGAGGTGTTGGAAACTTCGCTATTCAACTTGCTCGTTTGAGTGGCGCGAGAACAATAGCACATATTCGGCGAGCAGAACATGAAGCTTTGGTTAAAGAAGCAGGAGCGCAAATAGTGGTCGTTGGCGAAGATCTTTCAGCTGCTAGCGAATACGGCCCATATCATTTGATACTGGAATCTGTAGGTGGAAAGATTTTAGGAGATGCTCTTGGATTATTGGCACAAGATGGTGTTTGGCTGGGGTCAGCAAGTTAAGGACAAG
>NZ_JAAKGC010000300.1 GCF_017591665.1 Aetokthonos hydrillicola CCALA 1050 | reverse complement strand
GAAGGCAGGATAGAGGTTGGCATATTATCTGTAACTACTTCACTTGGGTGGAGCATTTCTAACTCTGGGTTCTGATCTAACATTTTTTGTCTTCCTTGTTGTGGTTTGGTTATTAGGGCTTGTGTCCCAGTAATGTTGAGAGTTCCGACTAAATAGCGACGGCAATCATCTGTTTGTTTTTCGTTGCAAGATACAGCGCTCTCAAGTATTGCGGCACGAATTGCTTTAGGATCTGGCCTGTCTCCCTGCTTGATTTGAATGCTCAACAGCAGAGCAACAATGCCAGACACAACGGCAGTCGCAAAGCTAGTGCCACTCTTTAGGGCAGTCCCACCGCCTGGAACCGCACCTAAGATGTTTTCACCAAGTGCGAGAATTCCTTGAGTTTGGTAGGTTTCGCCCCAATTACTAAAATCAAAGGGTATTCCCTGGGCATTCATCGCTCCTACGGCCAGGACTGAAGGTAGTGCGGCGGGGAGATGGAGACATTTACAGCCATCATTTCCCGCCGCCGCAACAATCAGAACGTTGTTATCGGCGCAGAATTGGACTGCATTCGCCAGCCATTTGCTTGGCTCTCCCGATGATGTTAGTTGACCACCGCTAATGTTAATTACATTTGCTCCCTGCTCTACGGCTTGAGTGATAGCTCGTGCCAAATCAAGCTGGGAACAAGGGGCTATTGAATTTCCTGCTCCGTCTTGGAACAAGGGAAGAATTAGTCCGCGACAGCCGGGGGCAATACCAGTGACAGGGCTACCAGGTTGACCAAAAATTGTACTGGCAACGTGTGTGCCATGATTTGAGGCACTACCTTGTTGATTACTGACACCAGATACTAGGGTCTGTATCTGCGTCAGATTCGCACCTGCAAAGCACGGATGGGACTGGTCAACTTGTCCATCAAGGACTGCAACGCAGATACGAGGATCACCGAGGGTTTCAGCCCAAAGTGATTGAAGTCTAGGTAAGGCTGAAATACTGGTAACACCAGCCTCTGACGCTACTATGTCGCCAATAAGCACCATAAGTACACATTATCCTTTAAATTACAGGGACTTTGAAGCATATCGCGACCGTTTGGTCAAATTATGATTCAAATCACAGCTTTGAGGCTGATTTATAGAATATTTTTAACCTCTAATTCCATTTGATTTGCGTTCTCTCATATCGCTTTTAGTCTAAACTCCAGTATTTCCTTGTGGTTAGTGAAAGTCTTAGACTTGCCAAAATAGTAATCATAAAAACCAGCTACATATTGGACTGCCATCTTTGTACTCACAACCTTTGTTTTCAGAAGGTTCAGCTTGCCTGTTTGAACCCCATATATTCATCAAACTCCACTGCTAACTGAGTTCAAACCTGAGATTTACTGACTTCTTTCTGACTTGCGACTAATTTTCTGGACTTAGGCGCATCTAGCGGTTGGGGGAGGGGGTAAGTAAAGAAAATTTCGGGCGAATCATCGTACATAGGTACTATACAAAATTTACGGATTGTAGCGATGTTTCGTATCTAGCGCTATCAAAAACTTAGGTAAATTTAGGCATTACTGCTGAAATTTATCACAGCCGCATCTCCAAGCGCACCGGAGATACTTGAGTCAGGGAATCTCACCCTGAAGCGTTAAGAGACTTGCTCTTAACTTGCAAGTGGTTTGCACCTTGCTTTTTAGCCCTACCCTTCTCCTTACGGTTATTGGCAAGACTAAAGAGCGTGACCTGCATGAGGCTGTTAGCCCCCTCCTCTCTGCTGGTATAGAACATATGTCGGTTCTTACGTCCCGTTGTGTTTAATACCTTGCTCACCTCGCTCCATGCTTTCCACACGTGCCTAAAGCTATCCACTGGTTTCTTTAGGGCGACATGGAGAGCGCGAGGTAAGCGCTCAGATTTCTTTAATGCGCGACGGGCTAGAACTAGAGCAGCTGCACTCCCACTGTTCATCCCGTACATCGCCATAAACTTTGTCAAACCTTGCACTGAAGAGAAAGCAGGTTCAACCAAGATAAGCTCTATTCCAATTTTTTGACATCGCGATAAGAGCATTTTTGCCAAGCTAGAATACGCAAAATTAGAAAGCATTCTTGCATATTTCTTTGACTTCTCTCTCAATGATGCTTTCTTTTTAGAAAAGTCTAATTTCTCAATTGCTATTGGTAC
>NZ_JAAKGC010000299.1 GCF_017591665.1 Aetokthonos hydrillicola CCALA 1050 | reverse complement strand
GGTTTCTATCGTGCCATTCCAAACAATTTTAATGCCGCAAGAAGCATCGCTAGGGTCAATGTTATGGTTTTTAGACAACTTGACTAAATCAGGATGATCTGCCCCTAGCGCCTCGATTGTAAGTTCTGATTTACCATTTTTTGATTGCTTAGAAGCTAAATCGTGACTACTGCGGTGAGAAAACCATCTACCTGCGCTTAATTGAAAAAACTCTTCAATAGTTATCAATGAAACCACCTTAGTTAAAATCTCAATATTTAAATTGTAGTGCGGGCATCTTGCCCGCTTTATTCTTTATGAAGTCGAGCAAGATGCTCCCACTTCATAATATATTTTTATTGGGATGCTCCCTCGCCTTCTTCTAGTCGTTTCAGCGAAACCCTCGCCGCTTCAGCAACGTGTGGATGACTATCTTTTTCCATATATTTTAAAGCTGAGACGCTTTTAGGACTAGGAAGATGACCTAATGCTTCTGCTAAACGTTGTCGGACTAACCAATCATCCGATTGAGCAAAACGGAGGATATGATCTATAGACTCGATATCTTTGATTTCTCCTAATGCAGCGATCGCAGCTTGTTGTATGACAACTTCTTTGCTGTCTAAAGCGCTGACGAGTGCATCATGAGCACGAGGATCTTTAAGATTTCCCAGTGCAACTGCGGCGCTAAAACGTACTAACCAATCAGTGTCTTCATAAAATATCCTTACCAAGGGTTCAAAGGCTCTAGCATCGCCCAAGTATCCTAATGCACCCGCAGCATCAGCACGAATACCATAATCTGGGTCGTTTTCTAGGATTTGCACCAATATTGGGTAAGATTCTGCTGTTGGTTTAATTCCTAGAGCAAATATTGCCATTGACCTTAATTGGAGAGACTCGTCGTCCAAAACCTTTTTGATTAAAGGTACTGCATCGTCTGGGGAGATATGACGCAAATTAGCAAGAGCTACCATGCGATCGCGTAAATTCGGGCTTTCTAGCTGAGTGGAGATTTCTTGTAAGCTTAGTTCTACCATTATCTTAAAACAGATTTTACTATGGAATCTCTATTTATCAAACAGGATTCAGGAGTCAGGAGACAGGAGTCAGAATAAATGCTGGTTAAAACTGCGTCTACTCGTTATGGAGACGGGAGTTGAAACTTTTCTTAGAACACCGTCCCTTTATTGAAGGTGTATTCTGACTCCTGAATTCTGTCTCCTGACTCCTTATATTATTAAGTATTGTTACATTTATGAGTATACATTACCCTAACGGTAGATCTTTCCCACTTCAATGCCGTAATTACCCATCCTCCTAAGACGAAGTACTTCCCCTAGAAGCGTTTCGGCGTTCTTGAAGTTTCAATAGAATTTCTGCGTGTACCTCTCGCGTGATGGGATAAAAGTACGTTAAAACTAAACCACAAATTAAACATAGAGTGGGTAAAGGACCTATAGCAATGCGGACTGCAAGCAGTGCACTTTGGGGCTGTGTGGGTATTACATTTCCAGTACCCGAAATATATCCTGCCCAACCTAAACCTTTTAACACTAAGAATATCGCAATGGCTAAACCGATTTTTTGCAGTAGAACCATGAACCCATAAAATATACCTTCACGTCGCTGTCCAGTTCTGAGTTCGTCTAGTTCCATCACATCGGGTATCATCGACCAAGGAATCAGGTATGCAGTGGAAACACCAAAGCCAGCAATGACACCTAAAGCGTACATCAGAACAACTTGACCAGGTTGTAGAAAAAACAGTCCTGCTTGAGCGATAATCCAGAGACTCATCCCCATAAAATAAACTGCTTTTTTACCAACTCTCTCGCTAACACGGCTCCAAACGAATAACATAACAAGAGCAGTTGCTTGAACTGCGAGAGCGACTTGTGCTGATGCTGCTTGTGGTAAACCCATCCAACTCACTACAAAATAGGGAATGATGGATGCTGTTATCTGTACCCCACACCAAGAAAACAGATAAATCCCAATGACGAATAAAAAAGGTCGATTGTCGAAGACTATTTTAAGTTGTTCGATAAAGGATAACGATTCAGAATTTTCGGTCTTCTGATGCTGCGCTTCTACAACAGCCATGCGATCGCGTGTACCCCAAACACACCAATAAACCGGTATGATTGACAAAATCGCACAAACACCACCCAACACTAAATACT
>NZ_JAAKGC010000070.1 GCF_017591665.1 Aetokthonos hydrillicola CCALA 1050 | reverse complement strand
GCCAGATCATAACCCCAATCGCGGAAGGCTCCTTCAGTGTATTTCATGATGTTGCCTTTGTGAACTAAAGTCACCATCTGCTTGTTTTTGGGGAGTTGTAAGGCGTGTTTCAGTGCGCGCCTTACCAAGCGTTGGGAACCTGTTTTGCTTATGGGTTTAATGCCAATACCAGAATCTAAAGGAATTTGCTTTTTACCATGTTCTGGTGTTGCTGGGATCAGTTCGTTATTCAGAATCGAAATTAGGCGATTAGCAATTTCGCTACCTTGACGCCACTCAATACCTAAGTAAATATCTTCTGTATTTTCCCGGTAAACAATAACATCTAGTTTTTCTGGATTTTTGTGAGGTGAAGGTGTACCTTCATAATAACGGCAAGGACGCACGCAAGCATAAAGGTTAAAAATTTGCCGTAACGCAACGTTCAGAGACCGAATACCACCACCAACTGGAGTTGTTAGAGGTCCTTTAATAGCAACGCCATATTCTTTAATTGCTGTCAGAGTATCTTGAGGTAAATACTGATATGTACCGTATAAATCGCAAGCTTCATCGCCAGCGTAAACTTTAAACCAATTTATTTTTCGTTTACCTTTGTATGCGACTTCTACGGCAGCATCTATCACTTTTTGCGTAGCGGGCCAAATATCGATTCCGGTACCGTCGCCACGAATAAAGGGGATGATAGGATTGTCAGGAACAATTGGTTCAGCATTTTTAAAAGTAATCTTTGCTCCGCTCGTTGGCGGGGAAATTTTCTCGTACATCGGAACTCCTGATGGCTTTGCCGGAAAATATATAGCCTTTGGAATTGAAAACCAAAGATAAAAATCCCTTCCGATGGGAAGGCTAGAAGATTTTGCCTTGTCTTGTTTTGATCACATAAGCCGCAGAGTCATCCCTTCCCCAACTTGTGGAGTATTTGGGGCAGGCATTAGGATTGCTGTGAAACATCCGCTATTCTATCAAATGATATCTCATTCGAGAAGAGGGGCTTTTAAACAGTGAACACTAAACAGTTATCAGTGATCAACGCGCATAGTACGGTGTTTCGGGTTCCTATAAAAACATTATTCTTGACTGACGACTGATAACTGATAACTGATAACTGTTTACCCGCTTGGCGGAAATAAAGCTACCATCTAGAATAGGTAGAGATCTGCGACAAACTTGCTCCTTTTGAGTTTTGCCTAGTTGTACTAGTAGGTTTTGTTTCCAATTTCCTGTAAACTACCAAAATATCCTGAGAGCCTCTAGCTTTTAGCCGAGGGATGAAAGCTAGAGGCTAGTTAAAACTAGCCAGTATCTCAGAAAAAGTAACAAATACTCATTGTATATCGATATCGATAGCGCTATTGTTTGAGTATGACAAGAAAAACAGAAAATCTTATCAGGCTTAGCTTAGAGGCTAAAGAGAAATTAAAAAAACTTGCTGCCACCCATAGTTTAAGCCTTTCTCAAATGGTTGAGAAATTGATAGTTGAATATGTACAAGACACAACAGATTAATAGCTGGTGAGTTTTTCACCGACCGTTTTTTAAGAGATGTAATGGCATGACAGACCCAAATATTGTATCAGGTACTGCTAGTGATATTGACTCCCTTCGTCAGCCTTTAATTGCTGGGTCTACTAGCGTGCAACAACAAGTGATTCCGCAGCTAGCTAATCTTGGAGATGGGGGATTAGATGTTCTAATGGAGTTTTTATTTGAACGGCGTGAAAAGCAAGCAACTTGGGTAGATGGCAAAGCGTACCAAGTACTCTATAACTCTAATTCTGCTAAAGCAAAAGAATTTTTGCAAAGCTATTTCCCTACGGGGGTTATCCCTTTAAAATCAGAGTGCAATATTGATTACACTCCTCTACAAAAGTTACTTGCTGTTCAAGACTTCCAAGCTGCTGACCGTATGACTTTGCAAAAAATGTGTGAACTTGCAGGACCAGCTGCTGTACAAAGAAAATGGTTGTATTTTAGTGAGGTCGAAAATTTTCCTTCCTTAGATTTACAAACAATGAACAATCTCTGGGTAGTTTATAGTGAGGGGAAATTTGGCTTTTCTGTACAACGAGAAATTTGGCTAAGTTTGGGAAAAAACTGGGAGAGCCTTTGGACAAAAATTGCTTGGAAAAGTGGTAATAACTGGACAAGATATCCCAATGAGTTTACGTGGGACTTAACCGCGCCTAGAGGTCACTTACCCTTATCTAACCAACTGCGGGGAGTGCGAGTGATTGCTTCGTTATTATCTCACCCAGCGTGGGATTAAGCAGTTCATAGTTAGTTGTTCAAGAACAAACAACAAATAACAATGGCAAACGTTCGTCTACAAGATATTAAGCGCAGGTTTAATAACATCACCGCTATTGAGAATATTACCTTTGAAATCCCGAATGGTGAGTTTTGGGTTTTGGTGGGACCTTCAGGTTGTGGTAAGTCAACTATTTTGAGGATCATTGCTGGCTTGGAGATGGCCACTTCTGGCAAAATCTTTATTGACGATCGCCAAGTTAACAATCTCCCCGCACGACAACGCGACGTAGCAATGGTATTCCAAAACTACGCTTTGTATCCTCATATGACAGTCGCCCAAAACATTGGTTTTGGTTTGCAGATGCGGGGAGTAGATCCCAAGGTTATTCAACAACGAGTTGCGACGGTGGCGCGATCGCTTTGTGTTGAACATCTCCTTGATCGCAAACCGAAACAACTTTCTGGTGGACAGCAGCAGCGAGTCGCTTTGGGGAGAGCGATCGTACGAGAACCACAAGTGTTTTTACTAGATGAACCCTTGTCTAATCTAGATGCGCAATTACGAGACGATACACGAGCCGAATTGAAACAGCTACATCAACAGATGGGAATTACAACTATCTACGTTACCCATGACCAAGTTGAAGCAATGACTTTGGCTGATAAAATCGTGGTGCTTAACGGAGGACAAATTCAACAAATCGGTGAACCTCAGATCATTTACAATCAACCAGCCAACCGTATGGTTGCAACTTTCTTGGGTAATCCCCCAATGAATATTCTTACAGCAAAGTTCACGGGTGATGGTTTTGATGTGAGTGGTCAGATTTTACCTTGTCCCATAAATGTAAGAAAGAAATTGCAAGCTAAACTTGGGCAAGAATTTGATTTGGGAATTAGACCAGAGCATCTCGATCTTATTAATGAATCAGAAAGGCGTCTTCCCATAACGTCTTTATCAGGAGAAGAACAGGAAGAACAAATTGGAGCGTTAATAGTTGAGGTAAAGGTTGTTGAACCATTGGGAAGAGAAACTTTAATTCGGGCGGGTTTATCAAATACAACATCACTAATAAATGTTGTTTTGGATGGAGATTTTCGTCCACAATTAGGAGAACGTCTTCAGTTAGAATTTGACCTGAGTAAATTATTTGTCTTTGATTGTGCTACTAGTGAAAAATTATACCAGTAGCGCACTGAGTAATTCTGATGATGCTCATATCAGGTAAATTACTCAATTGCCGTGATATTCCTAAGAAATATTTGTCACTTCCGACAAGATTCTCCATTGCTCAGTACAAGAAAACAAAACAGCTTCTTACAAAAATAGTATAGGAGGCTGAAATTCTCATACATAGAGGATCTGATTGCAAACTAATCCTTCAGGAAGTTTATTATATTACAACGCTGTCAACCCGAGTTACATAGCTTGCTTAGTAACTATTGGCACTATTCTCAATTGTTTGCTAATCTAGAAACTCAGACTACTCTGGGTTTAACGATAAACTATGTAACCTAGGATGCCAAAAATAATGCTTGTTAACAAAATAGTCAATTTTAAAAATATACTAATTAGCAATCCCAATAAAGCCTTATTGATTCTATTTTTAATAGAATCATTTTCTTACTTTACAATAGGTCATTTCTTAATAGAGTCAGCATATAAAGGTGAAGCAGTTTCTATTTTGAATAGCTTTGTAAAAGGAAGATATGAAAACTCTCTTGATTTTTATTTCAAGAGAGGAGATATGTTTTATTTGATTTTTAACATATTAGTTTATAGCTTTATATATTCTTCATCATTTATATTCAAAACATTTCGTGACAGACAACAAATTTTGATAAGCTTCAAAACAAAAACTGCACCCGACTGGTTGTCAATAGTTAAAAGCAAAGAGATTGTATCATCGTTCATCTTATTTTTGATTTTCTATGGATTATATCTATACTTCGGCTTTCTTTTAATCCATCAGCACGATAAAATGGATTTTTTTGGTGGAGATCTCTGGAAAGCAGGTCGTTATTGGACAACTTTTTCTGCTCAAAAACCTTTTTATTTTAAAGGCTCTCATCCTCTATTTTTATTATTTGTCTGTCCATGGGGAACACTAATAAATTCATTAATAAAATCTCCAGAAATAACAGTACTAATATTAAACTCTTTTTTTGGTGCTTTTGCTGTTTTTCTCACATCTATCTTTTTCAATAAACTCATTGAAAAACCTACACAAGCTTTATTGATAAGTACAGTGTTCGGTTTAACTATGAGCCAATTAGTATTTTCTACTGTTCCAGAAACTTATGCTTTAGCTGGTTGCAGTATTATAACAACATATATATTATTTTTTAATTTCATAGAAAATAAAAAATTAGATATTGGATATTGGATTTTAGCAGGAATTTTTACCTTTGGCGTGACAATCACTAACTTCATTCAAACTTTAGTTTGTTTTACTATAGCTGTCTTAGCTCTAAAGACAAATAAGAACAAAGTGAGTTTGATTTCAGAATATATTGGCACAGTAGTTACTCTGGCATTTGTATTAAGTATTTTTCAAAAAATAATAATTATTCATGCTCCTTACTTCTTTTTGCCTGACATGCTAACTACGGAAACAAAGTATATAAAGTCATTTCTATTCAGTCAGCCATTAACAGTTATCCAAGAATTACTCAAACATTTCTTTTTAGTTAATTTCGTTTCCTCTTCTCCTTTTAATACTCTACATCCAGAAAATGGTTCTGCTATAGAATTAACATTTTTTATGCGTAACCTCGATTATAGTTTGATTGGCGCTATAGGAACAATTATTTGGATACTTTTACTCATTTTAGGGGTTTACAAAAATATATTATCTGCTCATAAAAATATTGTGGTTTTAGCTCTTTGTGGAAATCTATTATTTAACCTTACTTTATATTCTATTTTTGGTGTTAATGAAATGTTTTTATACACTTGCAATTTTACTTTTATAGTTTTAGCTTTAGCCACCAATCAATCATTATTGAATAAACTGTATATTCGAGTAGGGTTGATATCACTAATTATCCTTATGTTAATTAATAATTTGACTATTGTTAAAGCGATCGCATCCGTTTGATTAAAGTAAAAACCCTTTGTAGAGAGAGGATTTATGATGCACCACTTTACAACAGAGAATCCTTGATACTTAGAAGAAGAGATGCAGAGCCCTGTTACCTAACTCTACAAGATATTAAATTAATTTCGCCCAGTCACATATTTTTGGCTACGCCATTTGTTTTTCCTGTATAGTTTTTAACTCTTTAGGAACAAATGCGCCATGTTCAGTAATAATCGCTGCAATCAACTCTGCTGGAGTTACGTCAAATGCAGGATTATAAAATTCGACACCAGCAGGTGTGAGAATGGTGTCACCAACTTTGTAGATTTCTTCTGGGTTACGCTCTTCTATTGGAATCTGAGTACCATCATGTAACGAAAAATCAATAGTGGAAAGGGGAGCTGCAACAAAGAAAGGAATCTGATGAGCTTTTGCTATGAGTGCTAAGCTATACGTCCCTATTTTATTAGCTGTATCTCCATTAGCAGCGATTCTGTCAGCCCCAACAACGACGGCATGAATCAAATTTTGCTTCATACAGTGAGCAGCCATACTGTCAGTAATGACTGTGACTGGAATTCCTTCTTGGACACACTCCCAAGAAGTGAGTTTTGCACCTTGTAGCCGTGGGCGAGTTTCGTCAGCAAATACACGCGCTAAACGGCCTTCTCGAAAAGCAGAGCGCACCACACCTAAAGCTGTACCGTAGCCAGCTGTTGCAAGTCCTCCAGCATTGCAGTGGGTTAGAATTGTCAGTTTTTCTGGGGTAGAGGGTAAAACGGTTAAGCCATGATTGCCGATCTCTTGGCAGGTTTGCAAATCTTCCGAATTGATAATTTGAGCAGTTTCCAACAAGATTTGTTTGATCTCTTGTACCGTTCCAAGGGTTTCATAGGCAGTTTTCATCATTCGTGAAATTGCCCAGAATAAATTTACCGCTGTCGGACGAGTCGATCGCAACATCTGAGCTACTTTTTCAAGACTCTCTAAAAACTCATCACGGTTGTCGGTTTCGATTTCCCTTGCTCCAAGATACATCCCATATGCTGCTGCGACGCCAATTGCTGGTGCACCTCTAACAATCATGGTTTTAATTGCCCGTGCCATATCTTCGCTACGATGAATTTCCACAAATGCGTACTCGTTAGGCAAGCGGGTTTGGTCAATCAGTGAAACCGAGTCATTGTGCCAAATAACAGGATAAACAGGGTTTGTCAGGGAACTCATGAAATTTAATTAAGGTTACACTCAATAACGTTAACAATTCTACCAGGCTGATTTCAGACAATGACGGAAAAAAGTTATTGAACAAAAGCTTCAGCCAAAGTTAATTCTAAACACACCAGCCAAATAAGGTCAAAAAGTCGACTACTATAGGCTACAATTAATTAAAACAGCCATAATGATAATTGTTTACGCTATCGGTATAAAATTCATTATTTTTATACTTTTCATCGTCCTCATTCTCATTCTAATTTTCATTGTCATCAAAAGATGACTGTTCCTGTTATCCAGGTTAAATGTTTGGCTAAATAGCAGAAATATAAGAAGTGATTCCTTCATTAGAAGGATACTTTAATCTGTGGTGATAAGGAGAAGTGCGATGTTTGGTTTGGGAAGTACTCGTTGGCGACAGTTCTCGGGGATATTAATGGGTACTATTAGCACTGTTTGGGCTAATTGCGCTTTTGCCCAAATCACACCAGATAGGACTTTGCCAAATAACTCCATCGTTACACCAAATGGTAGCATCTTGAATATTACAGGTGGGACAATAGCAGGCAATAATCTGTTTCATAGTTTTAAAGATTTTTCTGTTCCAACTGGTAGCACTGCTTCTTTTAACAATCGTCTGAATATTCAAAACATAATTAGTCGGGTGACAGGTGGATCAGTTTCTAATATTGATGGGTTAATTCGATCCTCAGGATCGGCTAATCTGTTTCTCATTAATCCGTCGGGGCTCATTTTTGGGCGCAATGCAGCGCTAAATGTTGGCGGCTCATTTGTTGGCAGTACAGCGAACAGTCTAAAATTTGCTGATGGCACAGAGTTTAGTGCTAAGGTTCCCCAAACAACACCGCTACTAAGTATCAGTGTTCCCATTGGCTTACAATTTGGTTCAAATCCTGGATATATTAGAGTGCAAGGGGATAGCGATTCGGGAAGCAGACCGCAGGAGCAAGGGCTAAGAGTGTCCTCAGGTAAAACCCTAGCGTTGGTGGGTGGCGAACTCGGCTTAGAGGGAGCAACGCTGAAGACGGCTGGGGGAAGGATTGAATTGGGCAGTGTCGCAGGAGAAGGTGTAGTTAACATTGCTCCCATAGAAAAAGGCTTTGCCTTAAGCTATGAAAGCGTACAAAACTTGGGCAACATTCAACTGTCCCAACAGTCGGTAGTGGATGTCAGCGGTGCTGGTGGCGGTGATATACAACTAGCAGGTAAGCGTATCGCAATCACCGATGCTTCCCAAATAGAGGCAAGTACTTTGGGGGCGGAACCTGGCGGAGCATTGGTAGTTAAAGCTACTGATTTATTAGAGATAAGCAGTACCTCTAGCGACTTTAGCATCTTGGGTGTTTTCGTTTACCCAGGTGCAACTGGGAATGGCGGAGATTTGACAATTAACACTGGTAAATTGCTGCTTCAAGGTAGAGCACAGGTAAGTGCTACCACTCTTGGTAGTGGTAACGGAGGGAATTTGACTATTAACGCCAACCAAGTGCAACTGATTGGTGCAACATTTGGTGACGAGGTTGCCAATGGTTTGTATGCTCAAGCTGATCGAGGCTCAACTGGGAATGCGGGAAATTTGACAATTAACACTCGGCAACTGCTAATTCAGGGTAGGGGTATAGTAAGTGCCAGTACGCTTAGTAGTGGCAGGGGAGGAAATTTGACTATCACATCTGATACAGTGCAACTGACTGGTGTCAAAGTTGACAATCGTATTGGTAGTGGCGGCTTGTTTGCTTCAACCGACGGCACAGGGGATGCAGGAAACTTGATAATTAACACCCAGCAATTACTGGTTCAAAATGGGGCACAGATCAATGCCATTACAGCGGGTGGCGGTAAGGGAGGAGATTTGACTATCAATGCAGACCGAGTGCAACTGATTGGGGAACCCAATAATGGTTTATTTGTTCAAGCTAATCCGGGAGCAACTGGAGATGCAGGAAACTTAAGGATTAACACCCAGCAGTTGCTAGTTCAGGGCGGATCTCAGGTAAGTGCCAGTACAGCTGGTGCGGGTAAGGGAGGAGATTTGACTATCAATGCAGACACAGTGCAACTGGGTGGTCGCACCACAGATGGTCTTGCTCGTAGTGGCTTGTTTACTTCATCTAGGGTAGGCTCAACAGGATCTGCGGGAAACCTAACGATTAATACTCGCGTGTTGCTCGTTCAAGATGGGGCTATAGTAACTGCAAGGAGCCAAGGGCAAGGTATTGCAGGCAATCTCAACGTTAATGCACGCTATATCCGTTTAGACAACAATGCCTTACTTACCGCTAATACACAAAGCACTCAAGTGGAACCAAACTCTGAGCAGGCGACAATTAACATTAACTCACCACTCTTAATAATGAGTCGCAATAGCAACATTAGGACTAACGCAACAGGAGAAAATGTCATCGGTGGCAACATCAATCTTGAAACTGATTTCCTCATTGCTGCTCAAAATAGTGACATCAGCGCCAATTCTGCTAACTTCCGTGGCGGCAATGTGAGAATTAATGCCCAAGGTATTTTTGGGACACAATTCCGAGATGTGCCATCTGATCAAACAAGTGATATCACCGCTACAGGGGTAAGTCGTGAGTTCAGTGGTAATGTAGAAATCACCACACCTGAAGTTGACCCTACTCGGGGCTTATTGGAACTGCCAATAGATTTAGTTGATCCATCACGGCAAATTGCCAATGCTTGTAACCCAGGAGAAAGACAAAAACAAGGTTCGTTCACTGTGACAGGACGCGGTGGCTTGCCCCCTAATCCAAGAAAAGCTTTTAATAGTGATACAGTTCGAGTTGATTGGGTTACTCTTAACACCAACACAAACAACCCCCGTCAAACTGTAAATACTCATTCTACTATCCCCATACCACAAGCTATCGTACCGGCTACAGGTTGGGTTATAAATGACAAAGGTGAGGTATTGCTCACTGCTGCGTCTACTCCCATTCCCTACAGTTTCTCGAACACAGCAACTATCTGTAGCACGCCGAAATCTGAACCATGAAAGATAAATATGGCAAATTCAGCAGATCTTTGCGGACGATTGCACGGAGACTGAGGAAGTTAAGGATAACGGTAAAATTCCGTGTCACCGTCATCATTCTAGTGGTGCTGTTCTTAGCGACAGCGATTTTTCCTAGTACTGCTCAGATAGTTATGGAAAATTCGCGCTATAAAGCTTTGCCCAATATGGAGGATTTGGTAGCACAAGGCAGAACTTTTTACGAAGCTGAACGCTTTCATGATGCAGTCAAGATTCTGCAACAAGCGCTGGTTACTTTTACTGCTAGTGGCGATAAACTACGGCAAGCGATAACTTTGAGTAACCTGTCCTTGGCTTATCAAGAACTTGGCTTGTGGACAGAGGCTAAAGAAGCGATCGCGCAAAGTCTGAAGTTATTACAAAATTTAGATGACTCAAAACAGCGTGCTGAAATTCTCGCCCAAACCCTAGATGTTCAAGGGCGCTGGCAATTAGCCCACGGACAAGCTGAAGTAGCACTAAAAACTTGGCAACAAGCGGCTGATATTTACAAACAAATAGGCGATCGCGCTAAAGTAACTCGCAATCGCATTAACTCTGCTCAAGCCATGCAAATCTTGGGGGTTTTTCGTCAAGCAAAAAATATTCTTACTGAAGTTCTGCAAAGCTTAGACAATCAGCCAGATTCACCTTTGAAAGCCACAGGACTACGTAATCTTGGAGACGTCTTGAGAGTATTTGGTAACTTGGATGAATCTCGACTGGTGTTGAAGAATAGCCTAAGAGTAGCGTCATCCTTGGGAGAAAATCAAGAAATCACTGAAGCACTACTGAGTTTAGCTAATACAGCTTATTTACAGGGGGACACTCATGCTACTTCGAATTTTTACCAACAGGCTGCTACTTTATCGGTTCCTATAAGCACACGTGTGCAGCTATTGTTGAATCAATTCAGCTTTCTTTTAGAAACAAAACAATGGAGCGCTGCAGCCGCGTTATCATCCAAAATTCGGTTAGAAATAAGCAAGTTGCCACCTAGTCGGATGTCAGTCAACGCTCGGATTAACTTTGCTCAAAATCTAACGAAACTCAAGCGCAATTACACTACAGAAACTTTATCATGGGAAGATATTGCCCGACTTTTAGCACAAGCTGTAGAGCTTGCACAAAGTTTAGAAGATTTGCGAGCAGAATCTTATGCCAAAGGTACTCTTGGCTGGTTGTACGAACAAACCGGGCAGTTCAGTGATGCCCAAAAAATGACAGAGAAAGCTTTATTTATAGCGCAAAGTATTAATTCATCTGACATTGGTTATCAGTGGCAATGGCAGTTGGGACGTTTACTTAAAAGTAAAGGAGATATTAAGCAAGCAATTTCGTACTATTCTCAAGCAATCAAAACACTCCAGTCTTTACGTAGCGATTTAGTCACGATTAATCCAGTGATTCAGTTTTCCTTCCGCGAAAGTGTCGAACCTGTGTATCGAGAGTTAGTCGAATTGCTGTTACAAACAGAGGGAAACTCTGAACCGTTACCAGAAAATCTTAAACGAGCTCGTTTTGTCATTGAATCGTTACAACTGGCAGAACTAGACAACTTCTTTCGGCAAGCTTGTTTAACTGCTAAGGTAGAGATTGACAAAGTTGTCGAGCAAGACCAGACCGCAGCAATTATATACCCTATTATTTTGCCAAATAGCTTAGAGGTGATTGTTAAGTTACCAGGGCAACAGAAACTAAGGCACTACACCACTCCTATAGCCAAGCTTGAAGTGGAAAGCACGTTATCGCAACTGCGTGAGAATATTACTCAACCCCATACGCTGCCAATGGTTCAGTCGTTGTCTGGGCGGGTGTATGATTGGTTAATTCGACCTGAAATGGCTGAACTATCTAAAAGTCAAGTTAAAACCTTGGTGTTTGTGTTGGATGGTGCCCTGCGAAATGTGCCTATGGCATCGCTCTACGATGGTAAACAATATCTGGTAGAAAAGTACGCGATCGCCATCTCCCCAAGTTTACAGCTATTTGACCCCAAACCCTTACCAAAAAAACAATTGCAAGCGCTAACAGCTGGACTGAGTGAGGGACGGTTGGGATTTTCACCATTAGCTAACGTAGAACGGGAGTTAAAAGAGATTCAGTCACACCTAGGAACAAAGCTGCTACTCAATCAGCAGTTTACTTCACAGGCGCTGCAAAAACAGGTAAAATCTCTGCCCTTTAGGGTAGTTCACTTGGCGACTCACGGACAGTTTAGTTCTAATCCCGACAAGACATTTATTCTCTCCTGGGATAAGCAGATCAAAGTAAACGATCTGAGTGAATTTTTGCGAATTAGAGAGGAAAACGGCCTGGAACCGATAGAATTGCTAGTATTGAGTGCTTGTCAAACAGCAAGTGGGGATAATCGCGCCGCCTTGGGATTAGCTGGTGTAGCTGTCCGTGCTGGTGCACGTAGTACCCTTGCTTCCCTGTGGAATGTAGACGATGAGTCTACCGCAGTACTTATGAGCCACTTTTACCGAGAATTAGCCAAAACGCCTAATATCACTAAAGCTGAGGCACTGCGTCATGCTCAACTAGCCTTGTTGCAAAATCCTAAATACCAACGTCCAAGATTTTGGGCTCCTTATACTCTTTTGGGAAATTGGCTGTAGGAGCTTGAGGTTTACAACAATCAACTATCGGTTCTGCAGCAAGATTTTGCAAGCCTACAGATCCCAATAAACTAGCCCAATCGCTAGCTAAGTTAGCATCCTGCGGGGAACTGCGACGAAGATTAGCTAGAGTAGTCAGCGCTTCGTACCAAATACCATTCGCAGCATAAAGCTCAACCTGCTGTCGTGGTGTTGCTTTGTCTAACTGAGTCTTAATAGTAGGGTTGAGTGTTAACAGTTGCACTTTCCCTTCTACAGAAGTGATAAATTCATTGTCCTGCTTGCAGTAGATGTTGAAATACCAGTGATACAACTTGCCAATTTTGATCTCATAAGACGTGGGTGGGAGGGAAACGCTAACTACTCCCGGTGTTCCCATCAAAGGAGTTTTGTATATAGTTTGGCTCTTTTCATCTTCTATCACTAACTTTGCATAGACAGAGTCAGATTTATAAGGAACATAAAACCACAAGGTAGGACGCTTTTGGGTTGTCAATCCTAAAACCAATTGTTCCTTGGAATATTCAGGTGCTAAGGCTGTTAGTACCTTGTCACTAGACTGCGTATTTTGTAGACTGACATCAGAACAACCACGATTTCCGCCTGCTTTACGTTGACTTGGTGCACCAATGTTTGGTGGTGGTGGGGGTGTGTTAAAAGTTAATTGTTTTTTAGATTGTCTACTAGCGTTTAAATTTAGGGGCTTGGTAGATTGTGCTTGTACTGGAGCAAAGCTTGCAAACGTCAAAATAATAGCCAAGGAAAGTTGAATATGCTTAAGCATGACTGGTAATGCGTAATTCATAATTAGGGATTCATCTTAATTCCCCAATTCGATAACTACCAATTACGAATTATTCTAACACTCCCGCCTGTAACAACTAAAGCAAGCGCTGATGGAACAAGTGCTACCCAACAACCTTGTATTAATAAGCAATAAGAAACACCATATAAACCCAGAATCGCGAACCCAAAGGCTAATCCACAAGGTAAGATTTTGCGGAAACGCCAAGCGATTATTCCTCCTACACAAGACCAACCGAAAACCCAAAAAAATTCGCCCCAAAAAGGTAAAACCCATAACAAGGGTCGCCCATCTAAAACTGTGCTGATAATTTGACTCACCATCTGAGCATGAAAAATAACACCCGACATTTCACTGTTATAAGGTGTGAAAAAATCATCACCTGCACTGGAAGTCGTAACGCCAATCAGAATGATCCGATTTTTAATTGCATCAGGGTTGACTTTATCCGTGAGTACATCTTTTAAGCTGACTCGTTCAGCAACTTCTCTTGGAGAAGGAGAAGAACGGTAGTTGAGTAATATTTGATACCCTCTGTCGTCAATCTTTTGATACCCACCCGTGTGCGCTCGCAACTGAGGAAACACAACTTTACCCACTTGTAAATCTCCTTGTTGAGTATACTTAACAGAAATGCCGAAAGACTCCAAATAATGGAATGCTAACCGAGCGCTGAGGGCATAGGGTGTGGTACAAGGAGATATGGAACTTGGTTGCAGCGCGATTAAATGACGACGTAGAACGCGACCTGGGTCAACAGCAAAATCACTAAACCCCTGACGCTCTATTGGAATTTCAGGAGGTGGTGCAATACCGGGTTTTTCATCGGATTCTCTAGCTTCGCAAATAGCAAAGAAGCGATCGCTTTCCCGCAAACGACTTGCTAAATCTAAATATTTGGAATTTACAGGAAAATATCGGTAAATATCTAAGCCAATAGCTCGTGGTTGATAGTACTCCAGTTTTTCCAAAAGTTGCGCTAGAGCCAAATCCGATAGTGATCCAACTCTGTGCTGTTGTTCTTTTAGTTGAAAATCTTCTTCGGTAATTGTAACTATTAAAATCCGATTATCTTGTTTTTCAAGCGGTCTTTGCTGTAGTAAATGGTCGAAAGCTTGCAACTCCCATCCTTGTAAGATCCCTAGCCAGCGCACCCCCATCAGCAAGCTGGTGACGAGAAAACTCAAAATTAAAACTGCTGTAAAATTGAGTTTCCGTGAGCGTTGAGGAACCGAAGGGCGTTGATGTTCTTCCTTAATTTTATCTCGCAACACTTTCCAGGTTGGCGACATCTCGGCAGGATTTTGGCAGATCACTGGTAACCAACTTGCACCAGGAAAATCACTTTCTAAACCCTGCAACTTTTCCCGTGCTTCTCGCACCGCTAAATATAACGGTTTACCTCTAGCAAACTCTTTAAGAAAGTGCTTCAAAAATTCCTGCGCTACCCTATCTGGTACAGGGAATCGCATGACAATGATTTGAGGAATATGTAAATCCTGTAATTGCTGGGCTAATCCCAACCCATCACAAGAGTTAAAAATTGCCAGTTGTAACCCGCCATCTATAGCTTTCTTCAAAGCATTTTTTAATTGGGTAACCGTTAATCTTTCAGTAGGATTTATATATAAATAACCTGTTTCCGTGATATCACCGTCTTCACCGGCCACATTTAGTGTTGTAGAACTATGTCCTGCAAAAAACAGAATGTCCCATCCCTGTTTATGCCAAAGTAGTTCATCTAATTGTTGGCGTTTTGGTTCTACTAAAAAAACCGTTTTAGCATCTGGCAATCTCGACAACAACCTTCTATCAGCATCAACATCAATTCCTGTACTATCACCCAAAATAGCTAATATTCTTACTTGAGGAGCAGAATTTTTTGTCTGAATTCCTGGCTCAAACTCAATAGCACTTAAAGCTACTTCTGCTTGAGGATAATCTCTAAAAAAACGCCAAATATGCCAAGGTAGTTTTCTTAAGAAGTTGTCTTCAGTTTGGATAATAACGCGAATTTCATCGTCAGGAGCTAATTGCACTCTTAGCTGGCGGTCAATATGACGGAAATCGTCATAATCAAGCCAATTATCAATTTGATTTTGTAACTGGTCACATATCTGATAAAACTCAGCATCCGAGACATGAGTCACGTCAACTTCATCAATTTCTATGTCGTCATCGTGTTGCTGTTGTTGACGCAAGCCGATATTTATCGAGCGAGCTTCGTATAGTAAATCATAAAGCAATTGCCAACGACAATAGAGATTATAAATTTCAGTTGCAGCAGGTAAACTTCCTTGAAATTGGCTTCTTTTGGGATGACTCTCTTGCTGTAGATGATTTTTTGATGGCTGATCCCAAAATAACTGAACAGTCACAAAGGGAAAACCTTCTTGTAAAGTACCCCTTCCTAAATTGAAGATAACTAACTTACTCATTTTTGTCATCGTGTGGTGATCAAACCACGAATTCTTCTATAATGCTAAAATCGTTGATAGCTACTTGAATTTTAAAACTTTTCCCTATGGGACAAGTGAATCGTTTGAGTTGAATAAAGTTATCTTGACTGCGAGATGTAAACTCTTGGAGAGTTTTTCCTGCTCGTGAAACTAAAGCTAGTTTGATATTAGGTGGTAGGTAAGTTTCTCCGCTAGCGGGATGTAGCTGCACGCGAATACCTACTTTTTGCTCATCCTCCCATGCTAGACCAATCAGCATTGCAACCGATTGACTTCCTAACTGCATTCCCAAATCAATTAGCTTGATTGCTTCAACAGATTTCTCTTTCAAAGCCACTTCACGTTGTCTGAAAGCCAAAGCTAAATTAAGAGATTCTGTATTCGTAAGTGCATTAATAGATTCCCAACCAGACTCGAAAATGTTTTGAAACCAATTGCTTAAATTATTGGTAACTGAAGAATTTTTAGCAGCAATAAAACGACCTATTCTGCGGTGGTACAACTGAATACGCCATTCATTATTCTCTAGTAGAGCAGCCCATTGCTCAAAAGTTACATCTGCTTGTAATCGCGGAAAATAAAGAGATGGGTCACCTAAGATCTGCAATAATTGTTGTGCCTCGGTTTTGGATAAACTTGGCAATTTTGGGATTTCCTCTTTTGTATACAATTCCATCATCACTAGCATCACTGTAAGGTTTTTAGTTAAATTCTCTACTGGCATTATGTAAGTGCGATCGCACTTGTTATATTTACCTTGTTGCTTTATCTGACGATGAGTGGTAAACCCGCATACTTTCATCCAATACTCATCATCATGTACCCCCAGATTAACCTGCACCGCCAGGTAATAATCACCTGCAAGGGTAGGAATATCTATCCACTCTTGAGGTACACACAACTCTTCTAAATCCATTGTTTCACTAGGGATAAGCACTATTCGCTTCTCACCCACCTGAATAGCTGTACCACTGATCACTTCCCAAAAACTGGGTAAGCTATCCTCTGTTGGGTAAATTGAAGGTTTAGATACAGGTTCTTCTGCTAGCCAGTCTGTCAGCCAGTCGAGGAAGGTGTACAAGCAAACTCTATTAAGATATGTATTGTAACGAGCTAGAGTATTAGAATACTCCTGCGCTTGTTCCCAAGCAAGATTTTGCTCTACTGATGAAATGTTTAGCTGTAACTGGTTCAAAAAAGTAGTTTCTAACTCATTTAAATATGACATCAGTTCAACCTCATTATTTTAAGGAATACAATATTTTTAACGATTCTTCTAACAGAGCATTAATGACTTCTAAAGAGACAGCTTTAGTTCGGAAAATTTCTATTTTTGAAACTCCTAATTTAGGAGAAGCTGATCTCACTACACTTTTCAATACTTTTTGCAACCATAATTGTAAATATTCATTGATCATCCGGTCAATCTCTTGGATTAAAGCAGCTTCTAATTTAGATTTATTTCTTAGAAGTATCTCCCCCAGTTCCGGTTGACTAATACCGAGCTGATTGGCAATTATTTGTTCATCCAGTTTTTGTCCATAGGTAAGCCGTAATACCTCTTGTTCTTGTGGTTCAAGTTTCTTTATTGCCTGAACCAAAGCAACATGAATCAAATCTGATTTTAGGGGAGCTTGGTAGTTACCAACTAGCCATCCTGTAACATATTGGTTCACCCATTCAGGAGGTTTACTTAATTGACATAGAGTTTTCAGGAGTTTAATTTCAATTGTTTGTAAGCGACGTGCAATTGCACCCTGAGTAACTTCAAGTCTCTCTGCTATCTGTTTTTGATTCAATCCAATTCCATAATAAAGGAGTAGTATTTCCTGCTGCTCCCGTTTCAAAGAAAGCAACTGCTCTTGCAAAGCTAACTCAGATTGCTTTACTGTTCTTCCCTGATTTTCGACAGAATCATTTACTTGACTATGTTCTAAAATTTCTGGAGTATCTTCAAACTCAGCTTCATAGCCTTTTTCTCGAAGTGCATCAAGAGAAAACTGTGGCGTAATTGATTTGGGGTAATTGTGTAAGGCAGTAATACAAATTTCCATCCAATCTTGTAGTTGCTTGCCTGTTATTTTTGCACCAGTAGAAACTTCATGAGGTACACCAGGTAACAACATTTGAGCGTTGTAGTATTCAGCTGTTAAAGCAAAATCTCCGCTATCAGGTTTAGGCCACTTTTCTCCCGTTCTTTTAGTTCTATTTTGAACTTTGTTCATCTGATAAACTTGTTGAAAATATTTTCGAGCAAAGAGAAATCTAGAAACTTCAGGTTCATACACTCCTGCTCTCACAAGCGCTTCTTTCAGTTCTTTATTGCTTTTTTGATGTAACAATCGCCATCTAGAGAATTTAGCAACATACGCCTCATTTTTTATAGTGTTTATCAAAATGTTTGAAATATAAGTGTCAAAAGAATAATTATCTGAGTTATATTTAGTTAATATTTGTCTAAATTTGAGAGTGTCATAAATTAAACATCTAGAATAAAATATATATTCTTCCCAAGATTTAGCTCCGTCATCTTTCGCGACTTGAACAGCAGACCAATAGCAACTTTCTTCACAGTAAACTGCTAAGTGTTCCCATGCTTTTTGTACTCGGTTATTTGGTTCCCATTCTTCCTTTTTTGGTAGGTCATTGAGAGCCATATCTATCCAGAACTGTACTAAGGAAACATAATCGTGCTGACTTAATAATGATGCAAACTTTTCATGTTGATTTTTGTATAACTCTATATTACGTTGCAAGTGCGGTTCAAATTTCCATTTAATTGTTAAGCGACCCTGATCACTTTCTACAGTCATATACATAGAAAATTTATCAACTAGGTTTTGACGGTTGGGTAGTCTGGGTACACTGGTATACATCGTAACCTCTTATTTGTGTGTGCAGGCTAAAGGGGAATATTTCTACATAAGCACTCTACAGGTTTGATGTTTAGATTCATGTTTAGGGACATATGCAACATCGTCTGAGATCTTGTCATCTATATTCTTCTAGATCGTACTGGAACTCGTTAGCCAAAGTGGTTCGATGGTAATCAAGGTTTACTATTTACTTACTTATTAGTACTATTTATGACCTTTTATGAGGTTTTTTTCTAAATCTTGTTATGAGGGGGTTTTTAACTTGACGTAGTAAGATGTTTAGTCACTTTAAGCAGAAAAATTCCAAGAAAATACATAACCACCTCATATTTCTTCAACACTCTTCCTAATGTAATCAATAGCAAAGTGAGTCTCAAACTTATGACTTACTACTTAACAGACAAACTAATCACAAAATAGGTAAAAAAATGAACAAAAAATTTATGGCGATCGCTCTAGCTTCCGTGCTTGCTGGTACACTTTGTTCCTTCAACTCTGCAAGCGCCCAAAGGTTTACTACTCCAAATGATGCCGAAGATACCAGTGGAGTGACTCAAAATGCTATCGGCGGGGCTGATGCTCCTGGAGTTCGTCTTGCTGCTTTCATAGATGGTAATCTTGGTGGAGGCACCGTAGTTCGTAGCAAAGGTGTAGCGTCTTTTACTAGTCCTGCAACTGGTCTTTTCTGTATTCGACCCAGTTCAGGCATCAACGTCAATAATATTGTGCCGATTGTATCAGTTGAGCAGTCAAAGTCTTTGGCTAATGACAATTTAGTTCAGTACCGATCTAATGGTTCCGGCTGCCCAAACGGTAACATCGCTGTCGCGACATTCCGATTTAACAATACCAGCGATGCCAGCGGTAACAAGTTTGTACAGGCAGACGGAATTGCCTTCACAATCATTGTCCCATAAAGCAGGAGTCAGAAATCAGAATCAATCTCGTTTGATGTGGATCTCACTCCGACGAGATTGAATACAAAGCTCTTATTCTTACTAACATAGCAATGATAAACACAATAAAGCCAGACTACATAAATTTTATCTCTAATATCAACAAACCTCCAAGCATGTTGATTGAGTTGATTAAGGAAGGGGTGATGTTAGTTTCTCAAAATTTACAACCCGTTTACCTAAACTCAAAAGCTAGAGAAATTTCTCAACAACTCCGGCAAACTAATTATCACTCACACACTCTACCTCCCGTCATTTCTGATATATATTATCGATTAACGAAAAATCTCAATTCTGAAGATAAAATTTTCATAATGGAGTACAAAGTTGCTGAGGAGCGAACTATTCGTATTCGCGCCTGCAACTTAAATCTTGAAGTTGACGATGAATTTAGCGCAGTGCCTGAAAATCGGCGATGGGTATTGTTTTTCCTGGAAGACCGCAGTGCAAGCTTGCAAGAAGAACTCTGGATAGAGCAGAAAAAATACGATTTGACTGAGCGTGAAACGGAGATATTGAATTTCTTATCACAAGCATATACCTATCAAGAAATTGCAAATCTGCTGCAAATTAGTTTGAACACTGTGAAGTTTCATGTGAAAAATATTTATGCAAAAAAACGTGATTTTTTAGGAAAAAACAAAATCTCTTTTGAGATAAAAAAATAACAAAATTACTACTCTATTGTGTGGTTTAAATGCTAGCAACTAATGGATAAAACATAAGAAGTAAGCTAATTTAAACCACTAGGTTTTCCAGCACTATTTAAATACAGAAAGGAAAATGTAATTATGAATCTGAAATTGAATTATCCTCAAAGAATGTCAGTAAAATCTGATTCATCACCGACCAAGTCATGGCAAGCTCTTAAGCAGTATTTTCAACAATATGTAGACCCTATCGAGCAAGTTGAAAAACTCGCATTTGAAGCCTTTGAAAATAAAGGAAGTCTTGCTTGGCGAAAGATTCAGTTTCTTTTATTTGACATGAACTTGCGCTTAATACGAGAGGGGTTTGGGTTAGGAACTTCCCGCTTCCTTAGAGAATGGGAACTTCGCCACCTGATTGAACAGATTGAGCAGCAGTATCTACCTCAGGAAGAACTTCCTACAGAAATCATAACTGTTGAAGCTTTTATGCCATGGCTCAAAGAACGTATTAGCCAGCATCGTGTCAACCATCATCCATTATTTAACCTGTTTGATCATGATGATTTGAGCAATGAAGAAATCCGCTACTTCCTTGCCAACTACCGAGTCAACATGCAACGCTTTCACCTGCACGTTGCTGCCTTCAGCTTAATTGTACCCTTTGAGATGCGCGAAGAACTTTATGACAATCTCTATGACGAGTTTGGTCAAGGTGATTTTACCCAGGCTCATCCCAATTTATTTGAACCTCTAATGGATTACTTTGGCGGAGCGCGGGAAGAGGATATCAATCCAGAAACTTGTCACCTGCTCAACACCAAAATTAATCTCTGCTGGTTTGCTGATGGACTGCATTATGGTATTGGTGGAATGGGAGCTTTAGAATTGGCAATTCCCCTACAACAACGCCGAATACTTGCACACCTACGACGTCGCGGCTTGAGTGAAGACATGGTGAAATTCTTTGTCGTTCACTGCGAACTCGATGAAGATCACGGGGAGGGATGGTTTGCTGCGGGAATGCCTTACATGCATACCATTGAAGATTTGCGAAAGGTATTCTCTAGTGCAATGCGGATGCTCGAAGCCAGAGCCGGAGTCTATGACGGTATTCTCAACGGCATTCTGGAACGCCGCAACTAAATCAACAAATGATTCTCTGTCACCTAAATGCTTTGTGTCGCGGTCGAAATTATCAAAGCCGAGGTCTATGTCTTTGCCATTAAAACTTAAGCATTGGTGACAGTACCTAAGTAAATAAAAAGGAATACAAGCTATGCCGCTAATAACACTAAGGGCTAATAAAATCTTTTCGGAGAAGATCACGAGAAGCCTTGCTGAAAGTTTATCTCTGGTAACAGAGAGGATTCTTCGGAAAAATAAAAACTTAATAGTTATTCGTTTTGAAACTTCTACTCAGCAAGCGCAATGGTTTGTAGGCGGTGATCTTAAAAGAGATGATGTAGCAATTTTTGAGTTGAGCATTATTGTAACAAAAGGAACAAATACCGATGAAGAAAAAGCTGAGTGGATAGCAGAAGCCTGGAGATTGCTGACAGAATCTCTTGATAATGCACTCTATCCCAATTATATTTCGATTCAAGAAATCGACGAAAAAAGCTGGGGTTATAACGGTCTTACTCAGAAAAAAAGAAAAATTAAATCAGCATAAATATGGAGAAGTAAATGTTAGAGAATAGCCAAATATCAAAAATATCCTCATCGGGATACAACGGCAAAAAGAAAAGTGACGGTCTTATTCCAGCAAGCCGTCAATTGATGAGCAATGGTCAAGTAAAGTTTGAACCATTTCCATACTATTCCATCAATGACAGGGTATTTAAATTGTCAGGTATGGAAAATGTTTCTTTACCTACTGATCTTGAGTTCGTACCATATCAACTAGATGTCAGAAAAGGTGTTGAGATTCACACAATCTTTAGTCTAGTAGACCAAGATCCTCAAGGTCCCGATGCTGCAATTCTTAAATATGAGCCTGGGGCGTTTGTTGCCTTGCATGAACACATAGGATATGAAATGGTTCTAGTGTTAACTGGGGATTATATTGAGAATGGAGTTACCTTCTTGCCGGGATCATTAATACTTCGCTCACCAGGCACCTTTCATACAATGGCATCCATCAATGGATGCACTATCCTGGCTACGCGTTATATTAAGGTCAAGCAGAGACCTGATTTATGGAATGAGTTTGCTTCAGGTAACGAAGACGTTCAGCCTGTTTAACGATAGCCATGTGCAAAGTACTCTGATCGGTGTGGTCAGAGTACTAACATCTTCAATGATGAATTATGACATTTTAACCGCGTACTATATCGTTTTATATTAATAGGGTAAAACCCATGCATTCCTATGTACCATTGAGTCCAACCACTTTCTTAGAGCGCAGTGGTCGGGCATTTCCTCAACGAAGCGCTATTATCTACCCTGATGGAATAGTGACTTACGCCGAGCTATTGCATAGATCTCGCTGTTTAGCACAACTATTGAAGCGGCTCCAGGTGGGCTACGGCGATCGCGTTGCTGTCCTATCAGAGAACAACCGCCAAATCATCGAAACTCACTTCAGCATTCCAGCCATCGGTGCCATGATCGTCATGCTCAATCCTTGGTTGGCACAGCAGGATCTCTTATCTCTGCTAGACTATTGCCAAGCAAAAGTCTTGATTGTGGATGCTTCCTTAAGTGAGAAAATCCTCCTTAACCCTCAGGTTAACCTTTCCCACTTGCAACAAGTTATCGTTATTGATGGTGCTGTGAACCCAATTTATTCTGGAGTTCTCGACTACGAAACCTGTCTGGCAGGTGAAGATGGAGATTTTATGCTTGATCAAACTGTTGTTAGCGAACTGGATCCCCTCGCCATCAACTTTACTTCTGGTACCACTGGTCGTCCAAAAGGGGTGATGTGCAATCATCGAGGCGCTTACCTAAATGCACTCGGACAGGCACTTATGATTGGACTCAACCGAGCTTCTAAATATCTGTGGCTGCTCCCGATGTTTCATGTTAATGGGTGGGGACATATTTGGGCAAATATTGCTGTGGGAGCCACCCAAGTCTTGTTACCTGGTCACGAAATTCGAGACAGCTGTTGGGAGCTAATCCAGGCACTCTCTCAATACCAGATTACCCACCTGTGTGGTGCTCCCCGACTCGTGCGATCGCTTGCCGAAACTCCAGGCGACAAAGAAGGGTTTCAGGGGCTGACGATTACCACAGGGGGAGCAGCTCCTACACCCACGCTGATCCAGAAATTAGATCAGATGGGGGTTAACTTCATTCACCAATATGGGTTGAATGAAACCTATGGCCCCTATGTTGTCTGCGAGGAGCAAGAAGAATGGCAAACATTACCCCCCAAGAACCGCGCCCTCAAACTTGCCCGTCAAGGGGTAGCAACTATTCATGCTGGAACAGGGTTACGGGTAGTGGATGGCTCAAAACAGGATGTTGTTTGGGACGGTCGTACCTTGGGGGAGGTGATCGTAGCAGGCAATACAGTAGCGACAGGTTACTACAACAATCCAGAAGCTACTAAAAAAGCTTTTAGGGATGGGTGGTTCCACACTGGCGACATGGCAGTTATCCATCTAGATGGCTACCTGGAAATTCGCGATCGCTTGAAGGACTTAATCTACGTTGAAACCGACTATGGTTGGGAGAACATTTCCTCTATCGAGATCGAGAATGTACTGTGTCAACACGAACAGGTGCGAGAAGCTGCAGTTATTGGTATCTCACCTGAAGAGCTAGGAAAAAACTGCACTCAGCTAGTGGCTTTTGTTGAGGTAAAGGACTCTCAAGCCCTTACCGAAGAAGATTTGCGATATTTTTGTGGGTCTCAACTTGCCTCCTACAAGCAACCCCAAGTGTTTTTCTTTACCAACTTGCCCAAGACATCGACAGGCAAGGTTCGCAAGGACTTATTAGAAACAGAAGCGGTTACCAACATCAAGCTTGTTAACGGTTATCACTACGAGCAGCGGTTATCAATTAAGACCGCACCGCACACCTTGATAACTGTTAGCTAAATTTTCAGTCATTTTCTGGACAGACTTGTCTATATAAACTATCATTTTCTTGTAAACAGACTGGTCTGTATAAAGCCAACAATTACAGGTGAATATGCATGATTAAGCAATTGAGCAAGAAGATTGGTAGTACAAGAAAACTAAAGTCTTGGATAAATTTCTTTGAGAAGCTAAAAGGGGATAATACTCAATTACCTCCTAAGCATTCGGCTAGAGCAATAACGCTGGCTTGGTTAGGAGGATTTCTAGCAATAAGTGCAGTTGCGCTTCTCTCCAATACATTTTCTGTGGCACTTGTACTAGGCTCTTTTGGAGCTTCCTGTGTTTTGGTATTTGGATTTCCAGATGTACCCTTTTCACAACCACGAAATGTGCTTGGAGGTCATTTTTTCAGTTCCTTTATTGGTTTAATATGTTTGGCGCTCTTTGGGGCAACATGGTGGTCAGTTGCCATAGCTGTTGGTACTGCCATTTCTGTGATGATGTTTACCCGAACAACTCACCCACCAGCAGGCTCCAATCCAGTCATTATCTACCTTACCAAACCAGCCTGGAGTTTTTTATTATTTCCTACTGTTTTTGGGGCAATAGTTTTAATCTTTGTTGCACTTCTATATAATAATATCACTCGCGAAAGTAGATACCCGAAATATTGGTAAATTAGCCAATTGATCAAAGTATTACTTTGTATAAAGTGAGCGAATTTGATTAACGTATTGCATTCTCAAAATCTGTTCTTTAATAAATGTTTATTGAAGAACATTCATAAAAGAATAAAATAGATAGATTATGAGAAAAATAGAAATAATAAGACTACTCAAAAGTGTAGTGTATTCTCTATTATTCTAAATTAGAATAAAATAACAAAATTACTTACAGCAGCTTTTAGATAAATGAGGTAAACAGACAGTGTAAGAGCCTTTCGTAGAGTTACGCTATTCGCTCCTACATCCCTACCTCACTGAAATGGCAAAGCGCTGTAAACCAGTAGAATTATTGACTGAATCTAACAAAAAAATAAGGAGATTTTATGTCCCACGATAAAATCATTCGTGCTTGGAAGGACGAAAACTATCGACAAAGTCTCACCGAAGACGAACGGTCACAACTACCAGCAAACCCAGTAGGGATGCTTGAACTAACAGATTCTCAATTACGAAATGCTATTGGGGGAAGAAACTCTACTTATGGCGGAGAGGGAACTTGCAACTCTGGCATTATTGCTTGTACTCTTCCTATTAATTGTCCTGCAAAGCAGTAGTACAGCACTTGAGAAAAACTGACGACGTTGCTTATAGATTGCAATAATGACGAGTGGGCTAACATACCTCATTCGTCATTTCTTGTTAGTAGGTTTCGCAGCAATTTATGTAGTGCATTCTAGATATAGAGGCAAAATACCTAAAATATTTTTTTATTTATGCGGTCTGCTACCATGTGCATACTGTATGAGCTGTAAATAAAACCGCTATGCTCAGATGATTAAGTAGATTTAGAGTTAAGAAAGAATAGTAAAACTACTCAAAAGTGTAGCTTTTTTTCTAAAAATACAACTTATAACAGAATGAAGAGATTACTTATTAATTAATCTCTTTCACAAAAAAACTAACAATAATAGGAGAAAATTATGTCTCACGAAAATATTATCCGTGCCTGGAAAGATGAAGAGTTTCGTAATAGCCTAAGTAACAAAGAGCGCTCCCTGCTCCCAGAACATCCATCTGGTTTAGTTGAGCTAACAGATAGAGAACTAGGAGCTGCTGCTGGAGGCGTTCGTGATACGCTGTCTCAGTGCGAAACTGTTCGCCGTTTTTGTAAATGATGATTCAAATCTAACAAATTATCATTTTTGATTGATTAGTAACGATGGGTAGACATGGAACTACCCATCGCCCAAATAACTTCAAAATTATAAAGTTATAGCAGTTTGCTATGGGATATTTTATGGAGCCGTCAAATTTTCAAAATCCAGATTGGTACCGAGCTCTTACGCTTACTGAACGTATTGCATCATTAAAGTCTAGCCACAACAAATCACTAAAGATAGGATTTAATTCTGATATTGCTCTGCGTCATGCTAACCGCTGGAAATCACAGCCTCCTTTTGACAAGGATTCATACTTTACACAACGTCTTGCTACAGAAAACATTAGTGAAGAGGAATTTCTTCGTATTCTTGGTGAACCAATTGAAGCTGTTAGCGATCGCTACTTGAACCCCCCAGCTTGGTTAACAGAGTTAGCACAAGCCTTTTCTCGCGTTCCTGCTTCTGAACCAATGACTTTTCCAGAAGCACTCAAAGATATAGAGACAATTGGTTTTTTAGAAATAATTGAACCACTGATTAATCAAGGGCGCGATCGCCTACATAAAAATATCCAAGCATTAATCAAAACATATTCGGATTTACCATTCAATCCTGACACTATAGAAGACCTTTTATTTATTAATTTGCCAAAGCGTCTACTAATGATGTTAAGCCCCACATTAGTATTGGAATTAAACGTAGCCCGTCTGCAAGGGTTATTGCAAGGTAACACACCACAAGAAAGATTTCAAAGTTTTGTTGTGCGTCTACGTCAACCCGATGTGGCGTTAAGTATTTTACAAGAGTATCCTGTTCTAGCCAGGCAACTTACTATCTGTATTAAGCGTTGGGTTGATGTTAGTTTGGAGTTTCTTCAACGTCTGTGTAGCGATTGGGGGAAAATCCGAACAAAATTCACGCCTGACAAGGATCCGGGTGTATTAACAGAAATAAGTGGGAATGTAGGGGACAGCCATCGAGATGGACGTAGTGTTGTCATTGCCAAATTTAGTTGCGACTTTCAAATAGTTTATAAGCCGCGCTCCATGTCCCTTGATATTCATTTCCAGCAATTATTACACTGGATTAATGAAAGAGGAGAACACCCCCCATTCCGGACGTTAAATATTCTGGATCGCGGTACTTATGGATGGGTTGAATTTGTAGAAGCTCAAACCTGCACTTCTAAAGTAGAAATTCAGCGATTTTATCAGCGCCAGGGAGGATATTTAGCAATTTTGTATGCTTTGGAAGCAGTTGATTTCCACCTCGAGAATCTAATTGCATCAGGGGAACACCCAATTTTGCTTGACTTAGAAGCACTGTTTCACCCTCGCGTTGACTGCATAGATCTCAAACAAGCAGACCAGCTTGCCAATAGTATGCTTAATTACTCAGTATATGGCACTGGTTTGCTTCCTCACCGGATATGGTCAAACGATGCATTTCCAGGGGTTGACATTAGCGGTTTGGGAGCAACAGACGGGCAATTGAGTCCTCACGAAGTACCGCGTTGGGAAGGAGTGGGAACAGATGAAATGAAACTTACTCGCAAGCGCGTAGAAATGCCAGGAGCGCAGAATTACCCAACTTTTAACGGCGAAAAAGTTAACGTGGTAGATTACACTGAAGCGATCGCCAACGGATTTACCAGCTTATATCACCTGCTATTACAGCATCGGGATGAGTTGTTGGCTGAGAATGGATTACTAGCTAACTTTGCTAAGGACACCGTGCGAGTCATTATTCGAGCGACCCGTACCTATGCTATGTGCGAGAGCGAGAGTTTTCATCCCGATGTGCTGCGTAACGCCCTTGATCGCGATCGCTTATTGGATCGGCTATGGCTAGGAGTTGAGCATTTTCCTGACCTAGTGCAATTAATCCCTAGTGAGCGTGAAGACTTGCTCAAAGGCGATATCCCCATATTTACAACTTACCCTGAATCAAACGATCTCTGGACAAGCTCTGGTCAGCAGATTGTCGATTTTCAAGGTCGACCCAGCTTGATTTCTGTGCAACATCGGGTGCAACAGCTTAGCGAAGATGATTTAAAGCGGCAACTTTGGATTATTCGTGCGTCTCTCACATCGCTTTATCTTAGTACAATAGGACAAAAGGGAAATTCTACTTACCCACTGATTGAATCGGAAATTGTTGCTGATCGCGATCAATTGTTAGCCACCGCTCAAGGAGTAGGCGATCGCTTGAACGCATTAGCTTTGTGGGGTGAGGAGGATGTTTCTTGGATTGGCTTAACTTTGGTTAATGAACACAACTGGTCTCTTACCCCACTTGGATACGATCTCTACGATGGAATGCCTGGTGTGACAATGTTTCTAGCTTATTTGGGTGCAATCACCCAAGAGGAACGCTACACTAAATTAGCCCGCGCTGCCTTAAATACGTTACGGCATCAAATAGAGAGAAATCGCTCATTCATTACCCAAATTGGTGCCTTTAATGGGTGGGGAGGATTAATCTATACTTTCACACACTTGGGTCAACTATGGCAGCAACCCGAACTCATTAACGAAGCAGAAGGATTTGTTGACTTTCTTCCAACCTTAATTGAGCAAGATGAAGTATTAGACATCATTGGTGGTGTAGCTGGTTGCATCGGTTGTTTGCTCACACTCTATCGATGTAAGCCATCTGAGCGAACGTTAAATGCTGCTATTAAGTGTGGCGATCGCCTGCAGGCTCTTGCCAAACCGATGAAGCACGGAATTGGATGGCTCGTAAAAGGTATTGCAGAAAAACCACTAACAGGTTTCTCTCACGGTGTGGCAGGTATTGCTTGGGCGCTGCTGGAATTAGCTGCAGTTACTGGGCTTGAGCAGTTCCGAACAGCAGCGATGGATGCGATCGCTTACGAGCGGAATCTTTTTTCTCCCACCGCATTGAATTGGCCGGATCTGCGCCATTTTGAAACTTCGGTTAGGACAGGGAATCAAGGGCAGGTTTCATTTATGACAGCGTGGTGCCACGGTGCACCTGGGATAGGATTAGCACGCCTTCAGTGTTTGCCGTACTTAGATGATTCAAAGATCCGCTCAGAAATTGATACTGCTCTCAAGACTACGCTGTCTCAAGGATTTGGTAGCAATCATTCCTTGTGTCATGGCGATCTCGGTAATCTCGAACTGCTGTTACAAGCAAGCGAAATTTTAGGGGAACCGCAATTACGTTCTCAGGTAGATCGCTTAGCAGCTATTATCCTCAATAGTATCGCTCAGCATGGTTGGCTTTGCGGAATACCTGGTAGAGTGGAATCCCCTGGACTGATGACTGGACTAGCAGGGATTGGTTTCGGACTGCTGCGTCTGGCAGAACCGAAACGCGTACCCTCAGTACTAGTGCTGGAACCCCCAACTCTCCACGAAGAGGTGGTGAAATCTCAGCACTTAGAAGAAACATTACTGCAAGTAACAAGACCTGCAACATGAAACGCTCACGTCGCTCAATCTTTCGCGATGATGCAGTTCGTCGCTATGTAGAAAGCAGAGAAAAGTCGGTTTTACCAAGATTGGTTTCTCCACGGATGTTTATTTACCTGTGGTTTCTGTTGGGGTTGCTCTTAATAAGTAGTATTGTTGCTTGGTTCAGCAAAGTACCTGTGTATGCTTCTGGCTCAGCAGTCGTTGTGCGGTGGAAGAGCAAAAAAAACACTTCTGGAAATATTGTTGTCGCCGCTTTTTTCCCACCTCAGTATCTCCCAAAGTTACAAACAGCCCAAAAATTGTTTCTGCACTTTGACGGAATGAGTGTCAACGGAGCTTCTCGGGGCGAGAATCGTTTAGAACGCTCGGTCATTTTTGTGAAGCCAGAGATTAGTAGCCCTGATGTTGTTCACAAACAGTTTGCTCTTGATTCTGGAGCAGCACAAAACATTACTCAGCCAGTAGCAGCAGTTGTTGCACAATTGGAGCCTATATCTACAGGGCTGACTGGTTCTACATACTTGGGCAGTGTTGGTCGTGCTGATGTTGAAGTTGGTAAAGCTAGAGCTGTATCTCTTTTACCACTGATTGGACATTTTTTTGAACAGTGAATCATGAGTACTTTCTGGACAACACAAAAAATCAAACCACGGTTTAAGGTAATGGGCTTGCGACTTAAACATTTAATCTCGCTTGCACGCTGGATAGGAACTCTGCACGCTCATCAGCGGCGAGTTCCTGTCAAGCTGCAATTAAGTTCAATGGAGTGTGGTGCAGCCAGTCTCGCCATGATTCTCAGCTACTATGGCAGGCAAACACAAGTTTCTGAATGTCGAGAGTTGATTGGCATTGGTCGAGACGGTGTTACTGCTGAAACTCTTGCAAGAGCTGCGCGTACTTATGGGTTGCAGGTGAAAGCATATTCCGTAGAAGATCTTGCGGATTTTAAGTATGTGCAACTACCGGCGATCGCCCATTGGAACTTCGATCACTTTGTCGTCGTAGAGCATTGGTCACCAAAGCAGGTTGAGATCGTCGATCCAGCTAGCGGGCGATATCGCTTGACCAGCCAAGAATTTGATGCTGGCTTTACAGGCGTTGTATTGACTTTTGAGCCTGGTCTTCAATTTCAATCCTGTCGCCCAAAAGCCCAACTATCGTGGCACAACAGTTTAGCCCAATATGTTTTCCATACACCCGGGTTACTGTTACAAATTCTTGGCACCTCCCTCTTGTTACAGATCTTCGGGTTAGCGCTGCCGATCTTGACCCAAGTGTTGATAGATCGTGTCTTGCCGCTTCACATAACTAGTGTAATGCCTATTCTCGGTATAGGAATGCTTATCCTGGTTCTAACGCAGATGGTGACCACTTATTTGCGGGCAGCACTTCTAATTTACTTGCAAGGGCGCGTTGACGCGCGTATAATGCTTGGCTTCTTCGACCATTTGCTTTCACTCCCTTTTCGCTTTTTCGAGCAACGAACAACTGGTGACCTCTTGATGCGGCTTGGAAGCAACGCCACGATTCGGGAAACTCTGACCAACCAAACCCTATCGATAATTCTAGATGGCGGTTTTGTCTTGGGGTACCTAGTTTTAATGCTTCTTCAAGAGCCTTTTTTTGGCATCATGGTTCTGATTTTGGGAATGTTGCAGATTGTACTGGTCTTTGGCACAAATCGTCGGGTGCACGACTTAATGCAGCGCGAGGTATTAGCTCAGGCAGAATCTCACAGCTATTTAGTCGAAGCCTTAACAGGAATTATGACTCTTAAAGCCTCTGGAGGAGAAAATCATGCTTTTGATCACTGGTCTGATCTGTTTTTCAAGCAATTGAATGTCTCCTTACAGCGAAGCCATCTAGCTGCTGTTATCGACACAGCAATGTTGTCCCTGCGTACTTTTTCACCCCTATTTTTATTATGGATTGGGGCGCTAAGAGTATTGGACGGAACGATGGGCTTGGGAACAATGCTGGCGTTAAATGCGATCGCGACTTCATTCCTATTACCTCTAACAACCCTTGTATCAAATGCTCAACGCTTACAACTTGTGGGCGCTCACCTTGAGCGGCTTACCGATGTTTTAACAACAGATCCAGAGCAAGAGTTGCTTTCAGTTCAAACTGCACCGCTACTAACAGGTCGAATCGAATTAAACCAGGTGAGTTTTCGCTACGATCCAAATGCCCCACCAGTCTTGCATAATATCTCACTCACAATTGAACCTGGGCAAAAAATCGCTTTGGTTGGGAAATCTGGATCGGGAAAAAGTACACTAGCTAAGCTTTTACTTGGGCTTTACGTACCAACAGCCGGGGAAATTTTTTATGATGGTATGCCCTTACAAGCACTAAACTGGCGTACATTGCGGAGTCAATTTGGTGTTGTACTCCAAGAGCCATTTCTTTTCAGCGGTTCTATCCGCCAAAATATTGCTGCTAATAATCCCAGTCTTGGTTTTGGGCAAGTAAAAGCAGCAGCACAGCTTGCGGCTATTCATGAAGATATTATGCAATTTCCAATGGCTTACGAAACAAGAATTGCTGAAGGAGGTAATGGACTATCTGGGGGACAACGCCAACGTTTAGCGATCGCGCGTGCCTTGGCTTCAAAACCTGTTATTCTCTTGATGGATGAAGCGACAAGTCATTTGGACAGCATCACTGAGAGTTTAGTCGAACAAAACTTGAGCAAGATCTCATGCACTCGGATTGTGATTGCTCATCGGTTGAGTACTATTCAGAATGCAGATAACATCATAGTCCTTGATAGAGGAACAATCGTTGAACAAGGTAGACACAAGGATCTCCTTGCTCAAAATGGATATTATGCCTCACTCGTACTGCACCAAGCCAACCTTGCCGAATCAAACGCCTAACCAGCCCTGTCGCCTTGCGTCGAGATTATTTACATTTACAGTACAATTCTATGTGACCAAAGCAATGCTATCCTAGATTGTCCCGTAAGGGAGATACGGATCTTTTGTCTTCTGGCTGTTTATACAATACAACTTTTTTGAGTGTAGGTGGAATTGGCGATGATAAGCTTTTGTATATTAGCTATTATTTGGGGCTTGGGGTCTATTGTCTGGGTAGAATTGGTACGGGATCTATATCATGTCCTAGCTCATATTAGTCCATTTTTGTATCGGCAGCATGTGTGGCATCATCGTGTCTTTTCCAGAGATTTCACATTTGCAAATGCTACAACTTATCGTCAAGCACAGTGGCGTAACGATCTGCCGGAATGTTTAGTAATGATGCTGTTTACTCTAGTACCCTGGTGGGTAAGCTGTCAATGGACACCTGTTTATAAGTGGGCAACATTATCTGGAAGTCTCTACACACTGGTATTTCTTGTATCCTGTGTAGCGCGTGGTAGTGGTAGCGAATGGGCTCAAAAGACGACAGATGCAACTCACAGACCAGGTGCTTTCATGTCTCCTCCAGGAGATTGGTTTGTAAATCGACCTTATCACTGGCGGCATCACTTTGATGATGATCATGCTTATTATTGTAGTACTTTCACTGTGTTAGATAAGCTAATGGGTACCGCGCTATCGTTTAAAGGCAAGACAGTCGCAGTGACGGGAGCTTCTGGAACCTTGGGGCGATCGCTACTTCTACACCTTCACCAAGGGGGTGCAAAAGTGATGGCGTTGACTTCAAAGTCGGAATCGGTTACTTTGACGATAAATGACGAACCTCTAGCTGTAAAAACCATTACCTGGCAAACTGGTTGTGAGGCTCAACTAGCTGAGCAGTTGAAGAAAGTAGATATTTTAGTAATTAACCATGGCATTAATGTGAGGGGCGAAAGAACTTCAGAAGCCGTCTCACAATCTTATGAGGTGAATACATTTTCTGCTTGGCGGCTAATGGAGATCTTTCTGAGTACTGTCCGTACCAATGAGGATATGGCTCTTAAAGAAGTATGGATAAATACATCTGAAGCAGAGGTGAACCCCGCTTTTAGCCCTCTGTACGAACTTTCCAAACGCACTTTGGGAGATTTAGTGACATTACGCCGTTTGGATGCTCCATGTATAGTGCGAAAACTAATTTTAGGACCATTTAAAAGTTCTCTCAATCCTATTGGAGTCATGTCCAGTGATTGGGTAGCGCGACAGATTGTGGCTCTAGCTCGACGTGATGCCCGTAATATTATTGTGACAATTAATCCATTAACTTATCTACTGTTTCCAGTGAAAGAGTTTTTTGTGGCGATGTATTTTAAATTTTTCACCCACCCGGCTAGAGATGTTTAGCTCAGGAGCTTAATTAAATATAGAAAGACGACTTTAGAGGTCTTTAAAGTAACACCAACAAAAGCGTGTTCACGCTTTTGTTGGTGTTATTCTCCTGACCTGTATTCTGAAATCTGACTCCTTCTTTAAAGACGATTAGACTAAGCAACCAAATGATGAGGCGAAATCTGGAAAAAAGCAGCCAATTCTTGAACCTGATTTTCAGTGAGTTGACGTTTACCGTTCAAGATATCTAATACAGTAGACTCGCTTCCACATATGTGAATCAAATCTTTAGGTTGAAGATTTGATTCCTCTAACAAAGCTTTCAGTAATTCAGTACCTTTAAGAGTAGGCATCGGTTCATATTTTTCTTCGTAATCATATACGAGAGTTCCCAGCACCTTCAGATAGTCTCTATCATCTTGTGTTATATTTTCCTTATCGAGAATAGAATTAATCCGGTTCTGCGTGGCAATTAACTCAGCCTCATTAGTAATTGGACGGGGCGGAAATCTATTAATTAGCTCCATGTAGTAGCTGCTAGGACTTTGTAAACCAATCGTCATTTTTCCAATTCTCCTTATCATATTCCGCATGAGTAAGCACAGAGCGGACAAATGCTATTTGGTAAGCGTAATCTATATATGTGATAAGCCGATAATTATTGCCACTAATATTGAAAACCGTGAAATTACCAACTGGATCTGCGGAAGGAAATACTTGGCGTAAGTTGTTCAAGTTTTGAAAATTAGAATCAGATATGCGCTAATACCATAATAACAGTCCGAATTGAGCATTGGAATGTTTTTCCCAAAATTCCCTTAGCGTTCTTTTGCTAATTACACGCATTATAACTTACCATATCTTCTATGCCCGCTACTAGTATACTCTGCAACGATTTTACCGGGAGCATCCCAGTTTTTATTTAGCGAGCAAAGATTAATCCATTAAGATAGGCACAACGGTGAGCCAGAACTTGAGGAACGTTCTCAACATTCCATTGTGCGCCAGAAATTTGAGTTCGACGATCAATTTGTTTTACGGTAGATTCAATTGCACCAGATCCAATAGAACAAATTTGCTCGGCTTGATAATACTGGTAATTAACAATACGGTGTCGATGTTTCTCCAGATAAGCACAGAAGTTCTCTGCTTGCTTTAGTGTGCACTCAGCGAAACACGCGATGCCTGCGGCGGGCTACGCCTACGCATCATCAACTCGTCCTTGCCACAGGTGGTGTTTAGCAGTGTTGATCCTTTGCATTGAACCACCAACCTTATAAAGATTTTCCATGAGGTGGAACCAATCGAGAATTTCGCGTCGCTCTATTTCAGGTGTAAATTCGCGAACAATGTTCCAGACTCCATCATGCCCATCCCCAAGACAAGTGAGAATTGGAGCCAACGCTTGGTGGTTTACCCAATCAATCAGAAGATCATTTTGTTGAAATGAAGCTGCCATAGCCAGCAAGTCATGTAGACAAACAGCTTTATAGCCTTTCCACTCAGATGGTTTTCCGGTTGCTGTGCGGATGCGGATGTTCCCCCCATCAACACTTAATTCCTCAACCATTGATTCTACCTGTGGCAGTTCAAAATTTTGACGGTGTACCAGTCGCTGTTGTACACTTTTGGAGACTTCTATTCCAGTTGCATATTTCACATCTTCTGTTGCACGTTCGTATGATACCGCAGCACTTGCTCTCAAACAGCAGGCTTCTAGATATGGACTTAATTGACTATGAGGTTTAAGTTCCAGCTTTTGTGCTTGGGAACTCGTTATTGGCAATTTTCCGATAATGCTTTTTACGAATCGTTTATGTCCTGTTTTTTCTCCTGTGACATTTTCGATAAAAAAACCCCAACAGTAGGCATTACATGTTCTTGCATTTGAGTGCGTACTACTTCTTCTATCTTCCCTAAGCTTGTTAGTTCCTCCACTGGAGCTTTCTTGTAAAGTATTTTAGCGATAGCGAAGCGCTGCTGCTAAGAGCAGATCGCACGAGCGTGTTCGATTACAAGTTGGTTTTCTTCTTCTGTCATAACGGCTCCAGGGAAGCGATTACATGGGTTACTGCCTTACTTTCTCATACTTTTTTTACATTTGATGGAAGAATAAAAACTGGGATGCTCCCATGAGCCAGAGCATTTAAGAACTATCCGGGATCGCCTTCTTAATAGTGAAATACCGGTCAATAAGCTATTAGAACTTTATCAACAAATTTTATCCCATAAGGAAATTCTCGGAGTTGATAGTTTAGAAGAAAGGGAATTAATCCTGTCCGGAATAGTAATTAAACAAGACGGTTTTCTCAAAGTTCGTAACCGTATTTACGAATCTATTTTCAACAGTAATTGGATTAATATGTATCTTTAAAACCAGTTCCTATGAATGAAGTTGGTCAGATTTCCTAAATGTCATCAGAGTGGATAAAATTACCCCTCATGTTGTTAGAAATATTGGCGAATATTGGTAGTTCGGTGGCTAATTCTTGTTTGAAGGTACAGTCTGAGCCTACTAGTCAAGCAACAGAAGTTCTGGTGTCTTATATCTGGTAAGTAAATAGGCAAAAATAACAGGAACTATGTAAAGTTTTGTAAAACGGCTTGAAAGGCTTGTAGCTACATTTTAGTGCGCTAAAGCGCGACTACGAACAAAGGAGAATTTTTTTATACCGACCTACTTACCTGTATTGAAAACCACTAACGCCAGAATGAGTGTGTAATCAATTAACATTCAGAGTGGAAAGCGATTATACGTGTAACTAGTAATTCTTACTATACCACTATAACTGCACAATAAGGTTAACAACAATGAAATTTCTTGGCATTGACTTAGGGTGGAAATCGCAACCAAGTGGACTATGCTGTTTAAAGTGGGCAGATCAACAACTGCAAGTAGTTGACCTAGATCGCAAAGAATTAATTGCAGATATCCTTGCCTGGATTGACACCAGTGTACAACCAGATGAAGCTGCTATCATTGCCGTAGATGCACCTACCCTGATCCCGAACGTTACAGGGAGTCGCTTACCTGACAAACTGAGCCACAAATACTTTGGTAAATATCATGCTGGTTGCTATCCAGCAAATCTCAGTCTACCCTTTGCTGATCGCACTGTAAACTTTGGTTTAGCACTCGAAGAACGCGGATTCAGCCACGCACCAACCATTGAACCTCAAAAACTGGGCAGATACCAGATAGAAGTTTTTCCTCATCCTGCTATTGTTCAACTGTTCAACTTAGAACGCATCCTCAAATACAAAAAAGGACGCCTCAGTGAGCGTCGCTTAGAACTTCTAAAACTTTACAATTACATTACCGAAATCCTACCTACCCTAGAACCTTGCCTTGGGGGTTTATTTTCTTGTGAAATTCCTACCACAGGTGCAGCATTAAAAGAAGCAGAAGATAAATTAGATAGTCTTATCTGTGCTTATGTTGCTGCACACTGGTGGTATTGGGGTGAACAACGTAACTTGGTGCTAGGGAATTACACAACTGGTTACATTGTCATCCCTCTTGGTGCGCCCAAACAATACATCTAGGCTCGTAGGGACTGGAGAGATATTTGTGTTTTGGCAACACTCGCAGAGACAAGCCTTGTAAACCAGAGGTATTGTACTCAATACTAGCTGTGTAAGTACTTAATGCTTGTTCATCCTCTCCTTTGTAGTTCATCACTACAGATTTACCATTGACAATGTCGCCATTAGCATCTACTGCACCTTGGTAGAGTTCGACTTGAACGTCGTTATTTGTTAAAGTTGCCAAATCAACTTTAGCTGTGACACTAAAAGTTTGGTTGACTTTAATATCTGTTCCAGCAGATACATTAACATCTTTAACTTTGATATCGTACCAATGGGTAGTCAGTTTTTCTTTCCAAACAGCTAATTCTTTTGCTGGAGCGTAGTGGCTCTCGCTGAGAGTGTAGTAGCGATCGCTTGCAGGGAAGTAAGCCCGTTCTGCGTATTCTCGAACCATCCGAGCTGTATTAAAAAATGGACAATTCAAGCGAATTGCATCCTTCATTTTGGCAATCCAGCGCCTTGGTAAGCCGTCCACATCACGATCATAGAAAAGAGGTACGACTTCCTTTTCTAGGAGATCGTACAAAGCATTTGCCTCGATCTCATCTTGGTAAGTTGGATCATCATAGATTTCTCCATGTCCGATCGCCCAACCTGTACGAACATAATTAGCTTCATCCCACCAACCATCTAGTACACTGAGATTTGGCAATCCATTCATTGCTGCTTTCATACCACTGGTACCAGAAGCTTCCCGTGGACGACGCGGGGTGTTTAACCAAATATCGCAACCAGCCACCATTAACCTGGCTATGTGAATGTCGTAGTTAGGAACAAACACAATTTGCTTTTCCCAGCCTTGTTCACGGATAAAGTGGTTAATCTCGCGGATAAGTTCTTTACCTGGAATGTCTTTTGGGTGGGCTTTTCCGGAAATAACGAATTGTAATTTGCGGTTCTTATTCTCAAATAAAATCCGCTTAATACGCTCAATGTCGCG
>NZ_JAAKGC010000010.1 GCF_017591665.1 Aetokthonos hydrillicola CCALA 1050 | reverse complement strand
ATCAAGATTGGCAGGAAGTTGAGCAAGTAGGTTCCGAGATATTACAACGATCATTGAGTGCGATCGCGTCCCAAATTCTCCTTCCCCAACCACCACAGCCAGATGCATTACCAATTGTCGTCTTTAAGACCAAGTCCGCCTAAAGATATTGGGAGCAAAGTTACAACGACGATAATAGGAACAAACACTAAAAGTTGCAAATAAGAAATGGGGATTTTTAATTGTTGCGCGATTAAATAATGGTAATAAACTATGCCAAGCTGAAGTATTAACGAAAGTCCCATTGATAAGGCTAAAGCTTGGGGGTGTTGGGCAAATTTTCGCAACAAAATCTGAATCTTGGCAAAGCGCGCTGCTAGTCGGCTGAGGTTAAACTTTTCTAACCACGGTTCTGCCAAAATTAACAGCTTAGGACTTGATATCAGCAATACTGCTCCGACTAAGCTTGCCACACAGCCAAGAAAAAGCAAAATAATATCCCAACGCCCTATTAGTCTAAATGCTGGTGGTAAACCTAACAACGCTAAACCTGATAAAGCGGCTAAACCTGTAAATCTTTCTAAAAATACAGATACGAGTGCGACTTCAGAATCTTTAGTATGTTTTGCAACTCGATAGATCCGGTAAGCATCTCCACCCAAAGCACCAGGAAGAAAAATATTGAGAAACATTCCAGCAAAATAACTACTTATTAAGCTACTCATTGGTGCTGAATGACCGCTAGAATTAAGAACCACTTGCCAACGGATGCAGCTCAATACTTGACAACCTGTGTAGTAGAGTAAGGCGAAGATGATAAACGGTAACGACAGGTTTTGACACTGATTCCACGCTTGAGCAAAATTTATGTGAGTAAATACCAATATCAGTAGACAAACACTAACAGCCGTTTTAATAAATGTGATTGGTTTTATTTTCAACGTTCCTTCGCTCCCATTAAAAAATACAACGTATGGGGTATGGGGCATGGGGCATGGGGCATGGGGCATGGGGCATGGAGAAATTTCAACCTTAACCACTGTCGATTACCCATTACCCATTACTAATTGCCCATTGTTCATTGCTCCTGTGCTCCTCAGCCCCTCTGCTCCCTTGCTTCTTAAAAGGCTCCCAAATCTTTACCCTGACTAGATATACGACTTGGTAATCCATCTTCTGGTTGCCATAGTCGCAGGCGAGTGCCAAATGAGTCAATAATCGGTTTACCTAAGGTTTCAATATACTTCCAAGTAGTACCTCTAAACCTACGTTCTCTAGTGTCTTCTATATGAATCCATACTCGTTTAGATTTTTCAAGGACACGGTTCATCTGTTCTAAATTATTAAGTACTACCCCACCAGCCCAACGATCAATTAATCTACCTTCATGCCAGTAAGTTGCATCAAAATACCCAGTCCCCATTAAGAAATAATCTAATTTCCCTAAATTGGTAACTGCCAAAGATGGTAAAGTCGAAATAACTACATCTCCTTTCTGTTTGTGTTTCTGGATATATTCAAAAATTTGGCTGTTACGTCTGTTAATCGATTCGTTATACGCAGCTAATGTTCTGGCTGGTTCTATATTGCCAAGCACTAAAAGAATAGCTATGCTCAGGGCGATCGCTCTTATCGGTAGCAAGCCATCCAACACGCCCTGCAATTTTGCTCCTATGCTTTCTGTAATACAAATTGCACTGTAGATAGCTAGTAAAACAAATATTGGATAAATGGCATATCCATACCGTTCGGCTGTATCATAACAGAGAATGCTTACAAGAAGAATTTGAGAAAATACCAAGCTAAATAAGAAAACTATTTTGCCATTCTGACGTTTTATAAAGTAAACAAACCCTACAAAAAATAAAAGAGTATAAAGCGTTTGCATTCTGTCAGAACCAACTAATAAATTCGAAGCAAACTCTGTAATATTTGTAAAGTGAAGCCGTAGATAAGGCGCAGTGCTATCGCTTATTGCCGGGAGAGGAGTCAAAAGTCGGATAGACGCAAAACCTAAATCATAAATGAATATGACTATGGTCATGAAGCTACCGAAAACAATTTGCCAATCTTTTAACAAATTAAAGGGGCGATAAAAGTAAAGAAACCCTAACAAAAATGCTGGAAGTAAAGTTAAGCTAATTTCTTGAGTTAGCAGAGTTAAAGTTAAAGTAACAAAAAATATGGGCTGATAATTATTTTTACGCGATCGCTCAATAAAGGCTTTGAAAAATGTCCATACAGATAACAGGCTCATAAATTGCTGAACTTGGTAAAACCGAATATAGCGGGAATACCAAACTTCCCAAGGATTGATAGCTAAAACTGCTGTTACTAGCAGAGCAATCCATACTTTCCCAGTAATTCTACGAGCAATAATATAGATGAGAATTAAAGTTGCTGTTCCAAAAAACGCAGATAAATATTTACCATGAATGACAGAATCTCCCACGAGCCGTAACCAAAAAGCTAGTAGGTAGTGATAAAATGGGCCACGAGTGTACCAAATACCTGAAGTTGCGATGGGTGCGCCTGTGCGAAGAATACCTCTAGTAGCGTCTAGGGAGGTATGTTCATCTGTATCCAAGTCCATAAAACTGAGGTTATAAATCCTCAATCCAAAACCAACACCGATGATGAAGGCTAGAAAAACCCACTCACCCCAAATAGACCATTTGTGCTGTAAATCTGTGGTATCTTGTTTTGATTCGTAGAAGCAGACAATTGTTGAAGCAATAATTCCAGCAAGAACTGCTAAACAGATAATGACAAAGATGTTTCCTTGAGTTGCTAGCTTTAAACTTGCATAAGCAACTAACCCAAGCACGAACCAAAGAAACCATTGAGCAAATTTTCTCACATGGTGGTGAGATCTGATCAGGTAAAAAAGCAATGTCAGTACAAAACTACCTGTAAAACCTAGCAATATTAGGTAGTTGCTGTGTGAGTGAGCAAATAGCAACCCTGTTTCCGATTCTCCGTAGCGGTGTTTGAGTAAGCTAATGCAAATTAAAAACAGAGTTCCTGGTGAAAGTATTGCTGTACCTATGTTAAAGCTATCCCACCAACTTTTGTGAGGTTCCAGCCACAAGCCTAAAATCAAGGCATAGCCCACAGCAAAGATGATGCCCGCTAATTGCCAAAAACCTTGATGCAAAAGATAATTAGGGTAATTGAGTAGATAAGCATTACCCTCAAAACTGCGTTCAAACTGTTGCGCCTGGGGTAAATTGAGAAGGGTAACTGGTTGAGTCTCCCCTGCACCTTCTGTCCAACCTGGTGTAATTTGGGTTAGTGATGACCAAGTGCGATCGCTCTTGATCTCGGAGACTATTTCGCCTTTGTCTGTATGAGTCCATCCATCTAAGAAAAAGCTCACACCGTTTGGTAATGGCGCATTTATAGGATTAGCCAAGCTGACGGCTAAAATGTTATCACCAGGATAGAGGAACTTCGTGACTTCTATTAAATGTAAGCTATTGCCATTCTCAACGTTATAATGCTTAATCAACGAGCCGTTAAGCAGCAAAGAGTAATCACCATTACCAGCAAATCGAATATAAGCACGAGAAATATCAGCTGACGGTATTTTCCATCGACCCCTAAGCCATACTTGTCCTTTAGCGCTTTGAGTTCCGCTGATCCAAGTTCCTTGTAAGGGACGCTCAAACAAACTTTTACTTAAGCGACTATAAGTTGCTTCTGTAACTCGATGAAGCACCTTGGCTTGCGACCAATTAACATCAACAAAATCAGGGTTATACCATTGCAATGATTGGTAAGCTTCTGATAGATTTGAAACAACCCACTTCTTGACTCCTGTTGTCAATTCAATAGGAGGTGCATTAGCAACAGGATAAACAGCACCCTCAAGAACGAAACGCGGATTTGTTTTTCCTTTAAGAATTTCTAATCCTATGACATTTTTACCAGGACGCAGGAAAGAAGTTAAATCTACATAACTTGTTAGCTTCCAGTCTTTAGAACTGGCGAGTAAATAATTAGCAGTCTGAATATGGTAGTGATGATTATCATTAAAATCTTGCGATCGCGGGATTTTGATCCCAGCCGCTAAACCCAGAGAGCTGTTGAGTGCGCTGTTTTCTCTTGCTACCAGTTGTCCATTTACATAAAGTTTAAAGTCATTATCGGCGCTTAATTGCAGCCAACCAGCCTGTACATCACCAGGTATATCAAATGTGTGGCGAGCGTAGAAACGGTAATTTGGTGATTGGGGTGCGATCCATTGAGCGTTTTCTGACCAAACAACACGCTCTATCGATGTAGGTATTTTCTCACAAATAGAAAACCCCAACATCCCCAGTAAAAGTCCCAAAGTTAACATCAATCCTAATGATAGCCAACTTGTTAACCGCTTCATTATTGCTCCTTTAGGTCAGATTCACCCCAGGTTTTACTGTCTACTGATCTACGATAGCTTTGCCAGGTGTTATTAATATCACCATTTTTATATTCAGCCCAAGCTAAATGTAAATATGCTTGTCCAAGTAAGCCAAGTTTTTGCTCTTCAAAATATCGTTGATCGTTTATAATCTGCTTAGCAACATCTGCTGATTTTGAAAATTCTCCATTCACAACTCTAGCTAACATCAGATCATACAGAGCTTCTACATGACCAGGAAACACTTTTAATGCTCTTTCAAAAGTATCTGCTGCGGCTGCCGCCTTTCGATTATTTTCATTATTAAGATAACTTATAGCTTGATTTAAAATTGATGTTGCAAGATATCCTCTAACTAAAAATTGATTTGGTTTTATATCTAAGGATTTCTGCCAGTCATTTTCTGCTTTTTGAAAATCACCGTTTCTATATTCTTCCAGTCCTTCTACAAATTTGATTAATGCAGGATCCGGTACTTTGGCGTAGTACTCTGCTCTTGCTAACCGCTCTAAGGATGGTACATTTCCCTGAAATGCTGGATACAATTTCTGTAATACTTTGCTAGTATTTATAACTGTTAAATAATTCCCTTTAGCAAATTGCTCATCTAGATTATAGTCAATAATATTAAATCCAATTGTTGAAAATAAAATTATAAAAATTACTAATAATGTTGCTGGAATTACTTTGTTTATATCGCTTAAAAAATTTTTAAAGTTGGTACCTCTTAATCTGACTAACTGCGGTTTCACTATTGCCCATTTTCTCAGAGAATTAATGGGCACAGGAGTCAAATTAGATTCCAAGAACAGCGTATTCTCTGCTTCTAAATAAAGTCCAAGTAAGCTAATGATTATTCCAAAAAAGCAGAAAATCCAACCTCTACCAATAAACGTAAAAACGCTATTTTTATAGCCAAACATTTCAACCACAACTTTATTCCACGACGGCATTTGAAAAAATCGGCTGTCTTGAATTGATATGGTTAAAGTTGGAAGTGGCGGTGTTGGGTTATTTAAAGATACTTTTTGTTTCCATGCTGCTTGGACTTCTGAAAAATTGTTATCTACGTGAGTTGATACGGTTTCTCCTTGTTCATAGTAAGAGGAAGCTATGAAAGCAACCGTAGGCGACCAAGTAACGATGAAATAAGGAAAAAGCAAGGTTGCTATTAATCCAACCCAAAAACTTAACCGTAACTTATGAGCAATCGATTGATTAGTTAACTTGAATTTAAAGATGAAAGCCAAACCGATACTTGCTAATAATCCTGCTAAAACTCTACCAATGTTTGTAATAGCCAGATTGGCGTGAAAAGCTTTTAAAGATTCTGGCGGTAACTGAAACCAAGGATAAATTGCTCCTAGCAATAAAACTAGACATCCGATGAAAAACGTCAGCTTTTCTCTCTTAAAAAAGTTTTGCCACTGGTACAGTTTTTGCATTGCAAGTATCTAGCTAAGACTTTATAATGAGAACGTCGCTTTCTGATCCATAAAATCGGGTTGTGCAGAGGCTGCTGGTTTGGGTTTTGCACTTGATAGTTGCTGATGGTGAGCTCCATCATTTGCTACTTGTGTGAGTTGGGTATGAAGATGATCTCCAGGATTTAAGCCAGCAGGATAGACAACCACTTGCTCTTTAGGTTGTAAGCCTTCTAAGACTTCGCGTTGGTTGTCAATTGTCCTACCAAGCTTAACTTTTCTCACTACAGCTTTTCCTGCTTCTGCAACCATTACCATTCCTTCACCACCAGATAAATGGGTGACGGAACTTTCTGGAATGACTAAATTTGACGAGGCTTGAGTAAACTGAACATAACCTTGCAAACCAGGAGGCATTTTTAAGTTCTCAACACCAATCCACACGGAGTAAGTATACTGGCGCTCAACACCGTTTCTTTGTCTAGTTTGATCTGTTTCTACAGTGGGGTTTAGTTGAATAACCTTTCCTCGGAAGGTGCGTCCTGGATATGCTACTAGACTAACCGTTGCTTGATCGCCTAGCTTGATAGCGTTTAGACGTGCTTGATCGATGTAAGCCTTAAACACAGTATTTTGAGTGAGAGTCATGACAGATGCGCGATCGCGAACATCTATAATTTCTCCACTATGAATATTGACCTTACTCACCAAACCATCAGTACTGGCATAAATGACCGTTCTACTTAAATCCCTTGTTGCTTGTTGCAGTTCTATTTTTCTATTTTCTACTAACAAGCGCGCATCTGCCAAATCTTTATCTAGAGTTTTCTCAGCAAGCTCTAAAGCTTTTTGTGCACTAATTAATTCGTTTTGGCGAGTGATATAAAAATCTTTGTTACTAAATTGCTGTGTTTGGGTATTAAGAACTCCTTGTTGAGCATTTAAAAGTTCCTTTTTCCGTGTTGCATAAATATCTTGGGTATCGTAGAGAGTAAACTTAGAAATTGCTCCTTGTTTAGCGAGTATTTGAACTTGTTTGAGTTTTTGTTCAGTTGTTTTTAATCTTACCTGAGCTGCATGAACATCATTTTTTAATTCCTGCTGTGCTAGGTTATCAATCTCTTTCAATTTTGTCTTAGCTGCATCTAACCTTGCTTGATTAGATATAACATTCTGTTTCAGAACCATTAACCGTTCTGGGGCTGAGTGCTGCAAAGCCTGCAAGTTTTTTTGTGCAGTAGCAAGGTTGTTGCGAGCTGTCTCTACTTGGTCTTGAAAAGGAGCCTTTTGTAACTCAAGCAAAGGTTGTCCACGATGCACCCACTGTCCTTCAACAACATGGACTTTTTCTACTGGTCCAGATACTAAAGATCTAACCTCTACCTGCTGCATAGCAACTGATTCACCGGGAGCAGCAACACCATCTTCTAAATTTTTTGTCGTGACTTCAACAATTGGAACTTTGATCGGTTGACCTAAAGTCCGCTTTACAGCAGGATAACCTATAGCCGAAGAGTAAAATCTTGATTCTGGATCTTGGAGTGCTGGTAAAAGAACAGCAATTGATAAAATGGCTATTCCACCTATAGGAGCTGCTGTAAGTGTTGTTAAAACTGCACGAGATAATAAAAACTCACGAGAGGGCATCTTTTTGTGCTTTTGTATCAGTTGTCAGTTATCATCTTCTAGCCCCTGGGTTATAGCCGGGGGTTAGTGACTTACCGGCGAGCAGTTATTAATTTATTGTTCACTGCTAACCAATTATCCAAAGCTGTAGTAAAAACCTGCTCCCACAATATAGTAATACGAGCCCAGCTGAAACGAACTTGGATATCTGCCAAACCTTTTTGTGCCATTTGTTGTGCTTTAACCGGATTGCTCAGTAGTGTTAAGATACCTTCTGCTAAAGCTTTTGGGTCTTTCTGTGGTACTAGCAATCCCGTGCTATCAGATTGAATTACATCAACAATACCTCCTACAGCACTAGCAATTACAGGTTTTTGGTGAGCTAAAGCCTCAATCATCACAATTCCTAAACCTTCAGTGTCACCTTTGCTATCTACAATAGCTGGCAACACAAAAATGTCACACCCAGCGTATTGGTCAGCGAGTTCTTCTTTACTCACAAACCCTAGGAATTTTACATGGTTGTTGAGATTCATTGCTTGGCACTGTGACTTAATCTCCTGTTCAAGAATTCCCTTACCTACGACGTGTAGGTTTACGGGTTGTTTCGCTAAGACTAGTGGTAGAGCATCCAATAAGTATCGTAACCCTTTGCGTTCATCTAGTCTACCTACGAACAAAAGAGTGGGGATCTGGTCGTGTGGTCGTTCTTTCGGTGGTTTAGCTTCAACAGTTAGACCGTAAGGGATGACGGTAACAGATCCATCGTAAAGTTTACGAATCAGCCCGCAAGTAAAAGAAGAATTGGCTGTGACATTTTTGGCGATCGGTAATAACCAACGCAGTATATGTGCCACAAAACCAAATTTATTTGCTAGCATCAATTCAGCTCCGTGGAAACAAAATACCATCGGAATGCCTAGTAAAATACTACTGGGTAAAGCCATCAATCCATGGGGAAATGGCCAATGAATTTGGAGTAAGTCTGGTTTTTCTTTGCGACATACCCAAAATAGCTGGATTGTACCAAGCAGGATATATAAAGCAGCTGCTAGCAAATAAAGGGGCTGTCTTTGTAACTTAGTGGGAGCTCCGTCTCGTGCTAAATTTTCAAACCGTTTTGGTGAGTAGCGGAAGCGATAAACTTTCACTCCATCTAATACATAGCTTTTGCAAGCTTCATAAGCAGGTGCAAATACTGTAAATTTTCCAACTTTTGCTTGCAAACGCACAATTGCTTCCCGTACGAAGGCTCCATGATTTCCATCAGCCGTCATCGGATAAACAGATGAGACGACCAAGATATGTTTATCTTCAAGAGTCACTGTGATTGTTTAGTTGTTGGCGAATGGGCAATGGGCATGGGGCATGGGGCATGGGGCATGGGGCATGGGGGATTATACTAATTACTGCTCCCCTGCTGACGCCAGTCGCCTCAAGTCGGGAAACCCGCCCACGGCGCTGGCTCCCCTGCTCCCTTTTACTCTTTGACTCCGATAGTTTCTCGTTGATAAATACCTGCATAATTCGGTGCAAAGTTCACCGGCTTTTGATAAGGCTGTATCATTGATTGACGGCCTTCAGTTTGAAACCACCACCATAATTTAAGGAAATCAATAGCAGATGTTACAAGGCGTCCTTTGCCAAATTTACTCTTTCCAGAGTAGCGATCATGCCAGGGAGTAGGAACTTCCGTGACTTGATATCCCCGTGCTGCAAGTATTGCTAGTAAGTAGCGATGGGTAATTTTTTCTAGGGGTAAATTCATTAATACGTCACGGCGGACTAATTTGATCCAATTCATGTCATGGATTTTTAACCCAAAAACCAAACGACAAGTTAGGTTCGCCACTGAAGAAGCCAAAATTTTACCGTCACCGCGCTTTTGTCTCCAACCTGCAACTGCATCTACTCCAGGCTCACAGGCTTGTAAGAGTAATGGTAAATCCGTACGAGGATCGGATTCTAAATCTGCTTGTCCCCAAAATATCCAATCAGTTTTAACATGCGCTAAAGCGGTCTTCCATACTCCTGTTACACCGCGTCTTACAGTATGACGTATGACTTTCAAAAAGTCATATTTCTTAGTTAAATGAGCTAGTACTATTGGGCTATGATCTGTGCTGCCGTCATCAATTATGATTACTGGTAAAGTAAAGCCAAGGTTCTGGAATGTTTCCTCAAAATTTAGTAGGAGTTTCTCCAAATTACCTTCCTCGTTCAATGCTGGAATGACTACTGTAATAGAACGACTCTGATATGCAGGTTCCAACGAAAAATTTGAGTTTTTTTCCTGAGTAGCACGAGTTTTATAGGGCATCATGTCTTTCCTTGAGCTAATTTCGGTGCTATTGGCTCGATACTATTTCCAACTGAATTACTTTGATACACGTTGATAAAACCGTGCATCACAAAGTTAATAGCAGTAGATAGTAAATGCTCCTTCTTTAGCTAACCATCAAAGTAGCTGGTAGTTAGGTGTATCTCCAGGCTTATACTTTTGGATTAGATTTATCAGCTGCCTCCTTTAAGACAGCTAAATACACACAGGAATTTTCATGAAAAAGTATTGATTTTTCCACAGTATAATTAGGTGGTAGATGCTCGCATTCCTATGTTTTAAGAAATTCAAGCCGTACACACATATGCGATGTGTTTTTGTCACTTTCACAAGTATAGATGGTTTAGTGAAAAAATCAACAAGTTTTTTTATGGATTTTGAAGTTGTGATGAAATCTTTTATATCTACTCCCACAGAAAATTAAGAAATTTTACGTTTTTACATTTGAAACCCTTATGTAAAAACCTACATATAATATACAATTTTTATCAAAGCAATTATTATAACTTGATTTATAAAAATAATTTTATTTTTTATTTTATTAATTATTTTTACTTTATTAAAACCAAATTGTTATCTCTTTTCTATTACTCTAAAAAAATAAAAATCTACGATACTTGCCAATACTTCCCACGTCTTGAGAACATAAGAGCTCAGTGGGGTAGAAAAGGAGATAAGAATTTACGGATTTATTTGTTATAAATTCTACACCCCTATCAGTTAATACAACGATCATGAATAGATCTTGCGGTAGTAAGTCTGATAATCTTCTGAAAGCAAGGGTTGCCACCAATCGCGGTGAGCCAAGTACCATTCAACTGTTAAATGTAGGCCTTCTTTTATCGTTACTGACGGTGTCCAACTTAACTGAGCTTTTATCTTCGTCGAATTAATAGCATATCTTCGATCATGTCCAGGTCTATCCTTGACAAATGTAATTAAATCTGAAGCAGGACGTACTGGCAGTTTAGATGCTAATTGATCCATCATCTCACATAGTATCTGAACAAGGGTGATATTTTCTACTTCATTATTACCGCCAATATTGTAAGTTTCACCTGGTACCCCAGAATGAATGACCATATCCAATGCTCTACAATGGTCGTATACGTATAGCCAATCTCGAATGTTTTTGCCATCACCGTATACTGGTAGTGGTTTACCAATCAATGTATTAATACACATTAATGGAATCAGCTTTTCTGGAAACTGATAAGGGCCATAATTGTTAGAGCAATTAGTGATGATTGTTGGGAGTCCATATGTGTGAAAAGATGCACGAACTAAGTGATCGCTGCCAGCTTTGGATGCAGAATAAGGACTGTTGGGGGCGTAAGGAGTCGTTTCACTAAAAGGAGGATCATCAGAACCAAGACTACCGTAAACTTCATCTGTAGAAACATGAAGGAAGCGATAATGATCTGGTTTGGAGTTTGCTTCCCAGTGTTGGCGAAAAGCTTCTAGCAATCTGAAAGTTCCCACAACATTGGTTTGTACAAAAGCATCCGGTTCTAAAATTGACCGATCAACATGAGATTCAGCAGCAAAGTGGGCGACTGTGTCAATACTTTCAGTTTTTAGGAGATAATCCACAGCAGCGCGATCGCAAATGTCCCCCTGTACAAAGCGAAAATTTTTACAATCTTCAACTTCTGTTAAATTACGACGATTTCCCGCATACGTTAATGCATCTAATACTACTACTCTATCATCAGGATACGTTCGGCACCAATGATGCACAAAATTTGAACCAATAAATCCTGCACCACCAGTTACCAATAGCCGATGATTCATTGAACACACTCCTCTTCTATCTTTTTATCTAAATAGGATACAGCAGGAATACTACTTTCCTCCCTCTTTTCCCCGGCTCCTCTCCTTCAATAGGCTGTTGAATCAGCATGGTAAAAAATTGATATTAAATACCTATTAAGTAAATTTTTTCTGTCCGGAAATATTCTTGGGCTAATGAATAAATATCTAAGGAATACCTAGAAGACCAATAAAAAAGTGTCTCAGAGGTTTCGGAGTTATTGTCTACTTCAAAGTACGGAGTAGCAAAAATGACTATGGGCTTCGTAACTTCATACCTTTTCGGGGTTGGATGCGCTTAACAGTAATTTATCAGCAAAGAAGATGAATATAATTCGTTTGCTTAGCATATTAGCCATACAGGCATCTACGTTTACTACCATAAATTTTGTTGCACTAGCACAGGCGGTTCCGACTGTTCCTCAACAAACAATAATGCGGAAGATATGTTCTTTTGATGCAGTTGAGGAGTTGTTACCTTCCCCTTTCGCTTTAGACCAGCAGAATAATACTAGACTTTCGTACCTCAAAGACCAAGGTTTTAGAGAAGAATCTTCTGGTTCTTGGGTTTGCTATGTTAATGAACAGAATAGGGACTGGGGTTATTACACTCTCTTTAGGGTGCAACAACTCCAAGGAAAAGTCATTGCCAGTTCCTTCCTAAAGAACGGCAGTTTAATCAACGGACAAGACTACCGCAGTCTAGACTTATTCATGAGTCTGATTGAACACAATACAAATATAAAGCAGGGGACTCGCCAAAGTATACAAAGATATTTACAAGCTTTTATCACTCTTATCAAGCAAGGTAAAATCACACCTTCACGTCGTGGCTATATTTTCGACCAACCAAATAATGGCTATGTCGTTTACCATCCTATTTTTGCCGGACAACTAAAGGGTACAGCAATCACAATCAACATTAACACATCCCAAAAATAAGTAATTTTTTAAATCTATCTCCTCTGCTCCTCTGCTCCCCCCTGCTCCGTAAGTTTTGACTTTTGACTTCCCCGTAGGGGCTGCTCCCTTTCTTCCTAAAATCTAGGTGGAGATATTATTAACTCCACCTAAATGAGCAGTTCGGCACTCTGCTGCTGCTAAGCAATTAACAAGTTAACTCTTAAAAGTCACGATGCGTGAGAAGTGTAACAATTTGCTATCAGTCAAAATTAGCTAAGCAGGGTATATAACGAAGTGAGCTACATTTTGACTGGCAAATTGTTCAATCGTTTACGTTGGGCAAAGTACAGCAATTAACATCATTCAAGCAGACTTTACCCCACTGCAAAGCCCAACGGACAAGAGCTACTCGATTGTCTGTCCCGGTCTTAGTAAGAATATTGCTGATATGATTATCAACTGTACGCTTGCTAATTTCCAGTTTAGCTGCAATTTCTTGGTTAGTTAAGCCAGCGGCCACTAAATCGATAATTTGCAGTTCTCTGTCTGACAGACTAACAGGGGTCTGAGACTCGCCACCAGCCATGAGTTATTTAATCCTCCATTGGTATATGTACTTAATGACTCCTTTTCATTTTAGAAGATTCTTTTAGCTGTAGGCATTTCAAGTGTTAGCGACGATACTTTTATTGATATTTATTTTGCGGCTACGGTGAATATGAGGGTAAAACAAACTGTTCTCGTCTCCGAAGCCAAGGACACAAGCAACTTTGAATCTTCATTACTCAAACTAGGCGATGCACTGGAAGAATTTCGGTATTTAACCCAAATTTCCTATTCCTGCTTTAATTGGGAGCTTCGTCAGCATAACACAGAGCATTTGATTAATTGTATGAATAATTGCCGACATATAGCTCAAAATATTGTAGATTTTATACGGGAATTTGTAATCAAAAATCGACAATTGAAAATCAGATGAGCAATCCCCGTGTTTTATGCTTGGGTGAAGTTTTGTTAGATTGTTTAGCTGACCAGTTGGGTCTAAAGTACGAGGAAGTTCAATCTTGGACTCCATACCCAGGAGGCGCACCAGCTAACGTTGCTTGTGCTTTGGCAAAGCTAGGAACACCAGCAGGATTTATTGGCGCAATAGGTCAAGATCAATCAGGAGACGCGCTGACAAAACTTCTGCAAGAAGTAGGTGTGGATATAACAGGTGTACAACGCCATCCTACAGCACCGACACGGCAAGTTTATGTTGTGCGTGATCAAAAAGGCGATCGCAACTTCGCTGGGTTTGGTGAGTATGACACTACTGAATTTGCGGATGCTTTCCTCAAAGCTGATCTCCTACCAGAGTCACTATTTCAAGAAGCAGATTTTTTAGTTCTGGGAACTTTAGAGTTGGCTTACCCTGAAACTGAAAATGCTATTCGCCGCGCCTTAGAACTAGCAGAACGATACGATCTTAAAATTGTGCTAGATGTCAACTGGCGTCCTGTATTTTGGACTGATCCTAACGCTGCGTTGCCAAAAATTCGCGAATTATTTAACCAAATCGATTTTATTAAACTCTCTAAGGAAGAAGCTGAGTGGCTATTTGAAACAAGCGATGCAGGAGCTATTACTTATCGCCTTAGTTCGGTTGAGGGAGTGCTGGTAACAGATGGAGAAAACGGTTGCAGCTATTGTCTTGGGGAAAATGAAGGTAAACTAGCTAGTTTTTCTGTTCCAGTTGTGGATACAACTGGAGCAGGAGATAGCTTTTTGGCTGGGTTCATCCACCAAATCTGTCAACATGGTATTATGAGTTTGAGTAACCACGAAACGGTAAAACAAATTATCACGTATGCCAGTGCCGCCGGGGCTTTGACGACGATGAAACCGGGTGCGATCGCATCCCAGGCAAAGGCAGGCGACGTAGAAGCTTTTCTAGCATCTCAACGACTTCCATAGATGTGAAAATTCATCCCAACACCTCTAAAGAAGGTGATTGGGATGAATTTCGGCGAGCCTAGAAAACGAAAAACTGTTTACATTGCTAAGTTAACGATGAGCCAGTACCCAACAAGTAGTGAAAAAACACCAATCCACAAAGTTAATGGGCTTAGTTCGGGTAGCTTATTTGGAAGTTGGGGTAGTTTAATTTTGTTTATCATACACCTGCTCCTTATTAAAGTTGATTTTTACTACCAAGCGCAAGTTGTACTTTTTAGGTACTAGGAATTGATGTGTTTAAGACAACCTAACGGTAAAGCCTTACACTCTAAACCTCGTGGTTTTTTTATTCCTGTTTCTTTGCGCTTTGAGCTAGAAATCCGAAAGATAGATCTGCTCTAGACCATGTCAACAAGTATTTTGTTTAATACCAAGTGTCCTTAGTACAGCTTTCTTAGAACTTCTCAAATGAGAAGTACCATTCAAAATTGTTGATGAGCTTAGGGTGTAAGCTTTTGAACGGTTGAATGAGTAATTTGTTCGAATTAGTACTAGTCCAGCACGGAGTAAATAAACTTCCCATTCCCTTAGAGGAAGCCCAAAGGACTACGAAATTGCGCAAAAGACCAGTAGAATTAATTCTTGTGACTTTTGACTTCCGCGCAGCGACGCTAGGCAGTTGGCTATTAATATTTGCTGTTTGATTTTGTAAAGCAGTGCGTTACTCTTTAGTTGCTATTGCCAAACAAAAATCTAAGTCCCCTCAATTTCAGCCAACACGTCCAGGAATTTTATCCTTTTGTACTGGCTCTTTCACCACAAGGCACACACATTTCATTTTTACTATTCTAGCAATATTAAAATTTTTTGAAGAATTTAAGTTACAAGCCTACATATCTAGTCAAGAGGGGCTTAGTTAATTAGTCGATTAACTACGTAATTGCAAGTAAATTTTATACATTCATCCTTTGCTTTCCTAAATTCAAAAAATTGTCATCGTTCCCGAGAAATAATAGATTAATTTGAAAATCAAATCAATCTGATAAATTTTTTAAATCAGATATATAGTAATTTATTAACCTACGGATAGAAGAAAATTAGATTGAAATGATATAAATTTAATGTTACATTCTTACTGCTGTTGCATCTTATTTAATTTAAAAATCTTTTTAGTAAGAAAGTTACCCTTTTTTTTAATCTTACTTTTTCGGAGGTTTTTTATGCGAATCGCTCAAGTCGCTCCACTATGGGAGAGAGTGCCACCTCCAGGTTATGGTGGTATAGAGCTAGTAGTTGGATTGCTGACTGATGAACTGGTTCGACGTGGTCACGAAGTGACGCTATTTGCATCAGGCGATTCGATAACATTAGCAAAGCTAGTGTCAGTCCATCCCCGTGCTATAAGACTTGACCCGACCGTAAAAGACTATAGTATTTATGAAATGCTGCAACTGAGTCAAGTATATGAACAAGCGGACGAATTTGACATCATTCATTCTCATATGAATTGGTCTGCGTTGTCTTACGCAAATTTAGTAAAAACCCCTACAGTTCATACGTTGCACAGTGTTTTTACTTCCGATAATGAAAAATTGTACAAACATGCAAAAAATCAACCATATGTGAGTATTTCTGATTCACAACGGGAACCAAAGTTAGAACTTAACTGTGTAGCAACGGTATATAACGGTATTGATGTCAACACTTATAAGTTTTATCCCCAACCGGAAGAACCACAATATTTAGCGTTTTTAGGACGGATGTCTCCAGAGAAGGGACCACATTTGGCGATCGCTATTGCAAAACAAGCAGGTTGGCACTTAAAAATGGCAGGTAAAGTAGATCCTGTTGATAAGGAATACTTTGAAACCCAAGTCAAACCTCATATTGATGGTAAGCAGATTGAATACTTGGGTGAAGCAAACCACGAGCAAAAGAACATACTGATGGGTGGTGCAGTAGCCACTTTATTCCCAATCACCTGGCGAGAACCCTTTGGGCTAGTGATGGTGGAATCAATGGCGTCTGGGACACCAGTCATTGCAATGAGATTAGGATCCACAGCAGAAGTTATAACTCACGGAAAAACTGGTTTCCTGTGCGACAACGTAGAAGAATGCGTCAACGCCATTAGCAAAGTTCCTGAACTAAGCCGCGTTGACTGCCGAGAATCTGTATGTAACCGTTTTAGCGTCGAGCAAATGACGAACGGTTATGAAGCAGTTTACCAAAAAGTTTTGGCAAAACAATTTGCTCAAAAAAACGGACACTTTCGCAATACAGTGATTGCACGCGATTAAAGAAGGAGTTAGGAGTCAGAATACAGGAGTCAGAATTAATCTCGTTGGGTGTCTAAAATTGCCAACAAGATTGAAAAGACTGTACAGATGGTAGATAGAGATTTAAACCTCTTTATTGATCTGCGCGCACTGCAGTAGTCATTCTGACTCCTGACTCCTGACTTCTGTATTATTGTTACTGGCATGATGAGGAAGTCAAACCAGGAGTGTAGGGCGTATTTGTGGAGGCTTGAGCTGTTAGTATAACAGTCCCTTTTTGGTTAACGTACCAGCCTCGCGCTGGGGGTGGTAGCTTTGAAGTACTTGTACTTTCTATTGTCGTTGTAGAATTAGGAATATATTCTGCTTGAGTAGTAGAAGGTTCAAAAGTTATCAAAGCTTCGCTTGCTAAAGGTTCAGTGGGGCGCGGAGGTAATCCTCCCCGTCCTCTGAGAGTAAGCTCACTCTTATTTCGTTCCCTGTTTGCTGGACAAACTTGTGCCACGATTTGTTCCGGTTTAACTACCTCTTGTGGCAAATTGATCACTTCTTGCTTTATTTGAGTGTCTGGTGTCTTGACATTAACAACACCATTAAACCCTAACGTCGAGCTAGCACTGATTTGGCATTCACGGCAGGTAAATAATCCAGAAGTATTGATTTGGATCTTTCCACCTCTCCCTTGAAAAGCGTTAGCGTTAATTGTGCTACCCTCTAGCAACACAACAGAGTTGGTAAACTTAAATCCACTAACATTAATATTACCACCGTTGCCAGTTCCACCTGCTTGTGCTGAAATCTGGCTACCACGGCGCATTTGTAAGCTATTGGTTTGGAGGGTGATGTTACCACCTTCACCAGACGTAGTACTTGCAGATAGAGTCCCTTTGTTATCAAGCTTGATAGAGTTAGCTACAATTTCGAGGTTCCCTGCTTTTCCCTTACCTAGAGCTGTAACATCTATAGTGCCCCTATCTTGGACAAACAAAGAACGAGCATTGATCTGCAAAGTTCCGCCATCTCCTGCTCCATCATTCCTAACAGTAACTTGACCACCATCTGAAACAATCAGTTGTGCTGTATTAATCGTCGTGTTACCTGATTTTCCGGTTGGGGTAGAAGGCAATCTAAAAATCTGTTGCAGGCTAGGATCTACAAAGCTTGCAGAAGCACCGATAACACTAGGATTAACTGATCCTGGTACTGTACCTTTAACTTCTACAAAATCTCCAGCGTTGATAACCACACTCCCAGAGGAACCACTCGCGAAGGCAAAAGCTCCAACTCTTCCCCCATTTTCTACTGTTAATCTTGGTGTATTGATTGTGAGAACGCTTGCATCTCCAGAACTAAACGAAGAAGCTAACAAACCGCTAGGGATAAAAGATGGGGTGTTTACACCATTGATATCTATAGAATCAGAAGCATTGATATTAAGATTTCCACCTTTACCTGTTCCAAAAGTAGTAGAATCAACTGTTCCACCTGCACTTGTGGTCAAGCGACCAGTTGATATTGTGTTATCGCCCGAATCTCCAGGACCAAAAGTAGAGGTAGCAACAGCACTGCTAAGGAGAGGGTTAAGAGAACTCACACCTACGACTTGTAGAGATTTGGGTGCTTTGATATTTAAGTTACCGCCTTTTCCCTGACCATAGGTGCTTGCAGCAACACTTGCTCCTCCTTCTACGGTTAATTGCAGAGTAGAAATTTCAACATCCCCTCCCTTACCAAGCCCCACTGTTTCATTAGTAATGCCGCTCCGGATTGTACCATTTGCATTAGTTCCCTGTAATGTCACAGATTCAGAGGTGCTGATGTTAATTGTTCCTGCTGCTTGAGAACCTTGGTTTTGAATTAAAATTACTGAACCATCTCGCATTGTGAGATTTCGCCCTTGAAGTTGAATAGATCCAGCATTAACACCGCTAGCATCTGCTAATGAGAGCGATCGCATATCAATATCTTGGAAAGAAGACACTCCTTGATAGCCTAAAGTCCAGCCACCTAAAGTTGGTTGAATACTAACCAATCCTTCTCCAACACTGCCTAACTCTATTCTCCCTCCCTCTGCTGTGAGTGTTGCGCCATTAAGATTAATATCACCCCCAACCAATGCCAACGTTTGTCCCGGCTGTACCCGTAAACCTGTTGAATTAGTACCTCTCGTTACTGGATTGAAAATGCTATTAGTTATAGTTAAATTATGACCCGTACCTTGCACATTAATCGCGGCTGGATTTCGCCCAAATTGTAAGCCTATCGGCACACTAACCGTCAGCAAGGGCGCATTCTGAGGGTTTGTGGCGCTAAATTCCGCACCATTGGCAAATTTTAGGCTACTTGCTGTACTTGCTAGGAACGAACCTCCAATACTTAACTGTGCATTAGAACCAAAATTAATCCCATTGGGATTAATTAGGATCAAGTTAGCACTGCCGTTGGCTCGAAGTAAACCATCAATAATAGATATAGAATTGCCCGTCACTCGGCTAATGATATTGCTAATATCTAAGGCGTTATTGAAAAAGGCTGTATTGCCAGTTGGAACTGAAAACTCTACAAAGCTGTGGAACAGATTTGCACCAGCTTTTGACCCTCCAGTAATTTCATATACATTACCAGCTTTACTAACACTGGTTGAGACAGTGCTATCAGGTGTAATTTGCCCTTGAGCAAAGCTAATAGTGATAAAAAGGCAACAAAAATTTATAATGCTTGTTGCCAAAGTTCGGCACACAACCAGTTTCATAGCAACCTCATGTATAGATGTATAAAACCGTCAGTACTCAGAGCGATTAGCTCTAGGTGGGGACTTTCAAGAAAATACGGTTAATCTAATTTAAACTGATTGAATGAATATATACAAGTCTAAATCTAAATTTAACATCAAATACTACAAGCTGCTTTTTTAATAGCAAAGACGCATTGGTTCAGCAGTTTCTTTAAGAAAGGATTCTTTTGTCAATAACTTTATCTTGTTCTCCATTTAGCAGTTTCTTTAAAAATTGTTCTCCCATTTTTAATAACTGTTAATTGATGAGGGGTAAGAACGTAACGGTAAATATCAGGATAATCTTCATTCAGGGCAATAAAAGTATTACGCTTTTTTGTCCGAAGCAGAGGGATAGTGATTTCAGTACTACCATTTTTTGCTCTACCGACATAGATCTGGGGAAATTTGCTGCCGCAAATAAAAATATCAAAGTTATGCGTTTCAGCGTATATAAACTCATTTGGGTTATCTTCAGGACACTGGCTATTAACTGGCTTTGCTTCCGCTGGAGTTGCTAAGAAAAATGATAAGATCAGGGGTACAGTTGTTAAACACAAGATTGCGCGTTTCATAGTACTTTCAATAGAAGTGTAAGAGTATAAGAATGTCAATTTGTTTGAAGATTCGAAGTTCAAAATTAATTTTGAACTTTGAATCTCAAGTCAGCCAGCCAGCGATTTAAATCGCTGGCTGATAGCTAAAGTCCTCTCAAGAGGACTGCTCAAAGATTTGAGTCCATTTCAATGGAATGCGCGCTATTAGCCCGGAACTTAAGTTCTGGGCGGGATATCGGGCTAAATAATTAATCTTAAGCTTCAGTAGCTAAAGTTTCCCAAGTCACATTATCAACAACTCCTGTTGGGGACAGTTCACGGGATGCTTGTAAGTCTTTGATCGCATTCTCTGTTTCTGGTCCAAAGTGGGCATCAGTTGCAATACTATAGCCATGAAAGTTAACTAAAAGTAGTTGAACAACGTATACAGCCTCACCTTTTGAACCTTTACGTAATTTGGGCAGACTAGGTGCTGTTAAGATTTGTTCTGACATAACTTTTCACTCCTCTAAAAAGTTAAATACTATGTGATTGGTGAAAGGGTAATGTGGTAGCTCTCCGGGACGCTTCATACTCGAAGTAGCTATTACTACACTATCATTGTTATCTACCTTTTGATATAGATGTAACTAAAATCAACTTATGCACTATCAATGAGCAGACGGAGCTTTTCCACCAGAACCACCTTTACCCAGAAATAGCAATAAAGGTAGTGAGCAAAAGAACACTACTCCGACTACCCGAAAGATATCAGCGAAGGATAAAACGGCGGACTGTTGATTGATCGTTAGATCAATTACGGTTAGTGCTTGTAGATGAGCTGTGTTAGCATCCATTCCGCGACTCTCGAATAGATGAGTCAGTATGTCGAGGCGCTGATTGGTTAGTAAATTGTAAGGAGTAACATGGCTCACTAATATTGAGCGGTGGTAAGCTTCTCGTTGCTCAAGGAGTGTAGTCAGTAAAGCAATTCCTACACTACCTCCTAATTGACGGGTGAGATTGTAAAAGCCAGACCCGGCTGAGATATCTTCTTTAGGTAGTGGACTTAAACTTGCTAAACTTAGGGGAAGAAACATCAAAACTGTGACTGCTCCTCGCCATATCAAAGGCCAAAATAAATCGTCCGTACCTGTTTGCGGTGTGATACTTGATAGCTGAAACATCACTAAGGTCATGCCGATCGCACCGCTACCAATCAATAATCTGGCATCCACTTTACCGGCTAGTTTGCCTAACATAATCATCGCGATCGCAGAAGCTAAGGCTCCAGGTGCTAGTAATAGTCCTGTCTGCGTTGCGGAAAACCGGAGTATATTCTGCGCAAAAATCGGTACAGCAAAGAGCGCTCCATAAAGCCCCATACCAAGAATACCTGAGTAAAGACTCCCCGCAGCCAAGGAGCGGTGACGTAGCACTCTCAAGTCAACCGCTGGATGTTTTGTTGTGAGTTCTTGCCAGATAAACAGTCCCAATCCAACGAAAGCAACTACTGTTAGGGTGCTAATAAAACCAGATTCAAACCAATAATTCTTTTGTCCTTCTTCCAAAACGGTTTGGAAGCTACCTATAGTGAGCGTCAAAAGCGCAATTCCTAACCAATCAACGGTTTGATTTTGGCTTTTACCTTTATTTGTGTCTTTTAATAAGAATATTGAAGCCAATATTATAGCTACAATACCAAAAGGAATATTAACAAAGAATATCCAACGCCAACCTAAACTATCTGTTAAGAATCCTCCCAGAGTAGGACCAATCGCTGGTCCAGCAATCACCCCAACACCAAAGACCGCTTGAGCAACAGCTTGTTCTTGAGGTGGAAAAGTTTCAAAGAGGATTGCTTGAGCTTTCGCAAGCAACCCTCCACCACATAAACCTTGAAGAATACGGGAAATAATAAGTACTAGCAGATTGGGAGACAGTCCACACATCACTGAGGCAATGGTAAAACCAATCAGCGAGAAAATGAAATAGTTCTTCTTGCCAAAGTAATCTCCGAGCCAAGCAGTTAAAGGAATTAAGATAACGTTGGCGATCGCATATCCTGTCACAACCCAAGCAACTTCGGTGATTGTTGCTCCCAGACTTGCTTGAATATCTGTCAAAGCAACGTTGACAATGCTGGTGTCAATCACTTCTAGAATGGCTCCTAGGGAAGCCGTCAGTGCGATCGCCCATTTGCGAGGACCATAGACATAACCAGATTCCGTAATAGTCAAAGGTCGAGCTTGATGAGAAAGTGGACGCTTGGAGATTGTGGTCATTTTTAGTAAGGAGTCAGAAGTCAGGAGTCACAAGTCAGAATAGAATTTTGTCTTACCGGTGAATCAATGCTGGTAAGACGGAGTAGAAATTTCACATGAATGAAGTCAGGGTTTCAGCACAGAATCTCCTGACTCCTGAATTCTGCCTTCTGACTCCTTTTCACTGATCCCACGGACAAAAATATCTACGCAATTATGGATATAATCTTCACGGCTGTAGCTCAAAGGAGTTAACGCTGCGCTACGTCGTAGCATTCCCGCTAGCAAGATACCTATAAACATATCAATAGATGCAATTAAGTTGATGTCTGACCTGACAGTTCCTCTTCCTTGACCATTACGCAGGTATGCGATCAGTTTTTCTTTCAAGGATCTTGCAGCTTCTTGCATTATTTGCCTCGCTGCTTCAGGATGACGTTTGGCTTCTCCAATAAAGGTACGAATTAAATCTTCTTGTGCCTCTAACATGGAGTTATATAGATGGGCATAATTTTTTAAATCGACGTGTAGATCCTGTGTCCACTCTTCTGGATGCGCTAAGGCTTCTGTCTGTAGAGCCAATACATTTTCAATCACAGCCTCTAGGAGTTGTTCTTTGCTGGCAAAATGGCGAAATAAAGTTACCTCATTTACACCCGCAACATGAGCAATTTCACGAGTAGTTGCTCCCTGAAGACCAGCTTGAGCAAAGACTTGCGTCGCAGCTTCTATTAGTCTTGCCCGAGTAAGGGCAGGAGAACGTATAGTTTTATTCATATAATGAAAGTAAGTAAACACTTGCTTTCATTATAGTAACCAAAGTACACCCCGTCCAGCCATAAGCTTTTCCACATTTAAGTTGCTTTTTGCTCTATTAGTCGCAAAAGCTTCAAACCCTATGCCCTATGCCCTATGCCCTATGCCCCTTGCCCCTTATTGTCTAAATACGCAAACTAGATGTGGAACATCTTATTTCGATACATTGAAAATATGAGCCCGTAAGTTATCTTGCCTTCACGTTGATGTGATGCATAGTTTTTCTAGATACTTGTGTCAAGTCTGCTCAAACTGAAAAAACTTATCAGCCTGGTTACGAAAAGTTATAGATAAAATGATAATATTTCTGAGTAATAAGTAAAGATTTGTTTTATTTTGCAAAAAATTGTGATAACCTAAGTATGGAAGGTTAAATTTCGTTCACAAAAATTCTCGCCTCTGACTTGCAGCAACGTCAAGTTCAGAGTTATTGAAGGAAAATGTGGCAAAAGCCTAGTGGTGGCCACCGAAATCCGAGATTTTGGTGGTCAACAGCAAACATGGAGTCACAATCCTCGACTATGTCTCGCTTGTGCCTTTGTTCAATTTTTTCTCCTAGCAAATTTAGTAAGGTAGGCTCACACTATGCCATTCACCATTGATTCAGCCCGTGGTATTTTTCCTAACACTTTATCTGCTGACGCTGTACCTGCCACCATTGCCAGGTTTGCTCAGCTCAGTGCAGAAGATCAGTTAGCCTTAATCTGGTTTGCTTACCTTGAAATGGGTAAAACAATTACAATTGCTGCTCCTGGTGCAGCTAAGATGCAGTTTGCAGAACCCACTTTAAAGGAAATTAAGGAATTGTCATTCCAAGAGCAAGCACAGGTGATGTGTGACCTTGCAAATCATGCTGATACACCGATTTGCAGAACCTATGCTACCTGGTCTGCGAACATCAAACTGGGTTTCTGGTATCAGCTTGGAGAATGGATGGAAAAGGGAATTGTTGCTCCGATTCCAGAGGGTTATAAACTTTCTGCTAATGCCGCAGCAGTGTTACAAGCGATTAGAGAATTAGACGCAGGTCAACAAATCACTGTTTTACGTAATAGTGTAGTTGACATGGGTTTTGAACAAAGTAAATTGGGAAATTATACAAGAGTTTCTGAGCCTGTTGTGGTTGCTAAAGAGATATCACAGCGCACTCGAGTCTTAATTGAAGGCATCGATAATCCGACTATTCTCAGCTACATGGATAACTTGAATGCTAACGACTTTGATGCACTGATTGACCTATTTTCATCTGATGGTGCTTTGCAACCTCCTTTCCAAAGACCAATAGTTGGAAAAGATGCTGTCCTTCGCTTCTTTAGAGAAGACTGCCAAAACCTCAAGTTGATTCCAGAACGAGGAGTTCAGGAGCCCGCAGATGACGGCTATACTCAAATCAAAGTTACTGGAAAAGTTCAAACCCCCTGGTTTGGTGCAAGTGTAGGGATGAATATGGCTTGGAGATTCTTGCTCAATCCCGAAGGCAAGATTTTCTTTGTGGCGATTGATTTGTTGGCATCTCCTAAAGAGTTGTTAAACCTCGCTCGCTAGATGGATTCGAGAATATAAGCTAACCTTCAATGATTGTGAGTGAGCGCTCTCTTGTCAAGGGCGCTCCGCTCCGCATCGAATATCAAGCCTGCATTTAGATAACTGTATAAATTTTCAGATTTGATGACGGACGTGACTAATACTGAGTGGTCTGAGATAGAAAAAAAAGTTGCTCAAGATGCTTTTGAGAAAGCCTATGAACGAGAAACTCATGCTTTGATCGGGGAAGTTCGCTCGCAAGCAAATGCCATTAAAGAAATTCATGACATGTGGCGTTTACACGATTTCTTGAGTGCAAGGAGACACGAGATGGATGGTAAGTACGACTACAGTTACTCAGTTCTCATCTTTGTGTTTGCTAAGTTAATCCAACAGGGTTGGCTGCATATTGAGGAATTGGATGGAGTTTCCAAAGATAAGCTTACCAAAATTTCTGCTCTGGCACGTACTATATAATTTGTAACAGTATTTTGCCTAAGTTGATAAATTTGTTAACTTATCAAACAAAGACGCAGGGATTGATGACTTTGTAGAGATTTAAAGATATAGAGAGGCTTCAGTAAGCCTGTTATTTCCTACTCTTTGAGTTTCTGCCTCGTTTTCAAGCTCTGCGTCAATATCAATCAATCTTGATTTTACGCAAATTTGTACATAATTCTCTCTAAAGGAGTAATTTCTTAAGAATACCCCCCCAAGGGATTGTGTTTTTTCATGCAGACAGGTTTTATAGAAGAGTTACACACCTAATTCAAAAGTCAGGGCGTTTAAAGCACTTATTTTTATATGGGTACAATCGCTTTTTCAAACTGGCAAATCTGGTTAATCCAACCACATTTAGCCATGCACGTCCCAGATGGCTTTTTGAACTTACCAGTTCTTCTTGTCACTTGGGTAATCGCCATCGGTTTAATTGCGATCGCCCTAAAGCAGGCACAACTAGAATACAAAGAACGAACTGTACCTTTAATGGGAGTTTGTGCTGCTTTTATTTTTGCCGCTCAAATGGTGAATTTCCCAATTCCTGGTGGCACATCCGGTCATCTTCTAGGTGGAACTCTAGCAGCATCACTATTAGGACCATGGGCTGGAGCATTAGTTATGGCTTCAGTTTTCATCGTGCAAGGTGCTGTGTTCCAAGATGGAGGATTGACAGCATTAGGCGCAAACATTTTCAATATGGGATTGATCGGCACCTTTGGCGGTTACTATATCTACCGTACAATTCGCTTTGCTATTGGCCGTGATAAGTTGAATGGGATGGTAGTTGGTACAGCTATTGCTGCTTGGGCAAGTGTTGTAGTGGCATCAATTATCTGTGCATTCGAGCTAGCTTTATCGGGTACAGTGCCTTTACCAGTGGCTTTAACAACTATGGCTTCTTGGCATGTAGTCATTGGTATTGGTGAAGCATTGATTTCAGTGATAGTTGTGAGTTTCGTTTGGCGGACTAGACCTGACCTATTATATGATCCTCCCCGTAAGGTTCGCTCATCTGCCTCTCGTCCCCTTTCGCCGCGCTAATAGAGACTTGATTTATGAGTGATAATCTCTCACAAACCCGAAATAACGCTTTAATTATTGCTGGCTTAGGCATAGCCTTACTGATGGCAGTTTTTCTCTCTCCCTTTGCTAGCCAGAACCCAGATGGATTAGATAGAGTTGCTAAAGATCAAGGCTTTGACAAAAAAGAGCTAGAGCATCCACCAGCTAAACAGTTACCCTTTAATACAATCTTTGATTCCTATACTTTTCGATTTATACCAGGATATGATAAGGGGGGTTTGCCTAATAAAGTTGCGACTTCAATAGCGGGTTTAGTTGGAACTCTAGCGACTTTTGGTTTAGCTTGGGGAATTGGTAAACTTGCTATTCGAGGCGCTGGCTCATCTACCAATGATGAATCCTTACACTCTGAGAATTCCGATCAACAGCTCAAATAAATAGGAAGTTTTATAGATGTTGTTGCATATAGGAGCATTTCATCTTGATATTGACAGTCAACGGGTGACTCCTTGGCACAAACTCACACCTCGTATTCGGATACTGTGTACAGTCCTATTTGTATTTGCTATCGTTCTGACACCAAACGGACATTGGTGGACTTGGGGTATTTATGGTTTAACGATATTGAACTTAGTCTGGCTTAGCCAAGTAACTCTTATCGTCCTAGTGAAGCGCTTAGCAGTTGAATTTAGTTTTATTGGAGTTGTTCTACTTGGGACTTTATTTCGTGATGGTGGTAAAGTTCTGTGGTCTTGGGGATCACTAAAGATAACAACATTAGGTTTGACGATCTTGGGAAGTGTAACCCTCAAAGCAATGTTGTCATTGTTAATTTTAAATGTGTTGACGCTCACAACTTCAGTGCCGGTGCTATTGCAATCCATGATTGAATTGCGAATTCCACCCTTGTTGGTAGCGATTTTGAGTTCCATGTATCGTTACATTGGTGTTTTAGTTGGTGAGTTTAATGCTATGCGTCGTGCTGCTGCATCACGCAACTTGATGAGTAATAAACGTTGGCAACGCTTAGTAATGGGTAATATGATCGGCTCACTATTTATCCGCACCTATGGACGAGGTGAGAGAGTTTATTATGCGATGATATCACGAGGTTATCAAGGGGTTCCTTCAGGGGAAAAAGTCTCACCAACTCGACGGTATGATATTTTGGCTCTGAGTTTGACAGCGATTTTGGTCTTATTAGGACAGGTTATTTATATACTTTAATTTGTATATAGGACGCGGGCAAGATGCCCGCACTACAACAATAATTTTAGGTTTTTATCTTACGTAATTTATCTGCACATTATATTTATTTTATCTAGATGCATCACAATCCCATCTCAATTCAAAACCTTAGCTATACTTACCCTGATGGGACTCAGGCTCTGAGGGAAGTCAATCTATCTATAAAAGCAACTGAGCGTGTAGCGTTAATCGGCGCTAATGGTTCAGGAAAGTCTACGCTACAATTACATCTAAATGGTATTATCTTGCCTCAAGAAGGACAGGTAACGATTGGTGAGTGGTCTGTCTGCCAAGAGTATTTACAATTAATTCGGAATTTTGTTGGGTTAGTGTTTCAAAATCCAGACGATCAGTTATTTATGCCCACAGTTTGGGAAGATATCTCATTTGGTCCTCTTAATCTTGGGTTAAAAGGTGAACAATTGCGAAACCGTGTCCTGCAAGCAATGAAATCAGTTAATCTTGATCCCGAATTGTATGGACAACGAAGTACTGAGAATTTGTCTGGAGGTGAAAAGAAACGGGTTGCGATCGCTGGAGTTTTGGCAATGCAACCTCAGATATTAGTATTTGATGAACCCTCCGCTCAATTAGATCCCCGTTCCCGCCGTCAGTTGATAGAGTTATTACAAACCTTACCTCTCACCCAGTTGATCGCAACGCACGATTTAGATCTAGCCTTAGATCTGTGTACTCGCACAGTTGTTTTAAGTCAAGGTCAAATCGTTTATGATGGTGCAACTGAGTGGGTTATGAGTCATCCAGAATTTTTACAGCAACACTCTCTAGAATCCCCCCTCTGTTACAGTCGCCCTTACTGTCAACTAGAACACGCACCTATTTCTAGTGTGACTGCATTTAAATCAGCCAGGGATTATAAATCCCTGTCTAAAAGCTAAATTCCTCTATAAGAGGAATGGAAACGAATGTTTTATAGTTCAATCTTCGATACTTTTGTGGCGTTGATGCAGTATTTACACCACTTTCGAGGTGCGTTTATCTGTTGTCTGGCCACTACCTATATTTCAATCAAGGAAGACTTCTATATCAACTTTTGCTATAATGTAAGTACATCACGTGCATACACTATGAGTAACTCCTACAAAATCCGTAGCACTAAGATTGGTAACAGCACAGGATTTCGGCTACCTGCGGAGTTCTATCGCGAACATCCCCAGTTTGCGAATGCTTCTGGTTGGATAGAAGTCTTATCTCCAGATACCGCCATCGTCAAAATTATTCCTGAATCAAACGAGGATGAGGAAGATTCCCTGATGATGCTGCTGTTCCTCGATTTTGCAATGACAGAAGCATTGAGGAATAATACCTTACAACCTTACACAACCGAAATGTCTGAATCTGCGCATCGATTAATTGAAGGCGTAGAATTAGAAGACAATTCCCTGGAAGGTGGCTAAACTCCTCATTAATGCTTGGGAGATTTATTTTCACCCGCAACTTTTTGGTACTCAGTATCAAGAATTATTTGATCGGGTTTCTCATTTGCGTGAAAAGTTACCAGAAAGTGAGTTTAAAACTCATGCAACAGCGAAGTTATTTGCAGCGATTACTGTTGCAATTGAATCCAAAATTCCCTCAGATCCTTTTGCAAGTCATTTTGCATTGACAGGAGTGTTAAAACGTTACGGACGAGTAAAGAAGATGGGTTTACCGCAAAGGTACCGTCTGTTTTTTCAGGCTTTTGATACCCCACAGTTAAAGGCTATCGTAATTTTATGGTTGGGATTTCCCCGCAAAGAGGGTGCGAAGAATGATTGTTATGAAGTATTTACCAAGATGGTGGCAAGGGGAACATTCCCAGATACTTTAGATGAATTGATTGCAGAAGAGGAAAAAATCGATAAAGCAGATGAAGATTAACGATGATTTAATAAGCTAGCGATCGCCGTAACTTAGATCTTGCACCTTTAAGTATAAATACTGGATCAACGCCATAAAAGTATCGAAGATTGAACTACAAAACATTCCTTTCCATTCCTCTTATAGAGGAATTTAGCTCTTAGACAGGGATTTATAATCCCTGGCTGATTTAAATGCAGTCACACAATCAGTATCGTCGCGGTAGCATTTATATTTATCACTTTATTGGTGCAAGATATGAGGTAACCAACTTCGTTGGCTCAACAGGTTTAGAAATATGCTCTTGGAACCCGGCTCATACCATTTCACGAAAATCATGATACAAATACGGAGTGTAGGGGCGAACGCCGTTCGCCCTTACAAATGTTTAATGCGTTTATACCAATTCGTATTTAATTTGTAAAAAAATCTCAGGAAGCGATAGCTTGCAATGGTGCGTTACGGACTTCGTCCTAACACACCCTACTGGCGTGGCAAGGCTAAAATGTTGCATTAGATTTTGAGAGCATCCAATTTTCAAAATGTAATGCGTCCCTTGCGCGTGTCCGCAGGACTCACATCTTGCTCTCTGGTCATAATAAGCGAGCTTTCCGGCTCGCACTACCAAATCATAAATTCAAACATCTCGGAGTTTTATCAACAGAAATGTCGGAGTCTGCACATCAACTAATTGAAGGGGTGGAATTAGAGATCTAATTACTCTGTTCACTTACATCAAAGTTACAAGCGACTATTGATTTTACTGGCTCAGTTTGACTCAAGTTAATGGGTTGATGAGGTACGTTACCAGGAATATAAATAAAATCTCCGGGTTCAATAATCACCGATTTTTGTAAGCCTTCGCCATACTTAAGCCTATAGGGAACATAACAAGCTCCACTGATTATCGTCATTAACACACCAAAGATATAATTTAGTTTGGGCTTTTGAAATATCGTGTCATGCATGAACTCATGAGTTAGCAATGCAGCCCAAATACTGGTATGAGTAATGAGTATTATTCCTAATAAGTTGACCCATATCTGACCCACTAATATTAGATAAAAACTTATAAAGAAACCACTAATTGTGTAAATTAGGACAAGAACATCTAAAATGGACTTATTTTTGAGCCAATCTTTTTGGGTAGCTTGATATTCCATGCTTCAATTTGATATACAAATAACTTTATTAATTAGAAAAAAATACCACGTTATGAAGTGTTTAGCAAGATGGTTGTAAAGGGGACATTTCCAGATACTTTAGATCAATTGATTGCAGAAAAGGAAAAAATCAATAAAGCAGATGAAAATTAATGATAATTTAATAAATTAGCGATCGCCTCAACCAACTTTTTCGGTTCAACCGGTTTGGAAATATGCTCTTGGAAACCTGCTGAGAGTGCAAGCTGCCGATCTTCCTCTCTTGCATAGGCAGTTATGGCGATCGCGGGAATGACTCCTCCCTGTACTGATTGTAGAGAGCGCACTTGCTTCACTAACGTATAACCATCACTTTCTGGCATCCCAATATCGCTAACCAGGATATGGGGTTTAAAAGATTCAATAATTGCGAACACTTCACCAGCTGATGCCACTCCCATTACCTGCGCCCCATACTCTTTAATGATAAAGGCGAGTAACTCGCGGTTATCTGCTTCATCATCAACTAGTAAAACTCGTGTCCCCGTAAGATCAACTTCACCGTCTTTCAAGCCTTTGGAGTCATCTTTTTGAACTTGATCACTAAGCAATGGTAATCTAATGGTGAATGTTGCACCTTGCCCCACACCAGGACTATTAGCACAGATTGTGCCACCATGGGCTTCCACTAGAGAGCGCACAATTGCTAACCCTAGCCCTAGTCCACCGTACTGGCGAGTGATAGAAGAATCTTCTTGGCGGAAATACTCAAAGATGTGTGGCAAAAAGTCGGGATTAATACCTTTTCCAGTATCCGTAACTTTAATCTGAGCATGCCCATCGATCCGCTTCAGATAGATTGATACTCGTCCATCCATTGGAGTAAATTTAATTGCATTAGACAGCAAATTCCAGACAATTTGCTGTAAGCGCATAGGATCGCCCAAAACCTGTCCAATATCAGGCAACACCTGATGAATCAAGATTGACTTGGCGATCGCCGCAGTTTTCACTGTTTCAATAGCTGACTCAATGACAGCTACTAAACTAGTAGGTGCTGCATTCAAACTCAGTTTGCCGCGCAAAATTCGAGCAACGTCCAGCAAGTCATCTATAAGTTGAGCTTGCAGTTTAACATTGCGTTCGATGGTTGCCAACGCTTCCTTAGTTCTTGATTCATCCAACTTACGAGTTTGCAGCAGTCTTGTCCAGCCTAAGATTGGGTTGAGAGGAGAACGCAACTCGTGAGAGAGAATAGCAAGAAACTCATCTTTAATACGGTTGGCGTGTTCTGCTTGAGATCTTGCTAATTGCTCCTGTTCCAACAGGTGATCGCGTTCGATTTCAGCTTCTTTGCGATCAGTAATGTCTTGCACATTACCGATCATGCGTACAGCATTGCCCAAATCGTCATAAAAGATTTGTCCTTTGGACGCCAACCAACGAATACCATCTGGATGTAGAATACGGTATTCATCCTCATAATAGTCCTCTCTCTGCTGAACGGTCTGCGTTATTTCTTCAATTGCTGGGGTGCGATCATCCGGGTGCAGAAAAGCCAACCACTGTTCAGCGCTCACATTCTGTGTGCTTGGATCAAGCCCAAACAGAGCACAGTATTCTTCAGATACATAAGCACTACCACCAATCATATCCCAGTCATACAACCCTGATTTGGTAGCTTTATATGCCAATTTTAACCGTGCTTCGCTCTCCCGTAAGGCTTGCTCTGTCTGCTTCCGCTCAGTGATCTCAGCACAAACCGTGCTGATACCGATAACTTGATCCCCATTCTTCAAAGGCAAAAAATGTTCTAGCCACGTGCGTTTTACTCCTGGTTTTGCTGGTGTTTCACCTTCAAGTTCCACATTCAATAGCGGTTCTCCGGTTTCTAAGATGGGACGCAAAACCTGTTCGGCAGTATCCGCTAGCTCTGGAAGTAGTTCCCGTATGCTTCTCCCAATGTGGGCTTCAACCGGTAACCCATTCATTTCTGCCAGTCGTTCATTGATCCGCACAAATCTGAGTTCAGTATCTAGGACATTCAAACCAATGGGTGCAGACTGATAAATTGCTTCTATCTGTGCCAGTTGCTGCTGAAGTTGAGCCTGGCTTGCTTCTAATGCTAGTTCTGCCTGTTTGCTATCAGTGATGTCTTCAGCAATACCAGTGAGTCGATAAATTCTGCCTGATTCATCTTGAAGGGGAAAACAGCGATCGCGCACCCAACGCACTCTGCCATCGGGTAAAACAATGCGATACTCTTGATCAAAGCTACCACCTTCAGCCGCCTTCTGTTGAAATGTTCTCTCTGTTTCTTCCCTGTCTTCTGGATGTAATAGATTAACCCAGGTTTGTTGGCTATCATAGAGATTCTGGGGGTTCAATCCCCATAAACGTTCGTAGGCAGGGCTAATATAACTGACTCTTCGTTCGGGGAGTTCAGTCACCCAGAATACTGCATCAATATTTTCTGCTAGTTGGCGGAAGCGTTCCTCACTTTTGCGTAGCTCTGCTTCTGTTCGGCTCCGTTCAGCCAATTCAGTTTGGGCTTGCTGATAAAGTTCTGCTTGTTGTAAGGCAATCCCAACCTGAGCAGCTAATTCTTTAAGCAAATCTATTTCTAAAGGTTGCCACTGGCGAGGAGCTGCACAATGATGGACAATTAGCATACCCCATAATTGCTTATCTTGGAGAATCGGCACCACTAAATTTGCTCGCACCTGCAAATTTTCCAGCAATTCTACGTGGCAGGGACTGATACTACCATCATAAATATCTTTTTTAGCGGTGATCAATCCCTGAGTGAAGGATTCAAGGTAACTGTCATTAAAGCAAGGATCATAAAGTGATGTAGACAGCAGGGAAGTCCATTGGGAACTAACCGATTCGTTTGTAACAATGCCCCACCCATCGGGGAGTAAGCGAAAAATTAGCACGCGATCGCTGCGGAGAAACTGACGCACTTCAGTGACTGTCGTTTGCAAAATTTCTTCCAGATCGAGGCTTTGATGGATCTTCCGCGTCATCTGCGAGACTAGACGCTCTCGTTCAACGTGCTGTTGTAATTGGGTATTTAACCGCACCGTTTTAATTGCCCTATTTACTGCCAGTTGTAGCCCTTCAGGAGTGATTTGCTCCTTGACAAGATAGTCTTGTGCACCCGCTTTCATCACCTGCACGGCAACCTGCTCATTTCCCTCACCTGTAACCATAATTACAGGCAAACACTGCTGCTGAGTCTGTTTTGACATTTCCGCCAAAAACTCCAGTCCATCGCAGTCTGGCAATCGATAATCTAGAAGTATCGTATCTGGCTGGTTTTGCTGCCAAAGTTCTAACCCAAGCTCACCCAAACTGGCTTCTAAAATTTTGTAGGAGTAATCACCATCTTGTAGCAGATAACGGCGATATAGTTCCCGATCTTCTGGGGAGTCATCTATAATCAAGATGGTACGCGTATCACGATTCACGATTCATCCTCCAAGCGGGTTGCTAGTGTCGTTACGTTAAACCACTAACCTCCGAGCATTTGAATACTCGTGTAAAATTGTCTCTTGACTACTCTCGAGGAAAGTAGTCTTCTAGAAGCTGTTGGCAAGGGTCTCGCTGTTGTACGAAAGAAGAGCAGTTAATTATCTCATTTAGCATAGCTTGAATTTGCTTGAGAGCCAGGGGAGACGGTTGTATTCGACCATTTTCCCAGCGATTGACTGTGGTATAGGTAACACCCAATACTATTGCAAACTGTTCTTGGGTTAAGCCAGTTAATTGCCTTAATTCACGAATCAAGGCGCTGACTCTCGGTTGCTCCAGAGCAGCAGTTTTCTTGAGCATCAGGGCTTTGAGTGGATATTGCATACAATACCATAGCACATGCTATAGCTGATCTTATGCCATTCGATAGATCGAAATCTCTATTGCAAGATAGATTAACAAATTAATTATTGTATGATGGGTTACACTAACAAGCTTGATAAGAGTACTTACCCCCATCGCGGTATAGGATACAATTAGACCTGCCAGGATAAAAAAATTTCTTATTTCTGTTTTCAAAAATATGAGTTCCATGAGTCACTAACCCCCGGCTATAAGCCAGGGGCTTGAAAGAGAAAGATTAACCACCTTTTGAATTCGAGTTAAACCAGTGTCTAGACGCTAGCGCAAGCTAGGACAAACAACTGAACCGATTAGCGTGGTAGCGAATCGGACGGAAAAATGCCTCCCTAGTTTTTCTCCTCTCCATCGGTCAGTGTCGAAGGGAAGTATACACCTAGAAATAGGATTTATCGTAAATGTTCGTACCAGTTGTAGATCAGAATAATAGACCACTGATGCCAACTTCCCCAGCTAGAGCAAGACGTTGGATCAACTCAAAGAAAGCAACACCATTTTTCAAAAAAGGAGTGTTTTGTGTTCGACTTAATGTAGAACCATCTAATAGAAATTATCAGCCAGTAGCAGTAGGTGTTGACCCAGGTTCAAAGCGTGAAGGGTTTACAGTTAAATCAAAAGCTCACACTTATTTGAACGTCCAAACACACGCCGTCGATTGGGTAAAAGAACATGTTAAAGCACGTCGTAACATGCGACGTACCCGAAGAAACCGTAAAACGCCTTACCGTCAAAATCGTAGTAATAGGTTAGCCAACAAGCAACGGTTAGCACCGTCCACCAAGGCTAGATGGCAATGGAAGCGAAGAATATGTAAATGGCTGTCTGCTATGTTCCCGGTTACTGTTTTCGTTGTCGAAGATATCAAAGCTAAGACTTGGAAAAACGGCAAGAAGTGGAATCGCATGTTTTCACCCTTGGAGGTTGGCAAACAATGGTTTTACGGTGAATTAAAACAGATAGCGCCATTAGAAACAAAGTCAGGTAACGATACTTACGAGTTACGACTAGTCTTAGGGCTGAAAAAGTCTAAGAACAAGTTATCAAAGAAGTTTGATGCTCACTGCGTTGACTCGTGGGTACTGGCTAACTGGTACACAGATGGTCATTCTAGTCCGGACAATACCAAGTTGATTGAAATTATCCCTTTAAGGTTTCACCGTCGTCAACTTCACCGACTAGAACACGCTCATAGACACATCCGTTCTCGTTACGGCGGAACAATTAGCGTAGGCTTTAAACGCGGCTCTATCGTTAAACACCCCAAGTATGGATTTACTTATGTTAGTGGCTGGCACTCTTCGCCCACTAAGAAAGATCCAGACAGAAAAACAATTAGTTTGTACAGCTTAAAAACTGGCAAGCGACTAACTCAAAATGCAATACCTACAGATTGTAAGTTTTTATCTTACAACTCGTGGCGTGTTGCCAATTAATTGTAAAGCCGTCCTAAAAGGACGGGGTTTCGGTTCTTGCGTACTTAACGTGCTAAATTTTTAATTACAGTCGATAACTTTGTTTTAAAATCAAGGCTTACAGGCGCTTATAGCCAAAATTTTAATCATCAGACCTAAAAGGCAGTAAATAATGGCTGTCATCTTATCCCAGCAAGGATTTCAAGCTTATTTTTCAACATATTTAGCACGCTAAGTACGCAAGAACCAGATTTGGTTGGTGCGGAAGCTACTGACATAGAGCTTTCCATCTGGTCCAAAAGCAGTACCATAAGGGCGAATGAGTCCACCACCGGAAGCAAATCACTATTGCTAACTAACACTAATCCATTCGCCTTACAAATACCGTAGGAAAGGATAACAACGGTGCTCAAAAAGATTGAGAGCGGACTGGCGGGTAATTTAAGTCTCATAAGGTTATGAAATACGTAGATTTCTTAGCTGAATGTTGTAAAAAATATAATACCAAGAGAATGGGACAAATTTTATAGAACTCGTGGAAAATTTATACAATACCAGCGCCTCTATATACTTAAACCGCTCTTACTTTGCATAAATACTACTTGTCAATAACGTAGTAATCTTCCAAGGTGAAATATCGAATGTCTTTCCCTTAAGCCATTCCCTTGAGGGTTGTGTAAGTTTTTCTAAAATATCAATCTTGTGCTTTACTGTTAACTCTAAATCACTATGTAGTGATAGGATTGCTTTCTCACCATAGCATTCGTAAAACCGTAAAATCCATTCATTGGGGTTATCTTCTGACTGCTTGAACGCCGTTAACACAAGATTTTCGGCTGATAAATCTAACAATCGTCCAACTGCAGGTAAAGGTTTTGTCTTAGTAGCTTCGACAGAAGAACAAACCATCAGTTGTAAGGGTAGATTCAGTTCATAACCACGTCGCACTGTATGAGCTGACTGCCAATTACCTGCATGAGGATAGACGGCGTAAGTAAATTTATGATAACCTCGATCTGGTTGTGGATCTGGCCAACTTGGACTACGTAGTAAAGTTAGGCGCAGCTGATCGGGTTTGCTGTCGTAACCGTACTTGCAATCATTTAGTAAACTGACACCGTAGTGATCAGAATCTTGATAATTGCTAGACAAATCTGCCCATCTTAAAGCAGGAACTTCCCATTTTGCCTGATCTCTAGGTTCTGTAGGTTGGGTTAGGCGTTGAATAGCACCGCAAGGAATTTCATATGTGGCATAATCTGCTTCTAAATTTAGAGGAAAAGCAGCTTTTACTAATACGTGATTTTCTTGCCAGTCTACAGTAGTTTCAATTTTTAGGATTGGTGATCCAACACAGAGAATATAATCTTGGCAAAATTCAGATTCTCCCAACTGTCGCACAACCCGCAAGCGCTGTTGTATTGCTCCTGACTCTACCAAATCGATAGACTTTAAAGTTGCTGGGGGTAAAGGGTGTTGAGCATAGTTTGGGTCAATATTCCAAGCATCCCAATATTGACCACTATCCTGGAATGCTTGCAATTGATTACATTGTTCTTTATTTTTGACTATTTCGCGCTGATATACTTTATCAAAAATACTAGAAAATTCGCCAGTTTTACAATCAACAATCACCCGCAAAAATTCATTTTCTAAAACCCAATCTTTTGTAGTATTAGATTCACCTATTGGGTTTGTGAATTGCCTTCTAGCTTCTTGGCAACATAGCCAAAAGACGCGATAACCAACTGACGGAATATCATTTGCTAGAAATAGAAGTACAGATTGTTGTGACGGTTGCGATGGTAGCTGCTGTCCTTCCAAATCGTAAATTTCCCAGTGCTGATTAGAAGAAGACGTTGGTAAGGTTACAGCAACAACCTCTGAGCGTTGCCAATTCAAGGGGTTAAAGACGACAATTGGTAATGCATCTGGCTGTGGTGGTTGGGGAAGGAGAATTTGGGACGCGATCGCACTCAATGATCGTTGTAATATCTCGGAACCTACTTGCTCAACTTCCTGCCAATCTTGATTTGCATCTACATAAACCGGGGTAATTGAAGTTCCTGGTAGAATGTCGTGGAATTGATTAAACAACATTTTTTTCCAAGCATCTTCTAATTCAGCTTTGGGATAAGCTACCTCAGCGCTTAGTGTTGCTAAAGAAGCAAACAGCTCTGCTTGGTACAACAAACCTTCAGAGTATCGATTACAACGCTTTTGATCAGCATGAGTGGTGTAGCAGCCACGATGGAATTCAAAATAAAGCTCATCATCCCATACAGGAAACTCCTGAGTGCTAATTTCTTGCAAATATTTACTAACTGGACTAAATTCTAAGCTAGGGAACAAAGGAGATTTTTGCCATCGGCTTGCGACATTTAGCATATCAGCTGTTGGTCCACCACCGTGATCCCCACAACCGAAAATCCACAAAGCGTCTTTTAAACCAGTCTGCTTTTCCCAGTCAATAGCATAGTTAGCCATTTTTATAGGGTCGATACCTTCCCCAATTTTCGCAGACATCAGGCTGAGTATATCAGTGCCATCAGGCGATCGCCACTTAAAAACTTCGTAAGGAAACTTTGTGGTATCATTCCAGGTAAGCTTCTGAGTGACAAAGTATTCAATCCCTCCAAGTTTTAGCATTTGAGGTAGAGTTGCACAGAAACCAAACGTATCTGGTAACCAGACAACTGTACTGATAGATCCAAACTTTTCTTGTACATAACGCTGACCGTAAAGGATCTGCCGTACAATTGATTCACCATTAATTAAGTTAAGATCTGGCTCTATCCACATGCCAGCTACAATTTCCCATCGCCCTAAAGCAACTTGCTGTTGAATAGTGGCAAATAAATCAGGACGATGTTGTTCAATCCAAGCATACAAAGCTGGGCTAGAATGGCAGTAAGTCAAACTGGGAAACTCTTGCTGTAGCTTTAGAACTGATTTAAAAGTACGCTCTGCAACTTCCCAAGTTTCGCTGATTGGCCACAACCAAGCCATATCAAGGTGAGAATGACCTTGGAGTAATATGCGGCGTTCTTTTAGTAGGGGTAATTCATCAATTGTGGTTGCGAGATTCTGGCGTAACGTGGTGAGCGATCGCTCAAATTTTTGAGCATCTGGTAGTACGCTCCAATCAATCTCAGCGACCGCAGCTTTCAGGATATCTAATTTCTCTGTTGCAAAAGCTTGTAAATAGCGCTGCAATACTGTTAACTCATCAGCCACAAAACCAGGATCAAGTTCGTCATCAGTGCTAGACTCGTATACACACACCGATTGCATCAGCGCTCCTGCATCGTTATCTGGACTGACAAGGCGCAATGCAACTATAAACTCTTCTTGTGGTTTTACAGATGGGCTAATTAATGCTCTGGTTGAGGCATCAAACAAATCTCCTTCCTGTACCAGAGAGCCATTAACAAAGATCTTCACATCTTTTGCCCACCAAGTTAGCATTAACCGTAGTGCTAAACCTGCTAAAGGATATTCTTGCAAATCTTGGGGAATCACGAATCGCTGGGCAAGCCATAAAACCTGACCACCAGCAGGTACGGTAATGTGTCCTTTGGTATTGAGATTAGCGATCGGCCATTGTGAAAAGTCTGCCCTGGGGCTGATACTCCCGACGCTAGCATCAGAAGAGCAATATCGCCAGCTGGTCTGAACGTCAAGCCGAGCCATTTGGTTCAATCTTTCAATGGCTTGAGAAATTAGGCTGTTATCCATTTGGCCATCACCCCATTTTACCAAAGTCGGCTGTTTAGTATAACATTATATGCTCCTTTGTACAAATTTTAAGAGGTAATAGCTTTCCATACCATGCCTCTAGCTGCTCTTTTTCCTTATTAGGAGTTGGTGGGCAAGTCTCGAGCGATTGTGGAGTTGCTCCCCCATTTCATCTGAAATCATCAGTTCTCTCCTGACTTATGTTGCTGTGAAAATTGTACTTAGGGAAATGGCTTATTGCTCCTCCATCGTCTGCTCGCTCCAACCAAATCCTTTGCTGCTATGTCAATTTCAGTAGCCAGATTTCCGCACTTCTCAAATTTTCCGACTTTTTTTAATTGCACAATTTGTGGGCTTTACATCCCGGTTTTTTGACCTCTAATCCTTTCCGCATCTATTTTATAGCTTTATTAATTTTCTTTGTGATATTTGTGACTAAAGGATAGCTCCTACTGCTTTCTGAAAAACAGCGCATAAGCTAGTTATTCTTGCAACTATTAAAAATCACAAGAAAAGCAGAGGAGTTAAAAATTATCGGTGTAATTATCTATGAAGATGAACATTTTTCAAGATGTCGTGAAAAGTCTGGTACTACACTAGTTATTCTACAAAGAAGAAATTCAAATTATGAGTTCTAGCAATCAGGTTGTCGTTTATGACGACTCTCAATATCGTGGATTTGCTCAAACTTTAGATATAGGCAACTACGACTGGGGTCAAATTCACAATGATACGATCAGTTCGTTGCGGGTTCCTACAGGACTGAAGGTTACGCTCTACAGTGATACTCACTTTCAAGGTAAGAGCAAGACTTTCACTCAGGATACTCCTTATGTCGGTGACGACTTCAACGATATTACTTCCTCCATCAGAGTCGTACAGGCTTCCGGTCTAAATTTGGACGCCACTTTTTACAGTCGAGAAGAAACAAGGTGTCATCCGCCTGCGACGGAGATACATGGGCTGACATTGAAAGAAGTGCAGTCAGGGCAGCAGTCTCCACAGTGTGGAAGTCCAAGTGTTGCGCGTCTACAGTGTGCAGTAGATCCAAATGTTATTCCCCTGAAAACAGAGTTTACCTTGCGCCTTTGGGACGGCAGTAAGGTTCCTGCGAGTGCTCTAGATACAGGAACAGCAATCATTGGTAATAGAATTGATATCTTTGTTGACACTAACGAAGAAGCAATCAATTTGGGTCGTCAGGGCGTGACGGCGTTACTTTAACCTAAAACTTGTATGCTTTGTACAAACAGAGTTTCAGGCTCCGATTAATTTCATTCATGGGTATTCAGATTAAGTTCATTTACAAATATAAGGAGAATCAGTTTATGAGTTCTAGCAATCAGGTTATCGTTTATGACGACTCTCAATATCGTGGATTTGCTCAAACCTTAGATTTAGGCAACTACGACTGGGGTCAAATTCACAACGATACGATCAGTTCGTTACGGGTTCCTGATGGGATGAGGGTTACGCTCTACAGCGATACTCATTTTCAAGGTAAGAGCAAGACTTTCACTCACGATACTCCTTATGTCGGTGACGACTTCAACGATATTACCTCATCCATCAGAGTCGAAAAAGGTTCCTCCGACGTTGTTAGTCGAGTGCTGGAATTGGTTAACCAACAACGGGGTGCAGTGGGTGTAGCTCCACTCTCGCTCAATTCTCAGTTGATGGCTTCTGCTCAGGGACACAGCCAAGACATGGCAGACAACAACTTCCTCGATCACAAGGGTTCGGATGGATCGTCGCCCGCAGATCGCGCACAGCGAGCTGGTTATCCATCTTCGTTTGTCGGAGAAAATATTGAAGCGGGATCGTCTACACCTGAAGATGCCATGTCAGCTTGGATGAATGAAACACCTCCCAATGATGGACATCGCAGAAATATTCTCAGCCCCGATTATCGTGAAATTGGCATTGGGTATGCCTTCAACAATGCGTCTCAGTACAAACACTACTGGACTCAGGATTTTGGTACACGCAGTAACTAAGTAAACAGACTACATTCGTCTACAAAAAAGGAGAATCAGGTTATGAGTTCTAGCAATCAGGTTATCGTTTATGACGACTCTCAGTATCGTGGATTTGCTCAAACTTTAGATGTAGGCAACTACGACTGGGGTCAAATTCACAACGATACGATCAGTTCGTTACGGGTTCCTGATGGGATGAGGGTTACGCTCTACAGCGATACTCACTTTCAAGGTAAGAGTAAGACCTTTACTCAGGATACTCCCTATGTCGGTGATGACTTCAACGATATCACCTCCTCGATCATAGTTGAAGGTCTAGGGGGTTTGATTAAAGGGTACTGGGACAAGACGTGGTCTCCTGGAAACCCCTTCACCGACGCTACACTGGGTATCGCTTTTAGTGGCTGGGCCGATCTATCTCAGGCTTTATCCGATAGTGCCTCAGTAAAGAACCAGTTGGTAGGTGATAAATACATTTCCGTAGGCGGTGGAAATGCGAATGGCAGGTTCGACTACAGCAAGATTGAAAGGATTATTGCTGTTATTAACAACGGTCAACTTTCCGATTACAAAGGAATTGCTTTTGACATTGAAGAGTGCGATAGCGGACTTACCCAAAAGTTCCGAGAAGCTTTTGCAACGGCCAAAAACAATCACCTCCAAGTTTTGGTTACGGTTAGTCATTCAGCTCCTTACGGGGCTGCGGACGCAAAGGATTTAATGACCGCCTTCTTTGCGGATGGAAATATAGACTATCTTTCTCCACAGCTATACACCAGTGGCAATGAATCTCAAAACGACTATACAGAGAGCATGGGCGTAAGCTGGACAGACTACGCGGGTGCGAAAGCAGCGATGGTTCCTAGCATTGTGCAAGCCGGACTGTACAATGATGCCAAAAATTTCTTCCAGCAACGGGGAATAAACACGAAAGGGTTTATTCAATGGGCATAAGAGACGTTTGAGCAGTCTCCGTCCACAACCTTCTAGGGGTGAAGCATTAGGAAGGACAACGATTTTTTGATACTTTCGAGGGATCGTTTGTCGGATGCTTCACCGTTACATTTTTCCTAGACTTATGTGAGATTGAAACAACTTCTTCCACAACAATAACAACAAAAAATGAAATCGGAAATTAGTACAATTGCCTGATCCTGGAGATCGCACTAGTCTAATTAGACTATACCGATTCAAAAAATGTTTGCGACATATGAACCAGTAGAAGCGTAGCCTATGGCTTCCCGCAGGGTACGGCGTTCGCCCTGAGACAGGTATTTGTCGCATTCTTTTTTCAACTTGGTATCATAGGGCAGTGCATGGTAGCTCAAAGTGAACATTAAACCTTGGCGACTCCCCATAGTCCCAATAGGGAACGGGATGTAAATATATTGAGCCTACTAACACATGACTAATGTCATAGTCACAGTCCCTACTACAGAACGGTCAGTTTGAGTAGATTAGTCACTACTGTATGACACCTCTAAACTCTACGATTGAAGTGTCAAATGTTAAGCCAGCTAAGTTTCTAATTTATAGTTCATCAGATGAAAACTAAATTTGCTATTAAACCAATATTAGGCGCTGTAGCTATCGTTATTCTTGCTGCGGGTTGTCAATTACCGTCTTCTAGTGGTGCAAATTCTACTGAAAATGCGACTAATACTTCTCCAAACAGTGCAGATGTTCAAGAAGTTTCACACCGCATGTCAGATCTCAATTTAACTGATGCACAAAAAGCTCAAATGAAACAAATTAGAGAGCAAACTCAAACGAAAATATTTGGTATTTTATCTTCTGACCAGCAACAACAATTTAAAGCTGCAACTCAAGGTAAGCATGGAGCGTCAATGAGGGAATTAAAGAATCTCAATCTTTCAGATACTCAAAAACAACAAGTTCGCGAGATTATGACTGCTCAACGTCAACAAATTAATGCAATTCTTACTCCAGAACAGCAAGCGAAAATGAAACAGCACCGTAGCTCAAGAGATCAATCTTCATCAAATTAAAAAGTCTAAATCTCTATCAGCCAGGGAGAAGCAAAAAATAGTGTTAACTTCAGCTTAACTGACTTCCTGAGCTATAATCTGGGGTAACGACCATTTTTCCCAAAACTTTATGTCTCCCCTGCAAATTGAACAACGGCTCAGCAACCTCGAAGCTGAAGTTTCTCAAATCAAACAAGCTTTACTTAATAGTGCAATTCCAACAAAACCTTGGTGGGAAGATATCACAGGTATCTTTGCTGACGATCCAGCTTTTGAAGAAGCAATGGCTTTAGGACGGGAATACCGCCAATCTTCTGGTATTGAAGCAGAGACACCTAACGCCTGATATGTATTTGCTAGATACCGATCACTTGACCATTCTTGAGCGTGGTGGAAATGTTGCACAGAGACTCAGAAAACGACTTTCTAGCCTAACAACAGCAGAAATAGGTGTTACTATTATTACCTACGAAGAACAAACCCGTGGCTGGTTAGGCTATATTGCTAAAACAAATAGCGTAGAACAACAAATTATCGCCTACAGCAAACTAGAAAAGCATATTGCAACTTTTTCGAAGATTACAATTGTTGGTTTTGATGATGCAGCAGCAACTATTTTCAAGCAATACCGTGCTAATTATCCGCGTCTTGGAACAATGGATTTGAAAATAGCAGCAATCGCCATTTCTAGAAGTGCCATACTGCTAACTCGAAACCTGTCTGACTTTGGTAAAATTTCCAACTTGCAAGTTGAAGATTGGACAAATTAATAACCGTGACAAAAACTAGAGTTTTGTTAACTTCAGCTTAACTGACTTCGGAACTGGCGGACACTTAAAGTTATCAACACTGTGGCAAAAATAAGCAAAATTACTACTTGAAACCAAAGTGTTTCCAGACCAACTCCCTTCAGCAGTACTCCGCGAGAAACTTCGATAAAATAACGGAGAGGGTCGAAATATGTGACCCATTGTACAAATGTAGGCATAGAAGAAATTGGGGTGGTGGCTCCAGATAAAATCACTAAAGGCGGATTGATAAAAAAAGCTGACAGCTGTGTTTGCTGTTGGCTTTTTGAGAAGGTAGCAATTATAATGCCAATGCTAATTCCCACTAAGAAGTAAAGCACAGCGATCATAACAAACACTAGTAAATTACCCTGAAACGGTACACCAAAAACTAGCCTTGCTATACTAAGAGCAATGAAAAGATCAAGGGTTAGTAGAATAAGTAACGGACTTACTTTAGCCAGGATCACTTCTGTATTTGAAGCTGGAGTCATAACTAATTGTTCGATAGTACCCGCCTCTTTTTCGCTCACCACTAATGATGCAGCAGCTTGGGAACCAATAACCGTAAGTAGAACCCCAAATATCCCTGAGACAATAAACCAAGACGGCTCAAGTCCTGGATTATACAATACTGTTGTTGTAACTTGAACTTGTTGACGCTGTAGAGAGCTACTTTGTTGTGTATTGGTTGTTGAGCTAGAAGTAGTGCTTTGTTGAGTCAAAGCACTATTAGTTGCAACCCCAGAACCGCTCACTCTTTGACGTAAAGATTTAGCTAATTGTGGTGCATTATTTAATTGACGTATATTATAGTCACTTACCAACTGAGTAACGTAACTTGAGGCAATAGTTGCTGTATTGGCATCAACAGCATCATATAATGCTTGCACTTCAACGGTACGTTTATGAGCAATATCATAATTAAATTCTGGTGGAATAATGATGCCAACAGTGAGCGAACCTTTTGCTAAATCAGTAAGCATATCTTGCTGGTTAGCGTAGTAATGACTAATAACAAAAGCGTCAGTCTGCTGGAATATTTCAATAAATTCACGGGAAGCGCTGCTGTGACTATAGTCAGTGATACCAACCTTCAAGTCGTGAAATTTAGGGTTGAGCGCAAAGCCAAACAACATCAAAAAGACGGTAGGCGGTACTAACAATTGAATGATAAGTTGACGATTACGAAGTATTTGAGCAAATTCTTTTTGAAATAACGCCCAAAATCGACTACCTAAAATCGTATCTATAAAGTTTGTAAATCTTTTTTTTCGCATACAAGGGATTGGGGACTGGGGATTGGGGACTGGGGATTGGAAATAATATTAAGAAGTCGTGTTATGCTACCCAAGTTCTAAGGTTGTCACACCAAATATATGATTTACAGGTAAGTTAGGAGGGCTTTGGGTATACATGCGAGCAGCCTCAAAAACTGGTTTCATCCCGTGACGTTGAGCTAGGGCGATCGCGTGTGGATTCACGTCTGGTACATCAAGAAACACTTTTTTATCAGGACTCTTAGCAACCAAAGCTTGAAAAATAGTTTCAGCAATTTGCTCATCATTAGCAAACAGTGGTCCAATCTTGAAACCTATACCACAGGTACGAATAACACCATAACCAACTAAATGTTTATCTGTAATAATTCCAAAAGAAGCGCTCTCTGGTTGGTGTATCCAATTTTGCAAAAATACTGACCGTTCTGCTGGAAAAAGTTGCCGATCATAAATCACCAACTCCTCAAAAGCCAGAGTGTTCAATTCTACAACACCAGGAGGTACAACACCACCGCCCACTCCCTCGTATCGAATATGGTTGTAAGCAAGTTGGAAACCTGATTTTCGGTAGTTGTCTTGTTGAGCAACCACACCATCTAAGCCAATATTACGCTCAGTACCTAAATATACCATTGCTGCGTGCCAAAGTTTCATCCCGAAGCCTCGTCCACGAAACTGTGGCTTGACAATGTAAAGACCAACAAAACCAAAGAATTGATCGTAAGCAACAGCAGAAATGCTACCTATTGGCTCACCATCTAACTCACCCAGTAAAAAACCGTGTTGGTCACATTGATAAAAACACTCTGCGTCGTATATTCCTGGATTCCACCCTTCATCCGCTGCCCAAGATATCACCAGATCGAGTTCTAATCTATTCGCTCGACGAACAATAAAATTGTCCTGTGTTATCGATGAAACTGTTGTCATAAGCTCTCAACCTCCCCCTAAGAATTGATTTGCATACTTTGCAATCGACGCCAAGCTAAAAAGAAAAATAAGCTAGCTAGTACCAACAAAGCCAATATTGGAACCCAAACTCCCAACCATCCTACACCACGAGCATAAGCATCACGAGTGATCAGAATATAGTGGCGGGCAGGAATTAAGTAAGAAATCCAACGGATGGCAATTGGAATATTTGATACTGGGTAGATGTAGCCGGAGAGTTGGAGTGACAATAAAAAAGCAGTAAAAGAAACAGCTTGGATTGCAGCACTTTGTACTTGAGTATTTCTACCAAGAAGGATACCCCAAAAAACTCCACAAGCGATGTAAATAGCTGAACCAATAATCATAGGAGTTGGATCGCCAGCAAACCACAGACCAAAGATTAACCATCCTTCTAGGTTTACTAAAAACACCTCCGCCATTCCTACTAGCCAGAATGCTGCTGCTTTACCAAGTAAATATTCCATAGCTGTTAGGCTAGATGCATAAACTTGGAGGATAGTCCCTTGTTCATACTCTTTCGCTATTGCTAAAGCAGCTAGAAGAGCAGGAAATAAGGTAACAGTGATTCCTAGTGCACCAGGACCAATATATCTTAAGGTTTCTAGCCCAGGATTGTACCACAGCCGTGACTGAAGACTCACCGGGACAACATGACTACCCCTCTGGGTTTCAACAAAAGTATTAGTGATTGCGTTAGCATATCCTCTTACAATGTTGGCTGTGTTGGAATCTGTCCCATCTACCAAAACTTGTGCTTCAGCACTACGTTGTGCTCGTAGAAAATCACGGGCAAATTTTGGAGGGATAATCAAACCGGCTGAGACTTTGCCTTGATCTAACAGTTTTGGTACATTAACGTTTGGGCCATAGGCGACTATGTTGAATTTGGTGGTGCGCTCAAACGTAGCAATATACTCTCGGCTAATTTGTGTATTGTCTAAATCCTGAATCGCAAAGTTAATTTGATTTACCTTTAGCGACACTCCAAAGCCAAAAAGTAACAGTAGTATTAATGGCAATATAAGTGCCATCGTCAACGATAGTTTGTCTCGCCCTAATTGTGTTAGCTCTTTAATTGTCTGAGCAAAGATGCGTTTTGTTCGCATATGTTTGGGGGATTGGGGACTGGGGACTGGGGATTGGGGACTGGGGGTTAAACTAATGTTTTACAATACTTAATCTTTCGGTACATCTAAACCGCGTTGGCGCGCTTGTTCGACTACGTTGATGAATACGTCTTCAAGAGAAAATTCTATTTCTCGGTGGCTTTGCACTTTGATTCCGTTTTCTTTGAGCCAATTTTCTACTATAGGAATTTCAGCCTGTGGATTATCTAAGATGGTATGCAACCGAGAACCGAAAATAGATACTCGTCTGCGATCAAGTCTCTCTTTCAGGAGATCTGAAGCTTGTTGGAGGTGAGTACATTCCCATTCAACCAACTGTCCTGGTTGTTCTTGCTTGACTTGGCGCGGGGTTCCTTGTGCTACAAGTTCTCCTGCTACCATGAATCCCAAGCGGTGACACTGTTCGGCTTCTTCTAGGTAGTGGGTGGTGACTAAAACCGCCATACCTTCACTAGCAAATTGGTTAATCCAGCGCCAAAACTCTCGTCTTGCTAAGGGATCAACACCAGAGGTTGGTTCGTCAAGAAACACAACTTTTGGTTCGTGCATAACTGCTGCGCCAAAAGCTACTCGTTGTTTCCAACCACCTGGTAAATCTGCTGTTAGTCTATCTTCTTGCCCTTCTAAGTCACTCATTTGGAGTACCCAGTTTTTCTTAACTCGGCGATGACGGCGCGGTATACCATAAACACCACAGTAAAATTCTAGGTTTTGTCCTATTGTTAAGTCATCGTAGAGAGTAAATTTTTGCGACATGTACCCAAGTTGTTGGCGGACTTTAGCACTACGCAATTGACCTGTTTCTCCAACTAAACTTACTATTCCAGAACTTGCACTCAGCAATCCACAAAGCATTTTGATTGTGGTAGTTTTTCCAGCACCATTCGCTCCTAAAAGACCAAAGACTTCACCATATTTGATATCTAAATTAATATCTTTTACCGCTCGAAAATTACCGAAAATTTTATTGAGATTTTCTGCACCAATTGCTGTTGCTGTAGATTTTTCTAGGGGGAAAAATCGTGGGTAGTTACCAGCAACATTATCGCCTTTGAGTTCCCGCAAGCGAGCAACGAAAGTATTTTCTAAAGTTGGGCTATCGACAGCAAGATTTTCGATTTCCATCTGTTGCTGTTTTAAGATGTTTTTAATCCGCTTTGTCGTTTCTTGCGGTTGGGCTGTCAGTACATCCAAGCGATCGCCAAAGCGTTGCACATCGGAAACTGTATCTCGCAAATCAACATTATTCTTCAAAATGTCTGCTGCCTGATCTAGTTGCGCGATCGCCAGGTAAACCTCTAATCGTTGCACACCTAAACTCGCTTTCACATTAGCAGGTGTATCACATTGCTGAATTTTCCCTTCATACATCAAAGCAATTCGTGAACAGCGTTCTGCTTCATCCAAGTAGGGTGTAGCAACGACTGTAGTTATATTTTCAGTCACAGCAAGCTGTGCTAATATATCCCAAAACTCCCGACGAGACACCGGATCTACACCTGTAGTCGGCTCATCTAAGAGTAAAATTTTTGGCTGGTGAATGAGTACACAGCAAAGAGCAAGTTTTTGTTTCATTCCACCTGAGAGCCTACCAGCTAAGCGTTCTTGGAACTGTGCTAAGTCTAACAACTCCAGGTAGTGTTTGCTACGAGTTTTGAATGCTGCATCACTCACCTCATGCAAACCGGCTGCATAACGCAAGTTTTCCAGAATGCTCATGTCTTGGTAAAGACTGAAACGCTGGGTGAGGTAGCCCAATTGCAAGCGCACATCTCTAGCTTGAGAATTCAGAACTTCAACAATACCGCTCTTTTGGGGCATAACCCCTGATAGAATCTGAAATGTTGTGGTTTTGCCTGCTCCATCTGGTCCAATTAACCCAAAAATCTCGCCTTGATAGATATCTAAGTTAAGACCTGCTACAGCTTCATCAGTTTGTTTACCATAAAAATGGCGCAGATCTCGGACAGAAATGACAGTATGGGGCATGGGGCATGGGACATGGGGCATGGGGCATTGCGCGGACAAAAAAGCATTCATTTCCTCTACTCCCTTGCTCCTCTACTCCCTTGCTCCTCTGCTCCTGACTCCTGACTCCTGACTCCTGAATTCTGAGTTAAAATCCGACCATCAGCAGGCATTCCTGGTTTTGCTAAACCTTGGTTATTTTTCAAAGTCAGTTCCACGCCAAAGACTTGAGTGACTCTGTCTTTTTTAAAGTAAGTGTTTTCTGGGGTGAAGCTAGCTTTGGGATCTACTCTTGTGACTGTTGCTTGTAGTGGTTGTTTTGGAAAGGCATCTAGATATACTAGTCCTTGATAGCCTACTTTAACTTTACCAATATCTTGTTCTGGAATGAAACCACGCAGGTATAGGTCGTTAGTATTGACAATCGTCAATAATGGTGCACCTGCTGCAACAACTTCTCCTGGTTCTACAGAACGGGTGATAACGGTGCCAGTTAAGGGGCTGTTAATAGTTAGGTAATTTAAATTTGCTTTATTCTGCGCTAATGTAGCTTGGGCATTCTGCACTTCTGCTTCTTCTGTTGCAATATCGGTGCGGGCTTGAACAATCTGTTTCTCTATTTGCAATGCTGCGGCGGCTTTGATTGGTTGATTGCGGAGAGTTGCTTGAGCTTGTATCAATGTTCCTTCCGCAGATTGTACTTGTTGACGAGCAGCATCGACATTGGCTTGTGCTGTTTGTGCACTCGTATCATACTCATCTCGTGTTTGAACTGCTACTGCACCTTCTGCTGCTAAGGTTTTGTAGCGTTGCTGTTTAACTTGTGCTAGCTTTAGATTTGCTTGGGCTTGAATTAGTTGAGCACGAGACGCCGCTAATGATTTCTCTGCCTGTTGGACTCTACCTAGACTATCTTGCTTAGACTGCTCTGTTGTTAAGTTGGCTTGCTGTAGTTGAGCCTCTAGTATCGGTAGCTGTTGGCGATAACGCTTTAAAGTTTCCTGTGCTGATCTAACTTTGGCTTGTGCTGCTCGCACCTGCGCAAGCTGATCTGCGTCGTCAATTTGCACCAATAGCTGATCAGGCTTAACAATATCACCTTCTCTAACTGCTACGTTAGCTATCCGACCACCAATTTTAGCTGATACATCGGTTTCGTGACCCTCTATTCGACCGCTTAAAAATAAACCAGGCTCAGGGTGATAAAAGAATATGCGGTAAACACCGTAACCTACACCAGCGAGGAGTGCGATCGCGCCTAAAATTAATAATGGTTTAGGTATATGTCTCTTACGGGGTTTGTCTACTTGAGGCTCTTTTTTGTTGGATTGTCTACCGTCATTCTCTGAACTACTTTGTTCCTTTTTAGGCTCTTTGTCTAGTTCTTTGGGCTGCACTTGTGTCATAACGACTCCCTGGTGATAATTTTTCGAACCTCAAAATTGATTGATTGGTTAATCAATAATATAAAGCAACAAAAACTGCTCCTTAAGATAGAGTATTGCAATTCTTATTGTTTGTCGTGCGTACTTCCTGTAACTGAATAAAGTAATCTGTCTTTAGGAAGATTGTGTGAATGCCTATCAGTAAGGGAATTAAGAGCCTCTGGTTGAGAAGTTTCCAAGCCTCGTAGGAAAACTTCTACAGCAGTTGCTACCATTGTAGCAGCGGAGATTCGCTGAACATCAGGCTGTAAAAATACTTCACGGGTAATAATATACGCGATTAAGGAACCAACAAAACAGCGGGCTGCTGCTCCTGTGTCGATTGGTTTCATAACTCCGGCGGAGATTTGCTTTTCCAAATAGCGAGTTAAGAAAGCAATGGAACGACTTGGTCCTATTTTATTAATGATCTCCGCTATGGAGGGTTGTCGAAAGGCTTCAGATAACAATACCTTCATCAGTGCAAGTGATTTCGGGGCTTCTAAAGCTTGCAAAAACGCCTTCGCAAAGATAGTCAGTGCGTCCTCTGGCGGTTTAGTCATGATCTCTTCCTCTCTATGAGAGAGCAATTGCAGCACTGGTAGGCGTTGCTCAATCACCTGTTGAAGCAAGTCATTTTTATCTTTAAAGTAGTGGTAGATTAAACCAGGAGAACGAATTCCTGATGCAGTTGCAATATCCTTGTTGGTCGCCTTTTCAAACCCTTTACTAGCAAAAACCTCCAACGCACCGTCAATAATCTGTTGTCGGCGACCTTCAAAGCTTTGCTCGTCTCGTAGAGGCATAGAAATAGTTGATTGACTGGTCAATCAAACTATAACACGATTGACCTAAATAAAATTGCTATTCGCTAAAATTTGATATAACTGAGTACCTGCCGCTGAAGCGGTTGATTTTTAACTTTATAACTATGGGTAAACCTCTTTCGTTATTGCTTGCTTTCTTAATTGGTTTTGGAACCACAGTAGGTTTAGGATTGTCTACATTAACACCTGCTAATGCGATTCCTTGGGGGAATTTACTTCTCAATGGAGCGCAAGTTCTCCAACTTTCTAACCTATCAACACAACAAAAAGTTCAACTTGGTGACCAAATTCACCAAAAAGTGCTAAGCACTTATAAGCTTGATACTGATCCACAAACCAACGCTTACGTAAGGCGTGTTGGTCAAAGAGTAGCAGCAGCTAGTAGCTGCAGTAAATATCCATTTCACTTTTACGTAGTTGAAGACCGAAGTATTAATGCATTCTCCACTACAGGTGGCTATGTCTACGCTAATACAGGATTGTTAAAAGTAGCCGATAACGAAGATCAATTGGCGGCAGTTATGGGTCACGAGATAGGTCACATTTGTAACAACGATTTAATCAACAAGATGAAGAAATCGGGTTTAGCTCAAAGCTTAGCCGCTGCTGCTGGTTTAGATCAAAGCACTGTGGCTTCCTTTGCTTATAAGTTAGCTTTTGAGCTACCAAACAGCCGTCAGGATGAGTACAAGGCTGATGCTCAAGGGCTGAAGTACATTGAAAGAGCTGGCTACAATCCCAATGCAATGCCACAATTTTTAAGTAAATTGCTCAATCACTCTTCTCCACCATCGTTTTTAAGTGACCACCCAGGAGCTAAAGAGCGAATCGCTGTTTTACAAAAGAAAATTGCTGCTGGACAATGAGGGAGTTGGGAAACTCACTGTCCCTTGTGGCGATAAGTGGAAACGTTTTCTGGTATCATCAAATCCTGAGCCGGGAGAAGCAAAAATACAAGAATCCTGAGAGGTTAAATTCCTCAAAGATAACTCTTGACTAAAGTAGGATGTGTCTTACCAACTTTTTTGAGAGACTTTTCAAGAGTTTTACCCATATTTGTAGTTTGGTGATGATGATACCTTTAATACAAACGCTACAATTAATTGTTAATCCAACTAAATTTTTAGAGGATTGTGCTGCCAAATATGGCGATTCTTTTACCGTAAATGTGTTGGGTATAAATTCACCACCAGTCGCATTTTTTAGCAGTCCAGAAGCGATAGTTGATTGTTTTAGTCTACCTGGAGAAGAGTTAGATTTCCAAAAAGCAACTCACGTATTTCGACCGTTATTTGGGCCAAATTCTATTGTATTGCAAGAGGGTCACAAGCATAATCGTCAGAGGCAGTTGTTACTTCCACCTTTTCATAGCGATGGCATGAAAACCTATGGTCAAATTATTTGCCGAATTACTGAAGAAGTCACACAAAGTTGGAAAAAAGGAGCAACTATCTCCATACAGCAAGTGATGCCAGATATCACTTTACAGATTATTTTACAAGTGGTCTTTGGTATTAGTCATGGCCAACGTTATCAGCAATTAAAAATATTACTGAGTTCATTATTAGAAGATATAACCAAACCCTGGTATTCTAGTTTATTTTTCTTTCCGTTGCTGCAAAAAGATTTTGGTGCGTGGAGTCCTTGGGGAAACTTTCTTCGACGGCGAGAACAAATTGATAAACTTATTTATGCAGAAATTTATGAGCGGCGTTTATTAACTGATGCTTCCCGTACAGATATTCTAAGTCTATTAATGTCGGCTGTTGATGAAAACGGGGAGCAGATGACGGATATAGAATTACGAGATCAACTAGTTTCTCTGCTGCTTTTAGGTTATGAAACTACAGCTGCTGTCTTATCGTGGGTATTTTATTTGATACACTACCACCCACACGTAAAAGACAAACTGATGCAAGAACTAGATACTTTAGGCGATGAACCACAACCAGAAGCAAAAGCGAAACTACCTTACTTAACCGCTGTTTGTCAGGAAGCACTAAGACTTCATCCTATTGCTTTAATTTGTACACCGCGACAAGTAAAAAATACCGTAGAAATCGCAGGTCAAAAATTTACATCCGGTACAATTTTAGTACCCTGCATTCATTTAGCTCATCGTCGTGCTGAAACTTATTCAGAACCAGAGAAATTCCAACCAGAAAGATTTCTCAACAAAAAGTTTTCACCTTTTGAATATTTACCATTTGGTGGTGGCTATCGTGGCTGTATTGGCGCGGCGTTTTCGATGTATGAACTGAAATTGATAGTAGCGACAATCCTATCACGCTTTGACTTAACTCTTGTGGATCATCGTCCTGTACATCCTGTACGTCGTGGAATTACCATTGTTCCTTCTGGCGGTGTGCGGATGATCATAACACATATAATAAATAAAGTCTCTGGAAAAATAGCGCTCAATAGTGGCAAGAGATAATTTTTCCATAATGAAGTAAATAACGTATCTGCTACATGCATTGCAAAGATAGCATGGGTGAGGTTTACCGCAATTCTATGCCTTCAAGCAGATACGATTCCTTGTATCTAACGTCTAGATTGAGCAGTAACAAGATACGAGGTGATAATTAAGTTATGCCAGACGAGCAACGACTGGAAGCACAAATACTCTCCAAAGAAGCTGAAAGAAGGCTATCGGATCAACTCGATAAATCAGAAGATATAAATGTAGACGTCCAAACAGATCTACTGAAAATATTTCAGGGAAAGATGGATGGAGTTTATCTGTCGGGTAAGGGATTAGTCTTTAAAGGTATCCGCTTGCAAGATATAAAGCTACAAACAGATAGTCTTGCTGTTAATCCTTTCAGCGCTCTTTTTGGTGAAATTCAACTTGACCAGCCAGTAAATGCTACCGTAAGTTTGACACTTACAGACTCGGATATTAACAGTGCTTTGAAGTCAGACGTTGTCAGTAGCAAAATCTCTAAGCTTGACTTAAATGTAGATGGGGAAATTGTGAGTTTAGAGCCACAAGAAATCCAAATTTTTCTACCAGGAAATAATAAAATGGCATTTGCTGGTAAAATATACCTACAAAAAAACGATGATACCCGTTTAATAGGTTTTACCGCCTGTATTCGTCCGCGTACTAATAAGCAGCCTATAATTTTAGAAAGTTTCCAAATCACTGAAGGAGAAGGTATTTCTCTAGAAACTGTTACCAGCTTGATAGAAATGGTAAAAAAACTTGTAAACCTCCCTTACCTAGAGTTTGAGGATACAGCGGTACGCATTAAAAATATGCAAGTGGGAACAGGGAACCTAACACTCTTGGTAGAGGCTCGTGTGGGACAAATACCATCGACATAAGAGAAATATAGTGACTAATTATAGAATCAGGCATACCATCTAACAGAGGTGTGCTGCCACCAATTACGTCTTCACCTCTTCTTAAAATTCTCTTGGTAACCAGAAAGTTTTTTATAACTAGTGAATGATACAATCTTTCTCTACCTTTAGTAAAGTTGTACCATTAGTGTATCGCGATATTTCAACTATGCAAACGTATGATGTCGTTATTATAGGAGCAGGGCACAATGGGTTGGTGTGTGCTGCGTATTTGCTAAAAGCTGGCTATAGCGTATTATTATTAGAAAAACGTTCTGTGCCCGGTGGTGCAGCAACAACTGAGGAAAGTTTGCCAAAAGAAGCCCCAGGATTTAAGTTTAACTTATGTGCTATTGACCATGAGTTTATTCATCTTGGACCAGTTGTTCAGGAATTAGAACTAGAAAAATACGGCTTGGAATATTTAGAGTGCGATCCAGTTGTTTTCTGTCCTCATCCTGATGGCAAATATTTTTTAGGTCATAAATCGGTAGAAAAAACCAGCGTCGAAATTGCTCGTTATAATGAACGTGACGCCAAAAAGTATGTAGAATTTACAGAGTACTGGCAAAGAGCACTTGGTGCGATGATTCCCATGTTTAACGCACCGCCAAAGTCAGTTTTGGACATTCTTGGTAACTACGACATTGCAAAATTGAAAGATTTATTTTCGGTTATTGGTTCACCATCTAAAACGCTGGACTTTATTCGCAATATGCTTACCAGTGCTGAGGATATTCTTAACGAATGGTTTGACTCAGAATTTCTCAAAGCACCTCTATCAAGACTTGCGGCGGAACTTGGCGCACCTCCTTCACAAAAAACTATTGCTATTGGTGCAATTATGATGGCGATGCGTCATAATCCTGGTATGGCAAGACCGCGTGGTGGTACTGGCGCACTGGTAAATGCTTTAGTAAATTTGGTGACAAGTAAAGGCGGTGTGATTTTAACTGATCAGCATGTTGACAAAGTGTTGATTGATAATAATCGTGCAGTTGGTGTGAGGGTTGCAAATGGCACCGAATACCGCGCTAAGCAAGCCGTTATCTCAAATATCGATGCGAAAAGATTATTTTTGCAATTAATAGATAGCAGTGACGTTGATGCTGCTGATTCAGATTTGCGGGAAAGATTGGAACGGCGGATTGTTAACAACAATGAAACAATCCTAAAAATTGACCTAGCTTTAAATGAACCTCTACGTTTTGAACATCACGAACACAACGATAAATATCTGATTGGATCTGTCTTAATCGCAGATTCTATTAGTCACGTAGAACAAGCTCATAGTAAATGTACTTTGGGAGAAATTCCAGATTCTGATCCATCAATGTATTTGGTAGTGCCAACAATGTTAGATCCATCAATGGCACCACCTGGTAAGCATACCGCATGGATTGAATTTTTTGCACCTTATCAAATTGCAGGTGCAGAAGGAACAGGTTTAAAAGGTACAGGGTGGACAGACGAACTTAAGCACAAAGTTGCTGATAGGGTAATCGACAAATTAGCAGATTATGCACCAAATGTAAAAAATGCTACAATTGCTCGGCGTGTAGAAAGTCCTGCGGAATTAGGGGAAAGATTAGGTGCATATAAAGGGAACTACTATCATATTGATATGACTCTGGATCAAATGGTGTTTTTCCGTCCTTTACCAGAGATAGCGAACTACAAAACACCAATTGAGAGTCTATTCCTCACAGGCGCAGGAACTCATCCAGGTGGTTCCATCTCTGGAATGCCAGGACGTAACTGTGCAAGAATATTTTTGCAGACAAAACAGCCGATCGCCCAAACGCTTAAAGATGCACGAGATTCAATTAAATCAACAGTTGAGTCTGTGTTTAAAATTGGCTGAGGAGGCACAACCAAAGCTAATCAATCATTTAACTAGCAGCTAGCTTCGCGATCGTCAGTGCTAATTCAGAGGGGTTGTAGATATCTGTAATAACTTGAGGATACGCATACAAGCTGTTTTGCCCTCTTGGTTCCACCATCGACAATCTCGACGGATAGAACAGGAGGGTAAAGTCTTTAGGTGATTTATAGGAATAAATATACCACCGCCGTTGGTTTCGGCTTCGCTCAACCAACTGAGAGATCGCGAGTTGAGCGAAGTCGAAACTCGCATTCCCCAGGTATTTTCTTTCTTGGAAATCACCTTAAAGAGGAATGTCTGCTAGTTTCCACAAGCCCAAACTTTTTTCTGGTAAATCTCCACTTTCAGTTGTTTGTTCATTGATGACTTTGATTGGTGGCGAAAAATTGAATGGAGACAACTGTAAATCAATAGCTCGCCAGTTACCGATAATAATATCTTTATTTTTTTGTACGCCTCCAGGGTATGTCGTAGTCAGAAGGTAAGTTGAACCACTGGTTTTAAAATTCTTGATCGCGGTAATAATATCTTTGAATGGTAGATGAACAAAACAATCTCTACAGAAAATTAGATCTACAGTTGGCAATTGATCTGCAACTATATCCAATGTGATAAAGTTCCGCTTTTTATTCGCATATTTTTGTTTAATTTCGGTGATTAAATCTGGAACAATATCCCCTCCCCAGTACTCATCTAAATCCAATTCAACTTCCTTCATCCAGTAAAAATCGCCACAGGGAGCATCCAACACAGATTTGACGTTTAGCTCCTTAAGTAGAAGGGGTAGCATCTTTCTGATGAATGCTGTTTGTTCTAGTGTGGAACCCGGACCCGAAACTGATTCTGATTCCAACCATCTATTGTGAGAGAATATGTTCGAGAAGACATAATCTCGAGATTTCCCAAGATAAGTTAATAGATTTAAATGAAAACCGATCGCGTAGTGCCAAAACTTAATCTTCTTTTGAAGATTTAGGATCAATGAGTCAACAGATGCATTACTTTGTTGTGTTTGATTCATGTTACATATCTCCAAACTATACAGTCATAACTCGTAATTGCGGTTCGTCTACTACCGTTAGTTGAGAAGGACTGTCAAATTTTTGACATTGTAATAATACAACGCAAATGTTTAGGAGTATATCTATACAGCTATTAAACTTATAATAACGTGATATAAGTTTATATAGGGCTGCTATAAAGCAACTATTTACCAATGAATACTACTTTTGTTAATAAATCTTTCGATGAGGTTGACGCGTTACAAAAAAAGGAGTATACGGCAGGGGTGCTGACTTTACCATTGTGTGGGCTTCTTTCCCATTAAAGATTTATCAAATTAATGGGAAAGAAGCCCCTCTGCTTATACCAATTTTCTGTGAAGCTGCACATAATTTTTACCCCTCCTAACCTCCCCTTGCCAAGGGGAGGTGCTGCTATACGGTGGGGATTCTTATGCGTCTTTATATAAAAATGGTATTACTCTGAAGACTTTTTCCTTAAGAAGACCAAGCTTTTTTCAAAGCAGCGCAAGGTTTCTCAATAAAATAATAAATTGCAGTTGCAATACTAATTGATAGTCCCAGACCTAGCAAGATTTGAATGCCTATATTTAAGTGCATGGTTTTTAATCCACTCAACACAATATCATGCACGAGGTAGAGTGAGTATGAAATTAACCCAAGGAATTTTATCCACCTGAGATTAAGCAAACGGAAAAAGGAAGAATCACTATAACGAATTGCTGTTATAAATATTGGCAATAATGCAATTCCCTGAATAGTGTAACGAAAGGTTTCACGAAATTGAAAGTCTCGAATTACCAAGGTAAATAATATTGCAACGACACCCAACGGTAGCCAGAATCTCATCAACCAACGGGCTGAGTACTTGACGTTATCTAGTACAGGATTTCCATATATTGCTAAGATACAACCAAATAGAATGGAGTCAATACGGGTATCTGTTGCGAGTCGTGTCCGAAGTTCTAGAGAATGTAAACCATAAACAAGGATGCACCGCCATAATAGGATAATTGCACATATACCAAGCAAAACCAACATTTGATGGAAACGTGATGGTAGGTAACGCCTTAGGAGTAAATAGAAAAATGGGAAGACAAGGTAAAAGTGTTCTTCCACAGCTAATGACCAAAATACAATAGTACCAGAAGGGATTCCGTGCCAAGATGCGTCTACTTCATAGTAGTTAGACCAGTAAAAAGCTTCGGAAAAGATTCCAGATAATGTCAGTTTCTCTGGTAAAATTCTTACAAGTGTTAGGATAATTCCTACGATTAGAGTCAGGTAAAGAGGTGGAAAAATTCTTAGAGTACGACGGATATAGAAATTTTTCAGATTGATATGTTCTGTCTGATCAAACTCTATACGTAGGAGGGTAGTAATCAGATAACCACTCAGAAAGAAAAAGATAGTAACACCAAAGATCCCCGGAATAAACTCAAAACCAGCATGTTGCAGAAAGACTATGAAGAAAGATATGGCACGAATGCCATCAAGCGATGGAATGTATAAAGACCGCTTTGTTGCCATATGTTGATACAGCGCTTATTAAGATAGATTCCTGATAACCAATTATGTAAGTTCAGATTTTACGCGTTATTGGATACGCAGTCAATTAAGTGTAGTCAAAAAAAATCCTCCTTTATGATCAATTAAGCTCATACTTGTTACCGATGACAGCCGTAGCCAAAAGCTGGTCTAATGAAGGTGCTGTTGGCAATACAGGAACAATGACAGATAGGGTTTTGATTCTTGGGGGTCGGGGGCGGATTGGTAGTAGTGTTGCTCAAGATCTTATTACGCATACCCAGGCGCATATTACTATCACTGGACGTACTCCAAGCACTGAAACGACTAATCCACGATTTTCATTTTTACTGTTGAATTTAGATGAGGTTGATAAACTACGGGATGCGATCGCGTCCGCCAACCTCGTGATCCATTGTGCTGGTCCCTTTCACTACCGAGACGCAAATGTTTTAAAAATCTGCATTGAACAAGGCGTTAATTATTTAGATGTCAGTGACCACCGTTCTTTTACCAAAAAAGCTCTCAATTATCATGATGCCGCCGTGGCTGCAGATGTAACAGCAATTGTTAACACTGGCATTTTCCCTGGTATTTCTAACAGTATGGTACGTCAAGGCGTCGAAAAATTTGATGTACCGGACAAGATTCATTTAAGTTATTTAGTATCTGGTTCTGGTGGGGCTGGCGTCACCGTTATGCGAACCACTTTTTTAGGATTACAACATCCTTTCGAGGCTTGGATTGATGGTCAATGGCAAACGGTAAAACCTTATAGTGAGCGAGAAACTATTAACTTTCCCGAACCATATAAACGTAGTGGTGTTTACTGGTTTGATATGCCAGAGACATTTACACTGCCCGATGCTTTTCCACAAGTCAAAACAGTCATTACTAAATTTGGTTCAGTTCCCGATTTTTACAACCACATGACTTGGATAACGGCTCATATTTTTCCTAAGAGGTTAATGCAGCAACGAGATACAATTGAATTTTTAGCTCACGTCAGTCATTTTATGACAGATTTTACTAATAAATTTACTGGAATTGGTGTAGCGGTACGCTCAGAAGTTACTGGAGAAAAAGATAATCAAACAGCCATTTATTGTTCAACTTTGGTACATGAAAACGCCGCAATATCTGCTGGATATGGCACGGGGAGTATTGCTCAATTATTGCTAGAAAGAAAACTCAAAAAACCTGGTGTTTGGACTGTTGAGCAAGCAATACCGACCGATTTATTTGAAGAAACAATGGAAAGCCGAGGGGTTAAGATTCATCAAAACTGGTTGTAGCGATAAGTGGGTTTATAAAAGAAATTTCAACAATCTACCGAAATAGATAAGAGTTATTCTACCTGCTGACTGATGACACTTGATTGATTAAGTCTCAGAATTTAGAAAAATTAGGAGGGTATTTTCATGGAAAAGATTTTATCAATTTTCAATCAAGGATTACGTCGAACTATTTGTGTCTTAGGATTGATGATTTTAATAGGTATATCTGGCTCATTCTTGTTTTTCCAGGAACCTAGTTATGCAGCTAGCAAGCTGACACCAGAAGAAAAAATTGATCGCGCTTACGAATACAATGAAGCTGCTGGTTTTCGAGAAGAACAACGAGAAGAGGCTTATGAAAAAGCTATAAAAGATGCTAAAACTCCACAAACAATGGAGAAAGCTTACGAAAGAGAATTGAAGGCTGAAAATGTTCAAGAGCCAAATATAATTCAACAGGCTGAAAAAGTCGTTGAAAAGATTACAGATAAATAATTACGTGGCTTTGATGGAATTAGCAATTTATAGTAAATTGCTAATTCCATCCATCCGATTAGATTTTATAACAATACAATAATCCATAATATCGCTCGGATTTTAGGATTTACCATGGTATACTCGTCACGGCGTTTAAATTGTGTTGATCGGTTAAAACTTTGTACTTAAGGAAGAAAGTATGAGCGATTTGAACCCGTCGGTAGCCACAGAGGAATCACAAACTGATACCATACTGGCAAATGTCTTAGAGGAACAATCACAAAAAGGACCTGATCTACGCCAGACACATCCAAAAAGTCATGGTTTAGTTTGGGGAGAATTCATTGTTGAAGACAATATACCCGAATCATTTCGGGTGGGTGTGTTTGCCACAAAACGGAGTTATCCAATTTGGGTAAGGTTATCTAATGCTTCTGCACCTGAAAAACGGGGTAAACTCAAATCAGACTTGGAACCAGATATTCGCGGTTTAGCTATCAAACTTCTGGAGGTAGAAGGAGAAAAGGTACTTGATGATGAGAAGTACACACAAGATTTTATTTTTCTTAGTCACCCAGTTTTTATAACACGAACTGTGCAACAGTTTGCTGATTTGAGTAAACTGGGTATTGGTCAAGCTAATCCCGAATTGTTGCAATCCCTTGCACCAGTATTTGAAATTATCCAAGCTGCTGCTAGTAAACAAATAGTAAACCCGTTACTCGTTCCATACTGGAGTACGACTCCCTATAAACTTGGTTCCCATGTGATTAAGTTCTCACTGAAGCCGCATCAACAGGATGAAGTGTCTGACAAAAAACCTGAGTCGGAAAATTACCTGCGTGAATCAGTCGTCAAGTATCTCACTCAAGAAGCAAAAGAAGCAAATTTTGACTTTCTAATACAGCTTTTTGTAGATGAAGAAAAGACTCCGATTGAAGATCCGACTCAAGAGTGGAAAGAAGAGGATGCACCAACTATAAAGCTGGCTACCGTCAAAATTCCTCCTCAAAAATTTGATTTTGAGGAACGCGATCGCCTAAACGAGGGATTATCTTTCTCACCTTGGCACACCTTACCTGAACATGAGCCTTTAGGTGCAATTAATTTAGCTCGTAAAAAAGTCTACTTAGAAAGCGCTAAGTTCCGGCGTGAACATATTGAACAGCGGCTAAGAGAACCTCAGCCTTATAACCAAATTTTAGATGAGCTTGATAATAGCTAGTAGGCTAGGAAAGACTTCATCAATTATAGGACTTACGCACTATACAAAATGAACATCATGTGTATTAACGGATAATGGTAGTTTCAGACCTGTAGGGGCGCAAGGCCTTGCGCCCTTACAATGGACGGTAACACCCTCATTTCTGGCCAAATTTTTCGTTGAGGCGCTATTAATTCCTACCGCATATGTAATGATTTCTGTCAATGCGTAAGTCCTAAATTATAGAGTAGGAACATCCTTAATATTTTTCTCTGTTTCTCGCACTCCTGTGTCAACAGGAATATGCTAGATAAAGAATGAAAAATGTGCTGCTTTCGAGGTGCGTGAGGTACATTGGTAGGGGCGTAGCCTCTGGCTTCTCGCAGAGTACGGCGTTCGCCCTTTGACTATCGGTGTAACTGATTTGGCTCAAAACTGCTGTAAAACTATTACAACTAAGCTTTGCAATGGTAGGTTGCAGGTTTTAACTTACGTAACACTTACATCTACAAAAAATAGTACATTCACCAGCAGCATTAGGGACGAAACCAAACGCTTTGAGGATTTTGTTGGGTTGACTTCGTTCAACCCAACCTACCCCGTTGAAGGTTTTTTGGCGCTAACTGAACCGTATCGATTGATAATCCTGCATTAAACCAAGGCTGGGAGAGTATTTGTGTTCACAATGATATTGCGGAATTTACAGTTAATTGTGGTTAGGTGATTTACAGGAATAAATATACCGCCCTAGTTGGTTTCGACTTCGCTCAACCAACTGAGAGATCGTGAGTTGAGCGAAGTCGAAACTCGCACTCCCCAGGTATTTTCTTTCTCGGAAATCACCTTATACCAATTTTCTGTGAAGCTGCACATTATTTTTACCTCTGCTAACCTCCCCTTGGCAAGGGGAGGTGCTGCTATACGGTGGGGTTCTTTCTATGCGTCTTTATATAAAACTGGTATTAGTTATTAGTTGTGCATAATAGGTCAGTTTCTTTAGCTGAAGCGAGTTCTGGAGTAACTTGATCTTCAAAAATTATTGGGTATGCATTCTCAGCCACTTCCAAAAATTTTTTCCAAGTAGCAGGATCCTTACGATAAAGATCTTTTGACTTAAACTTATCTAGAGATTTAAATTCAGTTCTAATGAAAATCATAGCAAAAAAATACCTAAATATTTTTTGAGGGAATTCATATTTCCAGTCACTTCTTCTGAAGAGGAGCGAGCGTTCAGATTCCAATGAAGTAAAAATATCTTGAACAGTGTAGAGTTTTTGAGTGTTCCGATTGGGGTCATTAGAGAGCATTTTTTGAATATACTCTTGTATAAACTCTTCAAGCGTTTCTCTATCTAAGCAGTCTTTTCCACTTTCAATTAAGTGAAAGGCAACTAATGATAGAAACTTAGCTTTATCTCTTCTACTAAAGTTAGTTTCTGTTTCGTAAGTGATACCTTGCTCTCTGTCCCATCCTTCTAAAAGAACAGAGATTGCCTCATGAATAACTTTCCACTTCTCTTTCTTTAGCTCCTTGAGTTCTGGTTTTTCATACGTCAGACAAATTAATACAAGCAAGAGCGGATTCTGAGCGATCACGAATAAATCTGGATCAGATTTGATTTCTTTTAGCAGCTTATTTTTGTTTTCTTCAGATAGGTAGGGAGACTTTACCTTTATTCTCTTGTCTACAAGACTACGAATTTGTTTCTCGTCTAGAGGGCATAATTGAATTTGTTCAAACCTCTCAAAAATCCGTTCCTCATTTTTACAGGAAATTATGTAGTCATTATTTGGGAATTTATCAACAAATTTATTTATTTGATTGTATACATTTTCTTTATTATTTGACTCTATTGAGTCAAATCCGTCAAGAAGTATGAGTAATTGACCAGTTTGTGATAATAGTCCTATATCTGAAATACTAATATCATATTCACTGACAATGTACTGCTCCAGAGCAGGAATTGTTTTTTCTTTTTCTATATAATCTCTTAAGCGTATATAAATTGGCAAATGTTGCTTGTTATTTAAAGAATTCTCTTGAAAACAAGTCAGCGCCAAGCTCCGAAGTAGCATTGTTTTGCCAGTCCCAGTGCTGCCAACAACTATTAGTCTGTGGCTATGAGGTTGATCATTTTCGCGGCGCTTAACAAGTTCATTAGCGAGATTATCATCTAAATGCAACCTCTGTTTATTATCACTGCTGTTAATATCTAGGTTTACATAGACTTCTAAGGTTGGAATTGGCTCTTTCATTGTCAAGACTCGCATGGTGCCACATTTCTCATGAATCCTTTTTTTTAAGGCTATTTGGATTTGATTGGTTCTATTTACTTCATCCTCAGGTTTTGGACTACTTGCTTCCTTTTCCTGCCATTCTAAATCTTCTTCTAGTAGATGTGTTTTTGTTAAATACCGATTTACTTTCTCTTTGGTTTTACGATCTACGGATCCACAACCCATCATCCTGTTAAAAGTAGTCTTACTTATTTCACAGCCCCCGTAGAAGTCCGTTTTTGTTATCGTTTTCTTTTTAAGAGCATCTTCTATTCGCTTTACACTTATTTTATCGAGACAGTAAGTATATCCCATAACTCGTTTAACTTTCCTAAGCAGTACAGGTGTAAATAGTTAGGTTTCCACTGTAACAACTATAAACACAGTACCATTTTACACATGTGTTGTCGAAAAGTTATGAGCTTTCTATAAAACCTTGCTACGTGCTATGTAGAAACCTCTGCGTCAGAGCGTTATTAAGCTGTTCCACATCTAATTTTCCGTAAAAGGTTATGCAAGTTAAATGTAGAACAGCTTATCTGCTGACTCGTATTAAATAATTAATATTACTTAATTAAGTATAAGATTTCTATGTGATCTTTTAACGCAACTTAGTACACTTTAATTGACTGTAATCTTCTTTGATCTTACTCTGTAGCTTTTGCCTATCTAAGTAAACGATTTTAGGAACTAAAGCGCATTCCTGTATCTAGGAAAAGATATTTTTCGTAATGTCAACGTGAAAAGGATTTGTGAGCTTAAAAACGCTGAATGTATTTTATACACATTAAACACACAAACAAAAAAAGTACGACCCTGGAGCGAAACTGGAACGTGCGTGGGGCGCAAGCTTAAAAATGTTTTGGCAAGATGAAATACAGCACCTTAAAGTCATGGACAGTGTAGAGTTGAATACGCTTAACCCTCACCAATCCACTTCATCTACTTCTAAAGTGCTATGAATACAATATGGAGAAAACACTGTGGTTACAACTCTTAGTTTGAACTTTTGTGAAATCCAAAACTTCTTTCAAGAAGTTGATACAGATGATTGCTTAGCGTCTAAATTAGAAAGCATTGAAGCTCCAAATCAGTTTTTTAACTTGATAGAGCAGCTGAGCCAGAAGTATGGCTATAGCTTCAGTGCAAATGATGTCGAGCAATTTTTCAAACACCAGTACCAAATTGCTGACGCAATACTGGATGAGACAGAACTACAAGCTGTAGCTGGTCGTTCATCTATCAATGCTTGTCCAATGAACACTCGATTTACAGTCTGTGTCACAGTTAGCGGCTGCTGGACAAGTGTCTGTTAGAAACACAAGCAGCCACTTCATGGATTAAACATCTCCGCACAACAGTATAAAAGTCTTGTGCAATTAGGGGGGTAGATCACTAATCCCTTGAGATGTCTATTAGAATGATGCACCTCTGCTACTTGAGGTGCACTTTTAAAAATTGAAGCAACCTAAGGACAAAGCATATGAGTGGTCCCAGCCAAAATATCAAGACCATAATAAGCCAAAGTAACTATTTTTTTGAAGCTTTAAGTAAAAAAGACAATCAGATTCTTGAAGTAGATGACTCGGTAAATGAACTCCTGGCACAACAACGGCTAGCCGAATGGCTTAAAGTTGTTGCTCCAGAAGAAGAGGAACAATTTAAAAACCGTTTACAATGGAGTGATTGGGATATTCCGCAGGTACTTAAACTACTCGGAACTAGGTTAGATAATCAGATCTGGCCAGCATGGGCAGATACTTTGACTGAGCTTATTGAGCAAGTTTCACAAATTAGCTTGTCAAATGTTTATCCGAGCCCTATCGAACTGGAAAATCCGCTACCATTTCAAGACGTAATACTACCATTAGTGGTATTTGCGCGGTTCAAATTACTCGCTCATTTGGGTACTAATGGGTTATCTCCAGAAGAGCTACCTCTAAAACTTATGAGTGAGTCTGCTTACCTAAAGCTGGAGCGTAGCTTATTTCAGAGGTTGCTGCAATTTACAGGAAAAACTTTAGATTACGAATTCTCTCACTCCAAACCTATAGGGCAGATCCTACTTAATTTAGTAATCCAAAAACCACAGTCTAGTCAAGTCAAATACAATGCTTTTGTCGAAAAGATCTTAGATGATGGACTACTAGCTTTTTTCCTGAAATATCCAGTCTTGGGGCGATTAGTCTCAACGATTATCGATTTTTGGGTAGAAGCCACAGCAGAATTTTTGGAAAGACTGAATGCAGATTTACCCCTAACTCAAGAAACTTTTCAGGCAGAAAATATTAATTTGGGGAAAGTTATAGAAATCAGCACGTCTCTTTCTGACGCACATAATCGCGGTCGCTCTGTTATAGCTCTCACCTTTGAATCAGGGCTAAAGCTTATTTACAAACCAAGAAACTTAGGAGTAGAAGTTGCGTTCAATCAGTTATTAGCTTGGTGCAATCAACAACTAAGCCAAGAAGGCACATTTGAAAACAATCTTCTTCTTAAATTTTTTAAGGTGTTGAATCGAGGTACTCACGGTTGGGCAGAATATATAGATCAACAACCATGCAAGGATGAAGCCGCTGCACGACGCTTTTATATGCGGGCGGGGATGTTATTGTGTCTTCTTTATGTACTAGGAGCAACTGACTGCCATAATGAAAACGTGATTGCAAATGGTGAACATTTGGTGCTAGTTGATTTGGAAACTATCTTGCAACACGAAGCGAAATTAGTTGAAGATGTTGAAAAAACAGCGATATTAGAGGCAACTAACCAACTCACTAATTCTGTACTTCGCACGGGATTCTTACCAATGTGGGAGTTTGGGGCTGATGATTCTATAGCTTGCGATTTCAGCGCTTTGGGCAGTGTTGAGGCTCAACCAGTATTGATGCCAATGCCTGTATGGAAGTTTGTGAATACTGACGATATGTACCTTGGCTATGAGACAATAAACAGACCTTTGGCAGCTAATGTTTCAATTCTGAACGGTATAGCTCTCTCACCTAATGACTATCTACCCCAATTGCACGCTGGATTTGAGCGAATGTATCGCTTTCTGATGAAGTATCGAGATAACTTGCTCAGTACAGATAGTCCCTTAAGAGCATTTCATTCCGTACAGTTGCGATTTATAGTACGCGCTACCAAAGTTTATGCAAAAATTTTGGGAAGAACGCTTCAGCCAAAATTTTTCAAAAATGGGATTGACTGGAGCATTCAATTAGATTTTTTAAGTCGTGCTTTCCTAACTAAAGAAAAGCCTCATGATTGGTTGATTCTGGCAGAAGAATTAAAGCAATTAAGCCAGGGGGATATTCCTTACTTTCAAGCTACTGCAACCCGCGATACTCTGGTTTTAGATTCTGGAGAACTAGATAACTATTTTCAAGAGTCTTGCTGCGAGCAAGTGCAAAGGAGACTGGAAAATCTAAGTGAAGCTGACTACATACAACAAGCTGAGATGATCCAGCTGGCTTTTCATGCAAGAGTGGCGCAAACTATCCAAACAATTCCAGCAAATTTGTCGATAGAATCCGAAGACTATGGATACGACGCTATCTTAACCGCTCAGGAATTGATAAACGAAGCAGAAAGGATTGCCAATCAAATTAAAGGACGCTCGATTAGTGGTAGCGATGGTAGTCTAAGTTGGATTGCTTTGAGTTACATCCCTACGGCGGAGCGGTTTCAACTCCAGCCCTTGAGTGCGAGTTTCTACGATGGCAATGCCGGGATAGCCCTGTTTTTCGCTGCGCTTGCTTTTGTCAAAGGCAATAGTCAGTTTGCTGATTTAGCCCTTAGGTCAATACAGCCTATACGGCAAATTTTATCAGGTGCTGATAGAGAGCAGGCTCTAAGCTGGGCTAAAAAATTAGGAATTGGGGGGGCTACAGGAGTTGGCTCGCTTGTCTACTGTTTGTTGAAACTAAGACAATTCTTGAATTTACCTGAACTTTGCGAAGATTCACTACTCGCGTCTAAACTGATAACTCCTGAAGCAATAGCCAGCGATTCTAACTGCGACATTATGAGTGGCTCGGCTGGTACAATTTTAGGATTACTAGCACTCCACGAGGAGACAGGGGAGTCAGAGGTTTTGCAGCAAGCACAAGCCTGTGGACACCATTTAGCTAAATATTCCCACTCTGTATATTCCAATAGAAAGACTGCTCGTCCGCAAACTGGCTTTTCTCACGGCGCGTCTGGAATTGCATACGCTCTTGTGCGGCTGTATGGGGTAACCAAAAATATTGTCTATTTGGAGGCAGCTCTTGAGGCTCAAACCTACGAGTCAAAAGTATTTTCGCCTACTGCTGGCAACTGGCCTATAATACCACGTAACTCAAATCTCAACGCACCTCTAGTGTTCTGGAATACTTGGTGCTATGGTGCACCGGGCGTTGCCTTAGGAAGATTGGGAAGTTTATCCATTTATCAAACACCTGAAATGCTTGCGGATGTAGAGGTAGCCCTCAAAACTACAAAAAACAGCGCGTTGCAAGTGATCGACCATTATTGCTGCGGTAACATAGGGCGTGCTGAAGTGCTGTTGGTAGCATCTATAAAGCTCTCTAACCCCCACTGGCGACAAGCCGCGCAACAGGTAGCAACTCAAGTGGTACAGCGAGCGGCACAAACAGGCTCTTATCAGTTATTTACTAACCTGCCTACTTCTGTATTCAGCCCCTGTTTTTTTCAAGGCATTTCTGGAATCGGATATCAGTTGCTTAGGCTAGCGCACCCAGAATTAGTTCCCTCTGTACTACTTTGGAATTAAGGCTCTTGTGAGATGATCTGTACTAATCAATCACTTTACAAAATCACGACCGCGACTACGTCAGGCAGTAAACCTGGAATCCCCCGATAAATTAGGTTTCACGAGAACGAATAGCACCATTTATCCCAGCTGAACATGTGTCTGGTTAGGGCTCTCGAAACTGGAGATCTAAAGGCCACGTTTCGGGATTTCGGTATAGTAGGTCTAAGTTGGCACAAATTTTCTACAATTCCCAATCCCACCAGCTTAATGCTAGTAAGCGCTCAATGGCTTGAGATTCAAAGCGGTAGCGAATAACTTTAGCCGGGTTAACCACTGCGATCGCATTCTTCTTTCTTACTATGTTATTTGCTGTATTTTCGCAACTAAATAATCAGCCAAAGTATGTACCAAACTATGTCGCTTATGACCCTTATGACCATTCATTAGCGAAGGTGCGATCGCGGACTTCAGCTTAAATCACGTTGAAGAACTTAACATGCTACTCTACCGTTTTTAGCACTCACCATCACTAAAAAAATAACTTCACCAGTTGCACTGGCAGCATTTCATGTTATTGTGCAGGCTTGATTTTATAGGAAGTTTCATATATTATGGTTGATGGTGAGGATCTTCCAGAGGTTCCTTTACGCCCTATTGTTTGGATGGGCGATTCGCGCAAAAATATTCGGGAGTTTCCTGAACAGGTTCGTGCATCGATGGGCTATGCGTTGCAACTGGTGCAGGCAGGGGAAATACCATTGGATGCCAAGCCTTTCAAAGGGGTGGGAAGCGGCGTGTATGAACTTGTCAAACGCTACAACACCGACACCTACAGGATTGTTTATGCCGTTAAGATTGGGGAAAATATTTATGTCCTGCACGCTTTTCAGAAGAAATCAAAGAAAGGGATTAAAACCCCACAGACTGACGTTGACCTAATTAAACAACGCTATAGGGATGCGCTAGAAAGAGAGAAACAGCTATGACTCAAGAATCGGTTTTTGAAAAAAGCACTGGCAATGTCTTTGCTGACCTCGGTTTAGACGATGCAGAGGAACTTTTTACCCGAGGCAAGATCGGGATTCAGGTACTTCGCCTGTTAAAACAACGTAACCTGAAACAACGGGAAATCAGTAAACTGCTCGGCATTCCCCAGCCGGAAGTATCTTATTTGATGCGGGGGGAGTTTCAACGGTTCAGCGAAGGGAAACTTCTTATTTTTCTTAAACGCCTCGATACCGAAGTCACCTTGCATCTTCGCCCCCGCAATGCTGGAACAAAAACGGTTGAAACGGTGGTGTCGCTATAGGGATTACACTAAGATGCTTGTAAAAATCTGCTCAGATATCGTTGTAAAAAATGTATGACCAGCTCTAATGTGCCGACTTAGCATTACTGGGTATTGAGAACAAAGCCGAGATTACCAGGTCGCACTATTACTATGTTCGGTAAACCGGAAATAAAAGTACGGTTTACCGAACAGTCTTAATCACATTTACTCTTTCGTCAAGCTTTTAGCTTCACGCCTCGAATCGAATAATCCAACAACTCCATTGGATGCATGATGGGAATTTGCTTATCGTGCGATAGCAAATGCTTACTAATTTGCAAAGTACAACCAGGATTAGCAGAAGCGATTAAATCAGCACCAGTATTCAACAAATTCTGCACTTTTTGTTGACCTAATTCATCAGCAACTTCCGGCTGCAGCATATTGTAAACCCCAGCACTACCACAACACAAAGCAGCATCTAATGGTTCTTGTAACCTTACCCCTGGAATTTGTCTTAAAACTTGACGTGGCTGAACGCTAATTTTTTGACCATGCAACAAATGACAAGCATCTTGATAAACCAAAGTCAACTGTTGATCAGTAAGTGGAGCAAGCTTGGCTGTTAAACCCACATCTGCCAAAAATTCTTGCACATCTTTGACCTTAGCGGCAAATTCCTTTGCTTTTTCCTGATATTCTGGGTCGTCTGCTAATATGTGACCATATTCTTTCAAAGTATGACCACACCCAGCAGCATTGATAATCACCACGTCTACATTAGTATCTGCAAAACTATCAATCATTTGTCTTGCTAAAGCCTTTGCTTGTTCTGTTTGTCCTTGATGTTCAGGAAGCGCTGCACAACACCCTTGACTTTTGGGAATGACGACTTCACAACCATTCGCAGTTAAAACTCTCACCGTTGCTTCATTCACAGGCGAGAAAAATAACCGTTGTACACACCCCAAAATCATTCCTACTCGATAGCGTTTTTCACCCTGTGCTGGAATCAGATCTGGGAAATTATCTTGAAACGATTTCCAAGTGATTTTTGGCAAAATAGATTCCATCGCTGCCAAACGGGGAGATATAAACTTAAGTAACCCAGTTGCGCGCACCAATTTTTGTAAACCTAGGTTTTGATAAAACCACAATGGAATGAGAAAAATTCGTAAAAGCGCAGGATAAGGAAACACAGAAAATATCAGTTTGCGGAAAAGCTTATCCCATAGACTACGGGGATAATTCCTCTCAACCTGGTGACGAGTAGCGGAAATCAACTTATCATACTGAACACCAGAAGGACAAGTTGTCACACAAGCAAGACACCCCAAACAAGAATCAAAATGTTCTGTTGTTGCTGTATTTAGCGGGATTTTACCCTCATTAATCGCGTCCATCAAATAAATGCGCCCTCTGGGAGAATCCATCTCCTTGCCAATCACCCTGTAACTTGGACAATTTGCTAGACAAAACCCACAGTGAACACAAGTGTCAATTAACTTCGGCTCAGGAGGATGATTTTCGTCAAATCCAGCCAAATCACTCAAACTAGCTGTTCTTTTAGAATCTTCTGAAATTTGCATATTATTTCTTTGGTATTTCTTTGCGCCCTTAACATTTTTGCTACAGGATCGGTTGAAACCTACCCCTATACCAATTTACTTAAATGTTGATACACATTAAATATCTGTGAGGGCGAATGCCATACTCTGCGAGCAGCCAAAGGCTACGCCCCTACATACCGTATTTGTATCAGGATTTTCGTGAAATGGTATTACCTGCTTAAATTTTGACTTTTGACTTTTGACTTCCCCGTAGGGGCTGCTCCCTTTTCCTAAATCCCACCTACAAAACGACTTGGACTTAAAATATTTTCAGTATCAAACTGTGCTTTTATCCGACGCATTAACGACAAAGCATTGCCAGTGTAACCCCAAACATCGATCTGTTGCTTAACTTCTACTGGTGCTTCTTGAATGCTTAAAAAGCCACCACGAGAAACCAAATGATTTCGCATGTGTAAAACTTGCTGTGGACTATCGAACTGCAATACCCCTAACCCGCTAGTCATGTGAATTAAACCTATCTGCGCTTGATTCAAAACCTCAACAGCAGCAGTAGGTAATACACCTATTTTGCTCTTAATTGCTGACTCACTGGATAAAGAATGTATTTGTTCTTGCAATGTTTGCCATAAATTACCTTCATCGACTGCTGAATAAATAACACCATCTAAGCCAAGTTGTTTTCCTAATTCTAAAAGTCGGTTTGACTGTTCATGGACACTTTCTGCTATACTCTCAAATCGAGCAATTAATCCTAATCCTTGACCCAACTTTAAGTTAGACACAAGTTGAGTAGAGAGCAAATCAGCGCGCGTGGGTGTTAACGCAGAATTTCTAAGGGAGTTAGCTGCCTGAGATATAGCTTTTGCGGAACCATGAAGCACAACTGTCGCTGATATCTCTTGCATTGGATAAACCCGAAATGTGACTTGACTTATAATCCCTAATGTACCGTATGATCCAGTAAATAACTTCATCAAATCGTACCCGGCGACATTTTTCACCACTCGTCCCCCAGCTTTGGCTATTTGTCCATCGCCACGAACAAAAGTAATGCCTAAAAGTTGATCGCGGACACTACCATAACGTTGTCGTAATGAACCTGTGTCGGCGGTAGCGACAATACCCCCTATGGTTGCTGAATCTGGTTTAGTCGGATCTATAGCAAGAAATTGTCTATTATTTGCTAATCGTGCTTGGACATCACAAAACTTCATCCCAGCTTCTACGGTGATAGTCAAATCCCCTACAGCATGTTCAATGAGTTGGTTAATACGTTCCGTACTAACTACAATGTCAATATCTTTAACTAAACCACCCCAGTTAAGTTTACTACCACCACCAGTTGGTAAAATCCTCCACTTGTTTCGATGGGCTTCTGCGATCACTGCAGCTAGTGCAACGGTTGTTTGAGGGTAGACAACGCAACTCGGAGGTTTGTCGTTACAAATAGAGTGTAATATAAGTTTTTGCTGACTGCTCGGTATATTTTCCCAAGTACAAACAGCATCATTTTCTTCACCAACGATAGATGCTAGACAAGAAGCGATCGCTTTCATCTAATAATCTCCAATAAAACAGAATTCAGGAGTCAGGAGTCAGGAGTCAGAATACACTACCCACTTTATCAGTGAGCAGTCATCAGTGAGCAGTTATCACTTTAACACTGATAAGTGATCACTGAATTCACCCTCCTGTCTTGGTAATGAGTGGACGAGGTTTTAAACCAATAATCATTCTGACTCCTGAATTCTGACTCCTGACTGCTTTATAAAATACCCGTCATGAATCATCTTTTTCATAGTAGCGCTTAGTTGCAATCCAAAGAAGCCCTGCAAGGGAATACGGTAAGCGTAAAAACCAAATTTTTATCATTTAACGGCAAAAAACGTTAAATTTTCATGAAAAGCTTATTAAGTATTAACCACGAGGCTATCACATAAAATTTAACTTAATCTAAAGAGAGAAAACCGAAGTTTAATAATTTCTTTGTTTCGAGTGTCTGAATTAGCTCCAGCCTTACTGTAGCCTTTAAACATCCTATATGTATCTTCTAGACTATATTATTCGAGACTCGATTTTAACTGTTACTCCTGACACCTCAGTAGTAGAAATAATCGACTTGATGGCACACAGCAAAGAGGAAAACAATCTACAGATAGCTACAGTTAGTGCTTTGAATGATCTATCTTCTAGTCACGTAGATCATAAACCAAGCTTAAAATATGTCAGACAACAGCCTATAGATTGTGTTCTTGTCATGGAAAACGCCCAATTATTGGGTATCTTTACTCCTACAGATGTGGTGCGTCTAGTTGCTTGTGGAAAAAATTTTGTAGGAGTAGAAATTAACGAAGTAATGAGGGAACCTGTTATGACTTCAAACCAAAATTTGGATGTCAAAACAACATTGCACCTCATGATTCAAGATGGTATACGTCACTTAGCGATTGTAGATGAAGAAAACAAATTTTTAGGAATTGTAACACCTGAGAGCCTTGCTACAGGATTAGAAACAGAAAGACTCTCAACAAAAGAGCAGATGCAACAAGAAAAGATAGTACAGGGGTCATTTTCTGACACACTTGAAAAGCAGATTACAGAAAGAACACAAGAATTGGTGAAAGCCAATAAACTTTTGCAACGAGGAATATGCGATCGCATTGCCATAGAAGCACACCTACTGCAAACCACCTCTGAATTACAAGAACTTTTTCAAGCTTTTCCCGACATATACTTTCGCCTTAACAGTGACGGCACAGTTCTGAGTTGTCATGCTAGAGAAACAACTGATTTATACCTGCCACCAAAAGATTTCTTAGGGAAGCGGATGCAAGATGTTCTACCAGATGATATTGCTAAAAAATTCCAAGAAGCTATTCTGCACGTTAACGACAAAAATTCTCTAGTATCAATTGAATACTCATTACCATTGATTCTAGGTTCAAAAAGTTTTGAAGCACGGTTGTTTCCTTCAATTCCCAATCAAATTATCATCATTGTTCGGGATATAACTGAACAAAAACAAGCTCAGGATGCTTTACAAAAAGCTAAAGATGATCTAGAAATTAGAGTTGAAGAACGAACCTGTGAATTAAAAAATACTAACGCCCTATTGCGACAAGAAATTGTTGAACGTCAACGTGCTGAAAGACAACTTAAAATGTCTTTAGAAGAAAAAGACGTACTGCTAAAAGAAATTCATCATCGTGTAAAAAATAATCTCCAGATTATCTCTAGTTTATTACGGTTGCAAGCTGGATATCTGAAAGATGAACAAGTTGTTGGCATTTTTCAAGATAGCCAAAATCGTATTCGAGCAATGGCAATGATTCATGAGAATTTATATCAGTCTGATGATTTAGCGAGGATAGATTTTTCAGATTATATTCGCAATCTAACCAATAATTTAATACGTTCTTATAGTGCCAATCCTAACATTAATTTCAAGTTAAACTTTGATAAAATATCATTAAGAATAGATACTGCTATTCCCTGTGGTTTAATTATTAATGAACTTATATCAAATTCGCTAAAACATGCTTTTCCTAATAATACACCAGGAGAAATAAGCATAGATTTTTCGATGATACAGCCAGGGCGATATCTATTAAATGTTAGTGATAATGGAGTAGGAATTACAGAGAATATAGAATTTTATAAAAATAGATCCCTTGGATTACAGTTAGTCTGGAGATTAGTGGAACAAATAGAAGGAAATATTGAATTTAATAATAAAAATGGCACGTATTATAAGATAAACTTTATAGAACAGAAATAAATATGAAAGAAAAAATATTAGTCGTCGAAGACGAAGGAATTATTGCTTGTGATATTAAATATTGTTTAGAGAAGTCAGGGTACACTGTTCCTGCTATTGCTGCTTACGGAGAACAAGCAATTGAGAAAGCGTCAGAATTACATCCAGATTTAGTTTTGATGGATATTATGCTAAAAGGAAATATGAGCGGGATAGAAGCAGCAGATCAGATTATTAGTAATTTCAATATTCCTGTCATTTACCTGACTGCGTATTCAGATGAAAAAACTCTGAAGAGAGCAAAAATAACACAACCTTTTGGTTATATACTTAAACCTTTTGAAGAAATGCAATTAATCACGGCTATTGAAATTGCACTTAGTAAATATCAGGAAGAAACTCTGATTCGCAAAGCTTTAGAAAAAGAAAAAGAGATGAGAGAGCTTAACTCTCAGTTTATTTCTATGGTAAGTCATGAATTTCGTAATCCATTAAGCACTATTTTAACTTCTACAGAACTACTAACCCACTATAGCCAGAAACTAAATGAAGAGAAAAAAAGTGAATATATTAATCACATTCAAAATGCTGTTAAACAGATGAATCAATTGATGACCGATGTTTTAACACTTGGCAAAACAGAAATAGGCCATGTTAATTTTAATCCTGTAGAGATCGATCTAGAACAATTCTGTAGTGATTTAGTTGCAGAAATACAATTAAGTGCTAGTGAAAATCATAAGATTATCTTTACAACACAAGAAAACACTACCAAACAAGATGATGCTACCGTTATTCAAAATACGCAATACCTAGCGACAAAAACAAGATTACCTTGCTTGGATGAAAAACTACTACGGCATATCCTCTCTAATTTACTCCTAAATGCCATTAAATATTCTCCTCATGGTGGTGTGATTCATTTTGAACTTTTTTGTCTCGAAGAAGAAGCTATTTTTCGTATTCAAGATCATGGTATTGGTATTCCAGAAACTGACCAAGATAACTTGTTCAATTCCTTCCACAGAGGTAGTAATGTAGGTAAAATACCAGGACATGGGTTAGGACTAGCAATTGTTAAACAATATGTGGAATTACATGGTGGGGAAATTACCTTTGCTAGTAAGGTAGGAGTTGGGACAACGTTTGTTGTCAGTTTGCCATTCCATAAACGTCAGCCTGAAAACTGTTCTGCTAATCCTAAACGTCGTTGATATAAACTTTGTCTCCAACTGCCATGCTCGATTAATGCTCCCCATAGTACAAAAGGAATCTCTAGTCTGGGTGTTGTTATTTCACTTTTTCCTAGACGGGAAAACAAGTTTTGTGCTTGTGGTTGTGTTAACCCTGGTAAAGGTATTATAGTCTCACGTGTAAGTTCTTCTGGGCAAAGTTGTCTCGCAACGCATAAAACACTGATGTCGCAAATCATGTCACTCGGCTCGAGGGAGTAAGTGCGATCGCATTCATTATACACTCCCTTGCTTTTAAGCATCTTATGCGTACAGTAGCCCCAAATCTTTACATAACCTTCATCAGGGTCGATGTACACTGCTAAATAATAATCCCCAACCCAGCCAAGTATATCTATCCATTCCTGTGGGACTCGAAACTCACTCAAATCGATGTCCTCACTAGGAATTAAAACAAATTGAGTTTCTCCTACAGTGATTACAGATCCATTAACCACTTCCCAAAAGCTAGGTAATATAGCAGCATCTTGCCAGGGTTTTGCTTCGGGTGAGATATCCTCTTGAAACCACTGTAAAACGGTGCTTAGACAAAGTTTATTTAAATACGCTTGATAGCAAGAATGAGGGTTGGAAAAAGCTTGGCTTTCTTCCCAAACCTGCTTTTGAGTATCAGGTGGTATTTCTAAAATGAGGTCAGTTGAACAAGCAAAAGTTAAAATAGTTGAGTTAGCGATCATGGAGATGGCTCCCAAAAAAATAGGGTGTTTTCAGGAAAACTAAGAGACCGAACATTCGTTACCCTCTACACTGGGATTGTAGTAAGTTTCTAGCCATTCCTCCATTACCGCGCTGACACTTTTTAATATGTCTGATGTAACTGAAATATGCAACTTTTCTTGACCCCACCTAGCTAAAGACTTTAGTAACAATTCTCTAGTTTTTGTTAGTCTTCGAGAAACAGTATACTGTTGTAATTGCAATTTTGTCGCTATTTGCTGCTGGGTAAGTTTTTGAGCGTAGTAGAGTTGCAACATTTCTTGTATCTCAGGTTCTAATTGATCAACGGCGGCTACTAAGACCGCATTGATTTCAGATTGCTGATAGCACCTCGTTTGTTGTTCTTCTTGTGCAATAATTTGTGTGAGTGGTGAATCATGCTCATTTGTTGGTAAAAAATCTAGCCAATCGCTACTTTCTTCTGGACCAACAGGACTGTTTAGAGAAGTTAAATTAGGATAGAGATACGTTCGTACAGTTTTAGCACAATTTAACAGCCAATTTTTTAGAACTTGTGGTTCTACGAAGGTTTGGGTTTGTGACTTGTAAGCTGTGGCGATCGCCTCCCACGTTTGGCAATCTGGTGGAGAAAGTCGGCGAGTGTGGTTCGCGATCGATGGAACATAAAGCGACTTAAAACATTTCCATGCCGTGACGTAAGCATTTATAGTCTCTGGAGACAACCCAGCAATATACATTGCTTCTACCAAACGCTTTTGACTAACTTTGCGCAAAAGTCCCCAATCTGTACAGATATCAACTTCGTGGCTTTGCCGTAAAGTGTCGCTAATAATGTTACTAAAGATAATTGTGGCATAATTTTTTAGAACAAAGTTGCTCTTAGGGTTAAAACCTTTGAGTACTTGATCAACTTGGGCGATCGCGATTTGAAAAAAATCTGCTATTCTGTACTGGCTACAGGGAAAGCTAGCCGATATTTTTTGAGCTATCCAGTAGCAAGGCTCTTGTAAATAGGCTATCAGATGTTGTTTAGCCTGTTTACCAAGTTCTGGGTTTTGCAATAAATAATACCAGTATAATACCCAAAAATTCTCTGAAGTTTCTTGTGGGGTGAGATCGATTACGTTTTGTATATTACGACGTAACCTAGTGTTTGTTGTCCAGCCACAGAGGCTATCACCACTAAAGTCCAAAAATGTTGAAAATGTTTCTACAATACTGGTTCGAGGTTGCATAAAACTTTGCCAGCCGAATCTACAAAACAACTGAGGGGTCTAGCAAAGAATGCTCCCCCCAAGTTTACTACACAATGTCATTGATGTGTTTCGACCAGGGACGAAAATTTTTTTGGTTTTTAGTATTAAGTTAGATTGCGACTGGCAGTCAGATAGGTTACAACAGGGATGCAACTGCTGCACAAAAGCGTTCAACTTCTTCCTCAGTGTTGTAGTAGTGAACAGAGGCACGGACAATTTCGGTAAGTTTTCGCTCCTCCATATCGAGACGGGTGGAGCTTATAGTTGAGATTGAGACGTTGATATTTTGCTCAGAGAGTGTATGAAAAATCTCTTTTGCGCTTTTGCCGTCAACAGTGAAGCTAACAATACCACACCGTTCTATACCCAAATCCCAAACCTTTACTTTTTTAAGGGAACTTAGCTGTTCACGGAGAGTACTAGCGAGGGCTAAAATACATGGCCAAGTAGCTTCAATGCTCCACGTTAAGGCATAGTCAATAGCGACGCCAAGAGCGATTTTGGTAGCATAATTAGTCTCCCAGTTCTCGAAGCGGCGTGCATCTGGGCGTACCTGATATTGGTCTTTTGCTATCCACCGCGCTGCACGAATATCTAAAAAGGGAGGCTCTACCTTTTCTAGTGTATCACGCCGGACATACAAAAAACCAGTTCCACGGGGACCACGCAAATATTTACGACCAGTTGCTGAAAGGAAGTCGCAGCCGATAAGATTAACATCTATTGGCATCTGACCAATGGATTGACAAGCATCTAGTAAGTAGAGGATCCCGGCTTCACGCGCTACCTCCCCCACACTGAAGGCAGGGTTAACAAGTCCACCATTGGTCGGGATATGGGTGATGGCTATCAGCTTAGCATGTTCGTCGATCGCGTTACGTAGAGCATTAATTGAGATTTGACCATGTTCGTCGTTAGGAATAACCTCAACCTTTGCACCTGTCTTGCGACTCACCTGAAGAAAAGCAAGGTAGTTACTCCCGTACTCAGCAGCAGACGTCAGGATTCGATCTCCAGAACTGAAAGGAATCGAATAGAAAGCCATGTCCCATGCTCGCGTCGCATTCTCGATGATTGCTATCTCGTCGCGATCGCAACCGATGAGTGTAGCCACAGAATCATAAACATGTTCAACAGCATCACGTGAACGTTCAGCAGCCTCGTAGCCTCCAATTTCTGCCTCCAAAAGCAAATGACTGATAATGCTGTCTAGCACTAGCTTTGGCATGAGTGCTGCACCTGCATTATTGAAGTGCAAAACGTTTTCACAACCGGGTGTTTCATTACGGGCACGTATAAGATCGAAGGCCATTGTATTTGCTAAGATTGTACCCACCGTATTTTACTTTCAAACTAGCAAGGAGTGAAAGTAAATTTAATCTCGTAGCCTTTATCAATTCTTAGTTGAGTTTGCTGTCCTATAGCTACGGTTCTAGCACGGGCAATCAAAACGGTGTTGATACCGAAGACTGTATCGACTGGGTTAGTACAAGCATCTATTGCATCTGGTGTAATAGCTATATTTTTTTTCCACACACCTGAAAATTTCGACCCAAACGTGGCATTTGGATCATTAGTCGTTGGGACGTTTTTGCCCTGAGCAACTATTCTAACTTTCAGATCAGCGCTGCCCCCTTGAGGTACATTTGCAAAACCGATATACTTGAGATTAACAGGTCTGACTTTATATCCAGAAGGCACATTCAGCCCAATTCTCAGATTGCAAGATTTCGATACAACCTTCGGATGTAAAGCTACAGCTTGAAACTGAGGTAATTTTATCGCTAGAGTGTCCCCATTAAAATTTGATTCGAGATTTCCCGAAGGACAACCATTTCCAAAAATAGTTAAAGGAATACTTTTAAACTGAAATCTTTGTGGTTCAGCTTGTACCTTTGTGAAACCTACAAGATTTATACATACTAAGAGTACACTAGAGATAATCGTGTTAATAATTGTCATCTTAAATCAGAAAATATGCAGAGCAAATGCGGCTGTGTTTAATAACGGTGCGTTACGGAATTCCTCGTAACGCACCATACAATAAATAACTAACAAGGATTAAAAGCAAATTTGATTTGGTAGATTACAGGTCCAATTGTCGTGTCAACAGTATCAATTCTGATTTGCGTTGCTTGATCTTTAGCAACCTTTTTTGCCCGTGCAATCAGATTGGAGTTGATACCAAAAACTGAAGAAATTGGTTTAGCACATGCATTTATTGTACCTAAAGTAATGCCTATATTCTTTTCCCAAGTACTTGAAAATCCAGGCTGAAAACTAGCATTTGGATCATTATCAGTGGCGACATGTTTGCCTTGAAAAAGGACTTTAACATTCAGATCCGCACTGCCTCCTTGAGGTACATCTGCAAATCCAATGTACTTAATGTTAATCGGTTGAACATTAAGTCCAGATGGCACATCAAGTCCAATCCTCAAATTGCAAGATTTTGAGTTCACGCTAGGAGATAAAGCTTGAGCTTCAAATTTAGAGAACGTGATCGAAAGAGTATCTCCATTCAAAATTCCTTCAGCTGATCCTGGTGGACAACCATTTCCTGAAAGAGTAACGGGAAATTTTTGAAACTGAAATCCCTGCTGTTGAGCCTGTACTTTAGATAAACCTGCAAAATTTAAGCCTATTAATGTCAAGCTAGAAACAATAGCGCTCACAATTTTCATATTTAACTCCATAGATTTATTGCTTTTACTTCGATGGAATGATTCAACAATGCACATCACACTAATATAATTTATGAACTTTAAAGAAATAGTATTCTTTAAACAAAAATTAAACAATCCCAAAGTTTAAAAATGAGTTTTTAAATGCAAATAATTTACATCAAAAATCAAGAAAAATGCATTTTATACAGCACCTCAACAAAATAATAAATCATTTTTGGCTGTTATAGATGCTATATAAACTTCAGTACATGTATTTAATTTTTGGTATTCTAATACCTTGTAAGCAGCTTGTTAGGTGATGTAAAATGATAAAAAATCAGGCAAAAAACCCTAAGATAAAATGTCGCATCAAGCTCTTTCTATATCGTATTATATTGGTTAAATTCTAACCATTGCCCAGATTTACCTACGTTGGTTCATAATGCTTCTCCCCAATTCTTGAAGTTCAAGAAGGATTCATAAATTATTGAACGTAGTATCAAATTACGAAAAGAATGTGAGGAACTTGTGACGGCAACATTAATTAACACTGGAGTTTAATTGACGTATTTATCTACACAAAAGGCACCATTTTTAGACTTTTATTGATACTTCTGATTACACCTAGCAACTCGTAATCGTCTGTTTTTTCTACAACAAAAAATTTATGTCGATTTATTTCTAGTTATTGATTTAATTTACAGACTGTATAGAGCCGCCCTGCGGGCATAGCGTGCGCTTTGCGTCTGTGCTCGTGAGAAGATGAGCGCAGGAGTCTTAAACCCGTCTACAGAATTTAGCATGAATTCTATTCTAACTCCTGAACGCCAGTCGCCTCGAGTCGGGAACCCCGCCCACGGCGTTGGATCCTCCTGAGCTCTGTTTGATAAATTTAATTTTGTTACAACATTGGTGTAGAATATTTTTTGTCCCGAAAAGAAAATTCGATTGGTTCTGAAAAACATGTACCATCCACCAAGCTCAGCGATTTAACTGACTCACTACTATAAGTACTGAGGATATTTTTCTCTTTGATGCACTACTGCTCATTTATCAGGGTGATTACCAGTCATTAGTTAGTTATTGTCCACTCAAGAATTAGAGACTGAGTATGCCTTGTGTCATTAATCCAGATATTTACAAGGAAGTAGAAACGTTTTCACAACTGTTTGCGACTGCTACTCCGTTCCCTCATGTTGTCATAGATAATTTTCTAGATGAATCACTGGCAAATGCGTTGATTAACGATTTCCCGAAAAATTCATCTATGCATCGTTCTCACCACTACTTGTTTACCAATAAACATGAATTACCTTTTTGGAGTAGTATTTCTGAATCTTTTCACCTACTTCATCAAGAGTTACTATCTAATCAATTCCGGTCATTTGTGAGTTCGGTATCCGGCGAAGATTTATTCATGGATTCTCAGTTTTATGGTGATTTACACCAAGGAACTGATCAAGGCTTTCTCAACATGCACACAGATTTTAGCCTCCACCCTCTACGAGATAATTGGGTACACCGGCTAAATGTCATGATTTATCTAAACAAAAATTGGCAACAAGAGTATGGCGGCTATCTTCGATTAAGAGCAGGTTTGAACGGAGAAAGTCAAGACATTTCTCCTGCATTTAATCGTTGTATTTTTATGCTGTCAAATGATACAACATATCATGGTTATAGCAGGCTAAATCTTCCTGAAAATGTGACTCGTAAATGTATCGTTGTTAACTTCTATAAAGAAGAGCCTGTTGACAAAGTACCACCTAGAAGGTTAACAAAATGGGATTCACAAGAGCAAGGATTTATTTTCAAGGAGCAATTCACTGAGTTGTATAATTCATTAACTTCGTTAAAAAATCGTTTGTTAAGGGTTAAGTGAAAACCCAGTCTGTTTGCCAATCGATACAGATCTTACAAGAGTTAGGGTCAGAAGGGCTAACTGAAACCAGCCGCACAGGTAGGATTTTACGTAGTCTTTGTACTAATCTATATGCCTGGTGCTCATAGAGGGATAATTCCATCACACCAGGTACGCCCAAAACACTAGGCAGATTTTTCATGAACTCTCTAGCATCATTCAAGCTACAGCCTGAAATATTAGTTAATGTATCTCCAGCGTAGTGGATTGCTTTAGGATCAAGGGGTTTAAGTGCTTGCAATTGCCAACGACGACAGGGAGCAAGGATTCCTCTCTCAATTCTTCGTAAACCGTTAATAGTCGCAAGAACAACCAAGCGATCGCCTACATACAACCGCGTATCATCTGAAGGCATCAATTTGGTATGATCATCATGCTTACATTGATAAAAAACTGGTACGACCCCATAGCCATAAGCGATCTCTGCTAAAATTTTACCGTTTAAGGTATCATTCGCCTCAATTTCATACTCTGTTACCAAAACAGTCTGATCTTGGAGGCGAAACAAACTCAAAATATTTTCCCCAAATGCAGCACCAACAAAAGCTTGTGCTGATAAGGCGTAAGCACAAAAGGACTTGATATCAGGAAGCAATCCTGCTAAATGATCACTAAACCTCTGGTCGTAAGTGCGAATGACCAAATCAATGTTACGGTTTATAGTTGACGCTACATCACGAGCTGTTAACGCTACCTCCAAGTTCAGCATTTGATCCTCGGTTACCATAATCACGCTTTTAGCATATGGAAGGTTTACTAACGTCAATCCCTTTACTATACCGCCGGAAATTATCGGCACTTGAGGCATAAAGTCTTGTTGCTCATTTTGGGAAGTTAAGCAGACAAACGGCTGCCCTAAGTCACGTAACAATGTTGCTATTCTCTTTCCCAGTCTCCCTAGTCCTACCAATATCACATGATCCGCTTCCGGAATTGGCGATCGCCTTTGCAAAAATTCAAATCTTGAGCTAATGATGCGATCGGCTATCAGTCCTAAAATGCTTAAAATAAATAGCAGACTGAACGCTGTAATAATCAAGCAAATCAACTGTGCCCACCAAGGAAGCGGAACTGTCGTTGAAAGACCGCCAAAAACATCACCATAACCTCCCAACAGCAGGATAATAGTATCAGAAATTGCGGCTTGCCAGGACATATTGGGTATATTGAACTTGAGTACTACCGATCCAATCACGCCGAGAATTAAACCAGTAAGCACACCGATACTAACAACTCTACGGGTTTGCTCTTGATAAACCCAATTCCAGGCGTATGCTATGCCTTCTCGCCAATCAAGCTTTGCGAAATATTGGAACTTTTGTACTAGTTGTCGCCAATTAAATTGAGATTTGGTTTTGGGTTTCTCGACGACAGGAGCTACAAACTGTTCTACTTCCTCGATATAAATAATAGTATCCCCTTCTTTGACTCGAGTATCTGGAGTCCATTGATGAAAGGCTCTTAGAGGAGCTTCAGACTCAGGTAATTTAAGTTGAGTTAACTCAAAGGAATTGATGAGTGCTGCCTTTGGATAACTTAATAAGCGTTGATTTCTCTTGTGCAGTCGATAAACAGGAAAATTCTCAAAACGGTAATCTCCAGATTTTACCTGATGCTCAACGACTCGTAATCGGTGAGTACCCACATTAAAAAAGCCGAGAGTTTCCCCACCTAGTGCTGCTACGGCAAACGTAGTAGCATGAAGCTCCGTGGGATCAAGCGCAACAAAATTACCTAACTTTTGCTCAAGAAGTTTATTTAAGTTTTGTTTACCAGAGCGGACGACTAACCGGGTGTTGGGATTGATTCGACGAGCTGCGATCGCCGTTTCAATATTTACGCTATCATCACTAGTTACAATAATAATCGCCCGACAGTTAGTAATTTCAGCTTTGAGCAAAACACTATCGCGACGGCAATCACCCAGAATTAAACTTGTTTCTAGTGAATTCGGAAAGTCCTCAAACTCCCAAGCTGCTGGTTGCTGTCGATCAATAGCAGTAATATGAACCTCAAACTCCTGTAGGGCAAATTCTTTCAAAGCCACAACAGAATGTTGTCCCAAACTCCCCAGTCCACAGACTATAAATCTTTCAACTCTATTTGCTGGCTGGTTATCTGGAAATTTTCCGATTTGACTGTGTTTGTTATTTACAAGATTGGCAGTTGTTGATGAGTTACTTTTCAAGTTTAGTCCAATCTCGTGGCTCCAATCAGTAAATGGATTTCCAGCTTGACGCCCGTAAACTTTTACACGATTGAATGGTGCGTCTTTTATGCTGCCCACAGCCAGATTCACCAATGCAGCCATTTTCTGCTGTTCAGGTACAGCAGTTGATTCCAATAGTACATAGAGACAGCCGTTCTCTTGTTCAGCTATAGCAGTGATACCTTGAGGCAAAACCAAGGAATTCATCACCTCTAGGATCTCTCTTATATCGTTTTGTCCAGCAGATTGCGAAAACCCTGACTGCATCAACAACTAAGATGGGGGTATAGGGGATAGAGTCTAGGGAATGGATAATAAGGTTTTGTGGAATTAAAGAAGCGTAAGTTTGATCTTTAAAGACTTCTATCCTTTGCCCCTATTACCTATTCCCTACCCACCAGTTTAACTGATTTAGGTACCCATCATAGTTCTGATGCTGAGTTTGGAGCAACAGTCTCACCTTTACCAATATTCAGGATTATGTCCTGATCGGTAATCAGTTCAGTGAGTTCCTTCACTTGCAAATTCATGTCTTCACAAGCTTTCCGCAATTCACTGGAGAAGGTATTAAGATCTTCTCCATAACCGCATTGATAAGCCGCAGTTTCGATTCCCTGTTTGGCATTCGCTCTAGCACAATCTACTAATTCTGTGCCCTTTAGAGGTGTTGTGGATGCCATAGTCGTTATCATTCGTTGATTCTAAGTATTCTTTGTTAGAATAGCAACCATTGAGAACGAAAACATCCTTCTAACGGTTGAACGAGAAGTTTACCCCAGGATGACAAACTGCATCGGTGAAAGATTAAGTTGTACAAACAGAGACGGATTACTCACATCGGGATGGCTTTGAACAGTGACGCTTCCGTCGCCACCGTAGACGAATCTCAATTCATCTCCTGCCTGATGAAGACTGCTGTCAACGATGACATAATCCTCTCGCGCAGATGTGGTAGACGTGTTGTAAGCAACCAAAACTTCTTGAAAGCCTAACAGCCTAGAAAAAGCAAGAGTGCAGGGATGAGTTCTTGGCAATTCAAAGTCCCGACTATTAACGGAAATCTCCCGAAAGTACATCCGACCAAAGCGTAATGCTTCCAATTTTCGTTGAACTTGAGCAATCTTAGCAATTTCTTGGTAAATTATGCAGTTCTGGTTGAGTACGTTAAGCTCGGAATTATCCCGATCAAACATGGCTTCGCGGATCAAGGCGTCATCATCACCTATACCGGAAAATCCTTGCTCCGTCCCGTAGTAAATACAGGCAGTTCCTAAAGCACATAATAGATAGCCCATTCCAGCAATAATTTGTTTGTCGGGTGTATCTGCACCAAAGCGGCGTTTGGGATTCGCTCCTACTTGATCGTGATTATCTAGGAATGTGACTCGATAACGTCCTAATTCTCCCCGATTCAGCGCCGCACTTCTCAAAGCTTCGTAGCGATCAATTAAATTACTAGGAGGGCTGAACCCTTTGATTACTGAACTCACTCTCCAGTAAAGTGGAAAATCCAAAACAGAGGAAAGTCCAAAAAAAACGGTTTGATCGCCGATTTTAGTTGGTGTATTTGGTCCAATATAGCGATCAACAGTATCATCTCCTGCGATTAGCTCCCCAAACAGAAAAAACGAGCGTTTGCCTAATCGATAGGCATATTCTCGAATTGTTGAACAAAAGCGAGAAACGGCTAGTGAACTGAAATGTTTAACGGCATCCATTCGGAATCCATCTATATCGGCTTCCCGTATCCAATAGCAGTGTGCTTTAATTAAATACTCTTGAAGTTTTAAGCCATCGGCATCATCATCGTTATTGAAATCTTTTAGGGATTCAAAATCTCCATGTTGATATTCTGGATAGCTGTCCCAATTACGAATTCGCCCACGACGATGATAGTAATTCGGATTTCTTAATTCCTGTGGGATTGGGCGATCAGGACGTCTCCACATACCAAATTCAAATTGTATATCATTGAAAAATTTATAAGGTTGAACTCCTGGGTTATCTTCATCTTTGTAGTACCAGGTATCACCAGAGTGATTGATCACCACATCGAGAAAGACTCGCATCTCTAGATTATGGGCTGCATCAACCAAATCAATCAAATCCTGTTTGGTTCCAAAGCGAGGATCGATACCAAGGTAGTTTTGAATAGAGTAGCCGTGGTAGTTACCTCCATTGGGATCTGGTGCATCAGTGTTTTCAAAGATCGGACTTATCCAGATTGCTGTACAGCCTAAATTATGAATATAATCGAGATGATTTTTGATTCCTTTTATCGTACCGCCATAGAATTTTTTCAGCTGCGTTGGGCTACCCTTTCCTGAGGATCTGTCTGTTGTGTTGATTGGAGTTCGTTGAAGATCATCGTGAAAGCGATCTACTAGCAGAAAGTAAATAAATTCTTCTCTCCACTCTCGATCACAGTTCCAATATTTCTTCCCTGGTACGGGATTTAAATTTAGTTCAGAAATACATGTTGGGTTGTTCATTATAACTGTGCAATTTAAGAGTTGATTTAAGACTATAAAATTAATGTGAGGAATTTGTGAGGTTATGGGTATTTGCACAGATTCGAACGCTTGAAATTTATGCCAATCACGTTGCCATGCTAGGCGCTCGCTCAGAGCAGCAGGACTTCATGCTATGGGTTGTTATTTCAATATTCAGTAGTCATTCGCTATCCTTATTGCCAAAATCTTTGCTGCATTGGGGTTTTGAGCGTTGCAGACGCGATGGGTGTCATGACATAATGTCCTGTAATTTATTACCTTAGAAATATAAATAAATTAGCTTTTTAATTGAGAATACATTATATTATAATACGATTTAATTTGCATAAAAATTCATAAAAATTATTTCTCCTATCTACGGAACTGCTATAAATAAAAGAAGTGTTGCACGCTAGTAGCAAACAAGTTCTCTTTAAGATATATAAGATTAAGAATATGGCAATTATAAAAAGGCAGCTACCACTATGCAAACGGTAGATTTAAAAAAAATAGAATATAATGATAATTTTCGTAATCTTCAGTTGACTCTACGGGATCGCTGGAAAACCATTGATCTATTTGATAATAGCGATGCTGATATTTTAGTCATTCCTTCTCTGAGTATCGACCAGCGAGAGCTAAAAAAGATAGAAGGCTGCGAGCATTATGAAGAACGACTGCTATTTTCTTTAATTCGGTTGCAAAATCCCCGGACAAGGTTAATTTATATTACATCAATGCCACTGCACCCGAGCATCATCGATTATTATTTGCAACTTTTACCAGGAATTCCTTTTTCTCACGCTCGCAGTCGCTTATTATTACTTTCTACTTATGATTCATCTTTAAAACCTCTGACTCAAAAGATTTTAGAACGACCTCGCTTGGTAGAGAGAATTCGCCACGCCTTAAGGTTAGAAAAATCATTCATGATATGTTATAATTCCACGGAATGGGAAGGAAAATTATCTCTAGAATTAGCTGTACCGTTATACGCTGCTGCACCAGATTTGCAAATTTGGGGAAGTAAAAGTGGTAGTCGGCAAATCTTTGCTGAAAGTGAAGTGCCTCTTCCTGATGGTAGTGAAAGAGTGTGGAGTGATCTAGATTTGGCAGAAGCAGCTGCTCAGTTGTGGGAACGCCAGCCGACACTGAAACGAATGGTCGTAAAACTTAATGAAGGCTTTTCTGGAGAAGGAAATGCACTGCTAGATTTAAGACCAATAGCAAGTTTAGCACCTCCTGGTGGTTCTTCTGCCGAAAGGTTGACAGCAATTAGCGATCGCCTGCGGAATATGAGCTTTCAAGCCAAACAAGAGTCTTGGGAAAATTTTTCAGGACGGATCCCTGAATTAGGCGCAATTGTTGAGGCTTTTGTGGAAGGAGAAATCAAGCGATCGCCTAGTGTGCAAGGACGCATCACACCAAATGGTGAAGTAGAGATTCTCTCAACCCATGATCAGATCTTAGGGGGACCAGATCATCAGATATATATGGGTTGTCGATTTCCTGCTGATGAAGCTTATCGACTGCAATTACAACAACTAGGTTTAAAAATTGGCAGAAATTTAGCGAAAAAAGGAGCTTTAGAAAGATTTGGCGTAGACTTTATCGCTGTTGATCAGGGTAATGGCAAGTGGGACATTAACGCGATCGAAATTAACCTCCGGAAAGGAGGTACCACTCATCCTCTTATGACCTTAAAATTATTAACTAACGGTCGTTACGATCTCTCCACAGGTTTATTTTACAGTCAGCAAGGACGTCCTAAATACTACACTGCCACTGACAACTTACACAAAGATCACTACCAGGGACTTCTCCCGAACGACTTGATGGATATTATCGCCCATCATAGACTGCATTTTGATAGCGGAACCGAAACAGGCTCAGTGTTTCACCTAATGGGTTGTCTTTCTCAGTTTGGTAAGCTAGGTTTAACTAGCATAGGTGATTCTCCGCAACAAGCAGAAGACATTTACAACAAAGTCATTAAAGTCCTCGATGAAGAAACTAGCAGTGGTCATAATGATTTTTTGACCTTAAACGAAACTGCTTTCCCGATGACTTGGGATGGTTACAGTTACTGATCTCTGGATGTCATCTTTCTGCCCCGATATAAATACCGGGGCTACCAGACTTCCCGATCTAATCTGGTGTACAATCAACAAAGGCCTTTGTTTTTTTACCGGCTGCATTCGACTCAAGTGCGTGCAATTCACTGCATTAATCCAGATTGTCACCGTCCTTATCCTCAACGTTGGGGAGCTAAGTTTTGCAGCAGCTGTGGTGCATCCCTACAGCTTGTAGATCGCTATACTCCTCTTGAGCGCTTGGGTTCGGGGGGATTTGCAGAGATTTATACTGTATGGGATGAAAAGACACAAACAGAAAAAGTACTGAAAGTCCTAGTGGAGGATTCACCAAAGGCTCAGGAGTTATTTGTCCAAGAAGCAAAAGTTTTAAGCAGTTTACAACATCCTGGTATCCCTAGAGTTGATGCCGATGGATATTTTTATCTAGAGAAGTGGTATCCGAACTCATCACGCAAGATATTTTGTCTGGTGATGGAAAAAATCAATGGTCAAACATTAGAAGAAGTATTTGAGGAATTTCCCCAAGGATGTCCGCAAGATTTGGTGTTGAACTGGTTGACGCAGGCTGTAGATATTTTACAAGAATTACACAGACGCAAAATTCTTCATCGTGACATTAAACCTTCAAATCTCATGTTGCGATCGTCCTCAACAATGGTTGCTGGTAATCAGGGAGTGCCAGGGAACAAACAAGCTCAAGATCAGCTAGTACTCATTGATTTTGGTGGGGTAAAACAATTTAGTTCTAAATTGTTTGGTTCTCAAGGTTCCTCAACCAAATTATACTCTTCTGGCTACAGTCCACCAGAGCAATTAATTGGGAGTAGTGTTGGACCAGCAACAGATTTTTTCGCTCTTGGTCGAACAATGATTGAGATGTTAACAGGCAAATCAGTGTTAGATTTGGAACATCCAATCACAGGAAAATTACTGTGGCGCAACGAGGTAAATGTTAAGCCTGAACTAGCAGATTTGCTGGATGATATGATTCAACCGGATATAAAATCGCGTCCAGCAAGCGCAACTATCATCCACAAAAGTTTGGAGTCAATTGCTCAGTCATCTCCTCAGCAAGGATTATTCTCACAGCTAGAGTTCTTGTTGCAGCTTGCTTTAAATCGTGTAAAGCAAGCCTTTACTAACTTGACTAAAGCTATTGGTAAAACTATTCGTTTTATCATCAAAGCAATCTTTAAGGTTATAATAGCCTGTTTAGATACAGTTTGGACAATGTTTCTAACTGGTCTTGGAGCTGCTTTTGGTGCAACCTCTGGTTTAGTTTTGGCATCTCAAACAAACTTAAGCAGCCTACTTACGGAATTTTTATCTCGTCAGTTACCCTACCTTTTTCTCAATCCTAACAATGTTTCTGCTTCCGAGATTCTTTTATTTGTTGGTGCTGGTTTGGGAACTGCTTGGGGGCTTTTGGTTGCGGGAGGTTTTGGGCAAAAACGACGGTTCTTAATAGCGTCGCTGATGGGTATTATCAGCTATGGTTTTGGTGGTTTAGTTTTGCAATTGCTAACACCACAAGATGCTACCAGTGGGGTGGTAGGAATGATTGTAGCGGCTGTTTCTCTACTCACTCTTAGTTTAGGTTTACGCAGTCATCATATAGTTCATGCTGTGATCGCAGCACTTGGCACTGCAATGATATTTGCTGGATTCCCCAATCAGGTATTAAACTTTCTTAATCCTACTTGGGATCAGCCGTGGATTCCAATTACTTTTTTTGGTTTTATGGGAATCTTTATGAGCTTTTGGTTGGGCGTTAGTTATTATTTGATTGTACCTTGGTTACGCTTATTGGGTTGGCGTTGAACAAATTCGACTTAAAATTTTGCTCCAGATCGTATAGCGTCACTGAGTTCCAAACGGGGTTTTGGAAAATCGTAGGTTGGGTAGAGCGCATAAGCGTTACCCAACAAATCCTGATAAATGTTGGGTTTCGTTCCTCAACCCAACCTACATTAAATTTAAATTTTCGGCTTAACCGAGCAGTATTGGAACACCACCGCCTTCTTTCCTCCCCTTGGAAAGGGGAGGTTAGGAGGGGTAAAAATAATGTGCAGCTTCACAGAAAATTGGTATTGTAAAGTTTTACAATTTAAAAAAATAAGGTTCAATCCCAAAAAAATGTTGATTTTTGTAATGTGAGATTATGCCATTCATTGAGATTTAATGGTTGCCAATCACTAATTGTGACTCTTGACTCTGATGTCAAATCTAGTGGAGTGTTATTGATATAATCCGTCTCATTTATGAGGTCTAGTGGAGTGTTGTTGATATAATCTCTCTCATGTATGAAATCTAGGGGAGTGTTATTGATATAATCCGTCTCATGTACGAAGTCTAGTGGAGTGTTATCGATATAATCCGTCTCATGTATGAAATCTAGTGGCGTGTTATTGATATAATCCGTCTCATTCTCCTGTAGGCATGGGAGAGTGGGCTCGATATCCTCTAGACTTGGGGGACCGGGCTGCATATCATTATTATTTAAAGGGACATCATATGGATTGGCAGTTAGCTGTTCTTGAGAAAAAGCTGTTTGTAAGATCTCGGCTAGTTCGTCTAGGCTAATTGTTGTATATTCTTCTTCGTGAATCTGTGTGTGGGATACCTGTGTTGGTATTTCAGGAAGTAAAGTTTCCTGCTCCTGCTCAGGTTTTCTGGGTATTTGCATCTCAGGGAGTGAAGGTTCCTGATACTGCTCAGGTTTTCTGGGTATTTGCATCGGAATGTCTACTGTTATGCGACAGCCGTATCTTGGTTCAGTTTCTAACTTGAAATGACCTTGTAACACTGCAACTCGTTCTTTCATTCCCCGCAATCCGTAACCTCCGGAAATTTTTTGCGGATCGAACCCACAACCATTATCTTGAATAACGCAATGTACCCATTTTACATTTGTGTGAATGTCAATTTGTACTGCTGTTGCTTGGGCGTACTTACAGATGTTATCGAGAGCTTCTTGGATAATTCTATAAATAGGGGTTACAAGCTCTGATGGTAAGGTGATGGGTAGGTTAATCTCAACCTCAGGCGAAACCCCTGTTATGCTCTCAAAATCATGAACGAGTAATTGAATCAGTGTTTTTATCGACTGGTTTTCAATTTCGTCATTGCGGAAACGTTTTAAAGTTCGGCGCACTTCTTGTGTTGTGAGCGTGACTAAACGATGTGCTTCTTTAAGAAATTCTTGAGCCTGACTAGGATCAGGTTTGCAAAGCTTGATAGCAGATTGTAGTTGAAAGTTTAATGCAGTAAGCGCATCTCCCAGCGAATCATGCCAATCTCGCGCAATCCGATTGCGTTCTTGAGTTGCTGAGAAATTCGCAAATCGCAAAACGCATTGCCACAACTGCTGATGGATTTGATCAAGTTGTTCCGGGGTGTACAGTTCTTCAACCACGACAGGTACTCTCTTTGTGTTCTTCCTGCTAATACCATTATATTTCTGGCGTGATCGAGCTTATGCAAAAAATTTGGGAATGGGGATTGGGGAATGGGGATTGGGGACTGGGGATTGGGAATTACTTCTCAGTCCCTGATCTCTAGCGCGTAGCAGCTAGTACCTAGTCTTCAGTTTCTTTGTCACGAATATATTGGTTTCCGTATTCAGCACCTCCTTGTTGTTGAGAGCGAATAAAACGACAGTAACCATTAAGACTCTTTTCAATTTGTCCTTTAATCTGACTCACCCAGTTTAATTGTTCTGTAGAACAGTATCCAACAGTCTCAGCAATGATGAAGGCACTTTTAGTTTCAGCCAAAGAGCCACGAGCAATATACATAAAGCGTAGCCTGTCTAGATAATGATAGCGTCCGTAGCCTTCGGCTATATTCAGTACAATACTACAAGCTGCACGTCGCAACTGGTCGCTTAAGTTATAGCGTTCTTTATCTGGTAAACTCTCTGCTAGTCGATAAGCTGCCTTGAGCAATTTTAAGCTGTCTTGATAAAACTCTAACGATTCAAAACCTTTATCCTCCACCTTTTCCTAATCCCCCTCATTCCTAGTCCCCAATCCCCAATCCCCAGTACCCAGTACCCAATCCCCAATCCCCAATCCCCTAAAAAGCATTTGCCGTAATCGAAAAATATAGCCCGTTTTCTTGTACTGTTCTCTTGTTATTAGCAACTCCTATTAAGGGAATACCCCAATCTAGCCGGGCGTTTAGGCGATCGCCCTGAGTTAACTGCAAACCCAAGCCCAAACTTGCTAATGTATCTTGTCTGATAAATGCTCTCCCGCCGTTATACGATACTGCACCAAAATCAGCAAAGGGAATAACATGAAAAACTGTTCCAGAGCTAGGATTCCTAAATATTGGTAATCGTAACTCGGTTGTGAGTAATACGCCGTTATCAGCTAGCAGCAGATCTTGACGATAGCCTCGAACACTTCCTAAACCACCTAAGGCAAATTGTTCTATGGGTACAAGAGCTTGGTTTGCAACTTGTGCATCGCCACGTATTAAGAATAATGTATCGGGAGCTAATAGGCGAGCCCATTGTGCTTGAACTTGCCAACTAAAAAACCGACTATCTGGTGCTGAGCGATTAGTTGTAGAATTTAGAAGATTAAGGCCTAGATTAAATTGCGATCGCGCTGCAAATACTTGCTGATTGTCACGTTTAGTCCATTCTTGAAAAAACCGCACCGCTGAAATTCGAGTTCTCCCTTTACTGCTAGCACCTGGTGACAAAGGATAAGGAATACCCAGTAAAGTCGTGTCATTTTCATACCGGGAAGCGGTTAAACCTAGAGTAAATTCTTGGGTGGGAGTTTGATTTATTGGCTGACGGAAGCTGATCTCATAATTGCGAGAGTCTGATTCAATATCAATGCGGTTAAAAGGCGGCTCTATGATCTTACTTGAGATAATGTTATAACCTAACCTCACAGTACCATTGTGAGCATTTACGGGTATGGTATAATTAATATCCCCTCCGTTACTACCGTCTGTATTGTTGTAGCCGACTGTTAATCCATCCCCGATTCCTAGTAAGTTGGCTTGTGTCAATCGAACTTGGCGACGGAAACTACCCACACTAGGTTGACGACCATTATCTAGACCTACTTGAATGTTAAAAGTATTTGCTTCTACCACGGTTACATCTAGGACATTTAAACCTGGACGTGTACCAGATGACAACCCAGCAGATAAATTTTTGATCAGGGGATTGATTCGTAGTAATTGCAATGCTTCTAATAAGCGCTTTGTGTTGAGTGGCGCATGAGTAGCTATAGCCAATCGACTACGCACATAATCTTGATCGAGTCTTTTCAACCCCGTAATGTTAATCGCTTCTAACTTACCTTCAATAACCTTAATTGTTACGACACCGCTAGTAAAATTTTGTGGTGGGAGGACTGCGGCTGAAGTGATATAACCACTCTTAATGTAAAGTTCCGTGATTGCTGATCGCGCTTGCAACAGTTCAGTAAAAGAGAGAGTTTTGTTCGTAAAAGGAGCTAATACTTCATCTAACTTCTCTTTATTAAAGGCAGTGCTACCTTCTACTACGAAACGCTTGACGCTAATTTTTAAGGGCGCTTCAGAAGGAATCTTTTCTGGAGTTGTGGAGGGTATTGGTGGTTTCAGTAGATCTGCTGGCGGTGGTAGACTCGGGGAGGGCGAAGGTATTGCTGGTGCTGGTGTAGGAAGTTGCGGATTAACATCTTGCGGTGGTGGTAGTCTTGAGGGTGGTATCTGTGCTCTTGCAACATCACTTGTTTGAATCAGTAAATACCCAATTAAGTAAAAGTAGGCTAATCTCAAGAGAATAACTTTGTTCATGTATTTTTTTTGTAGTTGTTAAAAAAGGAGTCAGGAGTCAGGAGTCAGGAGTCAGGAGTCAGGAGTCAGGAGTCAGGAGTCAGGAGTCAGGAGTCAGGAGTCAGAGGAGCAGAGGGAGCAGGGTAGCAGGGTAGCAGTAACAATCCCCCATGCCCCATGCCCCATGCCCCATGCCCCATGCCCCATGCCCCATGCCCCATGCCCTATTAAATCCAATTCCCAAGCAAAACATAAGCAGCCCAGTAATATGGGGATTTATACTGGGATTTTTGTAAGATAGCGAGTTGAGCGCGACGTAAGGCTTCGGCTTTTGAGGTACCTGTTTTTTTCGCTTTCACCAATTCGTCATAGAATTGGATCATTAATTGTGCTGAAGCTTCATCATCAACGCGCCACAAGGTTGCGACTGTGCTACGTGCACCGGAACGGACTGCTATACCTGCTAATCCTAATGCAGATTTTGCATCACCAGTGGCTGTTTCACATGCACTGAGAATAAGGAGTTCGAGGGCTTTTCCTTGGGAGAGTTCGACTGCTTTGAGCAAGCTGCTGAGTTCGTTGACTTTGATTTTACTATCCCAGGTCACAATAAATGTTTGGTCTGGTGTAGAACCAAATTGACCGTGGGTTGCTAAGTGTACAATTGGGTAAGAAATACCAGAGACTTTATTTTGAAAGGCTGTGTTTGTGAATTTTTCGTTCAAAAGGACTTGGCTTGGGATGTCGCGTTGAATTGTTTTAACTTCTTCTGCTACTTTATCCAGTGCTGGATAACCAGGACGAGATTTACTCAGTCCAGCTACTAAGGCTCCTAGTTGTTTTTCTGGGCGCGATCGCGGTGCGAGTAATTGTAGTCCTGGTGTGAGAGCAATGCTATATTTCTCAATGAGGTACTTTTTCTCTTGTTGATCATATAGTCCTGCCATTGGAACACTACGCAGAGTACCATCTAAAACAAATACTAATGTTTCAACTTTACTGTTCTTGAGGTCTGCTGCTTGAGGTGCGATTATTAAATCGTACATCTGTTGAAATAGAGGTTTGACTAAATCAGATGTATTCGCTTGGTTAAGGTTATTCCGCAAACGTGTTGCTAACTTATCAACATCGTTTTTACTAATTTTAGTTGTGTAGTAATGAAACTCACGCTTATCTGTCTCTGTTGCTTTATTTGCTTTCCCTTGAGAATTTTGTCCAGATTTAGGTAAGCTGGTAATTATGGCTAGTTGGTCTTTTAAAATAATCGGATAAATAACTGCTGCTCGTTTATCAACACGGTCTATTTGTTCTGGTTGAGCATTGAGACAAGCTTGTCTAAAGAAGTTATCAAGTTCTACTAATTGTAATCCTTCAATAACATCTCGCGCTGTTTTGAGATGATCTTGATCCTTTTGATTTCCTGTTATTAGCAACTCGACGAGTTCACGGTGTATTGGCTCAACTGATTTCCCGAAAGAAAACTGCAAATCAGGATTTGCTCCTGCTAAGTCTGCCCGTAAGGATTTAATATTATTGATAGCTTCTTTATAAGCTGCGATCGCGACTTCGGTTTTTCCTTGCTCTTTGGCAACTCTTCCCAATTGCCATTGCCAACGATAGGCAAGATCCTCAGCGTTGACTTGTTGTGCTAGTTGAACCGCTTTCTGAGTCAGATCTTCTGATTCCTTCCACTGATGAGTGTCTTCGTAGACTTTCCCAAGGGTTCCCAATGCATCAGCTTCGAGTCGAGAATTTCCTAATTCTTTAGCTTGTTGAATAGCTACTGCTAACAGTTTTGCTGCATCTAGTAGAATTTCCTGATTTTCGGGGGTTTTCTCTAAAGATTTTTCTTCTTGTTTTTTCTCTGCCATCTGTATAATGCTATTGGCAAGATTTACCCTCGCTTCAATCGCTGTTTGAGACGGCGGTAATGCCTCAATTTGCTCTTTTAACTGTGGCAGTAGTATTCTTGCTGCATCTTGTTGGTTTGTATCAACGAGCAAATAAAGTTCGTTGAGTTCTGCTTGTAGACGAATATTATTATTTGGAGATGATGCGCTAGCCTCTTTATAAAATTTGAGTGCTGTTGTAGGATCAGCTTGTGCGTTTGCGGTGTTACCAAGGCTGAGTTGTGATAGTGCAACTATATTAGGTAAACGTAGCTGCTTAGCAAAATCTAAACTGCGCTGTAAAGTCATCTGTGCTGAAGTTAAGTTACCAGCAACGCGCAGAGAATCTCCTAAGGTACGCAGTGCGATCGCTTTTTCTGGAGAAGCAGAAATGAGTTTGAGAGATAGTTGGAGTTTTTTAGGTTCATCGATATAATCTGCTGGTAACTTTAATGCAGTTGCAAGTAGTGATGCAGATCGTCTATAAAGACCCAAATTTTGTAAAGCTTGAGCTTGATTTATTTGGCTTGTGAGTACACGAGCTGGTTGCTTTTGTTGAGTATAAATATCCGCAACACGTTCCCACGATTTTAGCGCAGCTTCAGCTTGTCCGGTATTTAATTGTAATTCACCTTGGATATTGAGGGCTTGTGCAAGTGCTGATAATCTTTGTGGGGTTGTTTCTTTAGTGTTTAATATTGCAATACTTTTAGCGATTATATCGTTAGCGTCTTTCCATCGACCAAGTTGTTGATAACACAGCGACAAATTGCTGAGACTCAGTGCTTGATGGATAGGATCTGACGATGTTTTGTAAGCTTCTGCTGCTTGTGTAAATACCTGTGCAGCTTCAGAAAACTTACCTTCTTTATATAATTTGCGTGCTTGTCGTTCCAGCGATGCCCCTGATTGACTGCGGACGACATCGACCGACTGAAGACTACTAGATGCTAGAGTAAAGCCGGTCGATGTCATGCACAGCATAGCTGTCATAGTCATACGCAGACCAATACAAAGCAAACGCTTGTTACATCTGTTAAGACGTTTAGTTTTAGCGTTTCTCATTATTTTTCAGTGATTTTACTGGTGAAAATATTGTATTACGAAGTGTGTGCAATATTTTAGTCAAATAATTACTTTTAGTGTTTTTGATACAGAAATTAATGTAAAAAGGAGTCAGAATTCAGGAGTCAGGAGTCAGAATGTACTACTTAGGCGATCGCTGAGCACTTGAACACTGATAACTGGTAACTGATCACTGAATTTAACCTTGCTTTATCATCCAAACTAAAAAATTTACAATGGCTACACTGACCAATCTTGAATAGTTAACCCTGGTACTTTCTCAAAGTCTTTGATATTTCTACTTAATAAAATACCATCATGAGCAAGAGTAATTGCAGCGATTCGTAAATCTAAAGTGCCAATACGAATTCCATCTCTTCTCAATTCTCGAAAATATTCATCTGCCTTGAGATTATACTCTAAAATGTCCAAATCTGAAAACAAAGCGAAGATTTGCTTTAATTTCTCATATGCTCCAACCAATGCTTTAGCTGTAGTGGCTTTACGAATTTGAGCTATGCGCCCGGCATACTGTTCCTCAAGGCTTACCACTGTTGTAAATAGCTTGTCAGAAGAATGTTGGCGTATCCTAATAATTTGAGCGCATACTTTAGGATGAGCGCGTTCGTAAAGACTAAGATGGTCTGTGTCCATTATGTAGCAAGTCATTCAAAACCCTCTTCTTCTGAAACTTGCTGTCGATAAGCTGCAACTTCTGCTAAAAAATCGTCATACGTTGGGTCTGATGCAAAAATACCCATATGCTTGAGCCAAGGATCTGTTTGCTGCTGCGAGGATTCTTTACCCACCTCAATTGTAACTAATTCACCTGATGCCAGTTGGGTCTCTAAAGCAGCTTTGGCAAGCGCTATTGCTTCTTCCTTTGTACCACCTTCGACTGTGCTATTGGGAATACCAACAACGGAAGCAATAAATTTATTCTCTGGGTGACTTTGAACAAAAACTTGGTATTGCATAGTCAATTTTTTGGTCATCATAAGATTTTCACATTGATCTTACAACAAATGTATTAAGCGCTATACTCTATTGATTTTCACTTTTATTGCAACGCACAAACAAGAACCCTTTATTCCCTAATTCTGGCTAGGACAAACAGAAGCGGTAGGCTGAGAAGATGGAGTAGCATGGTTTGCATTCGCCACAAAATAGATTTGACCATCAGGTGTTTGTACTATACCTTGTGCTTCCACAATTGAAGGAAGTGTATTGTCTTTATTTTTCTTTCTGGCAACTTTACTGCTGTGTTCCTGTTCCTCTTTCTTTTTGTGCTCTTGCGCTTGTATAGTTTTAATCTCCTGCATATCTTCTGCAGTTGCAAGAGGAATATCAGGATTTCTACCGGGCAATAATTGTAGTGGGTTTGGTGGAATGTTACCCTTTCCTGTGATGACAAATTCTCCTAAAGGTTTCGCGTTTGGGCTATTGGGACAAAGTTGAGAAAATTTATTCGCTGCGTCAGATATTTGTATGGGTAGTTCCAGCAATCCTGAGACGAGTTCAATTTCGGGTTGGGCTATATTGATTTGCCCTTGTCTGCCAAACTGCGAACTTGCAGTAATATCATTTGTTTGGGGTGATTCTTTGGCACGCCTTTGAATCCCAAAAAGCTCAGCATTGATGATATCAATTTTACCACCGTTGCCAGAGAAGGCATTGGCTGTGATGTCACTGTTCTCATTGGGTAGGGCGACGATGAAGGGTGTAGTTATGGTGATGTTACCCCCATTACCTCCTGCATTTGCTGTGCCTACGCTGGTAGATATTAGGCTACCATTGCGCAGGAGTAAGTAGTCGGAAAGATTTAAAGTGATGTTACCACCATTACTTGAAGAATCTGTTTCAGCAAAGATTAGACCGCTATTAAGGCGAGCAGAATTAGCATTAATGGTAATATTACCTGCGCTCCCTTGACCTTTACGAACACTAACGCCTAGTTGTGCACCATTTGTCAAAGTAAATGACCTAGCAGTGATATCAATTGTTCCACTATTGCCTAAACCTTGGCCATTATCTGGCACATTACTAAATAAAGCACTGGGATTTCCATTACTATCTTCCCCATCCAAAGTAACTGCGTCTCTAGCAACAATCGTAATATTACCAGCATTACCTTGTCCCAAGGTGCTAGCACTGAATCTAGCACCATTGGTAAGTGAGAGTTGATCTGTTGTAATACTGATATTTCCACCATTTCCTTGCCCGGCATTGCTGGCTATGAGTTGAGCGCCATCAGAAAAAGAAATCGATGGTGCTGAGATTTGGATATCGCTACCATTGCCTACTGCTCCTGCTTCAACATCAGTGAATATCGCGCTGGGTTCTCCTGTACTGTTTGTGCCTGCAAAAGAAACTGAGTCTCTAGCCTTTACAGATACGAGTCCTGCTTTTCCCTGACCCCTAGAATAGAAACCTGCTTGCAGTTGTGCCCCATCAGCGAAAGAAATTGTTCTAGCCGAGATCTCAATATTACCAACATTGCCGAAAGCTGGTTGACGCTTTGTGGTGCCAATATTACTGACTATGAGACTATTATTAGCAAAAATGCTATCTATTACCTTTATCAGTATATTACCTGCATTTCCCTGTCCACCATTGCTAGTTGTTACTGTAGCGTTATCTGATAACGATAGCGATCTCGCTTGGATATTAATATCCCCACCACTTCCTACAGCACCAGTACTAACACTCCCGAAGATGCCACTATCTGAACCAGAAATTGTCAGTGCATCGCCCACGGTGATATTTACACTACCACCATTTCCTTGCCCTCCAGCAAGATTATTAGAGGCTCCTTGGACATTAACATTTATTTGTCCACCGTCTGTCAATGCTAATGAACCAGCAGTGATATTTATATTTCCCCCATTACCTACTCCACCTGCTAGAACATTACTAGATAAGCCACTATCTCCTTTAAAAGTGACTGCATTTTTTGCAGTAATTGTGATATTACCTGCATTTCCTCGTCCGCGAGTGAAAGAATTAATTTGACCACCATCTTTGACTAGAACATTTCCCGCCTGAATATTAATATTCCCGGCACGCCCCTTAGCATCACTACCAAGATTAGCAAAAATCCCGCGGCTATCTGTACCAGAAATTGTTAATGCATCGCGTACGTTGACGTCTATCGTACCACCATTACCTTGCCCAGGAACATCAGTATCATCAGTTTTTCCACGAACACTAGCTTCTAATTGACCACCATTAGTCAACGATAATGACCCAGCAGTGATATTAATATTACCCCCATTACCTACTGCACCAGGATTTACATTACTAAATAAAGCACTGGGAAGTCTATTACTATCTCTCCCATCAAAAGTGACTGCATCCCTCGCGATAATCGTTATATTTCCTGCATTTCCTGTTCCACGGGTGAAAGAATTAATTTGACCTCCATCTTTGACTAGAACATTTCCCGCCTGAATATTAATATTCCCGGCACGCCCCTTAGCATCAGTACCAAGATTAGCAAAAATTCCCTGGCTATCTGTACCAGAAATCGTCAATGCATCACGAACGTTGATATTTACAGTACCACCAATTCCTTGATTAGCAGCAAGGTTACCAAACGCGCTACTGACAGTAGTATTTATTTCCCCACCATTAGTCAAGTTTAATGACCCAGCAGTGATGTTAATATCACCTCCATTACCCACCGCACCAGCTTCTACACTGCTAGCTAAACCACTGTTATTTTTATTAAATACACCATCAAAAGTGACTGCATCCCTCGCGATAATCGTTATATTTCCTGCATTTCCTGTTCCACGGGTGAAGGAATTAATTTGACCACCATCTTTGACTAGAACATTTCCAGCTTGAATATTAATATTCCCGGCACGCCCCTTAGCATCAGTACCAAGATTAGCAAAAATCCCACTGCTATCTAGACCAGAAATTGTTAATGCATCGCGTACGTTGACGTCTATCGTACCACCATTACCTTGCCCACCTGCCAACGTATCAGTTTTTTCACGAACACTAGCTCCTAATTGACCACCATTAGTCAAGGATAATGACCCAGCAGAGATGTTAATATTACCTCCATTACCTACTGCACCAGCTAGCACATAACTAAATAAACCACTGTGATTTCTATTAGTGGCTACCCCATCAAAAGTAACTGTATCCTTCGCCTGAATTGTGATATTTCCCGCACGTCCTCGTCCGAGAATAGAGGAATTAATTTGAGCGCCATTAGTTGCAGTAAGTGAACCAGTTTTGATATCAATGTTTCCTGAATTACCTTCGGTCTCGGCAGTAGAAGCGATTGCTCCTCTATTTTCTAGCAAAATGTTTCCAGCTTGAACCTCAATATTACCAGCGTTACCTACGGCATTATTCAGGACAAAGTTGGCAATGAATCCACTATCTACAGAAATAGTATCACGGGCTGTAATAAAAATGTTTCCCGCGTCCCCTTTTCCCTGAGTAAAAGCACCGATTTGAGCCCCATTGGACAAAGAAACTGAATCAGCATTGACATTAACATTACCACCTTTAGTACTACCATTACCCAATCCTGTCCCAATTCCTGCAAAAAGACCTGAGTTAGACATATCTAACTTAGCTGCATTAACTGCAATATCTCCTCCACCTGCACCAGATACATCAACATTAGCCTGGTTTTTCAGGGAAACATTACCACGCTGGACATTACTCGGGACACTTAAGCTCAAAGTGTCCCGAGTAACATTTAACCCAATAGTTCCTGGTGCAGCTAATCCTGCTAATTCGACCCTTCCACTGTTAGCTGTCAGCCTACCCCCATCTAAGACTACATCTCCACCTACTAACAGGAGACTTTTTCCATCTGGGACTCGTAAACCAGTCACACGAGAATTTGTGAGATCAACGCCTGCATCTGCAATGGATTTATTGGTAATTGCTGCTCCTTGGTTCAACTGATTAAACAACAATCCTGATGGATCTATCGTCAACAATGGTGGTGCTTGCGGATTCGTCGCACTAAACAATCCTTGATTTCCAAACTGCACTCCGTTCGCAGTCGTCCCTACAAACGAACCCCGTAAATCTAAAGCTGCACCACTCCCAAACACAATACCGTTGGGATTAATCAAAAACAAATTTGCCGCACCATCAACTCCCAATGTCCCCAAAATATTTGACCGATTCCCACCTGTGACACGAGTCAATATGTTGGTAACGTCAGATGGATTAGCAAAATAGACTCTTTTCCCTTCACCAACGTTAAACTCACCAAAACTGTGAAAAAGATTACGACCCCGTTGCGCACCACCAGTGATTAAGTCAGCATTTATATTCTTACTCTGAATCGGAGTATTTGGTGTGATAACAGAACGCTCTGCACCAAGAGTTCCGTCAGGGGTGATTTGAGCTTTAGCTGGTGTAGCGCTAACTAGTAAAAGGGTGAAGATGAAAAATTTTGGTAATAGATTCTGTACCTTGAGCAACATCGATAGATAGGGTATACGCAGCATAAAAATATAGTCTTGTTAACAGAATTTACATAAGGTCAAAAATGAGAAATAGATACTCTGGTGTGAGTTTCTACTCTAAAGAGATCGTGGATAAATGTAACAATGCAAATTTAATCGCTACAATAGAAGAAACGTTGACAACAACTTGGTTGATCAATTGTCTCCCTACATAACTGAGGATTCTAGGAAATTAGTTTTGCTTACTTAGTCAGGTAGGCAAAGCAGCTAAGCAGAACTTTCAAAGAGCGATCGCCCTTTGAACATGAGCAAGCTGATCCTACTACTAGGTCTTTTTGATAGAGAGTATTGCAATAAGATTGATACAGTTCACCCTTGAGTCAACTGTATTAATCACAAGTTAGATATACCATACTTTCTGGCAAAATTAAATACATCCAGCTAGTTGACTATTTACAAAATATGACTTGCCTGGATGAAATCTTCTAAAATTTTGTTAATTAATGTTTTCAAAAAATGAGAAACTCGAAGATTGAAGTACACAGCTACACTGATTTACACGAGTATTGTATTAGACGAAAACGGCAAATTATTACAGTGTGGCTATCTACAAGGCTGCTGAGAGTTTTTTACTAATCAAATAGGATTGCTGTATATTCTTAGTTTTCATCACTCAAAGCTCCTTACCGGGAAATTTGAACGACGAAGTGCAACGCGATCGCCATCATTACTAACTAATTGAACCCACACAACATTTGCCGCTGCAACAAGCTGAATCATCATGACTAAGGATTAAGTCCTTACCTACCTTTTATTCCCTAATTCTGGCTAGGACAAACAGAAGCGGTAGGCTGAGAAGATGGAGTAGCATGGTTTGCATTCGCCACAAAGTAAATTTGACCATCAGGTGTTTGTACTATACCTTGTGCTTCCACAATTGAAGGAAGTGTATTGTCTTTATTTTTCTTTCTGGCAACTTTAGTGCTGTGTTGCTGTTCCTCTTTCTTTTTCTGTTCTTGCGCTTGTATAGATCTAATCTCCTGCATATCTTCTGCAGTTGCTAGAGGAATATCAGGATTTCTACCGGGTAATAATTGTAGTGGGTTTGGTGGGATATTACCCTTTCCTGTAATGACAAATTCCCCTAAAGGTTTCCCGTTCGGGCTATTGGGACAGAGTTGAGAAAATTTATTCGCTGCGTCAGATACTTGTATGGGCAGTTCTATCAATCCTTGGATGAGTTCTACTTGCGGTTGCGCAATCACTATTTGTCCCTGTACACCTTTTTGAGAAAATGCTGTAATACTGTTTGCTGGGGGTAATAGTTGCTGGCGTGGTTGGATACCAAACAGTTGAGCATTGATTTTGATCTTACCAGGAGAGCCAGAGCCAGCATTGGCCGTGATATCGTTGTTTTCGTTGGGTACAGCAACTATGAAGGGTGTATTGATTGTAATTTTACCACCATCTCCTGCTGTAGTTGCGTTCGTAGAGATTTTACTAGTATTGCGTAGGAGTATGTAGTCATCCACTGTTAGTTTAATATCGCCGCCAATACCTGAGTTGGTTTGACCAGTCAGTATTCCCTTATCTAGCTGAATGGAGCGAGCCCTGATATCTAGATTTCCAGCATTTCCCTTCCCCAAATTTTGTACGTACACGCCTGATCCATTTTGAACTAGGATCTGTCGGGTATTAATTGTCAGGTTGCCTGCATTCCCTGTTGAACCAGAATTAGCTTCATTAAACAAGCCACTAGAACTTCCAGTCAGTAGTATAGTGTCAGCTTTGACCGTCAAATTGCCACTATTACCTGCACCAAAAGTACTAGTACTAACTAGTGCACCATTCTGCACCTGCAACTGTTGCGTGTTAATTGTTAATTTTCCTGCATTTCCTCTTGCACCTAAGGTAGCTTGTTGCGCAAATAAACCACTGGCAGTTTTTCCATCAGGGGAAGTTCCACTCAGTAATATGGTGTTTGCGTTAACAGTTAAATTACCCCCGTTTCCTGCGCCAAAGGTGCTGGCACTAACTTGTGCTTCATTTTGTACAAACAACTGACCTGCGTTAATTGTCAAGCTTCCTGCATTCCCTGTTGCACTCGAATTAGATCGAGCATAAACACCACTAGAAGTTCCGCTCAGTTTTATGGTGTCCGCTGTAATAGTCAAATCGCCACTATTACCTGCACCAAAAGTACTAGCACTAACTAGTGCACCATTCTGCACCTGCAACTGTTGCGTGTTAATTGTTAATTTTCCTGCATTTCCTCTTGCACCTGAGGTACCTTGTTGCGCAAATAAACCACTGGCAGTTTTTCCATCAGCAGAAATTCCATTCAGTTGTATGGTTTTTGCGTTAACAGTTAAATTACCCCCGTTTCCTGCGCCAAAGGTGCTGGCACTAACTTGTGCTTCATTTTGTACAAGCAACTGACCTGTGTTAATTGTCAAGCTTCCTGCATTCCCTGTTGCACTCGAATTAGATCGAGCAGAAACACGACTAGAAGTTCCGCTCAGTTGTATGGTGTCCGCTGTAATAGTCAAATCGCCACTATTACCTGCACCAAAAGTACTAGCACTAACTTGTGCACCATTCTGCACCTGCAACTGTTGCGTGCTAATTGTTAATTTTCCTGCATTTCCTCTTGCACCTGAGGTACCTTGTTGCGCAAATAAACCACTGGCAGTTTTTCCATCAGCAGAAATTCCATTCAGTTGTATGGTTTTTGCGTTAACAGTTAAATTACCCCCGTTTCCTGCGCCAAAGGTGCTGGCACTAACTTGTGCTTCATTTTGTACAAGCAACTGACCTGTGTTAATTGTCAAGCTTCCTGCATTCCCTGTTGCACTCGAATTAGATTGAGCAAAAACACGACTAGAAGTTCCGCTCAGTTGTATGGTGTCCGCTGTAATAGTCAAATCGCCACTATTACCTGCACCAAAAGTACTAGAATTAATTGTTCCACCATCTGTTACAGAAATATTTCCAGCTTGAACCTTAATATTTCCACCACGTCCTACTGCACCGCTATCCAAAAATGCATTGATTTGTCCGCCATTAGTTAAGGATAATGAACCTGCAGAGAGATTAATATTGCCACCATTACCTACTGCACCAGAGTAAACATTGCTCTGTAAAGCGCTGTAAAACCCATCACTACCTATTCGGTCAAAAGTAACTGCATTTTTTGCAGTAATGGTGATATTTCCTGAATTTCCTCGTCCAAGAGTAAAAGAATTAATTTGACTACCACTTTGGACGGAAAGTGAAGCAGTGTTAATGTCAATATTCCCTGCATTACCTACAGCATCACTACTCTGAACATTGCTGACAATAAAGCTATTTCTAGACAATGAAATACCATCATTAGCTGTAATAGAGATATTACCTGCATTACCTTGTCCTAAGGTGCTAGAGCTAATTGTTCCACCATCTGTTACAGAAATATTTCCAGCTTGAACTTTAATATTTCCACCACGTCCTACTGCACCGCTATCCAAAAATGCATTGATTTGTCCGCCATTAGTTAAGGATAATGAACCTGCAGAGAGATTAATATTGCCACCATTACCTACTGCACCAGAGTAAACATTGCTCTGTAAAGCGCTGTAAAACCCATCACTACCTATTTGGTCAAAAGTAACTGCATTTTTTGCAGTAATGGTGATATTTCCTGCATTGCCGTGTCCACGAGTAAACGAGTTAATTTGACTACCATCTTTGACAGAAAGTGAACCAGTTTTGATGTCGATATTTCCAGCATTACCTGCAGCATCACTACTCTGAACATTGCTGACAATAAAGCTATTTCTAGACAATGAAATACCATCATTAGCTGTGATAGAAATATTACCTGCATCACCTTTTCCAAGAGTGCTAGAACTAATTGTTCCACCATCTGTCACAGAAATATTTCCTGCTTGAACCTTGATGTCTCCACCACGTCCTACTGCACCACTACCAAGCTCTCCAGAGATTGCACTACCTGAGCCAGAAATTGTCAACTTATCACCCACATTAACATTTATAATACCTCCCTTCCCTTTACCGCCATCAAGATTTTCAAAAGCTCCATAGACATCAACGTTTAATTCTGCGCCGTTAGTCAAAGATAAGGAACCAGCACTAATACTGGTATTTCCACCATTGCCTATTGCACCACTATACACATTACTATAGGAGCCGCTATGTATCCCATTACTACTATTTATACCATCAAAAGTAACTGCATCCTTGGCAACAATCGTAATATTCCCCCCATTCCCTATTCCACGAGTAAAAGAGTCAATTTGAGCGCCATGAGTTGCTGATAGTGAGCCAGTCGTAATATTTATATTTCCAGCATTTCCTTTAGAGGTACTACTAACAACTACGTTGTCAATGTATGCACTATCTAAAGAAACTAAATCAGCATTAATATTAATATTACCTGCTTTACTACTCTCATTACCCATTCCCGTACCGATTCCTGCAAACAGGGTGGAGGAATTAGACATATCTAACTTACCAGCATTAACTGCAATATCTCCTCCACCTGCGCCAGATACATCCACAAATGCCTGATTTCTCAGAGAAACATTACCTCGCTGCACATTGGTAGGTAAACTTAAACTCAAAGCGTCCCCTGCAACATTTAACCCAATAGTCCCTGGTGCAGCTAAAGAAGCTAACTCCACTCTTCCACCACTAGCTATCAATCCACCCCCATCTAAGGTTACATTTCCACCAACTAACAATAGACTTTTTCCATTTGGTACTCCCATGAATTCATTATTAACTGTGATTCCTTGTTGATTTAACTGATTAAACAACAATCCTGATGGATCTATTGTCAACAATGGTGGTGCTTGCGGATTCGTCGCACTAAACAGTCCTTGAGTTCCAAACTGCACTCCATTCGCAGTTGTCCCTACAAATGAACCCCGTAAATCTAGAGTTGCACCGCTCCCAAACAAAATCCCAGCAGGATTAATCAAAAACAAATTTGCCGCACCGTCAACTCCTAAAGTCCCGAAAATCTTTGACTGATTCCCACCTGTGACACGGGTCAAAATATTAGTTACATCAGACGGATTGGCAAAATAGACTCTTTGCCCTTCACCAACGTTAAACTCACCAAAACTGTGAAAAAGATTACGACCGCGTTGGGCACCACCAGTGATTAAGTCAGCATTTATATTCTTACTCTGAATCAGAGTATTTGGTGTGATAACAGAACGATCTGCACCAAGAGTTCCGTCAGGGGTGATTTGAGCTTTAGCTGGTGTAGCGCTAACTAGTAAAAGGGTGAAGATAAAAAATTTTGGTAATAGATTCTGTACCTTGAGCAAGATCGATAGATGAGGAATATGCATCATAAAAATATAGTCTTGTTAACAGAATTTACATAATGTCAAAAATAGGAAATAGATACTCTGGTGTGAGTTTCTACTCCAAATCGTGGATCAATGTAACCACACAAATTTAGTCGCTATAATAGAAGAGGCCTTGACAACGACTTGGTTGATCAATTGTCTCCCTACATAACTGAGGATTCTAGGAAATTAGTTTTGCTTACGTAGTGGGGTAGGCAAAGCAGCAATGCGGAACTTCCAAAGAGCGATCGCCCTCTGAACAGCAGCAAGCTGATCCTACTAGTAGGTCTTTTTGATAGAGAGTCTTGAAATAAGATTGCTACACTTCACTCAGGGTGAACTGTATCGGTCACAAGTTAGATATACCATAATTTTTTGCAAAACTGAATACATCCAGCTAGTTGAGTATTTACGAAATATGACTTTCTGGGATGAAATCTTCTAAAATTTTGTTAATTAATGTTTTCAAAAAATGAGAAACTTGAAGGGCATGGGGCATAGGGCATGGGGCATAGGGCATAGGTTTGTCCGACTATGCAACTTAAATGTGGAAAAGCTTACATTGAAACCGTTACAAGAAAGTTTGCAGTGATTGAGTGCAACGCGATCGCTATCATTACTAATTGAACCGACATGACACGGGCGCATTCCAAGTGTGTGAATTTATTTTATTTTTTAGTGTGGTCATATTGCCCACGTTCTATATGAAAATAACAGCTTATTTTCCTTCTTGCTGATTTAGCCATGCTTCTAAATCAGCTGCTTTAGAAAAATCAAATAAAGCTTCTCCCAAAGTTTCTAATTCTTCTTTAGATAAAACTCTGATACGCTCAATGATTGATAAATCTATTTTACCAAAGCGCCGATTTAACAAACGATTAAGAAACTGAAAAGCCTCTGTTTGTTCTCCTTGTTGTTCGCCCTTCTGCAAAATATCCTGATAAATGACTGACTCCTGCATAATATCCTCGCTTAGTAATTGACGAATAAAGTCTTTTTCAAATCGCAACCCTGTGCTACCATCTGAGACCAGAGATGAGTTCAACTAGAAATTCCATTGGTTGAGGGGAATAAATTGATTAGTTATCATATAATTCAATGCCTCCAGATTGGAGATTGACTTAACAATACTGAGGTAGCTCATAAACTTGGATGCTTCAGAATTCTGGTATACTGCTAAAATACCAGGATGATTTGGATTTACTGTGTGGAGGTTTAGAAAGTCTTCACAATTACGCGTCAATAATATACGCCCGTGGCTAATAGCATATTTAAGGACAATTGAATCAGACTTCCCCATTAGATCTGCTTCGTTGACTGTTATCACGTCGTGACCAGCATTGCGTAGCAAATTAACTAGATATTTCGCTTGTGAGTCTTCATCAATTAATAGTCTGAGGGTCAAGAGAAACTCCTTGTTCTTCAAGACGGTAGCGTTCCTCTTGTGCTTCTAGTGAGAGAAGTTCTTGATGAGTTTCACAATACAGAATAGCTTCCTGAATAACAGCAAGGGGAAGATCCCAATTGTCTGCTGCTTCTTCCTGTGACATCTGGTTCACAACAATATCCTGCCATATAGTCGAAGCGAGTAGTTTTCGTCCTTTAATATAAAGTTGTCTTCGCCAAGGGTGAGGACGTTCTACTAAATACTGCCAATCATCTACTTGAGGAGATTCAAGTTCTGGGATAAGCAAGCGTACTTGTCCTTCTTGGGTATGAAGAAACAATTGACTACCTGGACGTATATGACGCTTGAGTGTAACCATCAGGTCAATTGAACGCAGGATTGTTTCTTTAATGTTAAGAGCACCAATAGCCTGACGCAACCAATTAAGCTTTGCTTCTTCTTCTGGTGTAATATTAAAGTTTGCTTGCCTAGTTTGTTTTACTTCTGAATCAGATGTATTCATGGTAGACATGATAGATATTCCAAGTTTAGTCGTCAAGTACAGTTTACAAAATATGACTGGAGCGAAGCGACTCGACTGAGAGTTTTTTCTCGTCAAGTGGGATCACTAGGGAGAGCAATATCATTTTGTGAGGCGATCGCAATTTCGAGCGATCGCACATGATTAATACGGGATTAGAGCCTTGAAAATTACAATATCAAATTATACTAAAATATTACATTGAACCCCTTGCAAGAAAATTTGCAGCGATTGAGTGCAACGCGATCGCTATCATTACTAATTGAACCGACATGACACGGGCTTATTCCCAGTGTGTGAATTTATTTTATTTTGTAGTGTGGGCAAGATGCCCACGTTCTGTATGAAAATAACAGCTTATTCTCCTTCTTGCTGATTTAGCCATGCTTCTAAATCAGCTGCTTTAGAAAAATCAAATAAAGCTTCTCCCAAAGTTTCTAATTCTTCTTTAGATAAAACTCTGATACGCTCAATGATTGATAAATCTATTTTACCAAAGCGCCGATTTAACAAACGATTAAGAAACTGAAAAGCCTCTCTTTGTTCTCCTTGTTGTTCGCCCTTCTGCAAAATATCCTGATAAATGACTGACTCCTGCATAATATCCTCGCTTAGTAATTGACGAATAAAGTCTTTTTCAAATCGCAACCCTGCTAAAATCTCTGTGTAGGCTGCGATGTTCTGCCTTGTCTCCCTATCCGAAATTTTAGCAACACTCACGGCAACCTGGGATAGTAATCCTTGGGGTGAATCTGTCTGTGTTAAAGGTGCTAATGGTAATAATGCTGGGTTATCTAGAAATAAAGCTGAATCTTGCTCCCACATTCGTACGACACGATAACGGTGATACGTCATCTCATTTACATATTCTTCGGTAAAAGCGATTTCGTGGTTCGTCTGTTTCAAGAAAATCACTACCTGTGTTACTGGAAGATCATACTGTCGCACTAACCTGACAAAATAATCTAACATTCGTAAGGGTATAGGAGTTTCAGAGTTTACTGTTGTTTGAAATTCTAAATGTAAAATACGATTCTCTGTTTGTAATAATGTAACAGAATCTGCTCGAATTGGTTCAATGCTTAATTCAGTCTTTAATACTTTGATGTTTCGTGGCTCATCAGTCAGCAACCAACGCGCAAAATCTGTTGGATATTTTTCTGCTAATATTTTACAAACGTTGTCAAAAGACACTAATCACACCTCAATAATTTTAACGGTTTGTTATCTAATGTTTAAAAGGGGATCGCGCTTTGCGCAGTTTCGTCCTTTAACATTAAAAGTTGTATTGTACACCTAGAAGTTCCATTGGTTATACTCTGAGGGTCAAGAGAAACTCCTTGTTCTTCAAGACGGTAGCGTTCCTCTCGTACTTCTAGCGTGATAAGTTCTTGATGAGTTTCACAATACAGAATAGCTTCCTGAATAACAGCAAGGGGAAAATCGCAATTTCGAGCGATCGCACATGATTAATACAGGATTAGAACCTTGAAAAGCGAAGTGTAGAGTTATACTAAATTCTTATATTGAACCCTTTACAAGAAAATTTGAAGGGATTGAGTGCAACGCGATCGCCTGAATTACTGATTCATCATAGGACTTACGCACTATACAAATTGAACATTGTATGTATAAGGGATCATGGTTGTTCCGGGCTTGTAGGGGCGAACGGCGTTCGCCCTGACACTGTCGGCATTTAAAATCAGCCAGGGATTATAAATCCCTGTCTAAGAGCTAAATTCCTCTAGAAGAGGAATGGAAACGAATGTTTTATGCTTCAATCTTTGATACTTTTGTGGCGTTAATTCAGTATTTATATTTAAAGGTGCAAGATCTGAGTTCCTCAACCCAACCTACGCAAATTAAAAGTTTTTGGTGCTAACGATGCTTAAGATTTACTGTATAAATGGGCTCTTAGAAGAGGAAAATCAAATTTGTAATTAATTGCGTCGAGGTACCGTCCCAATCTGTAGTCGCTCGACCTTCAACTTTGTATTGACTGTCAAACATTAATAATCTAGCTTGAGCGCCTATCAATAACATGGGCACTTCTAATGCATCGATAATAGCTTTGAGATCACTGAGAAATCGTTTTGTCTCTGAGTTGAGTTGGTCCTGTGGTTCATTCATGATATTTCATCTCAGTGATTTTTTCCTTTTTCGAGATATATTGGTTGTTCGGTTGCATAGGGAATGAGAGTTTTGATTTTCCTGATATATTTAATTCAACCTCAAATAAAGTTTTTAGTGACATTAAATTTCCTTCATCCCATACCGTAGTATACTTGTCATAAGCGCGATACAAGTATGACGTTTACCATGCTCACAGTCAGATTAGACGAAGAAACAGAACGCCAGCTAGCCGATATCTTGGCTCACGAAAAAACGGACAAGAGTGAGTTGATCCGACGCTTGATCGCTGAACGCTGGCTTAACCTGCAAGCAGATAGAACTTTGGTTGATAGGCGAGGTGGACACCCTCAACACCTCCTGCAAGATGCACCTAGCGATTTATCTGAACGATCAAACCGCAAGAAGGCGATAAACCAATATCTCAAACAGCGCCATTCATGACTTACTATCCGCTTATACTCGCAGACAGCTGGTTTTTGTTTGCCTACTACAGCGCCAGAGATAAATATCACGAACAAGCTTATTCTCCTTCTTGCTCATTTAGCCATGCTTCTGAGTTGAGTTGGTTAGATGTCTATTGAGCCTTATCTACCTCCTCAATTTCCTAATTCTGGCTAGGACAAACAGAAGCGGTAGGCTGAGAAGATGGAGTAGCATGGTTTGCATTCGCCACAAAGTAGATTTGACCATCAGGTGTTTGTACTATACCTTGTGCTTCCACGATGGCAGGAAGTGTATTGTCTTTATTTTTCTTTCTGCCAACTTTACTGGTGTATTCCTGTTCCTCTTTCTTTTTTTGCTCCTGCGCTTGTATAGATCTAATCTCCTGCATATCTTCTGCAGTTGCTAGAGGAATATCAGGATTTCTACCGGGTAATAATTGTAGTGGGTTTGGTGGGATGTTACCCTTTCCTGTGATGACAAATTCTCCTAAAGGTTTCGCGTTCGGGCTATTGGGACAGAGTTGAGAAAATTTAGTCGCAGCGTCAGATACTTGTATTGGTAGTTCGATAAGTCCTTGGATAAGTTCAACTTGCGGTTGGGCGACATTGACTTGTCCCTGTACGCCTAATTGTGAACTTGCACTAATCACATTTGTTGGATCTTGGTCAGAGCTTTTTGAACGAGCTTCAATACCAAAGAGTTGAGCATTGATGTTAATCTTACCACCAGAACCAGAGAAGGCATTTGCTGTGATGTTGCTGTTTTCCTTAGGTACAGCAATTACGAATGGTGTATTAATTGTGATGTTGCCGCCATTGCCTGGTGCTAGATTTGTACCGGCACTGGTCGAGATTTTACCACCATTCCGTAGGAGTAAGTAGTCGTCAATATCCAAAACAATATTGCCAGCATTACCTGTACCATCACTGCTAACTGATATTGCTGCCCCATCTTTAATTGTGACTTGACGGGGGTCTATAAAGATACTACCACCTGCTCCTGTCGAACCAAAGGCGGTATTAGCAAAAATTCCACTGGCAGCACCTTGATTAGCTACAACATCACTGACAATATCAGTAGAACCAGATGATTTCAATTGTTCTTCAATTAGTGCTAGCCTTTGAGCATAATGAGGGTCAATTCCTGCAAGCGTAATACTATCTTTAACATACAGCCTAATATTTCCTGCACTACCAGTGCTACGAGTCAATGCTACGATTTGTCCACCGTTGAATGCTTCTAATGTATTAGCATTAATTGTAATATCGCCTGCCTTACCACTGTTGTAAGTTGCCGCAGATACAATTGCACCATCTGTAACGCGAAAGTCACCAGTAGTCACGTAGATACTTCCTGCATCACCTGATGCTCCTCTGTCACTCAGGGTTAATAGTCCACTAGAAAAACCAGTGGAACCAATACCTGAGAGATTAACAGAGTCAGAGGCATTAATGCGAATGTTTCCTCCTGTTCCTCTACCACCAGGAAGATTTCCAGATTGTCGAAAAACAACAGCACCAATTTGTGAACCACTACTCAATGTTAAAGCTTTTGTATTGATATCAATATCACCGCTGTTACCTATACCTCCTGAATAGATACTGCTGGTAATAAAGCTAGAGTTTGTTAAGGAAACTGATTTTGACGCTTGGACAAGAATGTTACCAGCGTTACCTTGTCCAAATGTGCCGGAGTTAAGTACCGCACCATCTTGAAGAGAGAAAGAGCCTGTAGTCAAACTGAGGTTTCCTGCTTTACCTACACCTCCAGTCCCTACTTCACTAAAAACACCACTAGAACGCCCATTACTTCCTCTACCATTGAGGGTAATACTGTCACGAGCATTAATGCTAATATCGCCTCCATTACCCTGCCCGACAGTAGTGGCGCTGATTTGAGCACCATTGTTTAAAGACAGTGACCCAGTTGTCACATTAATATTACCTGCGTTACCCACGCCACCAGATTCTACTGTACTGTAAGCACCAGTAGGATTTTGACTGTTGCCTGCGCCATCAAACTTCACACTATCACCAGCATCAATAGTTATATTACCAGCATTACCTTGCCCAGAAGTACTAGCGCTGATTTGCGCACCATTGTTTAAAGACAGTGATCTAGTCGTCACATTAATATTACCTGCGTTGCCCGCACCACGAGATTCTACTGTACTGTACGCACCAGTAGAATTTTGACTATTACCTGCGCCATCAAACCTAACACTATCACGAGCATTGATAGTAATATTACCTCCATTACCTCGCCCAGCAGTACCCGATAGCAGTTTAGAACCGTTAGTTAAAGAAAACGACCCTGTAGTCACGTTAATATTACCAGCGTTACCCCGTCCAGAAGTAAAGGATAGCAGTTGACCACCATCGCTTACTGTAAGAGAATTAGTTGTGAGTTGAATATCTCCTCCTTTACCTCCTGCTCCTCCGGATTGTAAAGACGAGGCTATCCAACTAGGGCGTCGATTGCTGCCTATCCCATCAATGGTAATAGCATCACGGGCATTGACGGTAATATTACCTGCATTTGCGCTTGAGAAACTAGATAGTTTCCCACCATTAGTCAATGAGAGAGTTCCTGTGGAGAGTTGAATATCTCCTCCATTGCCATTACCAAAGGTGCCCACTCCACTGTCAAGTCCATTAATACCCACACCATCAATAGCGACGGTATCAGCAGTATTAATGGTGATATTACCAGCATTACCTTGCCCAAAGCTTTCGGCATTAAGTTGACCACCATTTTTTAAGAACAATGCTCTAGCATTCACGCTAATATTTCCAGCATTGCCTATGCCATTACTTCCCACAGTACTACTTGCGCGGCCACCAGGCAGATTTTTATCTCCGACACTGTCAAAGGTAATGGTTTCACGGGCATTAAGAATAATATTACCTGCATTCCCTCGCCCATATGTGTCACTACTTATTGCCGCACCATTAGTCAAGGAAAGAGATCCAGTTGTTATCTGGATGTTTCCTGCTTTCCCAACACCTCCACTTAACAAATCGCTTTGTACGCCACCAATTGAATTACCAACTACACCATCTAAATTAACCGTATCACGCGCATCAATGGTAATATTACCTGCATTACCTTGACCTGAAACGCTGGTATACAATTGAGAGCCATTTGTCAACGAGAGTGACCCAGTTGTTATTTTTATGTCTCCTCCCTTACCAACAGCATCCTTAAATACAGCACTCTCAGCAGAGCTACTACCCTCAAAGGTAACGGCATTACTGGCATTAATTGTAATATTCCCACCAGTCCCGTTCCCTAATATGTCACTACTCAAGAAGGCACCATTAGTCAAGGAAAGAGATCCAGTTGTTATCTCAATATCTCCTGCTTTGCCTACTCCCCCAGATTGTACGCTAGTTTGGAGACGAGTATAGTAGTTATCACTACTTTTCCCATCTAAGCTGATCGTATCGCGGGCATTAATGATAATGTTTCCCCCATTACCTTGCCCAAATACTGGGGTTGAAAGTTGAGAGCCGTCCTGTACTGCTAGGGAAGCAGTGTTGATGTTAATGTTACCCCCATTACCTTGCCCAAATACTGGGGTTGAAAGTTGAGAGCCATCCTGTACTGCTAGGGAAGCAGTGTTGATGTTAATGTTACCCCCATTACCTTGCCCAAATACTGGGGTTGAGAGTTGAGAGCCATCCTGTAGTGTTAGGGAACCAGTGTTGATGTTAATATTACCGCCATTTCCTTGAGTGTTTGAATATACACGGTTGTCTACTTGACTCCCTTGTGCCAAGACAATTTTCTCTGTAGCATTTAGATTAATATCTCCTGCTGTATTAGCATTTCCCGACCCCATTCCAGTAATCCCGGCAAATAGGAATGAATTAGAAAGTTGTAAATTTCGGGCATTAATCGCAATATTTCCACCACCATTTGCAAAAACACTAATTGCAGCGTTACTTATAGAGACATCTGCTCTTTGCACACCACTAGGGACGCTTAGACTCAAAGTATTACCTGCAATATTTAAACCCACACTCCCTGATGCTGCTAAACCTGCTAATTCGACACGACCACCATAAGCTCTGAGGCTACCACCATCTAAGTTAACGTTACCACCTACTAAGATTAAACTGTTCCCATCTGCAACTCTCAAACCAGTTGTATTATTGCCGAGTGGATTGACTCCTGCATCTGCGGTGGATTGATTGGTAATTGTTGCTCCCTGATTCAACTGGTTAAACAACAACGCCGATGGATCTATCGTCAACAATGGGGGTGCTTGGGGATTTGTCGCACTAAACAATCCTTGAGTTCCAAACTGCACTCCATTCGCTGTCGTCCCTACAAATGAACCTTTTAAATCTAACGATGCATTCTTCCCAAACAAAATCCCAGCAGGATTAATCAAAAACAAATTCGCTCCACCGTCAACTCCCAATGTCCCCAAAATACTCGACTGATTCCCACCTGTGACACGGGTCAAAATATTGGTCACGTCAGACGGGTTGGCAAAATACACCTTTTGCCCAGCAATAACATTAAAGTCACTAAAACTGTGAAAAAGATTACGACCGCGTTGTGCACCACCAGTGATTGAATCAGCGTTTATACCCTTACCCTGAATCAGAGTATTTGTTGTGAAAACAGAACGCTCTGCACCAAGGGTGTTGTCAGGGGTAATTTGAGCTTTAGCTGGTGTGGCGCTAAGTAGTAAAAAGGTAAAGATGAAAAATTTTGGTAATAGATTCTGTACCTTGAGCATCATTAATAGATAGGGTATACGCAGCATAAGAATATAGTTTTTTCTAGAGAATTTACATAATGTCAAAAATAGGAAATAGATACTCCGGTGTGAGTTTCTACTCCAAAGAACTCGTCGAGAAATATAACCATGCGGAATTAGTCGCTACAACGGGAGAAATGTTGACAACGACTTAGTTGATTAATTGTCTCTTTACACAGGTGAGGATTCTAAGAAATTAGTTTTGCTTACGTACTCAGGTTGGCAAAGCAGCAAAGCGGAAATTCCAAAGAGCGATCGCCCTTTGAGCAGCAGCAAATACAGAGTATTGAAGTAAGATTGCTACACTTCACTCAGAGGTGAACTGTATCGGTGACAAGTTAGATATACCATATTTGCTGGCAAAACTAAATACATCCAGCTAGTTAAGTATTTACAAAATATGACCGTTCTCAATGAAATTTTCTAAAATTTTGTTAAGTAATATTTTCAAAAAAGGAGAAACTAGGACATAGGGCATAGGTTTTGAAAATGCAACTTAAATGTGGAAAAGCTTACATTGAAACCGTTACAAGAAAGTTTGCAGTGATTGAGTGCAACGCGATCGCCGGAATTACTGGTTCATCAATTGAAGTCCTGCAACCTTTACAGGATGATCAAAAACTAAGATGGTCTCTCAAACCTAAGATCATGCTGGTGGGAGCATTTGTATCAATCATTTTTAGTGATTTAAAGTTTTTAGTGATATTAAATTTCCTTCATCCCATACCGTAGTATAGTTATGTTCATTTACACCGACTTATTAAATTCTCTAAAACTTTGTTAAGTATAGGACTTACGCACTATACAAATCTAACATTATGTGTATTAACGGATAATGGTTGTTTCAGACCTGTAGGGGCGCAATGCCTTGCGCCCTTACAATGGACGGGAACACCTTCATTTGTGGAAAAATCTTTGGTTGAGGCGCTATTAATTCATACCCCATATCTGATGATTTCTGTCAATGCGTAAGTCCTAAAGTAATATTTTGCGAAAGTCCCCCTTCTCCCAATTTTGGTAGAAAGGGCTTGTACAACCAAGCAGTCGTCAATAGAACGAAAAAAATATGTCGTTACAACTCAAAATCGATTATCCAGAAACTTTACCAGATGCCTTACAACAGACGAGAGAACAGTTTGAGCAAGAAGCAAAAATGGCAATGGCAGTTAAGTTGTTTGAAATGAAACGCATTTCTTCAGGCTTAGCAGCACAGTTAGCAGGTATGGATAGAGTTTCTTTTTTACTCAATTTACATCGTTATGGGGTTTCAATGATTGATTTAACAGAAGAGGAACTTTTATCTGATTTAGAAAATGCCTAATACCGATAAAATAGTTATTAACACAGCACCACTTATTTCCTTAGTAGCTGCTACGTCTGATTTAAAAATTCTCCAATCTCTGTACCATCAGGTTTTAGTACCCTTGGAAGTTTGTCAGGAAATACTGACTCTTTGGTACTAGCAGGTTTGGAGTACCTGAATTTGAAGCGGCTTCTTGGCTACAAAAAAGGTCAACTCCTGTAAATATTTCTCCTTTTTTGCTCAACTCCCTTGATTCCGGTGAAGCAGCGGTTATTCAACTCGCAAAGAATGAAAACATCCAAACAGTCTGTATTGATGAAGCAACTGGTAGACGAGTAGCGAGATTAAGTGGTCTTTCAGTAACAGGTACTATTGGCATTTTATTGCGTGCTAAAAGGGAAGGGTACTCAATATCTATACAGCAATCGATTCAACGGATGCTTGCTCGCAATATCCGTCTAAGCCAAACAGTCATTAATTTTGCATTGGAGCAAGCTGGTGAAACTTAGAATATAATCTGACGTAAGTTCCAGCAACCGAAATTCTAGTGATTTTAGGCTTTAAGCTTTAACTGAACCGTATTGACCTAGAACTTCCGTTGGTTATAGTCAAAATTTAAGGTGCGTTACGGCTTGGCGTAACGCACCGTATGAATTTATTTCCACAAGAGAATTTTGTTTAAATTTAAGTCGGTGAGAGTAATAGAAACTATGTAAAGTTTGATAAAACGACTTAAAGGGTTTGTAGTTGGGATTGAATGCGCTAAAGCGCAACTACAAACAAGGGATATTTTACTTGCAAAAACTTTCAGCTTTTGCTTGGCGTTTTGCAAGGAAATCTGGGGATGGTTTGTCTACTGTGTACAGAACTGCTAAAGCATCAGACCAGGGGTGAAAAACGCCTTGTTCTGTTTCATGAGAGACATTGTAGTTAGCAAAGAAATCAGCTTTTTGGAGTGCAATTTCCTCCGGAGAAGCTTTAGCTACTTTTAACTTTTGCTCTAATCCATCTAAAGCAGTTTGAATTTTCTTATGATCCTCAGGTTTCATAATTTGGAATGTTGTTGGTAGGGTCACGTTTAAGTTATCGTTTCCTACTAACTGCCATTGGTAACGTTTACCAAGTTCAAGAGCTTTTTCGCCCTGATAAAAAGCTTTTTGGTCTTCTAGTTTGACGTTCTTCGTCCATACTTCTTTACCGGTTGCTTCTTCACGAACGATCAATTTGGCGATTTGTGTTTTCCCTTGACTGTTCCATAAGAACAGAGGATGCTCACTCCAAACTAAGTAGGTATCGATTAACCCTGGTGAGATCGGACATACACCAGTGGTACGGGAGACTAACCGTCTTCTGTGTGGGTTGCGTTGCCAAAATGACGATATTGCACCAATCCAAGTGGTTTGAGCAATACGTTGTCCAGATTCTAGTCGGTCAACGTTTTGACCTGGTGGTGGAGCCGAGATTGCGCTGCTGATCCCACTGGCAGCTACAATAAACGACACAAGCACTAGGCTCGGTAAAGGTCGACGATAGATGCGATATATCAAATCACGCATGACTTTTTCTCCTGGTAGCACTTAAAATGTAAGATAAGAAAACTGACGAAGGCAACAACCAAGGAAGCAGAATAGCAGCAGTTATATAAAGCTGGAAAGCTATCAAAGCGTATGACATAACCATACATACACATATTACCATGATTTGCAAGCGGAGTTTCGGATTTAATTGTGACTGTTTCTTAAGCGCAAATACCACGGTTTTACCGAGGATCATGGCAACTACTATCATCCAAAGATCTGGAATAGGAGTAACTAAATGGCGTCTTAGAAAATGATGCGTCATGTACGCTAAAGACTCACCACCTGTTAGTACAGACTGGTGTGTCCAATAGTTCATTGCGGAAGGTGCAGGGGAATAATCAGGTTGTCCTGGTGCAATTCCTAAACGTTCGTCGTTTCCGGCTGCTATTAGAACTACCTGTTTGGGAATTAAAGGAAAGTTATTTGTTTGTGAGTCTTCTAAAAACTTCCAAGCTGGGATTTTATGATAAACCTGTTCTGGAGGGAGGGAAAAATCAATGACAGGTTGCAATGCAAAGGCGGAACGAGTCCTCCACAAAGCTCCTAGATTACCAGTTTTTGGTGGATTTTTTTCAAGTGTTTTTAGTAATTGTGTTCGTAAATTGATTATCCGGGAAGTGTGCGGTACTGGTAATCCGCTCATTTCCTGATTTGCTGTTTGTACCAGTGACATTAAATAACTGATTGGACAAGCTGTATAGCAATCATCGGGTAATTCAACACGATAAGGATCTGCGTCGGTATAGCCTTGTAATGTCCAGTTGCGGTGCGCGATCGCTGTTAAGTTATTCACACCCATTTCGTGATCAGATGTCAGGATTGCACCAAAGATGATCCACATCTTATCATCTACAGCCCGACGTACAGCTCTACCTAAGTCTCGATCGCCAAATCGCGGATCTTTTTGCGGTGCATCCAATATAAAATCGATCCCCACAACCCCAGCATTTAATTCCCTTGCTCGCTCAATCAATTTACCAAGATAAGTGCGACTGAGTGGATGTATCTGCGAATTAGGAAGATAAGCCTTCGTAATTGATTCTGTATCAATTTCTACTAACGCTACTGGAGGTGCTTCATCTGATGAAATTTGCCCGGTTACTTGGCGATAAAAAGCCTGGCTCAGCATCCGCCCATCTACAAACAAGTCTTTTACAGGCGGTATAAAACTTAAAATAATACTTGCTGTCAGTGCGATCGCTTCCAAAGAAGTTGGTAAAAACTTCTTGATCTCCTTTTGCCATCCAACGTTGGGGATACGAAACAATTTACTCCCTGGATGGCAAAATAGAGAAGGCACTAAGTATGCAGAAGGATAGGTATGACTGCGCAAAGATTGCCGTGCTGCGGTCATCGCCTCGTAAATATCAAGATATTTGCCTAATCCTTGCAAGAATAGCACCAAAAATTCCTGAGCGACACGGTTATGAATTGGCTCACGCATCACCACGACTTGACTAAAACCCAAGTCAATCAGCGAATCTGCGATTTTCAACCCACTGCACGAATTAAAAATTGCTACCTGAAGCCCGCGTCTTTTCGCGGCAGCTAGTTGAGGTGCAATTTCTTTAATGGAAATCGACACCCCAGGTGCAACACTCAATTCACCACCTGTCATGTCCGTTTCATTACTGTGTCCAGCAAAAAACAGAACATCCCATCCTTCTTCGTCGGCGATCGCGTTAGCAATTTCCTGGATAACTTGACGAGGTTTTTCATCTGGTTGCCAACCAGTAAATTTAACATCGGCAATCTTCATCAAGGATTCTAGCGCTAATTTTTCTTTCTGAAAATTCAACCCAGTATCATCACCCAAAATCGCCAGAATACGTGCACGCCGATTTTTTAACCTACCAAAATTTCTTGTATTCGCTCCAATATTTAACGGAGAACGGATCACTTGAATCGATTTAGTTGTGCCAAATTCCGTTCCAATTTCCCAAGCTTCCCAAGGGAAACGATCTAACTCAATTGGTGCACAGGTGAGAAAAATCTTTATAGGCTCACTTGTTCCTATATTTCCTATAGGGGGTTTTGTTAGTTCCTGATTTCCTTGAGCAATCCTTGCGCGAATCTCATACAATTCAGCACTACGTAACCAACGATGAAACTCGTACATCAACTTGGTTTCTGCTTTTACAAGTTCTGCGTGCCAGTCTACAGCAACAGCTGCAACACCACCACCAACAGCTCTCCCGCGCAGATGTTCAGACTGATAAAAACCAAGATAAGCCCGTTGCCACTCTTGATAGAGTTGCGTTAAGATATTTGAGTAATCAATTTGTGTGGTCAATCTCTGACCTTCTCCCCAAGACAACTCAAATAAACAGAATTGCTCTATTTTTTGAACCTTTAAGTGAAAAATATTAGGGTTAGACTTCATATTCCTCCTTCCAACTCCAAGCCAAACGGCGGAATCTCAAATACAGAACCATCTGCAGTGACAGTTACCCAAAACAGCTCTCCCAAATCCCCAATCAGTTGGGCATAGAGTATACCCTGTTTTGTGTTTTTTAGCAACTCATCAAATAAAACCTCTGTTTTATCCCGTACCTGCAATCTCAATGTTTTTGGCATTTCAACGTCTGGCTGAACACCCAAAGCAACTAACAACATCCATTCACGAATTTGTGTTGATTCAGATAGCACCCAGGTAATTACATACAACCGCAAGCCAATTCGTCCTGCGTTCAAGTTACGGAACGCACCCCTTGCTATTTTGGGAATGTAAATTCCTTGTTGTTCTAGTCCAGAGCGAATATAGCCAAACTCATCTTGTTGCGATCGCATAGCCGACACTAATGGGGATGGCATAAAAACCCACCCCAATTCTTGCGCCAGTTCATCAAGACGATTGTTCAACGAAAACCCGACGTTAATCAGACGTTTTGCGGTAGAAGGAACAATATTCTTGTACGCTAAGTTAACCAAGTCACTATTACTTAATAATATTGCACCTTCTCTTACCGTTAACAAGTCCCAAGGAGATTGGCTTTTTAATTGAGATGCAAGGGTTGTTAACTTTTTTTGCATCAATTCAACCATATTATTGTCTACTCTTGGGATAGCTTTAGGCAATCGAATTGCATCAGGTTGCAGACAACGGAGATTCAGTAATAGGTTCTCCGGATCTGGGTTAAACCAAGTTGAAGGTAACGAATATGTCCAATCTGGATTTATCTGTAGTTGTTTTGCACGTTGAGAGTATTGCTCATAATTCATAAACCCAAATACCCCAACCTGCTGCTGCTCCTCTTCAACCTGCATCAGCACATAGAAATGAGCAGTCAAATCGGGGATATCCAAAGCTGCGAAGGGAATGCTCTGTTCATCTGCGAAATCGTCGGAAGTTATGAGACAGATTTTGAAATTTCCAACCCTTATATTAGATGCTGCTGCCATCAAGTTAGCGTATGCAGGTTTCCAAATAGAAGCAGAATCAATTTCAACAACCAAATCAGGCGCACGTTCTTTGAGCCATTCCTTAAAACCCAAAACTGCTAAACTACAAAGATAAACTTGCCAGCGTTGTTGTGGGGTGTAGATCAATTTGCTTAGACGAGCAGCTTGTTTAAAATGCTGTGGTAATAGCTCTGTGCGGGACTCGTTGAGCGATCGCCAATCTATTAAATCACTAAAATCTGTGGGAGGAGGTTGACTTAACATAGTTTGGTGTTCCTAGCATTGAGATAATGACAAAGACGGCGGGCTAGTAAATTACGCAGTGGTTGATTCCGAATAGGATTTTTTGCTTCTGATTCTGCTTGTTGGATGACGCCGGAAATCTGTTCCTCTAAGATCGATTCAACCTGCTTGTCTAAATCTTCAAGCCGTTCCGAGTTAGCAAAGTATTTGGCAATATCGAGAACGCGATCGCGCAAAATCACCAATAATTTTTGGCGAATATCAGCACGTAATTCGTTAAGCTTTAATAACCGTGTAACTTCGTATTGTTTTCTTAAACCAATTTGGGGTGCAATTTGGGACATCGATTCACCTTGACAATGAAATAGATGTAAAGCCGTGAGAAAACTTTCCTCAACACCGGATTTTTTGCGTCGCAATTGCTCAAGAAAATCATTAATAACGAGCGAAATAGCTTGGTCTAAACTCTCCAAAAATTGATTTTGATATAAATTAAGAAATTCTTTTTCTTCTTCCGCATCCGGAGCAACTTGTTGCTGTTCCACAATTGCTTGAATTGCAGGTTCATCAAACGAAACCGACAACACCGAACCTCCTTGTACTGTAATCCGATATTCTCTGATTTTTGATGCAAGCCCATTCAGTTGATTCAACACAACTTCTCTCGTATACTTTCTGCCAGTTCGTTTTTGCAGATCATCAGCAATCCGAATTAACTGCTCAGCTGTTGGTGGTTGACAGGGTAAAGTTGCTCCTGTTAGCCGTTGTTCTATACGCTCTTCTCGATAAACTGCGTGGTAACTTATCAACAAATCACATGCTTGTGTAGCTTCAACATTTGTTGAACGGTACATATCAACAAGGATTCGTTTTACATGTTTGGGGTTAGCATCATTCAAAAGCGCCCAATCACTCACCAAAAAAACACCATGCTGCAGCAGAAACTGTTTCAGATCTGGATGCTGTTTAACATAGCGATTGACCCATGTACTGAGCGATCCTTTGTTAGGATGGAATGTTGTTAAAATGGTCGTTGCTAAGGACTGATAAGCAGAAGAGGGTCTATTTTGTTGGACTTCCAGTGCTAAAAGCACTTCATCATCCAATACATACGGTAATAAATCTTGATAATTAAAACCGTTACGACTACCAAACTTACTTCCTAAATCAAAGCAAACTTGATATATTTTATGAGAGATGTAGCAGCGAAGACCAACTTCAGCTAATTTTTCACCTAACCGCATTTTTTGCCAAAATTGCTGCTGAATCGCTGTATCAGCAACGTCAAATCTGCTTGGAAATGATGATTCAACATAAGTTCTAACAGCAGCAATCATTTCAACTCTATACTTATTGTTAGAGGTTAACTTGACAAATTTCCAATATTTTGATACATCAGCCACAGAATTTTTACTTATGAGCTATTTATTGATAATTTTTTCACCTCCTTCAAACAAAAGCAATTGATTCAGCAGTCTGATTACTACAAGAATGTTTGCATAAAAGCTTAATTCCTGCTTAGACTACCTCATTTACTTACTATTTCTGGGCAGGGAGAACTCATGCAGGTGATTTTGTCCTACATTATTTTTTCATCTCTATTCTCTGTAAAAAAGTCTGGAAGCTAGACGGAGTAAGCTTTATTCCCTACCCTATCTCACCTTGCTACTTTGACTAAGATTTTTACCCAAGTACATTTTGAGCTTTTAGCTCCTTGCTAGCTAAAGCGCCCGAACTTTAGCTCAGGGCGAATTTTCTTTCAAAGCTGCCACTAAAATGCGCATAACTTGCTCCAAATCTTCAGGAACCCGATAGCTATTAATCCCCTGTTCAAAATGCCTTGCCTTGCGGTCGAGTCTACCAAATTGCCATATTGTACCTGTAGAAACAACGCCAATTAAAATAGGCTGTTGGTCAACTGTTGTGGCATTCTCCCACTGATCAAGCGCCACCAATTCCGCAACTAACTGCGTAAAACCTCGCGTCAAATCCTCGTATTTTGCTTCTATTACTAATAGTTGATTAACAGAATTTACTCGCAGTAAATAATCTAGATTGCCCTGAAGCCAATTAGAAACCTTCAAACTATATTCAATTCGTAATTCTGCCTGCGTGTAATGGATTAACTCTGTTACCACCCGCGAGATGAGAATTTCTCGTCTTGCCAGTTCGTTAGTCAAGGGTACAAATGGTAGTACTTCCTCAATGCGATCGCGCAATTCTCCCAAACGGTCAAGTTCATCAGGGAACTGGGGTAAATTGAGCGGTTTTCGAGTTAAACTATAGCCAAATTCTTGAGCCAGTTCGCTAGCTTCAAAGCCGAGCTCAAAGTATCGGCTAAAAGTATAACTTTGATTGGAGTCAAGAATTGACATAGTCAAAGCTGCACATAACATTTTTCTTATATCACGGATACTGGATTTTTGACAAATCTCAATTTAATGCTAAAAATCCATCTCCCATATCTGATGCTTTGTGCCAATGATACTCTCTCACCCCGAGAAACCCAAACAAATGATATTACTGCAAGTTCACAATTAGGCTTACAGGGACAAATCACTGTCGCCCAACCTCAAGTCGATCTCGTTTCTGGACTACTAGAACTACCAACACAAATATCTGACGCAGCCACTAAATTTTCCCCACTTTGTCCCAGTAGCCCAACAGCGAAACCCTTGGGTTCATTCGTCATCACAGGAAAAGGTAGCATCCCACCAAACCCACTACAATTATTGCCAGGTAGAAATCCTGATATTCCTCTAGCGACTGCGGAAGACATGCAGGAAATTAAAAATATACAAGCCGCTGAACAAAGGAACAAGGAAGAGCATGAGCAGGAATACAGCAATAAAGATAGAAGGAACAAGAATAAAAACAAGATAATTCCTTCAATTGTGGAAGCGCAAGGTATAGTGCAAACTCCTGATGGTCAAATTTATTTTGTGGCTCATGCACCTGTTGCTACCCCATCATCTCAACCTACTGCTTCGCCTTGTCCTAATCAGAATTAACGGGATGTTCTCTGGGAGATCCACAATCATGTTGTTCCCTAGCACAGTAAAGCATTAATTTCTCTCAGTCTTGAGAATCGCGAGCGAATGACAATGATAAAATTATATTGAAAGCCACCTGCTTCCAAGGATTTACATTTGTGACACTCAAAGAGTTAGAACCACAACTTCTTGCGCTTAGTGCTGAGGAAAAAGTGCAGGCTATACAGTTACTTGCTCAAAGTCTTACAAGTAACTGGCAAGGAATTGAAAAAACTCCCGGAGTTTGTGGTGGAGAAGCGCGCATTGCTAAAACTCGTATTCCCGTGTGGGTACTTGTGGAAGCTCGCCGTAGCGGATATAGTGATGCTGACCTTTTAACAAGCTATCCAAGCATTACAGCAAAAGATTTAGCTAATGCTTGGGCATATGCTGAAGTTCACCCCGATGAAATCGAATTGGCAATTGAACGTAATGAAGTAGCTTAGTTGATGGCACGGTTGTACGCAGACGAACAGTTTCCCTTTCCAGTTGTTGAATTGTTACGGGCTTTGGGACACGATGTTTTGACAGTTCAGGAAGCAGGAAATGCAGACAAAAGTATACCTGATGATCAAGTGCTGGCATTTGCTACAAGTCAACAACGCGCGATATTAACTATCAATAGAGATGATTTTATCCGTTTGCATCGTCGTGATTGTAATCACTTCGGCATTATTGTTTGTACCAACAATCGTAACTGGGAGCAGTTTGCAGCACGAATAAATGAAGCTGTGATATCAGAAGAATCTTTACTAGGAAAACTAATTCGTGTGGTACGTCCAGCAAGTTGAAACTATATGGTGTATAAAGACAAATAGCGATCGCTCAACCTCCAGTCGATCTCGTTTCTGGACTACTGGAACTACCTATACAAATATTTGGGAGTGCGAGCAAGATGCTCGCTGGGTATGACACGTACACATCCTAACCGCACTACATATGACACCTGCGCATCCTGTTCGCACGAAAATTGAAGCGGTGCGTTACGGACTTCGTCTATAGCGCACCCTACGTATCTACATATTTTTTCCCAAATCAAAATTCGTATAATTTTTAACTAAAGTATCTATCTTTTTATACTCCTACCTTGTAAGGTTCTTTCGCTTTTGTAGTTGTCGAAGGAGCATCATTGGTAACAGTTTTTGTCTCTATAAAAACTTGGGGTTGGACAAAAGCTTCTTTACCTGTAATCAATCTAGAGCGACGACTACGAGTGAGATAATTCCATGCCCACTGAAAGACTACTAGTAATTTAGTGTCGAACTCAATTAAGAAGTAGATGTGAACTACTAACCAAAATACCCAAGCAATGAAACCTTGGAGTTTGATGAAGCTTAAATCTACAACAGCTAAATTTTGCCCAATCATCGCCAAACTACCTACATCGTTGTAGCGGAATTGTGGTAGTGTTTGACCTTTAAGGCGTTTTTGAATGAGTTTAGCTACATACTCTCCTTCTTGTTTGGCTACAGGTGCTACACCAGGTAAGGGTTTTCCATCTTGATGAGAGAAGTTGCCTAAATCTCCGATTACAAAAATGTTTTTATAACCCTTGACGCTCAAATCCGGTTCTACAATCACACGTCCGGAGCGATCGCACTCTACACCTGTACGGTTCGCTAAAATTTGCCCCATAGCGGAACCTTTCACACCCGCTGCCCATAAGATAGTTTTTGAAGCAATTTCTTGAACTTTATCACCTTGCTTAAAAGTAACGACGTCATCTTCAATATTTGTCACTCTAGTATTAGTTTGGGTAACAACACCTAACTTTTGTAAAGATGCTTCTGCTACTTTGGATAACTTGGGAGCCATATGAGGGAGAACGCGATCGCCTCCTTGCAATAACAAAATCTTAGTTTCTGAGGTGTCGATGTTACGGAAATCTTCTTTGAGAGTTTTGTAAGCCAATTCTGAGATCGCACCTGCTAATTCTACACCAGTAGGACCAGCACCGACAATTACAAAAGTCAACCAAGCACGACGTACTTCAGGATCAGTTTCTTTTTCCGCTGCTTCAAATGCTGAAAATATCCGGCGACGTATTTCTATGGCGTCTTCAACAGTTTTTAAGCCAGGAGCCATTGGTTTCCAGTGATTGTTACCATAATAGGAATGGTTAGCACCTGTGGCAACAACTAATGTATCGTAGGGGATTGTTCTATCACCCAAAATAACTACTTGGGATTCTGGATCAATATCGTTTACTTCTCCTAACAACACTTTTGTATTTTTGCTTTTCCTAAATACAGCCCGTAATGGTGAGGAGATATCAGCCGGTGATAGTGTACCTGTTGCAACTTGATATAAAAGTGGTTGAAATAAATGAAAGTTCCGTTTATCGATGAGAGTAACATTTACATTCGCGTTGGCAAGAGTCTTTGCTGTATACAGTCCACCAAAGCCACCACCAATAATTACAACGTGATGTAGTGTATTATTTTCATGTACAACTACCATAAGGACTATTTCCTAGTGTTAAGAGGGATGTAAAGTTTCTTAACAAAGATCTAGCAAAATTAGAATAGATGTTGCTGTCTATTTAGAACATTTGAAGAAATACTAAAAGTAGTCTAACTCACAGAAATTGAAGTAAAAAGCTAATGATCGTGCGAGAGTCAAAAGTCACGCATTCAAAAGTCAATATGACAGAGATATTGATTGCAGAATTTTCAGTAAACGGCTAGACTTGTACAAGAAACAGTACAGGTTTGAGCAAAATGAAAGTTATCTCTTTTAGGGAGGCTAGAAATAACCTGAAGACAGTTTTAGATCGAGTAACAGAAGATGCTGACTATACGATCATTACCAGACGGGACGCAGATGATGCGATTGTGATGTCGCTAGAGTTTTTCAACAGTTTGATGGAGACGGTGTATTTATTAAAATCTCCAGCAAATGCAGCCCATTTGGAACGCTCTATTGCTCAATTTAAGCAGGGAAAAGTGGTGGAACGCGATCTGCTTAATGACTAGAATGCTAGCATGGACGGAAGAGGCTTGGGCTGATTATCTTTATTGGCAACCGCAAGATAAGAAGACACTGAAAAGAATTAATAAACTGATCGAGGAGACGATGCGGACGCCGTTTGAAGGTATAGGTAAGCCAGAACCTCTACGCGAAAATTTAGCTGGATTTTGGTCGCGGAGAATTGATGATACTAATCTAAAGACGAAATAGGAACTAGTGCATAAGGTATACTTGGTTGCTTCAGAAATCGTTTAAGGTTGATATATATCTTTAATTATGCACGCCTGTGAGGAAACTTCCCAAGAAACGGGGAAAAGTCCAGGAAGAAACTTAAAACCTATAGCCAACTACGATAGATCAAGGCTTTTACTTGTTTGAAATAGTTGTTTTATTTACGCGCCCGCTATAGTAGAGTGTTATATTAAATTCAGTAATTATGATGACTCCTTGGTAAAGGATAACAGTCGTCAATTAAGAGGAAAGTGGAAATGGATAACAACCAAAGAAACTCTAAAAATCTAGTTGACATCAACGATCTAATTGGTGATGCTGTGAACAATGCTATAGCACGGCGGAACCAGGCTGATTTTTTCTCAGCTTTATCTGATGAAGAAGCAATAAGTGTTGCAGGTGGTACAAGAGCACTAGTACCAATCGTAGTTGGGTTAGTTGTCCCACCAGATAGTCCGAGTTTTTCTTAATTATTAGCCTCAAGTCTAACAAATACTCTTCGCTGGAGGCTTGATTGATAGAAGAAATTACTGCTAGTGAAATAATACTTTGCCCGAGTGCTAGACCAGAATCAGTGGACAGCGTTGTTTTTGGTGTAGTTGGTGGGACTGTAGAGAAACCTCATGTTGCTTACCTTAAGCAACCACAACCTGTAACAGATGAATTAATAGCAAAGGCTACACCTATTACACCATCTGAAATTTTTCGCACAGCAGCAGCTTGTGCTACTAAGGCTTGCCAGCATTTTGATGGTGGAGATTGTCGTCTGGCAATCCGGATTGTTAAGAATTTGCCCGAGGTAGTGGAAGAATTACCCGCTTGTTCTATACGCCGAGATTGTCGGTGGTGGAAACAAGAAGGTAAAGCAGCTTGTACACGTTGCCCACAAGTGATCACAGATAACTACAACCCATCTGATCTGATCCGTGAGATTGCAACACCTTTGGTTAGTTAACTCAAATAACTCACTGAGGTTCTAGAAAAATTCGCGTTGAAGACGGAAGAATAAATGGGTGCATTTGCCGACATCCCTGTGATTTGAACTAAGCGATTTTTTGAAGCAGTTTTATACATACACGATTATTAATTTATTACTCATTTTTTGGTCTTTTTTAAGTTTTAATGCGTTTGCCCTGAAATCCTCACCAAGACTATCCAGCAGTATGAAACGCGATACAGAACCTTAATTTTGCGATAACATCCATGTCTGAAATCCTAAAATGGGCATTTTATTTTCACGCCCAGAGCCTAACCTTAATCGCTAATCCCCAGCCTCCTTTTGAAATAAGAACCCCCCTGATCAATTTTTGATTTGATAAGGGGGGTTCTGAGTTTCCTTGTCTATATAGTTTCAGTATAGGTATGCTGGCAATTTTCAGGTTAGACCTACAGAGGGAGTTTAGAAGGTGTAAATTAACCTACCAAACGACAATCACTCGTAAATTTTTCGGCAACCTGTAGTCTGCCAACTTCCTCTTGCTCCTCTTCGGGGCTTGAGTGCTTTGTGTTGATAGTCCTATTCTAGGAGCTATTTATAGCTTTGCCTAGCCCTATATACCAGAATTTACGTATTTTTTATCACTGTTTTATTATTTCTTCATATCGCTATGCCCAATGCCCAATTCTCATTACTCCGTGCCCATTGTATTTGTATTTTTGTTGACAAAAAACGTTACTTGTAGTATGTTTGCCAGAATAGTAACAAAGACCAATACAACAAGTAAACCCTTGGCAGTGGTCAATCGTCGTACTGTTGGGTCATTCAACAGTATGTTTTAGGGAAGTAGGGTTTCTGGGTGATACTGTAACAATAGCAATATATCGATGCTTAATCTCTCAACTTTTATCTGTAGAAAATATGAAACTTAAAATTGCCGTCACCGTTACCCTATTTATTTGTCTTGGGTTTACAAAGCACGCTTTTGCAGCTAATCAGCGCGACTTGGAACAATTGAAGGCAACAAATTCTTGTGTCCGGTGTGATTTGAGTGGAGCCGACTTAACAAAAGTTAACTTAAGTGGAGCAAATTTGCGAGAGGTCAATTTAACTGGGGCTAATTTGTCTCAGGCTAATCTATCAGATGCTGACCTTACAAACGGAAATTTGACATCAGCTGTATTAAATGGGGCAAATTTAACCAATGCTTCCCTCACAGGAGCGAATCTCAAAGCAGCTTCAATGGAAAATGCTGATTTAAGTTTTGCTGGTATGCTCGGCACTAATTTAGAAGCGGCTAACCTCAAAGGAGCTAAATTGCTGCTGACTAATTTCCGAGGTGCAAACTTCCAGCTCACGACTTTACCTACTGGAATTGTTAGTTCTAACAAACCCTATGGTTGGTCATTACAGCGTCCAACGCCTACAGGTTGCGACGTTTTTAAATCAGGACCTGTTGGTGGGACAACTTGCTATGGACAATAAATAAACTAGGGATTGGGTACTGGGTACTGGGTATTGGCGACTGGGAGAGCCTCATGAACCACCCCACCGCATGGCGGATGGGGTTTCTAATTTACTGAGCAGGTTCAGTTACTCCTATAGTCGTACAGCAAGACAAGCTTGCTGCCGTACCTTTACGTGATGGTAATTTTTTACCTATCCAAATGTTGATTTTAGCTACGGCTTGGCATACCCGCAAAGTGATTTGAGATATGTCAATTTGTGCTTTTCTCAAGATATTTGATGCACCATTTGCATCCGCATTTATAATTGTTCCGTTAGCTGTTCTATATTCCCCGCGTCTTGTTCTTCTCCCAGAAGGTTTGTGTTCCTTGTGAGCTTCGGTTTCTTTGCCGAATACAGGTAATTCATCACCATCAAAAAAAGACATTTTTGAGGTGTAGGATTCCTCAACAACTATAAATTCTATGCCGTGTCTTTCACACAAATACTTAAGCGTATCTCGTAATGCGGTGAACGGCACTTGCACAAAGTTTTGATTATTAACCCTTCCGTTATTTATCTCATTTTTGATTCCTTCATTCCAGCCAAATACAATTTTACCTATCCCTGTTTCTAAACACTTGTTAATTATAATACGTGATGATTTCTTGATAAAATCGCGTACTTGATTATTTCTAGTTTGTGTTGCCCTAGCTAAACTCCCACTCCAAAAATTTACATCCTTACCTTTTTTTAGCTTGGATACAGTTTTGTTATAAAACCGATTTATTGATTTTAGTGGTCGCCCATTTATAATAAAGCCTTGTTCTCCAGTATTAGGAATACAGGTCACAAAGTTATTCAGACCAATATCTACTCCTAAAACATGTGATTTATCTAATGTAGTTATTACTACATGAGTTTTTCTGCATACCCAATGTAAATAAATCTCACCATGTTTTGAAGTAATAGTTAATTCAACAATTGTTAATACATCGACTGCATCAGGCACTCTAATCTTTATACACTCGTTAAGATGAGTCCCTGTTACATCTTCTTTATGCCGCTTTTTGAATAACAAGCCCGTTGAAACAGATGCAAATTTTATCCCATGTTCAACCGCAATTTTAACAGATTGACCAGGGTAAGTAACCTCGAACATGCCTCCGGGAATACGATAACCAGGGAGTTTGGGTTTCTTAGAACCATCAATATAATGCTTATCCAAAAGCTGTTTAAATGATTTGAAATTTTCGGCTACTTTATGACATACAGATTGTGCTGCTTGAGAATGCAGCATTTTGTAATGATAATTTTCCTTAAAATCAGTCTGCAAATCATAAGCTATAGACTGAAAATTTAACGTGTTGTATACAAAAAATCCTTGTCTGAGGTTGTAAGTCAAAGTATTGTATAAACTGTTCGCATGTTCCAAAATATCCGATATTACAGCATACCCAAGACTTGATAGTTTTAGATGCTGCACAACAGTTGAAATATATGTATCTTTGTTTTTTTCTTTATCTTGTTTTTTTTGCTCTTTACTTTTAAAAGTCATCGAAAAACTCCTAGCTGATACTAAACACACGAAACAGCTAGATTGAGTTTCTATCAACGAATAACAGTAACTAACTTGCTTGACTCGATATATTTAACTACAATCAATATAGCAGAATTTCCAGACATGACAAGAAATCTTTATGATTAAGTTGCGAAGCGGTTCACACGTTGTTTTTTCTATTCACCTGCATGTGGTGTTTGTGACTAAGTATAGGCGTAAGGTATTTACACAGCAAATGATTCATGATATGAAGGAAGTATTTGTACGCGTATTAGAGTCAAATAACTCTAAATTAGAGGATTGCAATGGCGAACCAGACCATGTACATTTACTAATTGACTTACATCCAGATAATAATATTTCTGATTTGATAGCATCTCTAAAATCAGCAAGCAGTAGAATATTGAGAGAAAGATATAAATCTACCATTGATAAATACTCTTGGGGTAAGGCTAAACTTTGGCACGATTCAAAGTGTATTGTATCTTGTGGTGGTGCGCCACTAGAAACTGTCAAGCAATACATTCAAAACCAGTCCGGTGGTAGGTTGTAAAAGAATGGGGCATCGTTAGCGAAGAACGAGCGTCACCCCATTCTTTTCCCGCTATCCATCCCCACCGCACTGCGGACTCTTGAATTCCGCGAATTTGTTAAAAATTAGACAGGTCAAACCCCCTTCAACACTTTTTCCGCCCAATACCCAATACCTAATCCCCAATACCCAATCCCCAATACCCAATTATTCCTCAATGCTTACCCGTATTAAAGACTTAGCTACAAAACTAGCCCCCCGGTTAATCGAGATTCGTCGTCACATTCACGCTCACCCAGAACTTAGTGGTCAAGAATACCAAACGGCTGCTTTTGTTGCTGGGGTATTGTCTTCCAGTGGTCTTCATGTGCAAGAAGGGGTAGGGAGAACCGGAGTTGTTGGAGAATTACTAACCACTGGGAAAGATCAGCGAACTTTGGCAATTCGTACTGATATGGATGCTTTGCCAATTCAGGAGCGTACTCGTTTAGACTTCGTCTCTCGCGCCGAAGGTAAAATGCACGCTTGTGGTCATGATGTCCACACGACGGTGGGACTAGGAACAGCTATGGTCTTGTCTCAAATCGCAGAGGAGTTACCTGGTAAGGTAAGGTTTTTATTTCAACCAGCAGAGGAAATTGCCCAAGGTGCGAGTTGGATGGTGCAAGACAAGGCAATGGAAAATGTCTCTGGTATATTAGGTGTTCATGTTTTCCCTTCAATACCGGCAGGTTCAATTGGCGTACGTTACGGAGCGTTGACAGCAGCAGCTGATGATTTAGAGATTATTATTATCGGAGAATCTGGGCATGGCGCTCGTCCTCATGAAGCCGTTGATGCAATCTGGATTGCTTCACAAGTTATTACCACATTACAACAAGCTATTAGCCGAACGCAAAACCCCTTGCGCCCGGTAGTGGTAAGTATAGGACAAATTAACGGTGGTAGAGCACCAAATGTAATTGCAGATCAAGTTAAGTTATTGGGAACAGTGCGATCGCTCCATCCAGAAACTCGCGCCAATCTACCAAACTGGATTGAACAAATTGTCGCCAACGTCTGCAACTCCTACGGTGCAAAATATGAAGTCAATTATCGTCGCGGTGTACCAAGCGTCCAGAATGATTATTCCTTAACGCAGTTGTTACAGGTATCAGCAGAAGAAGCTTGGGGTAGCGATCGCGTCCAAGTCTTACCTGAACCTTCTCTTGGTGCTGAAGATTTCTCTGTGTATTTAGAACACGCTCCCGGTTCTATGTTTCGTTTGGGTGTAGGTTTTAAAGACAGAACCACAAATTATCCCTTGCATCATCCTCAATTTGAAATCGATGAGTCTGCTATTGTCACCGGGGTTGTGACACTTGCCTACACCGCTTATAGATATTTTTTTATGGGGAATGGGGCGTAGGGAACAGTTATCAGTAAACAGTTATCAGTGATCAAGGTATATGGTAGGGGGCTTAACCCTGCTTTCTCACAAGATTCTTGGCTGATAACTGATAACTGATAACTGATAACTGTTTACTTGTCTTCTTCTACACTTTTACGCAGTTCAATAAATTGCTTACCTGCATCAGTTATTTTTAAGTATGCTGAAAGATTATCGGCTTCGTATGGGATGCTGCGAACCCTTTCTATATTATCTATATAACCTAGATCTAAAAGGTGATAAACCTCTCTTTCTAAATTTTCAGTCATTTTGTAACTACCAAAGTTACCAGAGCCAATTTTTTTAAGATGGTCATACGTTGATTTAGTCATTGATAGCAATATCATCTTGTCTGCTCTTGCTTTAGCTGTGGTCACTTTCTTGTTCATTGAATTTATTTTATTGTCAAAGCTTCCTCTATCAAAGGTAAATGAAATTACATCATCAAGACGAGGGCTTAAAAACAACAGCATTGCTATCACAACAATTGCTAATATAAGCTGTATAGAAGTTTGACCAGATAGTAGCATTATAAGCAATATTGCTTCTAGAAAAGCGATGCATGTAAAAGCAGCCCACCATTTTGTTGAATAATTTTGATTCACACGTCTTCTCCTACTAACTGGGTTCAGAAAAAGTTATTTTCTTAAAATTGAAGAAGAACGCAGTTGGGCTAAACTTAAAACACAGTACGTAATCCCTTGTCTTCCTCAATAATTTATAACTTGACTAAGTTAAGTCCAATTTTAGAAGTACGTTGAGATAACAATTGTAGTAAAAAATGCTGATTCTTAAACAAAAAATCATTATTTCATAACATTTTTATAAAGAAGAATTCAGGACTCAGGAGGCAGGAGTCATAATGATAAATACTGGTTAAAACCTCGTCTACTCCTTACCGAGATAGGGGTTAAAATTTTTCCTAAAACACCATCTCTTTATGGGTGGTGTATTCTGACTCCTGAATTCTGTCTCCTGACTCCTTTTTATGAATTGAACATAGTATGCGGTAAACTTTCTAACGGAGTTATTCGCAATTAATCGTGACAACCATTAACGACAATTATCTAAAGCTTAAAGCAGGGTATCTGTTTCCAGAAATTGCCCGACGGGTGAATGCATTCGCACACGCAAATCCTGATGCTAAACTTATTCGGCTAGGGATTGGGGATGTAACTGAGCCATTGCCAGAAGCTTGCAGGACAGCAATGATCAAAGCTGTAGAAGAAATGGGCGATCGCGCTACATTTAAAGGATATGGTCCTGAGCAAGGGTATGAGTGGCTACGGGAAAAGATTGCTGCTCATGATTTCCAAGCTCGTGGCTGTGAAATTGAGGAGAGCGAAATCTTTATTTCTGATGGCTCAAAGTGTGACACAGGGAACATTCTGGATATTTTTGGCTCGGATAACACTATTGCAGTGACAGATCCAGTATATCCTGTGTACGTGGACACTAACGTTATGGCAGGACATACAGGTCCAGCAAACGAGGCTGGTGAATTTGGTGGCTTAGTGTATTTACCAATCACAGCTGCTAATAACTTCACGGCAGAGATTCCCTCGCAGAAAGTCGATCTGATTTATCTGTGTTTCCCAAATAACCCTACAGGTGCAGTTGCAACAAAGGAACACCTAAAAGCTTGGGTGAATTACGCTAAAGCACATGGCTCGATCATCTTCTTTGATGCAGCTTACGAAGCGTTTATTTCTGATCCAGAAATTCCTCATTCGATTTACGAAATTGAAGGAGCACGAGATTGCGCGATCGAGTTTCGCTCATTCTCTAAGAATGCAGGCTTTACAGGAACCCGCTGTGCGCTCACAGTAGTACCCAAAACACTAACAGCTAAAGCATCTGATAATTCAGACGTGGAGTTGTGGAAGCTTTGGAACCGCCGCCAGTCTACAAAGTTTAACGGTGTATCTTATATTGTTCAAAGAGGAGCTGAGGCGGTTTATTCACCAGAGGGTCAAGCACAAACCAAGGCATTAGTCAGTTTTTACATGGAAAATGCCAAAATTATTCGTGAGAAGCTAGAATCTGCTGGTTTACAGGTGTTTGGTGGTGTGAATGCACCCTATGTGTGGGTAAAAACCCCCGAGGGTTTATCTAGCTGGGATTTCTTTGATCAACTGCTGCAAAAAGTGAATGTTGTCGGTACACCTGGTTCTGGATTTGGGGCATCGGGTGAAGGATACTTCCGCATTTCTGCATTTAATAGTCGTGAGAATGTAGAAGAAGCAATGCGGCGAATTACCAGTTAGCAAGAGTGTTCATCTCACGCTCCCCCTTTGGGTTGGAACGTGGGATGAATGTTCCATTAACTGAAATACCCAAGTTCGATAAGAGCGGTCTGAAGTTCCTTTTCAAAGTCCTGATAAGCTGGTACTTCTCGTAAACGTTCTAGCCGCACCCGTTCTCCGATAGCGTCAAAAAAATCTGCTACCTTGCGTTTAGAACGCCGCCTACTGCCAACAACCTTACCATAAGCCTGCTCAAGAACTTGCTTTGGATCAAAAATGCCTTCGACGTCACGTGTTCTTTTTGGTATACCCAACGCTTCATCATTGAGAACTGTGCCGAATGCACCACGCAAAGCTTCTCCATCCACTAACGTCCAAGCTTCCATCTCACGAACCGGGACAACACCCACTATTCGCTCCTGCTGTTTACCTAAGTCTGTCAGAATGCGATCGCGTGCAGGTTTAACCCTCTCCTCGTAAGCTGCTAACGAATCGCCTGCTCCATCAGTATGAATAAATAGTATATTGAAAGCACCTAGAGCTTCACGAGAAGCTGATAAAATTTGAGTGGTAAGGTCACTATCGCGGTAATCTTTAGGTGTATAAAGCCTTAAAACCTCAGATATCTCTACACTAAAGCGAGCGTTGCGCAAACACAATTCTTCTGTTACACGACGTAAAACAGGAGGAAAAAATTGATAGTCGGTTGAACCTTCAGCGAACAAAGCTAATCCCAAATAGCGCATCACTCTATCTCTCGCTGTCAACACTATGGAGATAACGTTCCACCTCTAAGCGGCTTACAGATTCACCAGCTATTGAATTTACCATAAGTCGCTGGTGTGGAATGCCTACAGATCGGATACGAGTTTTCCTCGTTACGGTACCAGCTTCGGGGTTAACAACGCTAACAATGTCAGCAAACATTGCTTCTCCTTCTTCTAGACTTGAAAGAACTACTGGTGAGTGACTATTAAGCAACATCTGAGATAATGGTTCGGTTTCCTCTACTTCTTCACTAGCAAGATCTGTTACCCCTTGTCGCAGCCGTTGTATCAGCGTTTTCAACCTTTCTGGATGAATCCCGTTTTCTGGTTCTTCAAAACAGATTAAACCGTGATGTTGTGGATCATGCAACACAGTTAGAAGCGCGAGAACTCGTAGAGTACCGTCGGAGATAACACGAGAGCTAAAGGTAACACCATCTCTCATACTAATTTCAATTTGGTACTCTTTATTTTTAGTGTCTAGAGAGATGTTCAAATCTACTACCCCAGGAATTAAAGCAGTCAAATCTGCTGCAATATCTGCTATTACTCCTTTTGGTTGACTTTCTGTCGCTGTCTGTGCTTGAATTCTAGCTAAGACTGTTGCAAAATTTGACCCATCTGGTTCTAATACCAAAGCAGCAGTCGTAGGACTAGGGCGTCTCAGTTGGATTGGGTCAAGCTGGAGAAAGCGATAGGATCGCATTTCCTCATGAATGGCGTAAAGATGAGGAAACTCGGCACTGGTGATGCTGGAAAGGACTGTTGCTTCAGCATTCGTAGCTGAGTGGGTACGACTTACTTGACCATTTACTAAGATTTGGAAACGACGCTTATCGTCTGTTTCGACTGTCGTTAGCCAAGGCGAGGAATGTCGATATTTAAGAAATGCTTGGCGGAATTCAGGTGAGATTTCTTGTTCTGCTGACCACAGATCATTTTCAATTAGGATAGGGTATGCTACTTCTCTGACTACGACGAGCTGTTCTAGTCCTGGGGAAATTTGGCGCAGCTCTATTTCTACCTCATAACGTGCGCGAGAATGAGAAATTTTTACTGTGTCACCCCAAAAATCAGTGACTTGCGGAGCGAGCATTAACTCAACGGCAAAATTCATACGAGTGCTGGGTTTACCATCAGCTTGAAAGCGAAATAGCTCAACAGGTTCACCACGCAACTCTTCAGTTGCCGTTCGCAAGTCAGTTTGAGCTATACGGGAAAGAAACCGAATCGCGTCAAATAGGTTGGATTTACCAGAAGCATTAGCTCCAAGAATCACTTGCAACGAACCAATATCTAGACCAAATTTTTCAAACGTCTTGAAGCCATCAATTTCTATTCGCGTTAACATTATTCCAGCCCTGCTCAAGAACAGCTTGCTTCTTCAACAATTGGGTTAGTAACGAAGAACTACAGCAAGCTTGAAACAATAGAAGTTTCAAGAAAAAGAAAACTACCGCTAATTTTACCAAAAAGCGAACTTCTGCAATCTTTGGGTAGTAAGCGTTAGCATAGAGGTCATAGCATCCTCTCGTATTCCTTCTATGTCTCAGGTTGACTCTCTTATTCAAAAAAAATTAGAAAAAGCATCGACAGAATTAGTAACTCCTCCTTTACTGGGTGCTTCTGTTACCGAGTTAACGACTTGGGTACAGCAGCAAGGACAACCAGCTTATAGAGGGAAGCAACTACACGAGTGGATCTATCAAAAGAAAGTGCGATCGCTCGCTGATATTTCTGTATTTCCCAAACAATGGCGCGCTGAAGTTGAAGAAATTCCTATCGGGCGCTCAACTTTACATTACCGCTCTGTTGCTCGTGATGGTACTGTTAAATATCTTTTACAGCTAGCTGATAACCAAATTATTGAAACCGTTGGTATTCCTACTTTTGAGGGAGGGGGAAATTCAAAACCCCGTCTGACGGTTTGCGTCTCTACTCAAGTCGGCTGTCCAATGGCTTGTGATTTTTGCGCTACTGGTAAGGGTGGTTACAAGCGTAATTTGGCTCGTCACGAAATTGTTGATCAAGTTTTGACGGTTGAGGAAGATTTTCAACAACGAGTCAGCCATGTTGTGTTTATGGGTATGGGCGAACCGTTATTGAATATAGATAACGTTCTAGGATCTATTAGATCTCTCAATCAAGACGTGGGGATAGGACAGCGATCGCTAACTGTCTCTACTGTTGGTATTCGCGATCGCATCCGAGAGTTTGCTGAAAACAGATTGCAAGTTACTCTCGCTGTGAGTCTTCACGCACCGAATCAAGCTCTAAGAGAACAGCTTATCCCTAGTGCTCGTTCTTATCCTATCAAAGATCTTTTGACGGAATGTCGAGAGTATGTTGAAATGACAGGACGTCGTGTCAGTTTTGAATACATTCTCCTTGCTGGTGTCAACGATTTACCAGAACACGCTTTAGAATTGGCGCAACACTTGCGGGGATTTCAGAGTCATGTCAATTTAATTCCTTACAATCCCATCCAAGAAGCAGACTACAAACGACCGAGTGGCGATCGCATTAATTCGTTCATGAAAATTCTTAAGCAACAACGAATTGCTGTGAGCGTTCGCTACTCTCGTGGTTTAGAAGCTGATGCTGCTTGTGGACAACTTAGACGCGGGATCAGAGACTGAGAGAGACAAGGAGGACAAGAAGCATTAATCTTGCTTATCTCCCTTGTTTTAAGTCCTATCCCCTACCTCCAACATAAATACCAGGAGCATAAGCCTCTATAACTTTGCCGGTACGAGTGCAATTCACCATGAAATAGTCACAGCTAGGGCATTGCGTTCGGGTTAACTCATCTTCAGTAAGATAATGCCTTTCTCCTTCGCTACCGCAGTTCGGGCAGCGAATTTTTTGTAATTTTTGGATTTCACAATTTCTTAATGTCATCATAACTGTTTTTAAAAAAGGTAAATTAAACTTGTAAACCTAAAAAAAGGTTTATAGATTTGGACAAGTAATGGGGTCATATTGTATAAATTAAAGGGAGTGCCGAGCCTATACTTGTCTTTATTTTATTATGTTAGCCTTGAATTTGCTTGTTCTCTCACTTTAGATACATAAGTTATTTTTTTAGTGCATATTCTTTATAGATAGAGGTTTTTCTTTATAAATTCACTGATCCCTAATATTTTAGCGTCTAAATTCCCGTATTTCCTTTGATCCCAAAAACACAAGAATATTTAACATATCCCCAAAAATTTACATATAACAACCCAGCAAGTTAGCGAACGATAGCGGTAAACACTCAAATATTTAAGTTGTTGTCTGTTCTGGAAAGACCACATTATCTAACGCAAGTAAGACGCTTCCAGGCATATATTCTTTTTAAACAAATGCTCGCTGATAATCTCGTAAGTAGGACTGTATATCCGATTGAATGAAAATTTTTAACGATATATAGGGTTCCTGTTTGATATTTACAAGATAAATAGAATTGTAGGTTTGTAGAGCGATAGCGAAACCCAACAAACCCCTATAAATGTTGGGTTACCCTAATTTTGGCATTTCTATTACGGCGAAGTTTGTAACAAATCATTCTAAGTTTTCGTTTACGTAAGATAAGGAACTTTGTGATCATAATACAAAATATGTAAAGTTTTGTAAAAATGTTTTAAAAGTTTGTAGTTAGGCTTAAGTACGCTTAGGCACAAGTAAGAAGTAATCATGATCTAGTTGTACCAATTTGCTTAAGGCGGTATAACATAATAATCCAAATTAATACTTATACAGTTCATAAAGTTCTGATTCAAAAATCAAAGGATAATAGTGTTGATGAAGAAACTCATGAAGTTAAAAAGCAGGCAATTATGCAGCAAGTACAAACTTAATTTCCGAAAACATAGAGGAGAAAAAATCAATTTATCTGTTTCGCGCTATCTGCTATCTTCTTCCGTGATGTTTGGAATAATTTCATTCCTTTGTAATACAACAGTGTTTGGAGTTAAAGCTCCACCCACTACAGGGATTAGACTATTCCAGAACAGCAAATTTCAATTAGCTCCTGGGCAAACCGAGGCTGTATTAACAGAGGTTCCACAAACAAAAATTCTCGCTCAAATACCAGAAGATTCTTTAAACTCTGTGGAAACTTCTGAGCAACCTAGCGATTTTTCAGCAGAGCAGCTAAGTACAATCCCTATAAGCCAATTAACTTCTGTATCTGCTCTTTCAGACGTTCAGCCTACTGATTGGGCATTCCAGGCGCTGCAATCTTTGGTTGAGCGGTATGGTTGTATTGCAGGATATCCAGATAACACGTTTCGCGGTAAACGAGCAGTTAGTCGCTATGAATTTGCTGCTGGGTTGAATACGTGCTTGAAAAGCATCAACGACTTGACAAAGTCTGCAACAACTGATTTATTGCGTCGGGAAGATTTAGCTACCATACAAAAATTACAACAAGACTTTGCAAGTGAACTGTCTATTCTGCGGGGTAGGATCGATAATCTTGAAGCTAAAACAGCTGAGCTAGAGGCGCGTCAATTTTCTGCAACTACTAAGCTAGTGGGAGAAGCTGTGTTTACAGTTGCTGCTGCGTCTAATCAATCTGGGACTAATAATCAAGCTGTCTTCCAAAACCGGGTAAGGTTAGACTTACAAACCAGCTTTACAGGGAAAGATACATTGCATACCCGTATTGGTGCTGGGAATACTCCTAACTTCTCCTTTCCGGGAAACCCCGCCGCTCCTGGTGGTGTACCCACTGCTACAGGTATTCTGACGACCCAAGAAGGCTATGCTAATGATAGTGCAGGTATTGACTGGTTAGCTTACTACTTCACAATTGGAGAAAAAGCTCAGTTTTATCTTGCTCCTTTGTTGGGCGCTCATACCGACTACTTACCTCCTACCAATCCTTATATTGATAACTCAGATGGTGGTAGTGGTGCTTTAACTCTGTATGGAAAGAATAACTCTATCTATAACATTGGTGGAGGAACAGGTTTAGGAGTTAGTTATAAGTTTAACAACGCTTTTCAACTTAGTGCTGGGTACTTAGCTGGAGGAGGAGACTCTCCAGCTAACCCATCCAAGGGAAATGGCTTATTTAATGGGAGTTATTCGGCATTAGGACAACTCAGGGTTAGCCCAAACAAAAAACTGTCTTTTGCCTTAACTTACATGAACAGTTATCATACTCCAGGCACTCCTATTTTTAGTCTTGGATTCAGTTCTCTGCAAGGTGCTTCGACAATTTCGGGTGTCGTGGGAACAAGCCTAGCTAATTTTCCTGGTGGTGTTAATACAGGAGTCTCAGCAAACTCGTATGGAGCTGAAGCATCTTACCAATTGAATCCCAAATTTTTTGTTGGTGCTTGGGGTCATTATAGTAATACCAACATTAAATCAAGATCTAGCCCTAATGGGGAAATCTGGAACTATGCTGTGACATTTGCCTTCCCAGACTTATTTAATAAAGGGAATGTGGGCGGTCTAATTGTTGGGGTTGAGCCATATTTAGGCAATGCAAAAGCTCTATTTGGTTCGAGAGCAACCAATAAAGTCCCACTACACGTAGAAGCTTTCTACAAGTATCAACTCAACAATAATATCTCGATAACGCCAGGTGTTATTTATTTGAACGCTCCAGATCAGAATAAAGATGCAGATGCATTGATTGGTGTTTTAAGAACCACGTTTACTTTCTAGCTGATATTTTTTATCATCATTCATTAAAAAGTACGTCAGCTAGCTCTAATGCTACCCTGTTAAGTTTTCTACTCACCAAGGTGTATCAACCCATGTGTAAATGAAAAATGCTTCCTAAGAAACACTTCCTGAACAGATACTGTTTAAATATTCTTCTTGGCTCGCAATGTGAGTAGCAAATTTTATGTAGTATTTATATTTCATAATTTGATTCATTATTTTTTTAGAATTCGTTAAAAACGATACGCTTATTACACTGCAAATACTCATCAAAAATGTAGCTTTTTTAACTTTATTTTTTAGATACGAAAACTAATATTTTATCTAAGATGTGATAATGAATACTAAAATTATGGTATAATATGACCAATTAAGGAGTTCTTAAGAAGATATTTAACATTGCTGTATAAGTCTGAAACTAAAGATTTCTAATTTTTTCAGGAACAAATTTTGTGATTATTTTGAACTTATTGTCTTTTAAGAGACTAAAAATTTTTAGTATTTTTTATCACAAAAAAAACATGTTATTACGCATTATGTACTAAATTTGGCATACAAATAGTTAGTAGCATTTTAAGCATAATGAATACGGTTTACAAAGTATATATTTTTTTATAAAAAGAAAAAGTAGCTGAATTAGCAGAATCTACTTAGTTTATCGGGGTACGCTAGCTTTTTTACTAGAAGTAGTGTTAACCAATGATTATTTATATGTTAATTAATTTAGGAGAACCAGAATTGTCTTTGGGAACATACCCTAAATAGTAATATGTAGTCCGAACATCTCGCTCGCTTTTATTTTATTATGCCAGTGTCTTGTTCGCTCTACAAAGTAAATATACAAAATCAGGTCTACCTAATTCTTCTTTGCTTAAATTAGCAGTTCTAAATCATTGGTAAGAAAACTAACTCTGTCTGTATATTCCCATTCTTGGGTATTGACTTCACAACTTCTACACAGATTGCTATTTCGTCAGTAAACTAAGTGAAATTTCAAAGACCAAAACAAAAACGAGCTTAATAAATAGCTTGTTTTAAGGAGGAAAGATTGTGCATCAATCACTTTTACACGTATTTGGATGTACTAGCGAGGGCTAGAAACTTGACCGAAGTAACGTGTAACGTTCTGCTTCAGCAAATATTTTTGAGACTAATATTTCTCATAATATAGGGTTATTGTTTGATTTTTGAGTAACTAGAATTACACTTGTTCTCTTTATTGTTCCCTGTTAAAAAATTGATCTTAAGAATCAAAGAAGACGGCTATAGAACCCTTGATTTGAGAATATAAAAAATAAGTTCATCCATGCACGCTCATTTCTAGCGTGTCTTCCTTTGTGCAATCTTCAATTCTATCCGAGCAATAGTTTTTCCAAATTCAAGATCTACACACTCAAGCTTTCTGTAAATTTTTGAGACTTATTAATCTATCTAACCATGTCTAATCCAGTTATTATCAAGTATTTGGCAACATTTATCGAACAGTACAATCAAAGAACAAAAAGGTCAAAGTTGCTCAAAAAAAACCATCATTTTGCACTAGCTGATACCGAAAATTCGGTAAGAAGAAAATTTTCTTTAGCTTTAAAGGAGATGTACTACCCCATCGTTATAAACCGTTCTCAAGGTTCTAGAGTATGGGATGTTGATGACAATGAATATGTAGATATTAGGATGGGAATGGGTAGCCATCTATTTGGCTATAATCCGCCTTTTATCCAAGAAGCGGTTGAAAAGCAACTTGAAAAAGGAATACAAGTTGGACTCCAACCCGAATGTGTTGGTGAGGTCGCCGAGTTAATTTGTGAACTCACAGGAATGGAGCGCGTAACATTCAGTAATACAGGCACGGAAGCCGTGATGACAGCGATTCGTTTAGCAAGAACAGTCAGGGGTCGCGATAAAATAGTTATCTTTTCCAATTCTTATCATGGACATTTCGATGCAGGACTAGTAAAAGCAGAGTTTATAAACGGTAATTTATCTACAGTACCCATCGCTCCTGGAATAACACCAAATAGTGTTAAAGATGTTTTGGTTTTAGATTATGGAAATTTTCAATCACTAGAAGTGATAAAAGCTCATGAGCAAGAATTAGCAGCTGTTTTAGTTGTACCTGTGCAAAATTACAAACCTGCTTTTCAACCGAAAGCCTTTCTCCAACAATTACGGCAATTAACACAGGAATTAGGAATAGCATTAATCATCGATGAAATGGCTACTGGGTTTCGCATTCATCTTGGTGGTGCACAGGCATATTTTGGCATTAAGGCTGATATAGCGACATATGGAAAAGTTATCGGCGGTGGGATGCCGATAGGAGTAATTGCTGGCAAAGCTGTATATATGGATGCAGTAGATGGGGGTATGTGGGATTATGAGGATGATTCTTATCCAAGTGCAAAAACAACTTTTGTTGCTGGAACTTTCTGTAAACATTCGTTAGCGATGGCTGCAGCGCAAGCAGTCCTCAAACATCTTAAAGTCGAGGGTCCAACCCTTCAAGAACAACTAAACCAACGTACAACGCAATTTGTTGAGGATTTAAACAGTTACTTGCAAGAACATGAATTTCCAATTAAGCTGGAGCATTTTGGTTCAGGATTTGTTTTTGCTCATTCTAGTAACTCTAATACTATAGAAGATCCTGCTAGTGATCTAGGTAAAGAATTGTTCCGTTATTCTTTACTTAGCAAGGGGGTTCATCTTGCAGGAACGTGTAGTTACTTATCAACAGCCCATACAGATGAAGATATCAGTCACATAAGTCGGGCTGTCAAGGATAGCCTAGCAGAACTTCGAGAAGCAGGCTTTGTTCCTTTTTATTCCTATTCTCAATCGTCGCAAAAGCAGAGTAAAGAATACTCGGTACAAATTTAATATTTTAGTATGTCTAAATATTCCAAATCTAAAGGTATTCAACGTTCTGATAATATAGACAATGGATACCTCGAACAGCGACAACTACGGCGTAGTGCCAACTGGATTCTACTTTGGGCTTTAGGCGTTGGCTCTGTTATTTCTGGTGATTTCTCGGGTTGGAATTTTGGGTTAGGAGCAGGTGGTTTTGGCGGGTTAGCGATCGCCACATTGCTAATGGCAGTCATGTATATCTGTATGGTCTACAGTATTGCCGAACTATCAGCAGCACTACCTCATGCTGGAGGGTTCTACTCATTTACCCGCACAGCTTTTGGTAAGCTTGGAGGCTTTGTCTGCGGTATAAGTATCGTTGTTGAATACGTATTGGGACCTGCTGTTGTCGTGTTCTTTATCGGTAGCTACCTCAATACGATATTTCCCAGCATACCTGTTCCAATTTGGTGGTTCCTATTTTATACCGTTTTTGTTTACATTAACATTCGCGGTGTAGGAGTCATGCTAAAAGCAGGGTTAGTCATTACTGCAATAGCTGTAGCAGTGTTGACTATTTTCTTCATTGCTGTAGTTTTTTCAGGTAAATTTCAGCATGAATTGTTGTTCAATATTCCCCCACAACAAGGAAGTTCGATCTGGCTCCCTAAAGGATGGGTAGGTGTTTTTCAAGCTTTACCTTATGCTATGTGGTTTTATTTGGCGATCGAACATTTGCCACTAGCCGCTGAAGAAGCGCATGATACTGCCCGAGATATTCCCAAAGCGCTGATTTGGAGCATGGTCACTCTTGTAACACTCTCACTGTTTGTTTTAGTTCTAAACACTGGAGTTGGAGGTGGTGCTGCTGCGATTAGTGGATCAGCGGCACCCTTAGCAGATGGATTCAAAGCAATTTTTGGTGATAGCAAGGTTACTACAATACTGACCATACTCACACTATTTGGTTTAATTGCTAGCTTCCATAGCACCATTTATTCTTATGGGAGGATACTTTTTTCCTTGTCGCGCTCTGGATATATTCCACGCTGGATTTCTATAACTAGCAAGACTCATACCCCAGCGATCGCCTTAATTTTAGGTGCTGTTGTAGGACTTGCCTCCACTGCAACTATTCAATTTGCAGGCAAAACAATTGGAGCAATGTTACTCAACATGACTGTGTTTGGTGCAGTGATTTCCTACATCATAGTAATGAGCAGCTATATCAAACTCAAGTTGACTTGCCCAAATCTACGCCGTCCTTATCAAAGTCCTTTAGGAATTTGGGGTGCAGCATTAGGGATAGTGCTATCCTTTCTAGCTCTCTTTTCTTGCTTCTCGAATCCAGGATATAGACCAGGAGTTTTGGGAGTGGCAATTTTTCTTGGTGTTATGACTTTGTATTTTTTGTTTTACTCTCGGAAGAAACTAGTTGCTAAAGCACCTGAAGAGGAAAACGCGCTGCTAATAAGAGCGCTGCAAGACATTGAATAATTGTAGACTATATAGACTTTACACTACAGGTACAATGTATCTTTTCAAGTTGAAAGCTTGAGTTACCGATAACATCCGAAAATGACTTAACTCATTACTCCTTGCCAGTTATTTTCTTTCAATCTTTTACCTACTTCTTAATTAGTGGAGATGTTATTTCTTGGCAACTATAAAATGTAGAAACTTGATATTTTCAAACATCCAAGCAATTTTGTTTGATAAAGATGGGACATTGGAAGATTCAAAAGAGTATTTGCGTAAACAAGGACAAAAAGTAGCGCAGATTATAGACGAGCAAGTTTCTGGAGTTGGCAAACCACTGTTATTGGCTTTTGGCATTCATGAAGAGAATTTAGATCCTGCTGGGTTACTAGCAGTTGGCAGTAGCCGAGAAACAGAAATTGCAGCAGCAGCATATATTGCTGAAACTGGACTAAGGTGGTTTGATTCATTAATAATGGCGCGCCGAGCTTTCAAGGAAGCTGAAAGATTCGTCAGTAAAACTCCTTCACCAATGTTTGTCGGTAGTCGAGAAGTACTGAAGAACCTCTCGGAAGCAGGACTAAAACTAGGAATTCTCTCAGCAGCTACGTTTGAGGAGGTACATGCTTTTGTACGACATCATCAGTTGAATGATTACATACAGGTACAAATAGGCGTTGATGATGGTCCGAGTAAACCAGATCCAGTGTTATTTTGGCAAGCTTGTCAATCTTTAGGAGTTGAACCATTATCTACACTTATGGTAGGAGATTCTGTTGGTGATATGCAGATGGCTCGTAATGCCAACGCAGCAGGATGTATTGGCATTAGTTGGCTAGGAGAGTTAGAAAATCTAGAAGGTGCAAATGTACTGATCAGCCAGTTGAATGAGATTGAAGTGATAACAATCTAGGTAAATCATTTCTTTACAGTTAAACTACTAAAGAAACACAAACATTTTTGTGATATTTCCTACACCCTAACGTCATAATGAATGACATTAGTTTAGTAGCGCTGAGAATCTCACATGTTCCTAAAAAAGAGTAATAACTTTGCTTCTTACGAGAACGTCTCCATAAATTATTTGAAGCGACGGCAACTCCAAGGAAGTACTGGTGCCTTTCTTTTGTGGAGTCTAGGTGTTGGAGCTGTTATCTCTGGAAACTTCTACGGATGGAACTACGGTTTAATCGTTGGCGGTTTTTGGGGTTTAACTATTGCTACCTTTCTGATGGCGATCATGTATATATGCATGGTCTATACTTTGGCTGAACTGTCCTCCGCTTTACCGCATGCTGGTGGGTTTTACTCGTTCACTCGTAATGCTTTTGGACCTTTTTGGGGCTTTCTTTGTGGTGTGATTGTCACCGTTGAGTATGTGCTAGGAACTTCTGCACTCGTCTTTGCTATGAGTAACTACCTTAAGCCTGTAATTCCCTCTGTTCCCAGCTACGTTGTGTGGGTAATTATATATGCTCTTTTTACAGGGGTTTGTATCCTAAGTCTAGAATTTTCGTTACAAGTAAGTCTTTTCATGACTTTAGTAGCGATCATGATATTAGGCATATTCTATTTCAGCATGTCACAATCAGGAGTGTTTAAACTAGAATTGCTCTTTAACATTCCTCCGGATCCAGGACAATCAGCTAAGTGGTTACCTAAAGGTTGGAAGGGTGTTTTTGCTGCAATGCCTTATGCTATCTGGTTCTACCAGGCAATCGAGTTACTCCCCATGGCAAGCGAAGAAACTGAGGATGTGCCAAGGAATATGCCTAAAGGACTTATATCGGGTATTCTTACCCTAATTCTTGTCTCAATTTTTACTTTAGTGCTGAATACGGGTGTAGGCGGTGGAGCTGCTGCAATTGGTAAATCAAATATTCCTCTAGCAGAAGGATTACAGGCTTATTTTGGTAAGGGTTCCACAAGTGATTTCCTGACAACACTCTCCTTAACTCTTGGTTTGGGTGCTAGTTTGTGTTCAATTGTCTACGGTTATGGTCGCATCCTATTTTCTATTTCCCGTGCCGGATACTTGCCACGATGGATTTCTGTGACCAGCAAAAACAATATCCCTTACAGGGCATTAATTCTTTGTACAATACTGGGACTTATTTGCGTTGTAATAGTTGAACAGGGCAAAGTAGTTGCAGTCGATGCGGTAATTTTGAACATGACCGTTTTTGCAGCAGTCATATCCTACATTCTGGTTATGCTTAGCTACATTAAGCTTAAGCTTACTAGTCCAGATCTACCAAGACCTTACCAGAGCCCATTTGGAATTCAAGGTGCATTTGTTGCTACCGCTTTAGCAGTTCTTGCCCTAATCGCTTGTTTCTATACGCGAGACTATCAACCTGGGATTTGGGGGACTGTGATCGCTATTGTCTTAGCTGTTTTGTACTACTTTGTCTATGGTAGGCACAGACTAGTTGCCCAAGCCCCAGAAGAAGCAGCAGCCCTAAACAAGCGAACATAATCTATATTGCTTGTCTGTTTGCGTGAAACTAACCGAACGATTCCCTTGTTTGCACGTAGGAAAGTTTAGATGAAAAGTTACCAAGGATGATAAGGTAATAGAGCGCTGATGTAAATTCAACGCTATTTTGCTATACAATCAACCTCTGTATTAGATAGGCAAACTACATAGTTAGTAGTTTGGAAAACCTGATACTCGGTTTGTTAGGATTAGCACTGTGATCAAAAGCTGTATCACGCTCAGACTTTCAAATCGTTCAACAAGGAAGTTGTTGTTTATTTCGGGTCAAGGCTACTTGAGCCTGCTTATGTGGGCTCAGGTACTCTTTGCTTATTCAAGCCGTCAATTTCATTGACATATTGAATTTATGGTCCAATTATTACACAAATAAATAGCAAATATCAACCTGTTTCGTGAGAAATTTCAGAAAAAACATTTAATTCGGGTGAAAATAATCGTAAATTTCTTGAGCCAAGTGGGGACCAATTCCTGAAACCTCCGTCAATTGTGCGACTGTAGCTTGCCGAATATAATCAACTGAGCGAAAATGTCCCAACAGCAGCTTTTGCCGATGATGTCCCAAGCCAGGAATTTCGTCTAAACGAGATCGCCTTAACTTATCACTCCTCTGCTGTCTATGAAAACTCACCGCAAACCGATGAGCTTCATCTCTCAACCGTCGCAACAGTTGAACCCCCGGTTGTTCTGCGTCAGTTTCTAAAGGTTGAGACTCCCCTGGTAAAAAAATCTCTTCTTGTCTCTTTGCTAAACTGACAACTCGCAAATCTTCTAGCAAGTTCATTTCCTGCAAAACGGCAACTACAGATGATAGCTGACCTTTACCACCATCGATCATAACCAAATCTGGCCAATCAGGATTACCTGCTCGCGACAACTGCGGATCTTCAACATATTTCCGAAAGCGACGCTGGATCACTTCAGCCAAACTAGCAAAATCATCAGAGTGTCCTGCTGTCACTGTAGGATTTTTAATCTTGTAATGGCGATAGTGCTGTTTTGCTGGTAACCCGTCAATAAACACAACTTGAGAAGCAACAGCATTTGAACCTTGAATATGGGAAATATCGTAACCTTCTATACGGTGGGGTAAATCCGGTAAGTCAAGAATGGCGGCTAAATCCTGCATCGCCTGCTGGTTGCGATCGCCTAACTTTTGCATTCTTTGCAATTCGTACTCAGCATTTCGCTCTACCATCTCAATCAATTCTGCCTTAGTTTGCCGCAAAGGAGCCAAAATCGTCACCTTTCTCCCTTTACGTTCACTCAAAACATCTGCCAATAAATCCCCATCTGGCAATTCGTGCTGTACTAAAATTTCTGTAGGAATTTCGACTGAGTCAGCAGTTTGGTAATGTTCCTCCAAAACGCGTTGTAAAATAGCTCCTGGTTCTAGCTGAGTTTCAGGTGAGTGGGAGAGCGAAACTTCTGCGACAAATGCTAATCTTCCAACTAATTGACCAGATCGAATCTGAAACAGTTGGATACAAGCGTGTTGATCATCAGATGCAAGAGCGATCGCATCCCGTGAAACGGTATCATCTGGTAAGGATACTTTTTGATCCGCATTCAGCGACTTTAACCCCGCAATTTGATCGCGAATCCGTGCCGCCGATTCAAAATTTAACGCCTCGGCTGCTTTCTCCATTTGTTCTGTTAGAATCTCAACCAGTTCTGTTTGGCGACCTTGAAAAACCATCGCCACTTTTTGTACAGTTTTACGGTATTCTTCTGGTGAAATCATCTGTTGACACACACCAGGACAGCGCCCTAGATCATAGTTTAAGCAAGGACGATCCTTAAACAGAGGTTGAGGTCGTTGTCGTAGAGGAAAAATCCGCTTACACAAACGCAAGATCTCTCGCAGTAAGTGAGAATCGGTATACGGACCATAAAATTTATCTTTCTCTTTACCGATTTGGCGTTTACGAGTGATAAAAATACGAGGATAATCTTCAGACCATGTGATACAAACGTATGGATATTTTTTGTCATCCTTGAGCAGCACATTAAAATATGGTTGCTGCTGCTTGATCAGATTGGCTTCTAACGCCAATGCTTCTGCTTCCGTATCAGTGACGATGAATTCAATTTCTGTCACCTGTTTTACCATTGTAGCGATGCGATCGCTCAATTTTTGTGAGTTTCGGAAATAAGAACGAACACGCGATCGCAACTTCCGCGATTTACCGATATAAATAATGCGGTCGCTCCCATCCCGCATAAAATATACTCCTGGTTCCGCTGGAATTTCTAGGAGACGATTTTCTAAGCGTTCTGGATCTTTAGTTAATGGGGCGTGGGGCCTAGAGCACGGGGGATGGGGCGAGGGGGCATCGGCAGTGCGCGAGGGAACAG